>NZ_JAGFVM010000030.1 GCF_017599325.1 Marinilactibacillus kalidii | reverse complement strand
ATTCCTTTAGACGGATAGCTAGAATGGTTGTATTGTTTCATGATTTTTACTCTGATTCTATTTAAAGATCGATTAATCAACTGGGTGATGTGAAAGCGATCAATAATGATTTTTGCATTTGGAAAAAGCTCTCTTATAAAGTACTCATAAGCTGCGTTCATATCAATCACGATGAGTTTTACCTGCTCTCTCACTTTTAGCGGATACTTTTGAAAGTGAAGTTTGAGATAAGCTTTTCTTCTATCAGGAAGGATATCGATCACCTCATGTGTATCGCCATCGGCGTAAATGAAGCTCATCGAACCTTTCACATTTTTGACTGATTTGAATTCATCGAAAAGCAAACAAGGCGGTAAAGATTGGAAGTCAGGGTAATAGACTTGGGCGAATGTGCTAATCACTCGCTTAACGGTGGAAGGTGATACCGTATGTTCTTCTGCTATATACTTCATAGAAAGATCTTCTCTTGATTGAAAGCCGATGTGTTGCTTTACTTTCTTAGAAATAAAACAATGTTCTTCGACTTCTGAGGAATGAGCAGAGAAGGTCTGTGTACAAGACTTACAATAGAAACGTTGTTTCTTTAGATAAAGGCGCGTTGGATACCCAGCCACCTTATTCCAGACCATTTTAGTTAGCTTGGTTCCGTACTTAATAATGTTATAATCGGCGTTTTTAACACCGCACTTAGGACAATAGCCTGGTGTATAAGTGATTGTCCCACTGACAATATTGGTTAAAGTTCCTTTTAGGGTTTGACGATCGATCTGAGTCAATGTGATCGATTCATCTTGGATATGAAGCAATTTTTTGATATCATTAGATTCAAGCAAGCGAGATTCCTCCTATAGATTTGGTGTGGTAACTATAGTCTATCAGAGAATCTCGCTTGTTTCATTTTACATAAAAATAGTGTTGGCGAGTTCTCACCAACACCAAATATTATAGAACCAAATAAAATCAAGACAAAAAATAGGAAAAGAACATACAGCAGTCTTAAGCAGTTGTACGTCCTTTTCCAAAGTACTTTGTTTTTAGGCTTTATTCTTTACCAAATTCATTAAAAGAGAACTCTTTTCGTAAATAGTAGAAAGTAATGCTATAGCTTTGATTCTTATAAACCAAATTTGTTTTTTAAGTCATATATGTTTTTTTCTAACATAAGTTTTCGGTAGTGCTGTTTATCTCGTTTTATTTTTTTAGTTGCTTTAATAAAAGGATCATAATTTACTAAGCTGTGATTAGATGGTAAATAAATTATTGGCTGTGTGATATCCAAAAAAACTGTACTAGAAGTAATGATCATATCAAAAGTATAGTTTTTTAATGATTTTTCATCTAAAAAATTCTCATTAAATGGTAGAACAACAACATTTTTTTCCACTTGAGAATCTATTCCTTGTAAAAAATGTTTTTTGTGTAAGTCAGTAAGATGACTATATACTAATATCGTGAAACCTGAATACTTATAAAATAAATCTTGAAACAGATTGGGCCATTTGGAAATAGCGTAATATAGTAATTCTTCTAATAATAAATCATTATATGTTAAATTCATTTCCTCAATTAAATTAGTTAAATTAGTTACGAATACTTTGAAAAATAATGGATAATTAGTTTCGAGAGCATCAATCATACTGTATTCTCTTGGTTTGAAAAGTAAGTAGTCTTCTAAAATATTTAATTTACTATGAATACTGTAATTAGCAAATATATGATTCAAATTATAAATTAGGGCTGTGAAGTTAGTATTTTCAAGACCAAGCATGAATTCTATTTTTCTTAAATAAGTCTCTATTATTTTTAGACGATCTGTCTCAATGTGCGAAGGTGTACGGTCTAAATGAATACCCGAGAAGAATATAAAAAGAATCGAAAATGATAGGGAGTAACGATCTATAAATTCAGTCGGATATTTTTTTGTTTTAAACCATTGTGCTACCTTCATTTCAGTATCTTTAACTAAATCGATCGGAACTTTTTGTAGTTCTTTACTATCTTGAAAAATTTCTTCAAGTGATATTTTTTCTGGTACACGAGTTAAATGGATACCTAAAAAAATTCTGAGTTTGGGTACACTTGTACTATCTCTATCAATACCGACATCTTCTAAAAATTCTGTAATGAGTTTATGAACAAGGTCAAGATTTATATTGACAAATGGCCACTCCTGTTCACCGTATGCCTCATAGAACAATCGAACATAAAATTTTCTAATTAATTCTTCAGATCCCGCTAATTTATAGGGGTTAGTTTCTAGTGAAAGTCCGTATTTTGGAAGCAGTTTATTTACTAACTTAGTAGTTCGAAACAAGCTAGAAGGACTTACAAATAACGATTCTTGTATTTCATCAGATGTTAGTGAATTTTCGTGAAACAAGCGTTCAAGTAGCTGAAAACCTACAGACGATTTAATAATTTTTCTTTCAAAATAATCCATTCCAATATTACTAGGGAGTATTAATTTATATCCTTTTTTTGAAGTTAAGATTTCTCCGCCTAAAACACTAACATCTGTTTCTATTTCTTTTAGATTATAATGTAAACCTCGTATAGATAGTCCTACTCTATCGTGCAAATCCGTTAGGGTAACAGAGTTTTCGGAATAATATAATATTTTAATTATATCAACTTTTCGCTTTTCCTTATCTGAAATGATATCAAACATACAACTATTTTCCTTTCTAAATTGTCTATGGATAGACGCAATTACAGTATTATATAAGTGATGCCAATTATTATTAACTAAAATGGGACTGAATTAGTCAAGTCCAGACTTCTGTGTAAAAAGTACGATATTCTGTTTTAATTTTTTATTCGTTTGATTCGAACTGGATATATTTTTGCATAAGGTTAGATAGAGAAAAAATTCGAAAATCTTTTTAAACTTATAAAAGGTTTTGAAAAAAAGAGAGGTTAGATTTTATAATGAAGTTAGCCAATCAGTCATTTCGGCATCGGATCGGTACACGTTCTCTAAAGTATATAAGACCATTACCGTTGATAATAAATCTTAGTTTACCGGCCTTCATAAAGGTACTTCAAGAAACTCTAGATGTGTATTTAAGTCATCCTTATGCTTCGTGGGAGAGAGGAATGATCGAAATCCAACATAAGTTTATTTGCGAATTTATTCCAAAAGTAAAAGTCATCGGTCAATTGAGTGAGACGGAATACTTGAGAATCCAGCAATGGATGAATGACTACCCTCAGAAAATACGTGGCTATAAAATATCACATGACTGTTTTGCTCGTGCTCTACGCTCTTTATCCCAATTAGCCTAAGCACGTTAGTACTTTCAAAAATGGAGACTGACTTCTTCTAATAATAATAACTGATGGAACAACTGACAATTAAGCTAATATTTTTGTAAAATACGTGGCTAACTTAAACTTGAAATTTACAAAAAAAAGAGAACGATTTCAGTACCTTTCAAAAATGAAACAGAATAATGTGAAATTATAAGCATCTAAAAAGTAGTAATCTTTATGAAACCTGTAAAGTGATTTTCTTATATTGTTTTAGTCCTTCAATATTTTTGATAATATATTATATATTCTTCACTTCAAAATTATAAACGTAACATAATAATGAGCGCAACCTAGATAAAGGGAACAGATTAAGTCTAAGAATAAAGTTTCAGTTGATTTTATAAATTTACAAACTTTTTCAAAGTGGAAAAAGCTAAAATAGTAATGACATTCTAAAGGTTTTTGTTTAAATCAACATTTGCACTATATACTGCAAATGTTGGTTTTTTTAAAAGTGTTATTGATAAAATAACTTAAGATATTTAAAAAATTCAAGAGGTGAAAATATGAAAAGGTTAGTTCAATATTTATTGAGTGACATTATATGACTGTAACAGTTTTTATACTTATCGATAACAGAGATTGTAGACGAACTGGATACTGCTCAGCGAATTGCTATTAGTCAAATCGATATAGTCGACAATGAAAATGAATCAGTTAAAGAAGTCACTAAAAATACTGAATGCAATCTGTTCATTAGTTAGAAAACGAGTGCACTAAAAGCTATAAAGAAAGCATACAATATATAAATTTACAGTAATGATTTTTAAAGAGTGCATAAGAAACGCAATCTTCTTTAAATAAGAGATTTTTGTCTCGAATGTCAAGTGCATTTTGCCTATCATTTGATGCAGGCAAATGATTTCCCCTATGAATGTTTAGTTTTAGAAGATTATCTTTCTACAAGGAACTCACTTGTTTTCTACTGTTTTTTACTTTTGGAAGAACGTTATGATCTGCGTACTTTCTTAAGGTAAACCAATCATAACCGGTTTTCGTGACAAATTTGTTTGAAGAATAGCCTTCTTCAGTTTTCATTTTTTGATAGAATAGATTTGGTTCATTGTGAGCATCCTTTCTCAAGCCTCTCTGAATTTCTTAGTCAAACTCCATTTTAGGCGAATGGTAAAGTAGAAACAATGGACTATTTTTATCTGAGTTATGAATTTTTTCATGCACTATTCTACATATTTATTCTGCCATACACACTTGGAAGAGATTCAAGAAATATTTTGATTAAATACTAAATCTTTCAAAGAAATAGTGGGATAAAATTAAGAATATAAAGATGTTTAGAACACTTAAGTTAATGCTTTTATCAATGTTGAGTTTAATCGTGCTCACAGCTTGCATTAAAACGCATGATGCTTCTCTTAGTGAGCAAAATATTGCTAGTTTTAAAGAGAGAATACCTGAAACTGAACTAGAACATCCTAGAGAAACAGAACAATTAATCGACGGTCAGCACAGTGTTGAAGAAAACCTTCCAGTTGGACGTTATTTATTCACTGCAAAATCCTCAGGTGATTTTACATGGATAATGCTAAAGTAGATATTAGAGATATAAAAGAATCATTGAATAATGAAAATAAAAAAGCAGTAATTTTTGAATTAACAGTTGATCTGTATAGAGGTAGCCTAATAAAGCTAACTAGTTTAGAAGAGACGACGTTTAAACCCATTACAGAGCGAACATTTTTTAATACATTAAAAAATGGTATGTGGAAAGTGGGAACGGATATAGAGGTTGGCAATTATAATGTATATAATAAAGAGAATAGTGGAAAACTTATTATATATGAGGTAAATAACGAAGTACCTAGGACGATTGATAACTAAAAGAAAAGTACGCTGTCGTTGAATGATTTGAATATAAGTAGTCTTGAGTAGCTTAAATGTTTGCTCAAGACTTTTTTATTCTAAAAATTATACCCAAAGGGGTATTTGACATGGGATGATTTTTCGATTATTATACCCGTATGGGTATTTTATAATTAGATGAATTTAAAACTTCTTCCAGATAGTGTATCAGTATATTAGCGGTGTAAAAGGCCAATCACTGAAAGAGTTCAATTAAACAGAGAAAAAAGAAAGAAGGAAAATAGATGTTTGCATTGTTTAAACCAGTAGAGCAAATCACTACACAAGAATTGAAAAAACGGTTACCAAAGAAAAGTAAATTGATCGATGTTAGAACCTCTAGAGAATTCAAGGCCGGACATATCAAAGGTGCGACTAATCTACCCTTAAATGAGATTAATCGTTTCAATGGAAAGAAAGATCAGCCAGTCTATGTCATTTGTCAGTCAGGTATGAGAAGCAAACAAGCCTGTAAAAGACTAATGAAAAAGGGCTACAAAGTGATTAATGTTCGTGGTGGTATGAATCAGTGGAAAACAACTAAAGGAGAATGATAAAAATGGATAGAGTGATTATAGTAGGTGGCGTTGCAGGGGGTATGTCAGCAGCAACAAGGTTAAGGAGGTTACTGTCAAACGTAGAGATTGTTGTGTATGACAAAGGACCCTATGTATCTTTTGCCAATTGTGGTTTGCCCTATCATGTTTCTGGAGAAATAGCTGAGCGAGAAAAATTGATTGTTCAAACACCAGAAGCGTTAAAGAGCAGATTTGATATCGATGTGAAACCAAATCATGAAGTAGTAGCCATTTCACCCAAGAACAAAACCGTCACCGTTAAATTCAACGGTAAAATAACCGAAGATCATTATGATAAACTGATTCTTTCTCCTGGAGCAAAGGCTTTTATCCCACCGATTGAAGGACTAGCAGAAGCTGAAAATACAGTTACTTTAAGAAATGTGCCAGACTTGGATGATATTATGGCACGTCTTGATGAACCGGCTGTTGAACGAGCTGTGGTTATCGGTGCTGGATATATTGGTTTGGAAATGTCTGAGAATCTAAAAAAACGTGGACTCAACGTTACGATCGTAGAAAAAGCACCACATGTAGTACCTTCTTTCGATGAAGAAGTGGCAGCTTATGTACAAAATGAACTTTTGGCGAACGATGTTGCACTATTTACAGGACAATCAGCCGTAGCCTTCAAGGATAAAGGGAAAATCGTTCAGCTAGAAGATGGAACAGAATTAAAGAGTGATTTAACGCTACTATCTGTTGGCGTACAACCGGAAAACACCTTAGCAAAAGCTGCTGGTCTTACACTTGGACACCGTGGTGGTATAGTTGTGAATGATCACTATCAAACGAGTGATCCTGACATTTATGCAGTAGGGGATGCAATCGTTGTAAACCAACAAATTTTAAATCAGAATGCTTTGATATCACTAGCTTCTCCTGCTAATCGACAAGGAAGACAAGTGGCTGATGTGATTGCTGGGCTCGATAGAAAGAATAAGGGAAGTATTGGAACAGCTATTGTGAGAGTATTCAATCTGGTTGCAGGATCTACGGGTTTAAGTGAACGTGTAGCGAAACTAAACGATTTATCTGTCCATGTCCTTCATCTACAAGGGAAAAGTCATGCTGGATACTACCCTGGTGCAGAAAACATCTTGTTGAAAGTGATTTTTGATAAAAAAAGCGGTATAATTTACGGTGCGCAAGCGGTGGGGGCTGACGGCGTCGACAAGCGAATCGACATATTAGCGACTGCAATCAAAGCGAATATGACGATCGAGGATTTACCAGAATTAGAATTTACGTACGCTCCTCCATTTGGTGCTGCTAAAGATGTCGTCAATATGGCAGGCTATGCTGGGTTAAATTTATTGGAAAATATCAGTGAATCTATTCAGTGGTATGAACTAGAAGAAAACTTAGCAGCTGGTGCTATTTTATTGGATGTTCGAAATGCTGCTGAACTAGAACACGGTACATTCAAAGATAGTGTGCACATCCCGCTTGATCAGTTAAGTGAGCGTTTGAATGAATTAGATCAATCCAAACAATATATCGTCAGTTGTCATAGCGGACTGAGAAGTTATATTGCTGAAAGATTGCTGAAAAATAAAGGTTTCACTGTAAAAAATCTCGATGGTGCATTTGCACTCTACCAAACTATTAAACCGGAGGAAATTAAATATGTATAGATCAATTGGAGCAGATGAATTTTATCAAGAAGCAAGAAACAAAGAACTAACGATTTTAGACGTTAGAGAAGTTGACGAGTTTGAAAATGGTCATATCCCCAATGCCCATAACTTTCCTCTCAGTCAGCTTAATGAAGAAATAGATGCACTAGATAAAACCAAAACTTATCACGTGATCTGTCATTCTGGTGGTCGCTCAACGCTGACTAGTGAACGTTTAGCTGAACATGGCTATGATGTTGTCAACGTAATGGGCGGAATGTCTAGCTGGAAAGGGGAAACGACGAAAGATGAATCAAAGTGAAGAACAAAAACGGAAAATGACGAATCGCCTAAAACGAGCAGAAGGACAAATGAGAGGCGTTCAGAAAATGATCCAACAAGATGATGAATGTATCGATATCGTCACCCAACTTAGTGCAGTTCGTTCTAGCGTTGACCGAATGATCGGTATGATTGTTGCTGAAAATCTAAAAGATTGCCTAGAAAACCCTTCTGACAGCACTGAAGATCAATCAGCAAAAATAGAGAAAGCCATCCAACTGATTGTCAAAAAGTAGTCAGTACTAACGATTTTCAAACGGTATACATCAATAGAAAAAGATTGTGCGTCCGGATTATTCTCAAAAAAAATGAGGAGAATCCGGACTTTTTGATTATCAACTGTTCTCGCTGTGTTTTTTTGTAAAAATCTTACGAATATTTTCTTGATTAGTAGATTATATGATACTTTGTTTGGAAATGGAATAACTAAATGTTACAATAAAATTCAAATGTTTCACATCTAGGAGGAAGTAAATTGAAAGTAAAGATTCTTGAAGTTACATATAGAAAAATGAAGGTATTGACGTTAATGCTTGCCAGTGGAGTAGTCCTTGCAGCTTGTAGTACCGATGATAATGCTACAGATGAAATGTCTGATGCAGATGAAACTACGGAAGAAACGAGTGATGCTGCAATGGATACCGAAGAAGATGAAACAGAAGCATCTGGCGGTGCTCAAGGAGCCATGTCCGATACATTAGATGGTGTGAAAACACTAACTGATGGGGAATACGTTGTAGGTGAAGATTTGCCTGCTGGACGTTACGAGATTACTGGTAAAGAACCTGGGAACTTGTTGATTGAAAATAATGATGACAGAAACACAAATATTTTAGAGATACTAGAAGATGGTTCAATGAATATGGGTGTACCGAGTGTAACGACGGACTTGACAGATGGTACAAAAATAGCACTAAATGATCTTGAAGAGACGAGGTTTGAACCAGTTTCTGAACGCACATTATCGAATGTACTTTCAACAGGTACTTGGGAAGTTGGCAAAGATATCGAACCAGGTAGTTATGAAGTCACTACCAATAGTGATAAGAGTGGGAAAATCATGGTTTATGAAGGATTAAATGCTTTACCAATCGTTGATAGTCCGATTGATCCCGAGGGAGAGCTAGGACCAGAATCTTTAGAAGTAGAATTAGAAGAAGGTCAAGAAGTTATCGTTAGTGTAAGCCCAGAATTAGAATTTGCCCCAAAATAATAAAAGAGTAGCTATTTTTTTTACTATGATAAAGCATGAATCCCTGATAATTTTAGGGGGTCATGCTTTATTTTGGTTATAAGTTCGACATTTTTCCACATATACTAATGGTTCTTTAATATGGTAGCGTTTTAGAGGAAGTATACTTTGTCGGATATGTTTTAGTAGTGTAAACTAGTAAAGAAACGAACTAACTTACGTTTGTTTATACTAAGATTACCTTATACAAATGATAAATAAAGGATGTATCGCATGAGATTTCACGCAACGAATAAATTATTGACAGTATATAAAAGAAGTTTAAAGCAAAACCAACTTGACGCACCGAATATCGGCGAAGTTGAAGCACTCCCAGCTGATCGAGATGAACTCTATGACTGGCATGTTTCTTTAATAGAAGTGGAAGACCAGTTTCTAGTTGCGTTTGTCAATGACTTAACGCAATTTCCTATCATCACAGGACCATTTTCAACAGTAGAACTCGCAAATGCGTTTGAAACATTCAATAAATTGCTTAGTAGCGTAATGAAGGCACAACAATTTAACGATGAGCAAATAACTGAATACTTGAACACAGTTCAACCAATCGAGTTGACGAAATCAGTCAGTCGTAAAAAACTGGGACCATTGACTGCGGTCGTAACGGACACAAACTACCGAGTAAAAGAAGAGGGATTATCCACTCTATCCGCTGAAGAATACACTGATTTCTTAGGTGGTGTGCCACGTGTTAAAGATGATGAAGTATTTATACCCGTTGAAAAATGGTATGACACTTGGATGGAACGCACAGAAACAAAAGGTTTTAGTGCTTTTACGACTGAAGAAGATGATAAGTGGATACCAGCGCATGGGGAACCTGATAATCAAGAATGGACTAATCTATACGATGCTATTGAGCGAGTGAAACAAGTAGCACCATGGAAACAGTTAGATGACTCACAATGGATCGCTGTGACCAATCCAACTACTGGTGAGCAGACATTTGTTTCTATTATGGGTCAAGAGGACGTCTTTAAAGGTCTGGGCTTATATACTGGCGATGAAGGTTTACGTAGCTTGTATAAAATTATCGATCATGAAGAAACAGTGCCCGCTTATAACTACCATACGGTGCAAGATGGTATTGTGATTTCATTTATCGAAGATAGTGAAAGAGTCGATCAAGATAATATGGATCGACTTAATCGCATGAATCTTTTTGATTCAAAGGAGACAATGATTCCAGAAATCTTGAAATACACACCAGGATTTATTCCATGGGCAGTATTAAATGAAGCCGAAGTTGAATGGACAACGACTGTTTTAAATCAATTGTTAACGGTGATTGAATCAAAAGAAAATCCATCCATACCTGCAGCTTCAAGTGGTAAAGTCATCAACCGCATCGAAAAAGATGGGAAATGGATGACAGAGACAGTTGATTTGCCAACAAGTCTAGCAGTACAAAAAGTCAACGAACCGATACAGTTTAGAAATGACTTGGCAAGATATCAAATCAAACGCGCGCCAAAAGTCAAAAATACGATCGTGCTTGATGTCGCGCATACACAAGCAGTCATGCAAGATCATCCACATGAGAGACCTTATTACCCCATTATTATGCTGTGTGCGGAAAAAGGGAGTGGAAAAGTGTTAAACTTTAAAACTCTCCAAGACCAAACGCATGTTGCGCAACAAGTCTTTAATATGCTGATTGAAGTGTGTGCTAAAGGGAAACCGAAAGAGATCGTAGTCCGCAAAGCATCTATTGAATGGATCGTTGAAGACTTTTGTAAAAAGAACAACATCAAGTTCAAAACGGCTAAACGTTTACCAGAAATAGAAGCGGTCATGAAAGACTTAAACGAAGAAATGCAATAGAAATAAAACCTATAGAATTAATTGAGACGTTGGTGAGTAAGAGTGCCAACGTTTTTTTTATGAACTTTTAAAATCATTTTTTACATCATATGGATGGTCGATTGCCTCATAGATAAGGATTAAAAGTTGTAACATATTTTGAAATATTATTTTATAATGTGTTACAATATGATTGGGAGGGGTTATGAATGGCTGGAATATACGAGCAGATTGTACAGAGATATGGTTACAACGAACCAATATTTACGAATACGTTAAAAGAAGAATTAGATTTAAAGCCGAATACGTTTAGACAAACAATTAAAAGATTGTCAGACAAAGGTTTGATAAAAAAAGTTACAAATGGTATTTATTTTGTGCCCGATAAAAATTCAGTTTTAAGTAGTCCTATACTAAGTGTTGATAAAATAATCGACAAAAAATTCCTACAGGACAGTGATGGCATTGTTGGCTATAAAACAGGTATTAATTTTGCGAATAGTCTGGGATTAACTAGTCAAACAGCGAGTGTAACCACAATCGTTACGAACAAAACAGCATCAGTTAAAAGAGATGTTACGTATTATAATAAAAAAATAATCATACGGAAACCAAAAAAAGAGATAAGTACCCAAAACTATAAAGTCCTTCAGGTATTAGACCTTTTAAATGATTATGAAAAATTATGCGAAGAGCCAATGGGCAATGCAAAAATTAAAATTCTTAATTACCTAAAAGATGTAAAAATAAGTGAAGCAGATTTTAAAGAATGCTTAAAACCTTATCCTGATAAAACTAAGGTTAGAGTCTATGAATCGGAGATAGATTATGAAATTACACGAAGATAGTAAAGCCTTTAAAGAAATTGTGAGTGCGACGGCGGCAGAAATGAACTTAGAAGAATTTTAAGTTGAAAAAGATTATTATGTCTCTTTACTACTAGAGAAGTTAGCAGAGGTTTCTCCTGATATTGTCTTCAAAGGTGGAACTTCTCTTTCTAAATGTTATAGCATAATAGATCGCTTTTCTGAAGACGTAGATATTAATTTGAAAATAGAGGAGAACGCTGGAAAAGTTACTAACAAACAGAAACGTAATATCAAAAATAACATTTTAAGAACTATAGAGGAAACTGGATTTGAGCTATTGAACGAACAAGTAGAACCAATTATTGAAATACGATCTAGAAGAGATTTTAATAAATATTTAGTCGGATATCAGAAGGCGTATGTTGGTGGCGAGTTTATGGTGAATCATATAATAGTTGAAACCAGCTTAACCTATCGAGCTTTTCCATGTGAACAAAAAGAAGTAAGCAATTATATTACGAAATTTCTTTTAGCTAATAATGAGATAGAGGTTATCAATAAGTACAATTTGCAACCTTTTTTGATGTACGTTCAAACCATTGACCGTACGTTTATAGATAAGGTGTTTGCTGTTTGTGATTATTTTGAAGAAAATACTAGTCATAGATATTCTAGACATATTTATGATATACATATGATATGGAAGAGTGGACAAATTAACTTTGAAGAATTAAAAAAATTAGTTCCTGAAATAATAGAAGTAAGGAAGCTTGGAAATAAGACACACTCCTGTAAGGAAGGGTATCATTTAATAGAAGTACTAGAAGAAATAATCTCGATAGAATTTTACAGAAAAGATTATGAAACAAATACTAAAGAATTCTTATCTAAAGAAGTTTCTTATCATGAATCAATAAATTCTTTAGAAGAAGTGATTAAAAGTAGTATTTTTCCAAAAGTAATAAAGTAGAGTTTAAATAAATAGTTCAACTTTAAAATTAAGTTTAGCGTATTAAGAGCGCAAGATGAGAATATTTACTTACTTATCTTATGCTCTTTTTGCATCTTTTTGAAGTTATCGTGTGTATAATCTAGAAAATAAATACCATGTTGCATTCTAATAAAGAATAAACAACCAATCTCTCTCTATACAATCCAATCAAACAATCCAATCAACGGACCATAGGAGTATATAATCCATTCTCTTTTTTTAAAATCCATATTCTAGATGCACCGTTTGAAGAATAAGTATGATTTTTTTCAAAAAAAGTTCATAGAAAGGTTACGGGCTACGATTATGATGAAATAAATAGAGCGTGTTATTTAAAATTTCTATGAAAATTATTACTTCTGTCATACCTACTAGTTTGAAACTTTAAATACTGATTTGACCATCATACTAAAATACCTTAAATAGGATATTTTGGTGATTAGATATGGCGGAATAATTTTTGTAGTAAAAAAGGATGGGAGATATCTGGTGGAAAGAGAAGGCATTGAGCTACTAAAAGAGTCTATCAAAATTAATTCAACAAATCCCGGAGACGGCGACGAAAAAATCACTTATTTTTATGAAAATCTTTTGAGAGAAAATGGTATTAACGCTTCTGTGACGACAAACAAGAAAGGCTACCACAGTATTTATGCTTATGTTGCGGCTAGCCAGGATAGCGAAACGACATTAGCTTTTTGTGGACATATGGATACTGTTCCAGTAGGAGATGAAACATGGTTATATGAGCCACTAGGAGCTGAAGAAATAGAAGGCAAAATCTATGGTCGTGGTGCTTGTGATATGAAGGCGGGAACGCTCGCAATGGTTTTAGCTGTTATAGAAGCTAAAAAGAATGATTCATTGAGAAATAATGTGTTTTTACTGATAACCGGAGATGAAGAAGTTGGAATGACAGGTGCTCAAGAACTGGCCACCATTATTCCTAAAGAGCAGATAGACTTAATGATTATAGGAGAACCTACTGCAGGTTATGTTGGGTATGTACAAAAAGGTGTTTTAGGAGTAAGGCTAACTTTTGAAGGGATAGCAGCACATAGTTCCGCACCAGAGTATGGTATAAATGCCATTGAACATATGAATAAAGTATTGCATGAGGTCTTTCATGACCGCTTTTCACTCCCTATCGACCCACATCCAGTATTAGGTCCGGTTATTTCAAACGTTACTAAAATAAATGGCGGTACAGGATTAAATGTTATACCGGACAAAGCTTTCTTTGAAATGGAGATTCGGACGATTCCAAACATGACGGAACAAATGATACTTGATAAATTTGATAAGATCATTAGCGAAGTGAAAGGCGATTATCCTGATTTAAAAGCAAATGTAACGATTTTTAAAAATATTCCTCCTGTTGAAACGGATATAAGCAAACCAGAGGTAAAAAAATTTAATGAGATCTATGAAGCAACAACCAATAAAAAACCAATCTATGTCGGCATTCCTGGTGCTACAGATGCAGCCATGTTTGGAATTCAAACGCTCGTAGTCTCATTTGCAAACCCAGAACTAGCTCATCAAGTGAATGAATATGTAACCATTAAGCAGTTTGAAGAAACCATAACCTTGTATTTGAATGTTTTTGAAACAAATTTTAAAGCATAATGAGAAATAGGATAGTAGCAGATTGGTCTTTTGATGTTAGTAAAAAAATTGATAAGACTATAAAATGGATAAAAAAGCAGGTTTGAATTCATCAATAGAATTTAAACCTGCTTTCATGATTTTAATTTACTTAATCACTTAAGTGTTCTCTTGTTGGTGCTGGAGAAAGGAAACAAGCTACGGAAGCTAGTGCAGGAAGAATCAAGACGAGCAATAGTACTTCATGGTATCCACCAAAAATGTCATAGGCGATCCCGAATGGTAGCGGTCCTAAAGCAGATCCAATAACCATAGCAGACATAGCTAACCCTCTGATTTTACCCAAATGAACTCTGCCAAAATAATCTGGCCACAATACATTTGTTGAAACACTATCAAAAGCAACGAAACTTCCTTGTAATACTGCAAAGACAAATAGTAAAGCAGGTTGTTCACTGAAATTTAGCAAGAGTAGAATGCCAAAATATAAAACAAAATTTAAAGATTTAACAATATTCACTTTCACTTTTTCAAGTACATATCCAGCTGCAAATGTCATGATCATTTGAGTGACTGCAATCGTACTCAATAGATAAGCAGCTAATGCAGCGTCATGTCCTTTTTCAGAAATAATGGAGACCATATGAAAGGTGAAAGCAGTATTGACTAGTGAAGGGACGATGCTCACAAATAACATTAACCAGAAGCTTCTAGTTTGTTTGGCTTCTTGTAAAGTCCAAGATACATCGGGAGGATGAATGGCATCGGAGAGCTTATTGTCTTTTTCATCTTCAATCGAAACAGATAGCTGACCATCGATCACTTGTCCCATATCTTCGGGACGATTTTTTACAAAAATCAATCCAATCGGCAACATAATGAATAATAAGGCCACGGCCCAAAACAACCAAGCAAAGGTTAAGCCTCTACTTTGAATTAGAAAATGATTTAAAGGCGGAAAAGTGGCTGATCCGAGTACGGCACCAATCGTTACAAAAGAAAATGCTCGTCCCTTTTTCTTATCAAACCATTGAGGAATAAGAACGGAAGGTATGAGCGACATAGCGCCTTGTCCGAACATACGAATAAAAAGAAATCCAATCAAGATCATCCAAGGTGCATTGACTTGACTCATCCATATCAACGTTAACCCAAATAGAAAGGCGACGATACCAATAGAAGTTCGGTGTCCTTTTTTATCGATTAAATTGCCTACAAAGGGCATGGAGAGACCAGAAACCAAAGTTGCGATTGAATAAAAACTGGATATTTGACTTCTACTCCAACCAAATTCCTGAATGTAATAATCAATAAATATTGAAACCGAGAAAGTCTGTCCTGGTGAGTTAAAGAATAGGCATAACGCAGAGACTGCGACAATTACCCATCCATAATAAAAAGAATGCTGTTTTTTCGTCATTAGATAATCCTTTCTGTGGTTATAATCCTTACAATTATAACGAACCTTTATCAGCCAATCAATGAAGAAAGGTCAAACAATACGTAGGATATCAAGAAAATGAGAATTGAATGGAACGAACCTTTTAATAAGGTAAACAAAACTTGTTTTTTAAACTTGATATAATTAAACTAAAAATCTGAAGAATCACTTTATAGCAATCCCTCAGATTTTATTTAACTTATTTTAACTTACTTACCACAGCATTTTTTGTATTTCAGACCACTGCCGCATGGACATGGATCATTACGTCCTACTTTTACTGCATGGTGAGGTTTGTTTTTGCTGGGTTGAAGTGGTGCTAAATGATTTAAGTGGTTCATACTGACAATAGGATCTACGGCACTGACCATCTCTGAATGTTCTTTGATTTTATAGCCATAGTTTTTCCATTGTCTTGTTTCTCTGAGTAAATCATGATAAAGAAAAGCGAATTTTTTTGCTTCTCCTTCTGATGAAAAAATTACAAGGTCTGAATCATTCATTTCGTCCATCATAATAGACATAAAAGAACCCATCAATGCATGTGTTTCAATAACGTCTATTGCCATTTCAGGATCATCAGATAAGGACTTTACCAGTTTGACAAGCTTCTTATAAGAAGCTAATCTATGGTCAAAGTCGTTTTTACCAAAGAACTTAATTTCTGTTTTTGTCGGTTGATATCGTTGATTTGGGTACCCAAGCGCTTCAGAGAACAGTTGTGCATGATAATCATTGTCAAACCGCCGACTAGCTATTTTAAATTCGAAAACAAAATGTCCTTTGGCGATTGCAATGAGGGATACATAATGGTAAAAGTCACGAATACTGTCAGGGGTTAAATCATTTTCTGGAAAAGCAATGGACTGAAGTCTGAGAAGTGATGAAAAATCTACAACACCATATAAATTTACGGCAGCATTAAGAATCATTTCAAAGGATTGGATTTTCTGAATTAGTGCCTGATTTTTAAAATGAGCATCAGTTTCCAGTATCTCTGTAACTTCTTCTGGGAAAGTCAAAGTCAATTGGTTGTTTTTTGAGGTTATAAAAGTAAGGCCAAGTTTAACTGCTACTGGTAGAACATTAATCAAAAATAAATGATAGGCTCTAGAGTCATTTTCTTTAAGCTCTAGCGCTTTTAACGCCTTCTTATAAAGAGTGTATTGTTCTTGACTCAAAGCCAGTAATCGACCTTCTAATGTTTCTTTTACCTGTTCTGTGGCATGAACCACGATGTTTTTTTTAGTCCAGCTTTTACGTACTTCAATATAATTAAAAGATGTCCAATCTAGCAAAGTTTCTTTCGTATAATTAGCTAGTAAATCGTTTAAAGTAAATGCCGTGGGTATTTTTTTTTGTCCGAATGTTTCTAGCAAGCTATAAATGGTTAAATGACTTAAGTCATTTAAATCATTAGTGGGAATGCCGTCAAATAGATTGTAAGCCAAACTTGTTCATCCTTTCGTAATTCAATATTCAAATAGATTTGTTAATTTTACTTACCTATTGGGATTAGTGTATAACAAACGAAAGTGTACTTCTATAATAAATTGAATAGCTAATTAAAATTATTAAGGATAATGAGCAATGAAGCTATACACTTTTAACTATCATCTAAAAAATGACTTTAAGGTATGGAATCTGTTAGAATAAAAAACTAAAGTAAGCAGTAATATGTTATGATGTTAACATCAAAGTAGCAGATTTTGTTTTGGAAAGGATGAGAAAACATGTTGCTATACGTGAATCAAAATATATTTGAAAGTCCTGCTCTATTAGGCGCTCATAAAGGTGGACTTAATCGGAAGTTAAGCCATTGTTTGAAAAATTTACCAATAGATATTTTCGTCCATGTAGTTAATAAAAATCAGCCAATAGCTGAGCACATGAGTACAAATAGTACAAAAAAACACCTTAAAAAAGAACCAAATTTTTAATAACAGTTATAAAGAAAGGGTGAACGAGATGATTGATTTGCATAGCCACATTTTACCAGGTGTAGATGATGGTGCTAAAACAATAGAAGATTCACTGGATATGGCTCGTTTGGCAGTAGAAGAGGGGATTACACATTTACTGGCTACGCCTCACCATATGAATAGAGACTGGATGAATGAAAAAAGCAAAGTGATTGAACTGGTCAAAAACTTACAAACTGAAATTGATCGAGAGGGGATTCCATTAACGTTGTTCCCTGGTCAAGAGATACGGATTTATGGCGATATTTTAGAAGATATAGAAAAAAATTTAATTTTATTCACGGATGAGCAACAACAATATTTGTTGATTGAGTTTCCGACTTCATCCATTCCTACTTATACGGAGCGTTTGTTCTATGATTTACAAACGAACGGCAAAACACCGGTAATCGTACATCCTGAACGTAATCGAATGATTTTAGAAGATCCTGATAAGTTGAAAGAATTAGTTGAACATGGTGCGTTGGCACAATTGACTGCTGCCAGTTATACAGGTGGATTTGGAAAAGAAATCAAGAAGTTCAGCAAACAACTGATTGAAGCTAATCTTGTTCATTTTATTGCTTCTGATGCACATAATACGACGAATAGAGCTTTTCATATGCAAGAAGCACATGATAATTTCATCAAAGACTATGGACGTCATAAATGGCATGAGTTCCATCAAACGACTAAAGATTTGATCAACGGGGATGTTATTATCCCGCCAACGCCAACAAGCGTAGAGAAGAAGAAATTTTTCGGATTATTTTAAAAAAAGGTCCGGACACGGTTATTTTTAACCAGTGCCCGAACCTTTTTTCTATGTCTTAAAATGACTTATCGTGTTCTAGAATGTTTAGCGAAACAGCCTTATTTCAGAATTTTGTCCAAAAGTTGATCTAGCTCAGGATATTTTCTTACTTTTTTGCGTTGAACGAGCTTTCCATTTTTGAAAACTTTTGAGATTTTAGTAAGAGCTTTGATATCTTCGACAGGATTTTCTGAAAGGACAATAATATCCGCTTTTTTTCCTACTTCTATGCTACCGACAACATGATCGACTCCGATTATTTTTGCGTTTTGCCTAGTTGCGATATCTAGTGCATGCCAGGTTGATAGGTTAGCGTGGTCGACAAAATGAGCAAGTTCTCTCCAGAAATCATAATGCGTTACAAATTTCATTGAAGCATCATTTCCCATACCAATCGCTATATCATTTTCAATAGCTTGTCTTGCACTTTCGATTGAGTGTTCGTAAACCATTTTACCGTTTTGATAGGCTATCTCGTTTAAGCCACTTTCTTCTTTAGCTAAAAAGGCAAAAGGTGCGCCGGCTTGAAAAGTTGGGATGAGGGAAGTATAACCACGTAAGGATTTAGGATTATGATTGTAAAGCTGAATGATTTCTTCATCCATTGGGGCGCCATGTTCAATGGTATCAACACCTCCCCGAAGAGAAATCCTTACACCTTCAGTGCTTTCGACATGAGCCGCAACTTTAACACCTACTTTATGGGCTTCTTCACAGATTGCTGTGATTTCTTCTTCGGTAAATTGAAGTGCACCAGCTTCTCCGATTCTTCTCGCATCTGTTACACCACCAGTTGCACAGATTTTGATCCAATCCACACCTTGTTTGATACTTTTACGAACATTTTTTCTACCTTCCCAAGGGGAATCACTCTCAAGGGCTAAATAGGGTGCACCATGCCCCCCTGTAATGCTAAGAAAAAAGCCTGAGACGAGTAAGGAAGGCCCAATTTTTTCGTCTTTAGCGTAAATTTCTCTCAATTTGACATCTTGATAAAAAAACTCTCCAACAGATCTAATGGTGGTAGTACCAGATTGTAGTTGAATTTGAGCATGTTTATCCATGATTTTTCTTAAAATAGACTGACCAATTGTTGTCTTCAGTAACCGATAACCAAAGTTAATTGTTCCTTCTCCAAAACTAGCTGACATAGGCTTTCCTGAAGAAAATAGATGTGAATGCGCATTGATCAATCCTGGTAAAACATAACTGCCTTCGCAGTCTATGATTTCGTAATTTTGATGATTGATTGTTTCCGGAGCGCTGATTTTTGAAATAACGCTTAATGCATCAATATAGATATCACGTGTTAAATATCTTTTGTTCTCCGTGTCGATTACAGTACAATTTTTTAAAACCTTTTCCATGCAATTTTTCTCTGTCCGTTATTTTATATTGATAGGTGTTGTTTTCTAGCTCTAAATATACCAATGGTATACGTTATGCAAAATAACGAATAGTCTTTCGCTTTAACAGTATACACGAAGTTAACTTTCTAAAAACTAGCAAAGAAAAATTGGAGTAAAAAACTTGGAATAATTTCTGATCATTTCTTATGACTCTAAAAAGGTCTTTCTTAAAATTGATTCAAAAAATGATGGTTAAATAATTGAACCACAATGTGTGCTAGTATATATATAGGGGGACTTGGATGAATGAAGTAAAAAAGCTTAAAATAGGGGTCATTATTCTATTGATCTTATTTGCGGGTTCATGGCTTTGGTTTATTGTGCAAGACTCAAAACCTAAGTCGGTGGTAGATGTCGTGAATACAATCGTTTCAGAAGAATCAACCGCAAATATGAGTTATAAACAAGGAGCAGACACACAAGAAAATATCGATTTATTGTTGGAGTATCGGAATCTTACGGGGTATTTACATTATAATCAGTACTTTGTGTTAGATAAGGGTGGAGAAGAAGTACTGTTAGTAGAAACAACTCCAGGCTTAGTTGATAATGCGCTCGAAATCAAAAGTGTCAAAGAAATCAATCGAGAAATTTACGAAAATGAATTGCATGAATGATCTACTTCAAAGTAATAAAAAAGATTCAATCATCCATAATGGGTGATTGAATCCTTTTTTATATATATTCTAGGCTTCATAAGTGTTTTCTGGTTATTTCACTAATCCTAATGCTGTATCTAAGATAGCTTCGCCATCCATTTTCTCGAAGTTGCGCATATCAATGATTTCAACAGGGATATTTTTGCTGGCAACTTTTTCTTGTAATTGATCTTTCAAAAATTTAACTTGTGGTCCGAGTAGAAGTACGTCGATCTCTTTAGTTGATAGGTAACCATCAGCTTCATTCGGTGATACTGCGAAAATATCTGCTTCTACGTTTCGTTCTTTAGCGGCTTTTTGCATATTGGATACTAACATACTTGTACTGACACCAGCTGTACACACTAACATAATCGTTTTCATTGGACATCTCTCCCCTTAAGTTAAGTAAGTTGATTACAAGACAGTATTGCACCATAAAATTGGAAGCGTTTACTATCTATACTTTATTTATACACTAATTTGTAACAAATTTCAATGAAAGTTCCTTTTTTGTACAATACTGCATGCTAATTTTACAAAACGAAAAACAGAGAGAAAATAGGCTGATTGTCTAGTGTGATTGAATCAGATACACTCTCTAATTAAAGGTATTTAAGAATGTAAGCAATAAATGGAGATGACGAAAAATAATCTGATGTAAAAGAAAGCCCTATCATAAATTTGTCTATTGCAGTGGACATTTGTTTGTAAAACGTTTTCTTAAATGTCCGGTACACTATAACTAACAAAGGAGGAGATAGCGTTGCGTTCAAAGCAAATACATGAACAAAAACTGTTGCTGTTTCTCTCAGAAAAACCTGGTTTTACGACTTCAGAAGAATTAGCTAGTCAATTAGCCATTTCTAGAAAGACCGTATACCGGAAAATCAAAGATATTAATGAAAGCTTTCCAGGTGGTGAGCTTATATTATCAGAGAAAGGAAGAGGTTATCGGTTAGATTACGAGAAATATATATGCGCAAATAAAGAAGTAACACGTAAAACTAGTCAATTCACACCAGCTGAAAGGCGCGGTCGTGTAATGGAAGAATTACTGCTCTACTCTCCTAAAGCTCGAAATATCAACGAATTGTATGCTGACTATTTTGTCAGTGAAACGGTTATTTTTAATGATGAGCAATTCATCGCAGAAGAATTAAAGGCTTATAATTTGAAGCTAGTTAGAAGGAACAGAACAGTTTCTATTCTGGGTGAAGAAGAAGCTATACGAAAAGCCATCACTGAACGTATCCAGCGGATGAATATCGTGAATGTGAATGAGTTGAAGAACAATACAGATTTAAACTTTAATCACTATGATGTGTTGTATATTTTGGATCAGATCAAGACGATTGAAAAAAAACTGGCTATTACGATTCATTATCCATATGACATTAATATCTTTTCTCACTTATATATTTTGATTAGTCGTATCAGAAAAGTAGGATTAAAGCATATTTCAAGTAGAGACCTCGAGACAAAGTCAATTGAAAATCAGATTCATCAAAATGATCAAGGACTCTACTCAGCAGCTGAAACGACGATTCAAAACTTATCAACGTATTTAAATGTTGACTTACCGCATTCAGAAGTCATTTACCTTTATCAATATTTGATGTCTTCAAGGATGGGCAGTGCAACAACGATTGCTACTTTTTCAACTACCGTTACCGAATTGACGCAGTTGTACTTGAATGAAATGAGTAAACGATTAAACATCACGATACAAAGTGATTCGATTTTTCTAGATCTTGCCAATCATATCAAGCCTATGTTGAATCGGTTGCGGCATGGCATTAGGGTCAAAAACAGTTTACTGGATCAGATCCAATTAACATATCAAGCGATTTACAATGAAGTGGTTGAAGTTTCCAAGGAAGTCAGTCAAGTTTTTTCTTTACCGACCATCAATGAGGATGAAAACGGCTTTCTTACCTTATACTTCGCTCGAATCATTGAAACAAATCAACTACCGATTCGAACGGTCATCATGTGTACCACGGGTGTCGGAACATCTGAATTATTGAAAGTGAAGATCGAGAAGAAATTTCCAGAGCTTGAGATAGTAGATGTGATTGCTTATCGAAACTTGAGAGAAATCTCGCAGCATTATCCCGGTATCGAGTTGATCGTGACTACGATTCAATTCGAAGAGGCAGTACCGATGAAAACCTTACTAGTCAGCGCCATGTTCACAGAAGACGATAAAAACAGACTTCAGAAGAAAATAAAGGAGATTTACAATGAACGATAACCGTTTTGTGATGAAGTTAGATGTACCGATTCGTTCTCGGGCTGAATGTTTTCAATTTGTATCTGATGAACTGATGGATGAAGAAAAAATTGATTTATCAGGTTTAATGGCCGAACGGGAAGAAAACGGTAGTGTAGAGATCGCTGAAGAAATTGTATTGCCACATTTAGAAAGTGGTGTCTTAGATAAAAGCCAAATCTTTATTATTCGTCCAGAAGAGAAAATCACTTGGGACGAAAAGATTCACCGAGTTAAATTGATCATCATGATTCTTCTTCGAAAAGAGGAAACAGATGAGGTAAAAAGAGAAATCAGTCAATTTACTAGAAAACTGGCTGATGATGCATTTTTAGATTATTTAATGGAAACGAATCAACCAAATATTGAAATTTAAAAGGAGAAATGAATGATGAAAATTGTTGGCGTAGCCGCATGTACAGTAGGTATTGCACACACTTATATTGCTCAGGAAAAACTAGAAAATGCTGCAAAAAAAGCAGGATACGATATTCATGTTGAAACACAAGGGACGATTGGGATTGAAAATAAACTGACGCAAGAACAAATCGATGCTGCTGATGTTGTTATTTTAGCGGTAGACGTTAAAATCTCAGGGCGTGAGCGTTTTGAAGGTAAAAAAATCGTTCAAGTTCCTACAGAAGTAGCGGTCAAATCACCAAACAAGTTGATCCAGAAAGTAACAGAAGTCGTCGAAGCCCAATAATGATTAAAAGGAGTATGTAGCAAATGGAAGTAAAAGAGATTTTAGACGCCAATCTGATCAAATCAGATATGTCCGTTGCAACGAAAGAAGAAGCGCTGAATACGTTATGCCAGAAGTTAATAGATAATGGCTATATCTCAGATGTCGAAGGATTCAAAAAAGATGTTTATGCACGTGAAAAAGAAGGGAAAACGGGTATCGGAAACTTTATCGCGATTCCTCACGGAAAAAGTGAGCATGTTGACAATATCGGTGTAGCGATTGGGATCAATGAAACAGAAATTCCGTGGGAGTCCCTAGATGACCGTGGCGTAAAAGGCATTATTCTTTTTGCAGTTGGAAATGATCATGAAGATGCAAATCAACATTTAAAACTTTTGTCATTATTTGCACGTAAATTAGGTAATGATGAAGTTGTAGAAGAACTATTGAAATCGACAAGTCCAGAAGAAGTGATTCAAGCATTTTCATAAGGTATCAACAACAGTAAAAAAATGGGGGTTTATCATGCAAAAGATTAAACAGTTAAATTTAAAAGGGCATTTATTGACCGCAATATCATATTTGATTCCGATCGTCTGTGGGGCAGGTTTTATGATTGCCATTGGTATGGCATTCGGTGGAGAGCCTAGTACAGATCTACTAGCGGGGAGTTATTCGATTTGGGATGTATTAGCGGTAATTGGTGGATTAGGGCTTGGCATGTTGCCGGTCGTTATCTCTACGGGTATTTCCTACTCTATTGCTGAAAAACCGGGGATCGCACCTGGATTTATCATTGGTTTACTAGCAAGAACGATTGAAGCAGGATTTATTGGTGGTATCTTAGGCGGTTTTGTCGCCGGATACTTAGTTATTGGGATTTTAAGATTCTTGAAAGTCCCTGCTTGGGCTAAGGGCTTGATGCCGACTTTGATTATTCCACTGCTTTCAACATTCCTTGGTGGCTTGATCATGATCTACGTAATCGGTACGCCGATCACTTTATTCACAGATGCTTTGACAAACTTGTTGAATGGCTTAGGCTCATCCTCTTTATTAATCTTTGGAGCAGTTGTTGGCTTATTGAGTGGCGTTGATTATGGTGGACCAATCAACAAAACCGTTTTTGCTTTTGTGCTAACGCTTCAAGCGGAAGGATTGAACGGTCCGATCACTGCTTTGCAACTTGTTAATACAGCGACGCCAATTGGCTTTGGACTAGCATTCTTTGTGGCAAAACTATTTGGTAAAACGATCTATTCTCCAGTAGAGATCGAAACGTTAAAAACAGCTGTACCGATGGGCGTCGTCAATATCGTAGAAGGGGTTATTCCCATCGTCATGAATGATATTTTCCGCGGCGTATTCGCAACAGCTGTGGGTGGTGCTGTAGGAGGGGCGGTCTCTATGTCTCTTGGCGCTGATGCGACAGTCCCTTTTGGTGGCGTCTTAATGATTCCGACGATGTCTAGACCCATGGCCGGCATTTTAGCCTTGCTTGCCAATATCGTCGTTACAGCAGTCGTCCTCGCACTTATTAAGAAAAATGTAACAGAGGAATCAATCAATGCACAATTGGATGCCGAAGAAGAAGACATCGACTTAGGCGATATCCAAATCAGTTAAAAATAAAAGGATGGTTTTAACATGAAGAAAGTAGAAATTTCTCCATCATTGATGACGATGGATTTAGATAAATTCAAAGAACAGATTACGTTTTTGAATGACCACGCAGATTCATATCATATCGATATTATGGACGGTCACTATGTGCCCAATATTACCTTATCACCATGGTTTATTGAAGAAGTCCGTAAAATCAGTGATCTCCCTGTCTCAGTACACTTGATGGTCACAGAACCTAGTTTCTGGGTACCACAACTGATCGACTTGAAGTGTGAATGGATTTGTATGCACGCCGAGGTATTGGATGGATTAGCATTTAGATTGATCGATGATATTCATGATGCTGGTTTGAAAGCAGGTGTTGTCTTGAATCCCGAAACGCCAATCGAAACGATCTTCCCTTACATTGAATTAGTAGATAAAATCACGATCATGACAGTAGATCCTGGTTTCGCTGGTCAACGATTTATTGACAACACCTTAGATAAAATCGTCGCTTTAAAAAAACTCAGAGAAGAAAAAGGCTATAACTACGTGATTGAAATGGATGGCTCTTCCAATCGTAAGACATTCAAGAAAATCGATGCAGCTGGACCAGATATTTATATTGTTGGTAGAAGCGGTTTGTTCGGTCTCACTGAATCCATCGATACTTCGTGGGATACGATGGTTAAGGATTATGAAGATATGACTGAGAAGTCTTTTCAGTAAACAGGTTTAAAGTAGTTGGAGGGAATAAATTGTTTGACAAAATAGATGAACTTGGTGTAAATACCTTGAGAACGTTAAGTATAGATGCTGTGCAAAAAGCGAATTCTGGTCATCCTGGACTGCCTATGGGGGCAGCGCCAATGGCTTATGCATTATGGACAAAACACTTGAAAGTCAATCCGAAACAGTCAAAATGGTTTGACCGCGATCGGTTTATTCTTTCAGCGGGCCATGGTTCGGCGTTATTGTATAGCTTACTACACGTCTCTGGTTTTGACGTGACGATCGAGGATATGAAAAATTTTAGACAAATTGGAAGTAGAACGCCTGGACACCCGGAAGTGCATATGACAGATGGTGTAGAAGCGACGACTGGACCGTTAGGCCAGGGAATCGCGAATGCTGTTGGTTTTGCAATGGCAGAAGCCCATCTAGCAAGTCGTTTTAATAAAGAGTCGTTCAATGTGATCGATCATTTCACCTATGTCTTATGTGGCGATGGAGACTTACAAGAAGGCGTTTCTCAAGAAGCCGCATCTCTTGCAGGACATTTGAAACTTGGAAAGCTTATTGTATTATATGATTCAAACGACATTCAATTAGATGGCCCGATTGAAATGGCTTTTTCCGAAAAAGTCGGTAAACGATTTGAAGCTTATGGCTGGGAACATATTTTAGTTGAGGATGGAAATGATCTTGAAGCCATCGATCAAGCTATTGTGCAAGCGAAGGGCAATCTTGATCAACCAACCTTGATAGAAGTGAAGACAACGATAGGTTTCGGTGCACCGAACGCTGGAACATCTGCGGTTCATGGCGCGCCACTAGGAGCAGAAGGTATAGTAGCTTCTAAGAAAGCCTATCTTTGGGAAGAAGAAGATTTCTTCGTGCCAGAGTCCGTACAAGCTCGATTCAATGAAACAATGGTTGAGGAAGGACAAAAAGCAGAATCAGCGTGGAAACAATTGGTTGAAAAGTATAAAGCTATCTTCCCTGAATCAGCTCTAGCTTTTGAAGAGATGATGAATGGTCAATTACCAAAGGGCTGGCAAGAGGCATTACCGGTTTATAGTGGTGAGAGTGGGACAAAGGCGACACGCGTGTCTAGTGGAGAAGTATTAAATGCCATCGCTAAAGCTGTCCCGACATTCTGGGGAGGATCAGCTGATTTATCAGGTTCCAATAAAACGATGCTCGATAACCAGAAAGATTTTTCAGCAACACAGTATGATGGACGCATTATCTGGTATGGCGTTCGAGAATTTGCAATGGCTGCTGCGTTGAATGGTATTTTACTTCATGGCGGAACACAATCGTATGTTAGTACCTTCTTCGTATTCTCAGATTACTTGCGCCCGGCTGTTAGATTAGCGGCATTATCAGAGATCCCAGCAATATATGTGATGACGCATGACTCGATTGCGGTAGGGGAAGATGGACCGACGCATGAACCTGTCGAGCAACTGTCCAGTTATCGTGGGATGCACAACTTATCTGTCATTCGTCCAGCGGATGGAAACGAAGTAGCTGCGGCATGGTCCATAGCCGTTGAATCTAAGAAAACACCCACTATGCTGGTTTTAACGAGACAAGACTTGCCAGTATTACCGGGAACAGAAAACAATGCAAAAGAAAACGTACGAAAAGGTGCATACGTCATTTCACCTGCAGTAGATGAAACGCCGGAAGGTATCTTGATCGCGACAGGATCAGAGGTCTCATTAGCAATCGAAGCACAGCAACAGTTGAAAAACGCTGGTGTTGATGTATCAGTGGTTTCAATGCCGAGTATGGACCTGTTTGAACAGCAGTCAGCGTCCTATATAGAATCGGTATTACCATCAACGATTACCAAACGTGTTGCAATTGAAATGGGCGCTTCGTTTGGCTGGGAACGTTACACGGGACTAAAAGGCACAAGTTTGACAATTGATCGCTTCGGCCAAAGTGGCGAAGGTTCAAAAGTTGTTGAAGCTTATGGTTTCACACCAAAAAATATTGTTGAAAAATTCTTGTCCTTAACATAACGTTTCAAAAAAATTCTTCTTGACTAGCATCATTCTAGTCAAGAAGATTTTTTGTTTTATAGCGTACTTTCTAATGAATATAAAAACCTGTTTTTAGTCATAATGTTGGCATCAGTTTAGGTGTTCTTTCTTCCCTTCAAGCATCAGGTGGTGTTGCAACGATTGTCGGTGCGGTCATAGGGCTTTGATCATGGGAATCCTTGATAACGGGATGTCACTCTTGGGTATTGGTGTCGATTTTCAACAAGCAATCAAAGCGCTTGTGTTATTAGGGGCTGTTGTTTTTGATACATTGAATAAACGTAAAGGAAATAAGCTTTCTGCTTAAATCAGTTTAAATCCGTTAAAGCTCTAGTACCTCCAGTTGAGGTGCTAGAGCTTTTTAGTATTTGTAAAAATAGTTGTAGTTAAAAATAAAAGTTTAATGAAATCGTATACGATGATTCACCGGTTTTAGATAAAAGCATGCCATTTGTTAAAATTTTTACCGATTTGCTTTTAAAACCATCTTTTTTAGCACTTTGAATGAGAAGCGCAATATAGATAAAGTAAAAGCATACAAGGCCTTGTAAATAAAAAATGATTTTTTAGAAATAGAGGGGAATATGCAAAGACAATTGGAAGAAGAGATGGAACAGGATTTTTTCTTTGTTCACGATGCAATTGTGTTTGGGGCAATGAAGAAAATGGGTATTCGCTACGATCATATGAACTACGATGACTTTATCCAAATCGGCCGGTTAAAATTAGTTGGTGCCTATCAGTCATTCCCAAAAGACTTGCATCAAGAGACGTACTTTTATCAATTCACCGGCTACGCCTACCGGAAAGTCTATTGGGGTCTGATGGATCAGATACGTAAAGAGCAGAAAGTGTTTGAACGTGAAGCAGCACTGCCAGAATCTTATAAAGAACGAGGAACCGTCGATCATCAAGCTTTTGACCAAGAAATTATCGTCTGGACGATGTTCAGTTCGATGCTACAGTGCCTTACAGAGAAAGAACAACTTTATCTAAAGTATTTAGTGATGGACCAGTTAACGATTACTGAAATTGCCAAGAAACTTCAAGTTAGTCGGAAAACGGTCTACACCTGGAAAAAGCAAGTAGCTAAAAAGTTAAGTCACTATCAAACAGTTTTAAAACAGTAATGGGAGGAAATTTTATGAGTAAAACGATTATCATAGACGCTGGACATGGTGGGATCGATTCGGGTGCAGTGGGTTTCAATAAAAAAGAAAAAGACTGGACACTCACGATCAGCCGCTATCAGTACAAACGATTAACAGAATTGGGTGCCAAAGTTGCATTAACGAGAAACGCAGATACTACCTTATCTCCGACCCAGCGTATCGCTAAAATTAAAAATCAATATGATATTTGTATCTCTAATCACTGGAATGCCTTTGATGGAAATGGGCGTGGTATTGAAACGATTCATTCAGTAAAAGCTAAACCGGATTTTGCAAATGATCTAGCGAATCGTCTAAAACAGACCACAAATTTGCCGCTGAGAAGGGTTTTCCACCGTACAACCAGTCCGGGAGTAGATTATTACTTTTTGCACAGACTGACAGGAAGGACAGAGACCGTTATCATCGAGTATGGTTTTATTGATCATGCTCAAGATCACGCCTATTACAATGATGAAGCAAACATCTATAAAGCAGCTGAAGCGGTCCTTGAAGGGATTTGTAAAAATCTTGGGATACACTATGTGCACTCGACTAATCAGACGGTTAGCAAAAAGGATGGCTTATCTGGACGCGTCGAAAGTATTCACCATGGGCATTTACGCTTTTATAAGCGACCAAGCTGGAAGGATGAAGATGTATTTGGTTATCTGACGTTCGGTCAAGGCTTCACGAAAGTGTTAGAAAAAGTCAAAGTGGGCAGTGGTAAACAATACAAAGTAGCCAATGCTAGAGGAGAGGTTTTTTATGTTACGGCAAGTCCAACC
This sequence comes from Marinilactibacillus kalidii, assembly GCF_017599325.1. Taxonomy (GTDB): domain Bacteria; phylum Bacillota; class Bacilli; order Lactobacillales; family Carnobacteriaceae_A; genus Marinilactibacillus; species Marinilactibacillus kalidii. Next base: position 146,311 of record NZ_JAGFVM010000030.1, on the reverse strand, counting down.
TATGTAAAATTGATTCACTAATCTTTAACAGCCACTGACGATAGATCAGTGGCTGTTTTTTTAGTCTTCTGTCTCATCAGATTGAAGCTGTTCAAACGCTTCACCATAAGTATCCGCTATCATTCTTTGGCAAATGGATAACATCATATCCGTGAACCAACTAAAAGGAGAAATTTGATCATACATATAAGACTTGTGTTGAAGAATACGTGAAATCATATTGTCCGGTTGAAGGGGTTGATTCGTTTTGAATAAACGTTCGAAATCGAGTTTCATACACTGCTGTAAATAAACCATTTCAGCGGCATTATCGATCATTCGTTCAACCGCCTGCAATTTAGTATTGGAAATCAATTCGTGTTTTGGATGGATATGAATAAACGTTTTATCGTTACAAGATTCGATATTTTTCACATGATGAAGACCGATCCAATTAACATGATCTTTTGAAGGCCCTTTCTCCGGGGCGAATTGGATGTTCCCTAATACGTAAGGACATTTTTGCTTGATACCAATGAGGCTTCCTAAATGTTGAATGATCGTATAAGAAGTGTTCAATTTAAAGAAGCGATGGATGATATCAGTTGTTGTTTCTTCCGACTTGTAAATAGCGCCAGTCTGTTCAAAAACGATACTTTGGTAAGGTGTAAAGGAATGTTTAGATAAGTCACAGAGATAATAAGCCGATTCATCAATGTAAATTCTTTGTCTGATAATGGCTTCATCTATATATTGAGGAATCGTTTCAGAAGAAATGGCATGTGGGGTTGGTTTCGGATTGAAGTATGTCAAGGCATCTTTGACGGTTATCGGAGGAGGGGAGAAATTTTCTCCTATGATTTTTCGGAGTCTTTGTAATTCTTTGTTCGGTTGGTACATCTACACAAATCCTTTCTTTACGAATGATACAGACGATTTTTTGTAGGTATCAGTTCGTTTAATATGATAATTCCAGTATAACAACGGTCGTTATTTCAAACAACGGCATAAAATAAAATTTACTAAATTCTTCATACTTTATACAGCTTGTTAGTAGTGGCTATTTTATTTGGGTACTGGATAAGGCTGTCGATTATTAAGCGAAAATATGATAAAATGAGATGAAATAATAGCGTCTTCTAATAAGAAATATTGTTGAGTTTAGTCGGTAAAGGAGTTCGAATCATATGATATTATTAGTTACTGGTGGTGCAGGATTCATTGGCAGCCACTTTATTCGTTACATATTAAAGCATGACCAGAACGTTACTGTCGTTAACTTAGATAAATTGACATATGCCGGAAATTTAAAAAACTTAAGATCAATCGAGGCTTGCGAACGGTATACTTTTGTAAAAGGAGATATCACAGATACACCATTTATTGACCGCTTGATGGAAGCCTATGGTATTACACATGTAATCAATTTCGCAGCGGAGTCGCACGTCGATAGAAGTATCGTTCAATCATTACATTTCACGAACACAAATGTTCAAGGAACGACGATTTTACTAGAAGCAGCAAAAAATTGGCAAATCGAACAATTTATTCAAGTATCTACGGATGAAGTTTATGGGTCTATTGAAGGAGAAGGCAGTTTTAAAGAGACTGATTTATTGAATCCTAGCAGTCCTTATGCCGCAAGTAAGGCGAGTGCAGACTTATTAGTCGGTGCTTACGGGCATACTTATGGATTGGATGTCCGGATTACGCGTTCCACAAACAATTATGGTCCATTTCAATATCCTGAAAAGCTGATTCCTCTAATGATCACACGGGCAATGGAGCGAAAGATACTCCCAATCTATGGTGATGGTCTGAATAAGAGAGACTGGATTCATGTAAAAGATCATTGTAGAGCACTATATGCAGTTTTGATGAAAGGAAAAAGTGGAGAAATTTATAATATCGGAGCGCAAAACGAGCGCTCTAATCTGGAAATCGTACAAACGATTCTAAAGCATACCGGTCGTTCAGATACCCTTATTCAGTATGTGGAAGATCGTCTGGGTCACGACAAGCGTTATGCCCTAGATACAAGTAAAATTCGGTCGGAGCTAGACTGGGCACCGATCCATACTTTCGATCAAGGTCTACATGAGACGATTGCTTGGTATCAGATACAAGAAGATTGGTGGAAGTCTCTAGAGAAACAAACCTATTAAGTCGTAAGTCATTCTACTCTCTATTCAATAGAAGAAAAATCATGTTAGGGCTAAGTTCTTTAAAAGGACTTAGCTTTTTTGTATAGCGCGTTAGGTCTTTGCTAGATAAAAAACAATGTTGTATATATTAAGTGTTGTATAAACGCTGTCCTGATAGGTATTTTAAAGGTTTTGAAAATATTTTATATGAAAATTGACGAAATTGGAGAACGATTTTTGACTCGGTTCGATCATGCTTGTTAAAATCTAGTAGATCTAATTTGAGAGGAAGTATATGATGAACAGAACCTTAAAATCCTTATTAACGTTATCCTTAGGAAGTACATTTTTATTGACTGCTTGTGGGTCAAATTCTGCTGAAGACAACTCAACGGATGAAACAGCTAGTGAAGACGCCTCTTGGGAGAACATTCAAGAAGCGGGTGTATTGAAAGCAGCCACTTCCGGAACCTACTTTCCAAATTCTTATCACGAAGAAGGTACTAATGATCTTACAGGATTCGAAGTTGAAATTTTAAGAGAAATCGGCGAGCGACTGAACCTTGATGTCGAGTTCACAGAAATGGGCGTAGATGGTATGTTGACGTCCCTTAATAGTGAACAAGTAGACATTGCAGCCTTGAGCATCAGTCATGCTGGAGAAAATGCAGATAAATTTAATTATTCTGAACCATACAAGTACACTTATATGTCCATGATCGTGCGAGAAGACGACAATTCTGGTATTCAAAGTATGGAAGATTTAGAAGGCAAGCGAGCAGCTGGTGCGGCAACAACCGCTTATATGCAGATTGCCGAACAGTATGGTGCGGAACTTGTTATTTACGATAATGCGACAAATGACCAGTATTTATGGGATGTAGCCAATGGTCGAACTGATTTGATCATCAATGATTACTATGGACAAAAGTTAGCGTTAGCAGCTTTTCCAGAGATACCAATCAAAATTCAAGAAGATTTATTTTTCAATCCAAGCTATACAAATTTCTCGATGAAATTAGGCAACGATACGTTGACCCAAGAAGTAGACAAAGCTTTAGAAGAAATGCATTCTGATGGGACTTTAAGTGCATTATCTGAAGAATTCTATGACGGAGAAGATGTATCTGTTGAACAAGATTTTGATATGCCAACATATGAGATCGAGGAATAGTCATGGGTGGGATTGAATGGCAGTATATTTTTGACCCTGAACTAGCGTGGGAATCCTTGCCTTTTTTATTGAGCGGGATCCCCAATACGCTATTCATCGCGATGATTAGTACGTTTATTGGATTGATTATCGGATTAGGCCTGACAGTGATGCGATTGTCTGAATTAAAGATCGTAAATCTGCTTGCTAAAATCTATGTTTCCTTTATGCGTGGCACACCGGCACTCGTTTTTTTATTTCTGATCTATTTTGGTTTACCCTTTGTTAATGTACAATTTGATGCCGTAACAGCGGCGATTATCTGCTTTAGCCTAAACTCAGCGGCATACATCTCTGAGATTTTGAGATCAGCGGTATCCTCTGTCGACCACGGTCAATGGGAAGCGGCTAAAGCTCTTGGTCTAGGTAAAGGTGTAACCTTTCGTGCGATTATTATCCCTCAAGCAACACGCATTGCCTTACCACCATTAGGGAATGTACTGATCGATGTCATTAAAGGGACATCCCTAGCAGCAATGATCACGGTCAACGAGATTTTTCAAAACGCCAGAATCGTTGGCGGGCGAGAGTTCGATTATATGACCATGTACATTATGGTCGCCCTGATTTATTGGTTGATTTGTAGTTTGTTTAGCTATTTACAGTCGTACCTTGAAGTGATTTCTTCCAGATATGTTGTTCAACGATAAAAAATCAGATGAATTTAAATAACTAAACTGATAAAATGAAATAGGTAAGTAAACTATTTTATCAGAGGAGTTTAATATGGCGATTGAACAAGTACCTTATAAGGAAAATAAAAAGGCAACTTTAGCAGGCCTTGATGAATATACCAAGGAAAAAGTGCCGAATCTACAAATGGACACCAAAGCAATCAGCTTTGTATACAAAGAAGAAGACCAAGTGCTCGGAAGAATCGTCGGACACGTCCAGTGGGATCACATTAAAATCGAGTTGTTCTATGTTTCGAAACAGACTCAAGGCAAGGGAATTGGCTCAAAGCTACTCGCTCATGTTGAAACCATTGCACGTGATGAACACTATCGCTACGTTTATTTAGAGACGATGAGTTTTAATGCACCAGCCTTTTATCAAAAACACGGATATGAGATCATTGGGCAGATCGAAAACTCACCCTTACCCGGTGAAACCAGATATTTTATGAAAAAAGATATGTAGCAAGAGATCTCTTCAACAGTAGGATAGCTGGGTTGAGGTCTCTTAACTATGTATATAGTTAAAGGAGAGATACATAGAATGAATCGTCATAAATTAAGCAAAACAGTCGGTGCTTTAGTCGTTCTTAGTCTACTAAACGGTTGTGCAAGCGAAACAAGTGAAAAAGAAATGGTTACTGAAACGCCAGTTGAAAAAGATGATACAACAACAGATCTAGAACCAGTAAAAAAAGTAGAGTCAGCCGATGAAGTAGATGAGGATAAAGCAGAAATAGTTGAGGAAACTGAAGAAGTGGATGATACATTAGCAGCTTATTCGAATGAAGAAATCGAGTATGCACGTATCTGGTTGCAACTAGGTGCAACGCAAGATATTGATGAATTGTCTGTTGAAAAAATACCTAAAGGGTCACCCTTAAATAGTGAAGATGAAGCAAGTGCAGTATACCCAGAACCTGTGGTACATCTTTCTGGTTCGAGACTTGCAGAAGGATCAATCACTTATTCTAGTAACGGTAATGGCACCATCGATGTTTATCCAGTACCGCATCGTTGGGAAATGCTTTCTTCAAATGTAAAAATAGAAAATGGCGTGAGTGTTTATACGCAAAAACTGTTAGATAGAAAAGAACGAGTCAGTGTCGATGTTGGAGACACTGATGCGATTGAAGCATTGATTCAAAAAGAACAAATCGAGTAATTATTTTTGATATAAAAGTTATTTTTAATTCGTTCTGGTATAATCTTACTATTAAGAGAAGTAACAATATTCGGTTCATTTAGTAGTAAGGAGGACAAAAATGGAAAACGTTAAAAGAATCCCTTTATCTGTGAAAGCTTTTGCTGCTGGATTGGTAGTGTTAAGCATCAGCTATTTAATGACATTTGCGATGCCTTTCGATTTTGGGACATTCATTATGTGTGCTGCAGCTATACTGACTGTACTAGTAGTGATTTTCTCAGGAACTGCTGTGAGCGGCGACCGTATGCGTGCGAACAATTACAGTACAAAAGGGAAGAACACCCAATTTGTAAAAGTCATTTTTCTTTTTGCCATACCGTTTTACATATGTTTTTTAATACTAGAATTTCTATAAAATAAAGAGGTACACATGGTTTAACCAAGGCGTACCTCTTTCTCTGCTTGAAACCTACACACTTAAAAACTAGCTTGTCGGTTATGTAAGATTTTTTCTGAATAATGATCAACAAGGTCTGCTTGATCCTTTTTGATCATACCACCAATAAGGAAAAGATCGACTAAAAGCCAAACACCACAAATCAATAGGAAAACAAAACCAATAGCAAAAACAACTGTAAGCCATCCGACAACAGTCAATAATAGCTGAGCGATTGCCGAAGCTTTTCTATTCAAGTAAAATCTATGGATGCCTAGAGTACCTAGAAAGAACCATAATAGATAAGCGACACCAGCACTTTTTTTCTGATTGTTTACTTCAGAATTAACGACCATTTTTTCTTCATTCGTTAGTTGATTATACATACACGCACCCCCTTAATAGCCTTAGCGTTCATTTAAAAAAAGTAACGCTAGAACAACCTTATCATTATCGGAATAAATTCAAAAAATTTAATATGCAAATCGTACAAACTTTACGATTAAAGATAGTGAAAAAAATTTGATCAACTCATTATGATTTAGGAGATGTCCATTATCAAAGCTTATATTATTCGCATTGAATTAAAAGAAAGCCATCCAAAAGTATGGAGAAAAATCGTTTTGCCTGCCGGTGCAACTTATAGAAGGTTACACGATATGATTCAGTATGCTACCAATTTTAAAGACAATCATCTTTACGAATTTCGTTTAGAGGAAGAGAATCGTGTCGTAACCAATAATGAAGAGGCATACCTTGAACATCAGTATTTTAAAAAAAATCGTAAGTTATTTGAAGAACAATTGAAAAATATACCCAAAAACATGCGGAAATTTGAAGAACAGCATCAATCTCGACTAAATAAAGAGGTTAGAAAACCTTCGGGGTTAAAAATCGATGATTATCTGGAGACGTATCGATCCATTGACTATGTGTATGATTATGGAGATAACTGGGAAATAACGATTATACTGGAAGATATTGTAGAGGACTATTATTTTGGATATCCTATTTTATTAGATGGTGCAGGAACAGCACCACCTGAAGACATTGGTGGCGTCGAGGGATATCATGAGCTCCTTCGTATCCTCAAGGATCCAAATCATCCTGATTATCATGACAGGCAGTTTTGGATAAATGGTCCATTACGATATAGAGCTTATGATCCAAACCATATTAATCGAATGTTAAAAACAGTCCATTATAAGAAAACAGAATGGCATCTAATCGATCATGATAATTATACTTTGATTGAAGATAAATATCGTAAAGAATAATAGATGATCTACATAGACCTGAGTTTATTCAGTAACTTAGGTCTATTTTTTTTGCTCGTATACTTTTTTCCACTTCAACTGGCGAATCTTTAAATTAAAGGAGAACAATTAATTACGTATACTATGAAATGTAAGCGATACCTTTAAAGATGAAGGAGTGATTTTGGACGTGTTGATGGATAAACAACAAATATTTTTAGATAGTCTTCTTGAAGATAAAGAAGCAGTATTAAGCTTCATATCTAAAAAAGCAAAGCAACAAGGTGTTGTAGAGGATGAAGAAATGTTATTCAGTGATTTCCTTTCTCGTGAGAAAGAGTACCCTACTGCCGTTCAACCTGGCATTGCTATTCCGCATGCCAAAAGCGATGCAGTCAAAGAAGCAAAATTATATTTTGTTAGATTAAAAAAAGAAATTAACTGGGAATCTCCAGATGATTTCAATGCTAAAGCAATATTCGCTATACTCGTTCCAAAAAATGAAGCAGGTTCTACACACATTAAAATTCTTTCAGCTCTGGCAGTTAAATTGCTTGAAGAAGACTTTCAGGAAGAAGTGTTCTCTGTAAAAGATGAAGAAGCAATGTTAACGTTATTAAATTTAGAAGAAGAAGGAGTAGATCAAGTATGAATATCGTAGGCGTAGCATCATGTATAGCAGGGCTAGCACATACCCCGATGGCAGCAAAATCACTTGAAAAAGCTGGAGATAAATTGGGACATAATGTGAAAATCGAACAACAAGGCGCGATGGGAACCGTAAATGAGGTTACTTTAGAGGATATTTTCAATGCTGAAGTCGTGATTATTGCAGCAGATAAAGTCATCGAAGGAGAAGAACGGTTCAATGGTAAAACAGTTGTGAGAGTAAAAATTGGACAATGTGTTTCTAATGGAGAAGGCGTCATTGAAAAAATAGTTAAAGCAATCGAAAGCCGTAAAAAATTCTGATCAAAGGAGTGTAAAAGATGAAAAAGAAAATGAATGTAGCTAAAGATCATTTGATGTCTGGGATTTCTTATGTCTTACCCGTTATTATAGCGGGCTCTTTAGTTGTTGCAGTAGCAAAAATCATTGGGTTTATGTTTGGTGTTACGGATCTTAACACAGTAGCGGATTCAGGTGGTCTTCTTCACTATGCATACTTATTTGAACAAGTTGGCTGGACAGCCATTGGTTTATTAAATATCGTACTTGGTGCGTACATTGCTTATTCAATAGCTGGGAAACCTGCCTTGGCAGCTGGTCTGGTAGGGGGTGCTTTAGCTTCAGACACGAATGCTGGATTTTTAGGCGCAGTTGTAGCTGGTTTCTTTGCAGGATGGTTGACAAACTGGGTTAAAAATCACATCAAGATTGAAGGATCATTGTCTACTGCGTTGCCTCTAATTATTCTACCTTTAATTACGGTGGGGGCAACGGGGATTCTTATGTCACTCATATTAGGTGGACCGCTAGGTTGGATTAATACCTCATTATTAAACTGGATTACTGATATGACAGAAAATAGTACAAATACCATTTTACTGGCAGCAATTATGGGCGGTATGATTGGCTTTGATATGGGTGGCCCCGTCAATAAAGCAGCTTGGATGGCTGGAAATGCACTGATGATTAGTGGAATTTATCTACCAGCTATCATGGTTAATGCAGCAATTTGTGTGCCACCGCTTGGATATGGTATTGCAACACTGATCAAAAAAAGAAACTTCTCACCTGAACTTGCAGAGTCAGGAAAAGGGTCGTTCATTATGGGGATCATTGGTATCACAGAAGGTGCCATTCCTTTTACATTAAAAAGCCCTTTAAAACTGATTCCCTTGAATGTTATCGCTTCGGCAACCGGCGCGGCAACTGCAATTGCTTTGGGTGCAAATGATATTATGCCACCAGTAGGTGGAGTATATGGCTTCTTTTCAGTGGGAAGCGGTTGGGCATACGTTATCGGTATTTTGGTGGGTGCATTCATCATTGCTATTGGATCCAATATATTAGTTGATTTTACTGACAAAGACAAAGTTGCATCGCCAACAGCAGCATCAACCGTAGGAGAAGACAGTATTGAATTAAATTTTGATGACTTATAGAAGGAGCGTTATAGTATAATGACTAAAAGTAAGGTTCATGTAATTCCGCACACACACTGGGATAGAGAATGGTATTTTACTTCTTCCAGATCAACGATCTATCTGGTTAAGCATCTCAAAGAAGTGTTAGAAACGCTTGAAGATACACCAGGATTTGATTTTTATCTAATGGATGCACAAAGTTCTTTGATCGAAGATTATCTCAAGTATTGTCCAGAAGATAAAGCGCGTATTGAAAAGCTAGTTTCAGCTAAAAGGTTACTCATCGGACCATGGTATACACAAACAGATCAGTTAGTCATTTCTCAAGAATCTGTTGTTAGAAACTTAATGTATGGTACCCGTTTTAGCAAAGCGCTAGGACACTCTATGAATATTGGCTATGTACCAGATGCCTTTGGACAAGGTGGCAATATGCCACAAATCTATAATCAATTTGGGATCAATCGCTTCTTATTCTGGCGAGGGGTTGCTGATAATCGTCTTAAACAAACGGAATTCACATGGGAAGGCGACGACGGTTCTCAAAATATTGCCGTTCAAGTTCCTTTTGGTTACTACCATGGCGGAAACTTACCAGAAGATCAAGAAGATGTTCAAGCATATTTGGATGAATTTGTTGGGAAGCTAGAAGCAAAAGCATCAACTGAACACATTTATTTCCCAAATGGCTTTGACCAGGCGCCTGTAAGAAAGAACTTACCGGAACTTTTGGAACGATTTAATCAAACAGATAAAAATAGAGAATTCGTTTTACACTCACCTGAGACATTTTTTGATGATCTCGAAAAAGATGTCAAAGATTTACCTGTAATCAAAGGGGAATTAACTGAAGGAAAGCATAGTCGTTTGCATAAATCGATCTTTTCAACTAGAGCGGATTTAAAACAAATGAATAATGAGATTGAAAACTATCTTGTAAATGTTTTGGAACCAATCTTAACGATCAGCTATAAGCTAGGGAATCGTTATCCGCACACTGAACTTGAAGAAATCTGGAAATTAATGTTTGAAAATGCAGCACATGATAGCATCGGTGGCTGCAATAGCGATACAACAAACCAAGACGTTAACTATCGCTATAAACTTGCAAAAGATAAAGCTGAAAATCTGTTAAATATTCATATGAGATTAGTCTCTGAACGTATCCTATATGAAAATGATTTGAACTTTACTGTTTTTAATCCTCTACCATATAAACGATCAGGGATCATCAAAGTTCAGGCATATATCCCTGAGAATGCATTCAAAATGAAAGATATCAACGGAAAAGACCTTTCTTATAGTATACTAAACAAGGTTGATTTAACAGAATACGTTTTAAATCAAACGATTCAATTAAATCCGAGCAAAGAAATCTATCGTCCTGAGAAAGTCTATCTAGTTGATATGTTGGTTGAGATTTCAGAAGTTGAAGGGCTAGGATATCATTCTTTCTATTTAGAACGAGCAGATGGCGCTAATCAGGTTTCAATTGAAGAGAAAACAGAATCATCAATTGAAAACGCAAAATATCGTATTTCGATAGCGGACAATCACTCGTTAACCATTGTCGACAAAGATTCTGGGAAAGTATTCGAGAACCAGATGATTTTTGTTGAGAATGGTGATGATGGAGATTCTTATAATTACTCTCCACCTAGAGAAGATCAAGTAATTTCTTCTACTGAGGCCCAACGGTTATCACTAAATATTGAAACAACAGCACTGGAAGAGAGATTACACTTAAGTCTCGAAATGACTGTACCTTTTAGTTTAGAAGAGAGAGCCACCGGTAAAGCAGATCAGGCATTTGTTCTTACAGCAACTGTGTCTCTAAGAAAAGATGAAGAAGTCATTCGATTTAGTGTAGATATGAATAATCAAGTACTCAGTCATCGTTTATGTGTGCAATTCAATACAGAAATTGCCAGTGACTTCTCAACAGCTGACCAATTATTTGGGACAGTCAAACGTCCTGTATATCTTCCAGAGATGGAAGTTTGGGAAGAAGAGGAGTGGGACGAAGCACCTATCTCGATTGAACCGATGCAAAGTTATGTGAGCTTGCACAATGAAGAGCGCACAACAGCGATTATTACTGAAGGTGTAAGAGAATACGAAATCATTGGAGAAACATACGACACGATTCAGTTAACGCTCTTTAGAACCTTTAGTCATATGGGGAAAACTGATTTATTGTACCGACCAGGTCGTGCCTCAGGTGAATCAATCGTTGAAACACCAGATGCACAATTACTGGGTAAGTTGTCCGCAACGTTTGCTTATGTAACTAAGACGCTATCGTTCGATGAAGCAAAAATTGGACAATTGGCAAAAGAATTTTTATCACCAATGCCAACTTACCAGTTTTCTGATTTCTTAAATGGAAGATTGATTTATGCTTATCGTGATGAAGAAAAAACAAATAAAGCCTCATATGGACTCATGTCATTAGAAAATAAAGATTCCGTAATTTCTGCAATCAAGAAAGCAGAAGATTCTGATGAAATCATTATTAGACAATTTAATCCTTATCTAGAGAAATCGTCAAGGTTAGACAAAGCGTTACTTGAAAGTGGAAGGTTCGTTAAACTGGATGAACGTACAGAAGATCGGTCGACAGATCGACTCAATAAGAATCAGTTTAAAACAATCAAATTTAGACTTTAAGAAGCGGATAGGAGATTTGGTTGAATAACCAAGTCTTCTTTATCTGTATTAAGTAGATAGTAATCAATAGAGGTGAGCAGATGTTTGATCAAGCTAGACATTTTAGAATATATCAGCTGATAAAAGATAAGCCAGAGGTATTTAATAGTGAACGTCTCGGTGAAAATCTAACTGTTTCTTCTAGAACGATTCGTAATGATGTTAAGGAAATGAATGGAAATGCCAGAAACTATGGCTTTGAAATCAACTTAAAAAGAGGTTGTGGTTATTGGATCGATATTATCGACAACAATCGCTATGTAGAATTTGAGAATGAACAGGTCAATAATCTGCACGACGTATCCAATTGTAAAGAACGAATTCGATATTTTATTAGGATGTTATTATTTGAAAAACAAGTAAAATCGTTAGAAGAATATGCAGAAGCTTTATATATTAGTCGTTCAACTTTAACAAATGATTTGCCTGCTATCAAATCTACGTTAGCAGAGTACAAACTTACATTTGTTTCAAAAGTTGGTAAAGGCGTCAGTGTAGAAGGCAATGAAAAAGATAAACGCTATGCTTTAATGTCCTTATTCAATCCAAAGACCCTTACCCAATTAAGCATTCATCCTTTTTTTCAATGGTCAGATTCATTGATTAGGGATCTAAGGGAAAAGATTCCTAACATGCTCCAACAATATGCGATTGTATTCACCGATGAAAACTTAGAGAACTTTATTTATCACTTATTAGTGATGTATACACGTATAAAAAATCAATTCATCCTAAAAGATTTGGATATCTACGACATAGATGAAAGTGGAAGTGAATTCATCAATGAATTGAAAACGTATCTCGAAGCTGTCATGGAAATTGAGATAACCGATGCAGAGCTAAGTTATTTGTCGATTTTGATAAAAAGTAAAACAATCCATTCTCTTGAACAAGACGAGGAAGATCGGCAAAGAGAACAACGATATATCAACGATCTTTTATCTACCATTAAAGCGCATTATCAATACGAATTGACCGATGACGAACAATTAAAAAATGACTTGATCAATCATATTCACTCTATGTTTTATCGGTTTGATCACGATATTCGTGTACGAAACCCAATGGAAGAACATATTCAAAAATTTTACCCGCTAGCTTTCGAAGTAACACTGAATGCAGTCGAATCCGTCAAAGACCGCTATTCCTATTCAATCAATGATGGTGAAGTGGCTTACTTAGCGTTACACATTGGAGCAGCTTTGGAAAGAAATTACCAGATTGAATATGCTAGGCATACAACTTGTTTAATCGTTTGTGGTGCGGGAGTAGGAACAGCAAGAATGATTGAAACATCTATTCGACGTACGCTCCCAAACCTTTTTGTTATTAAAACGATATCAGCTCAGAAATACCATCAACTAGAATATATTGAAGAAGATGTTGTGCTGACCACAGTTGAAATCAATAAAAAAAATAAACCTGTTTTTAAGGTAGATAACTTACCTTCAAAAAAAGAACTGATAGCATTAAATCATCAAATAGAAGATGAAAATAATCTAAAAGAAGATATTTTTTCAAAATTCTTTTCGCCATCTTTATTTATTAAAGAAACATTTAAATCTAAAACACAATTGATCTCAGAGATGGTAGCACGTCTTGATGAAACAGACTTACTGATGGAACAAACAGACTTTTTAGCATCTGTTTTGGAAAGAGAGTCACTTGGATCAACGGCTTTAGCAGAAGGCTTAGCGATACCTCATCCAATGGGGCTATTTGCTAAGAAAACAAGAATAGTTGTAGCTTTATTGGAAGAGGATCTGATATGGGATAAGAATAGGTCAGTAAAAGTAGTATTTTTGATTGCAATTAGCAAAGAAGATTACGAAGAAGCATTAGGTATTTACGATTTCTTCGTTGAATCAGCCAGAGAAGAAAAATATATTGAGCTACTGAGTGCAACTACGTATGAAGCATTCATAAAAATTGCTAGAAGTTAATCAAATAATAATCAGTATAAAAGAAAAGTTATCGTTAGAACTGAACTGTATTGAGAAGTAAGGAAAAAAGTGTAAAATAAATTCCAGTAAACGGTTGCAATCGATTTCAAAGCATGCTATTATTTGAATACAATCAAATGGATGGTTACTGACAGCGAACTGATCAGGCTATACCTTAGTATACTCTTAGGGTTTATTCTCTAGGTATATTAGGGTTTTTTTCTTTCTATTGGGGGTGAATACATGCATGTAAAAAAGGTTTTGAATAACAGCGCGATCCTAGTTCGTGATGAAAACAGTAAAGAGGGAAAAGATTTCATCTGGGTCGGTGGAGGGATTGGATTCGGTAAAAAGCCAGGAGATCAGCCAGACGAGAGTAAGATAGAAAAAGTTTTTGTGATGCAACAGTCAAATTTAACGAATCGGTTTTCGGAACTTGTTGAAAATATTCCGGTTGAATACGTCTCGATTGCTGATGATGTAATCAGTTATGCAAAAGAAAAGTTACAACAGGAATTGAGTGATACGATCTATATCTCACTGACCGATCATATTGCCAATTTGCTGAAGTTGCACGATGAAGGCGTCGAAGTCGAGAATGCTTTGTTTTGGGAGATAAAGAAGTTTTACCCGAAGGAGTTTGAAGTTGCTCAGAAATCAGTTAAGATGATCAGTGACAAGACAGGTAAAAAAATCTCTGAATCAGAAGCTGGAAATTTAGCACTACATTTTATTAATGCGCAGTTAACTTCTGGTATCAGTCATTTATCACCTAGTCAGAATTCGCCTAAGAAAATAAGGGATATTTTATCACTTATTCGTTTTCAGAATAAAATTGAATTGGATGAGTCATCCATCGCGTATGATCGATTTGTTACGCATTTAAGATTTTTCTTTAAGCGTTTAGATCTGAGATCTGAGACTATGACCAAGAATCCACTTCTGGAACAAATCAAAGTGAGATATACCGCAGCTTTTACTACCATGAAAAAAATCGAACAATATTTAGATGTCGTCTTAGACGAAGATGAGCAATTATATCTTACATTACACATTCAGAAACTAATAGAATAAACTACATTGGAGTGTTACTGGTAAAGCAGGCAAGACCGAATGGGTGAGTCTTAGGGGCTCACTGTATTCAGTCTTACCTGCTTTTTGTTTTAGGAGATCATAAAGAGAGGAAGAAAAGTAATGAAATATGAAGAATTAGTTAAAACAATCGTTAATAACGTTGGAGGGAAAGAGAATATCAATAGTGTGACGCATTGTGTGACACGATTAAGATTTAAGTTGAAAGATGAATCAAAAGCGAACACAGACACGCTGAAAAACACAGATGGGGTCATCACTGTTATGCAAAGTGGCGGACAGTATCAGGTTGTTATTGGAAATCATGTACCAGATGTATACAGTGATTTAATGGCGTATGCTCAGATAAAAGAAAGCAACTCAGTAGAAGAAGACCAGTCAAATAAAGACAAGAATTTATTTAATGCATTTATTGATACCATTTCTGGTATCTTTACGCCTGTATTAAGTGTACTAGCTGCGACAGGTATGATCAAAGGTTTGAATGCTATGTTCGTTGCGTTTGGTTGGATAGCGAACACTTCAGGAACTTATCAAGTTCTTCAAGCGGCAGGAGATAGTTTGTTTTACTTTTTCCCTATCTTCCTAGGCTATACTGCTGCAGTTAAGTTTGGTGTAAAACCCTTTGTTGGGATGGTCCTCGGTGCGTCACTTGTCTATCCGAATATAGCGGCCGTACCAGGTGCTACTGACCCTTTGTATTCTTTGTTCCAAGGGTCACTCTTCGAATCGAATGTACACATTGAATTTTTAGGGATACCGGTTATTTTAATGAGTTACGCACAAAGTGTGATTCCAGTCATCTTAGCAGTCTACTTTGCTTCTAAAGTAGAAAAGCCATTGCAAAGAATGATTCCAGACGTCGTGAAAACTTTCCTTACACCGTTCTTTACAATTCTAATTGTCGTACCCATTACATTTATTTTAATTGGCCCTGTTGCAACATGGGCTGGACAATTACTAGGCTCGCTCACATTATTTGTTTATGATTTGAGCCCCATCCTAGCTGGTATTTTAGTAGGTGGGTTCTGGCAAGTATTCGTTATGTTCGGTTTACACTGGGGTATGATTCCGATTGCCATCAACAACTTGACTGTTTTTGGAAGCGACCCAATCTTAGTCTTAAGTATTGGTACACCATTCGCAACAGCGGGTGTTGTTCTGGGTATTATTATTAAAACTAAAAATAAAAAATTACGTGCTTTGGCAATTCCGGCTTTTATCTCAAGTATCTTTGGGATATCTGAACCATCGCTATATGGTATCACTTTACCTCGTAAAAAGACATTCTTTGCAACACTTGCTGCATCAGCTGTAGGTGGAATGATCATGGGTTGGTTAGGTTCAAGAGTCTACCTGATTGGTGGTTTAGGAATCTTTGCGATTCCTGCTTATATAGATCCCAATGCTGATGGGTTAACTTTAGGATTCTATGGGGCAATCATCGCAATCGCTGTATCATTCTTCTTAGGATTGATTTTAACATTGACGATTGCTTATGATCCGAAAATCGATTCTGAAGAAAATAAAGAAGATAATTTAAAACCAGATACAATTGTAAGTGATTTTGAAATCGCTAGTCCAATTGAAGGGGAAGTTATGCCACTGTCTTCTATTTCTGATACAGCCTTTTCTTCAGGTTTATTAGGAAAAGGCGTAGCCATTTATCCGACTGTAGGAAAAGTTTATGCTATTGGAGATGGTGTGGTGTCGACTTTATTCCCTTCTAAACATGCCATTGGATTGACATTAGATAATGGTATCGAAATGCTCATTCATGTCGGTATGGACACGGTTAATTTGAATGGTAAATATTTCGATGCACAAGTCGCTCAAGGTGATACTGTTAAAAAAGGACAGTTATTACTAACGTTTGATATTGAAAGCATAAAAAAAGAAGGTTATTCTGTTGAGACACCGGTGATTATTACAAATAGTGATCAGTATCTTGATGTAGTTGAATCAGAAATAACCTTAGCCAAACAAGACTTCACTTTGTTGACAGTCATTAATTAAGGTAAATGATCTTAGAAAAAAGGGCCGAGACAAAAGTCTCCGCCCTTTTTTTGTTGGTTTCAAAAATGTTTGAAGTATGCGTTCGTAATTTAGGGATCATCAAAGTGGTTTTCGTACGCATCAGACCTTTGCGTTTGACTCTTAGGTATGAATGGATTTTTTTCTAACGTATCCATCATTTAAATAGCACAAAACAAGAAGATGAATCATTTACTGTTTGTTTCTTTCGAGAATCGTCTCTCTCAAATATTGTTCAAAACCGATTCTCAAGAAATCGATTGTCATATGCATATAAGTAGAAGTAAATTCGCTCACTAACCCTTGTCCTTGTTCGATACCAAGACTAATAGAATAACTAGACTTTTCAGTAAGCCAATTTTGATCTGAAATCGTCATCGAAAAAATGGGAACATGCTTGATAAGCGGAATCGTTAGCATCTCTTTAATATCTTTATTTTCTCCAGAACTAGAGAGAACAATCAATAAGTCATCTTTTCTCAGTTTTTCAACAACTGCATTGGTTAAATCATTATTTGATCCTGCAGGCAACATATTCATAGGTATACCTATTTTCAAAAAATCTCTTTGAATCGTCTGACATTGCAGACGTTGGCTTACCCCTGTGCTGATTAGATAAATATTGTGACTATGATTAATCAATTGATATAAAGGGGTAAAGTCTTTCTTTGAAAGTTTTTTTAATAAATTCTGCTGTACTACAATCATATCATCCATTGTTGTTTTCGCAGGATTTTCTTCATGATTACTTTTACGAATCATAAATTTAAATTCAGTGAAACCGGAAAATCCAAGTTTTTGAACGAATCTTAGGACCGATGATTTTGAAGTATACGTTTTTTCTGCTAAAGAAGTGATACTAAGATGCACGATTTCTTCACTGTGTTCAAGTATATACTTGCTAATTTCTTTATCGGTTTCACTAAACTGAGGTGATTTATTTTTTATCAGATTAATTATAAACATGTAGTGTCTCCTTCACAAAAATCGTACCAGTTAAGTGGGAACATTCCCAGTGTTGTTGATAACGCTTTAATCCATAGTAAGGTAGTCTATAATTAAAGTCAAGATAGGAAAAAAATATAATAGGAGGAGATAAAATGGATTATAAAAAAACAGCTCAAAATATCATAGATTTATCGGGTGGCAAAGAAAACTTTTCCAGCGTGATCAATTGTATGACGAGAGTAAGAATCAAATATAACGAACGGTCGAAGGTCGATAAAGAACGTATCGAACAGATTCCGGAAGTTTTAGGGATTAAAGAAGCGGAGACTTTTCAAATCATCGTAGGTCCAGGTAAAAGTACGAAGCTTCAAGAAGCTATCAATGAGGAATTGGGCATGGAAAGCGCAGATGAAGCTGGTTCAGTGACTGGTGGAGATGGGGAAAAACAGAATTTCCTTAAAATATTAGCAAGTATTTTTGTACCAATTATTCCAGCTATTATAGCATCAGGTATTTTACAAGGGTTAAATAATGTATTAATCAGTCTAGCGACAAATAGAGCAGCGGAAATTGGTGCTGAAGCAACAGAAACGCTAACCAATGTACAAGTCGTCCTAAGTCAGTGGAATTTATTGGAAGTGAGCACGATAATGGGCGTGCTAGGACAAGCTGCCTTTGGTTTCTTAGCCATTTATATCGGGATCACTTCTGCTAGAATTTTTAAAGCTGATATGATCATGGGTGGACTGATTGGGGCAATGACCTTATCAACGGCTTTGCCATTAATTGGATTAACACCTGGACAGGGCGGTTTATTCGGGGTTATATTAGGTGTATGGATTTTCTCAAAAATTGATAGGATTTTGGAGAAATTTATTCCTGATCTCATTACGGTCGTTGTTAAACCAACACTATCTCTATTATTGACTGGGGTTCTATTCTTTTTTATCATTATGCCAATTACGGGTATTCTGACGGACGGATTGACAGATGGTATTATCTATCTAATTGAAAATACAGGTGTATTCGGCGGATTTGTTTTAGCAGCCATTTCACCGATCATTATTTCAACTGGATTGCATCATGGATTATTGCCAGTAAATATTGAAATCATCAATGCGACAGGAAGTACGCCTATCAATGCTGTACAAATCATGAGCAATGCTGGTTTAGTTGGTGCGGGTCTTGGATTATATTTCTTGACGAAGAGACCAATCATTAAAGAAACAGCCAGAGGCGTATTGCCAACGACATTCCTAGCCGTTGGGGAGCCAACCATGTTTGGATTAGTTATTCCATCAGGGTTCGGATTTATAACAGCTAGTTTAGGTGCTGGATTTGGTGGCGCTATGGTACGTTTCTTTGATGTTCAAATGTCTGCATTAGGTGCAGCAGGGATGTCCGCTATCCCTTTGATTGCTGATGGAAAATATCTACAGTATCTAATCAGTTATGCAGTAGGTTTAGTAGCCGCTTTTGTTTTAACAATGGTAGCGGGTAAGTTCTTCAAATACGAATAAAGATGAAAGGAATTTATAATGAAAACAGTTATGATTATGTTTGACACGCTTTCTAGAAATTATTTACCAGCGTATAAAGATATTGATATTGAAGTACCAAATTTTAAACGATTGCAAGAACACTGTATTGCGTTTGATCAATTTTATGGTGGTAGTATGCCATGTATGCCAGCAAGACGAGAACTTCACACTGGGAAATATAATTTTGTACACCGTTCATGGGGCCCACTAGAACCCTTTGATTTTTCGGTATTTGAAACATTGAATCAAAAAGGTATCTATACGCATCTCATCACTGACCACTCACATTACTGGGAAGATGGTGGTGCAACTTATCATAACCGCTATAGTAGTTGGGAAGGTTTTAGAGGACAAGAAGGAGACCGTTGGGTTTCTAGAAATGAAGCTTTGCCGAATGATAATGAACATCCCATGAATAAAAAAGGCTTATCTGTCACACAGCATTTTGCGAATCGTACAAGACAACAGAATGAAGAAGAAATGTCTACGGTGAAAACAATCAATGCAGGAATTGACTTCTTGAACCATCATCAAGATAAAGATGATTGGTTTTTACAAGTGGAATGTTTTGATCCGCATGAACCATTTTATGTACCCGAACGTTATCGAGAAAATAGTTCAAACGAAAAAGATTTTGTTTACTGGCCTAAGTATCAAAAAATTGATGGCGATGCACAACAAGAAGGGATCAAACAGTCTAGAGAAGAATATAAAGCCCTTGTGAGAATGTGTGATCATCATTTAGGGAAAGTGCTCGACTTTCTAGACGAATCGAATATGTGGGAAGACACAATGGTCATCGTCAATACAGATCATGGCTTCTTACTGGGAGAACATGATTGGATGGGTAAAAATAGCTCACCATTATATGAAGAGATTATTCACATTCCATTTTACATGCATGTACCTGGGGTAGAAACAAGTGAACGTTGTGCTGGTATTGCCCAAACGATCGATATCGCACCTACGCTACTAGACTACTATGGGCTTGAGATTCCTGAGAATATGGAAGGTAAATCGTTGTTAAGATTATTAGATAATGAAAAAATCAACCACGAAGCCATTTTATTTGGAACAAACGGTGGTCAAGTTTGTGTCTATGATGGCAGATATGTTTACATGCGAGCATCTGTTAATGAAAATAACCAACCTTTAGTGAATTATACAATGATGCCTACACAGATCAGAGGCTTTATGTCTAAAGAACAGTTAAAAGAAGCAGAACTTGTACCTGGTAATAAATTTAGTAACGATGTACCAATGTTGAAGATTAAAATGGATAATTATCATAATTCATATGCTTTTGGTCATTTATTGTTTGATTTGAAAGAAGATCCAGAGCAAAATAGCCCATTGAATGATGAAACAATTGAAGCAATGATGGTTGAAAAACTAATGAAATTGATGAAGCATATTGAAGCCCCAGAAGAAGAATATAGTCGATTGGGATTGAAGTAAGTAAAACTTATGGAGTGATAGGATGAGTTGTTGCCAACCAGATAATTCAATAGACAAAAAAGGCAGCGCAGTTGAAACGACTGGAGATCAAACAAATATAATAAGTAATCATGATTGCTGTAGTCCAAATTTGGATGTAGAAATTGGGAATCGTTCACCAGATAAAGAACTTTTTGAAGGGAACTTTTACAAAAAAGCAAAGGTCTCTTTACAAAAGATGATCTATATTGAAAAAGGCCAATTTCTAATGGGATCAGAGGACGAAGATATAAATGTCGGAGATAGCGAAGATCCTATTCGGCTTGTCGATGTAGAGGCTTTTTATATTGATCCTGCACCTGTAACGAATCATGAGTTTCAACAGTTTGTTGAGCAGACGGGTTACCGTACAGAAGCAGAACGATACGGTTGGTCATTTGTTTTTCATCTATTATTTGATGGGACAAGAAACGAAGTGAAAGGTACACCGGCACAAACGCCTTGGTGGCTTGCAGTAGAAGGGGCTGATTGGGCGCATCCTGAAGGTGCGGGTTCTTCTATAGAAGAAAGACTAGATCATCCAGTAGTTCATGTCTCTTGGAATGATGCTAATGCTTATTGCCAATGGGCAGATAAGCGACTCTTGACGGAAAAAGAATGGGAATATGCTGCTAGAGGTGGACTCGTTCAAAATAGATACCCATGGGGAAACAGCCTCACGCCCGATGGCAAGCATATGTGCAATATCTGGCAAGGCCAATTTCCATATTCAAATACTAAAGAAGATGGATTTCTTGGAACATCTCCAGTGAGAGCATTTCCAGCAAATGGCTATGGTCTCTATAGTGTTTCTGGCAATGTTTGGGAATGGGGATCAGAATGCTTTGATTCTAGTACAAATGGTCAACCAGATGCCCCTAGAGTTACGCGTGGCGGGTCATACCTCTGCCACGATTCCTATTGTAATCGGTATAGAGTGTCGGCAAGAACATCCAATACACCGGATAGTTCTTCTGGGAATACTGGTTTCAGATGCGGGAAATCCGTTATAGCATAAAAAACCTATCACTCGACTTACTGAGTGATAGGTTTTTTTAATCTTTACCAAGTCTTTTTAGCCGTTTCTAAGGCGTTTTTAAATTCTTTTAAAAAAGCATTTTCGCCCCAATTATTGATTTTAAGTACAACAGCTTGGCTACCGCCAGATGGAATGGCAACCAGGTGGATAGAATCTTCAAATGTAGTAATCATCAAACTTAATGTTACCCTACTTGATCCGACGATACTATAACGTTCATAAACCATCATGGCACTTTGATCAGCAAAGCGGTAACCATCTTCGTAAACGGTTGTTGAGCTGATATTTTGTGCTACATCATGTACTACACCAACAAATTTATTGAAATCTCCAGTTGTTTCATATAAGTATTTAGCCATTAAAGCTTCCTCTTTTCTTAAAAACTTCTCTATAGTTGGATATTACCACAGCAAACGAATAAACATATCATACCTGAGACTTATTATAGAACTTAAGAAGAAAGAAAGCGGTATGATATCTATGATATAAGCAATTAAGATAATACTTGCATTTTAAAAGAAAAGGGAGAGTGTAAAATGAAAAGTTGGAAATGGCTGATTGTAACTATCGCTATATCGAGTATATTAACTGGATGCACTAATCAAGACGAAGGAGAAACTCAAACAGAGGTAGAAACTGTTGAGGATACTGATCCACAAACGACCGAGACGAATACAAATGAACCCTCAGAAGTAACTGATTTAGAAATGAATGAAAAAGATGAAGAAACAGGCGAGAGTGTTACCGGAGAACTTGTGCTATCGAAACCTTATGAAGAATTAAATGCAACAGCTGAAAGCAATCCTTTAGTGAAACTAGCTGAAGATTTCTTAGCAGCAAATCCGAATATAGGAGAAGAAGGTTTGTTAAATGTTAGTTACACTGGAAATTGGTATGAGGAAGAAGAACAGCTATACGGTGTGTTTCTTTTAACAAATAGAACGGGTATGGTCATCAACGATATGGATTTTAGATTCAGTTGGGCTTATGATGGTCAACCAGTTGTTGAAAATCAAGTAATCAATTACCGTGAATTTGATATGAATACATTACCTGAAAATGCTTCGATTTTATTATTGATTCCAGTAGATCCAGCTAAAGAAGAACTTGTAAAATCAATGTCTGAATCTGAGGATCTTTATTTGTCAATTAGTCACATAGAAGTACTTAACTAAGTAATGTAATTTTTTTGAACAGCTTTAAAGCACTTTATGCTTTAAACTTATATTGATGATTCAAGAAATATAAAACATACAATAAGTAGAAAGGAAAGGCATACTTTATCGACAGCATAAAGCATCCTCTACCGGAGAAAGTCTTGCTTTCTAACATTGCAATTTCTTGAGCCGCACCAGTGAGTAAGAGACTGATTGCTAAATAAGCCATCAAAGGCAACTTATAGATTATATTAAAGTCTAATAGATAAATGAATCCTAAAGGAAAGAAGCTAATAAATAAAATAAAAATCCAATATACCACGAGAAAAATTTTAGTACCAGTGGTTTTGGGTGGCGTAATACCTTGCCATAGTATGTATTGAAAAAGCTTTTTAAACAAGCGTTCACCTCACTAACAAAATAATTGATTAATTATTAAAGCTTAGTCTATTCAAACTAACATAGTTGAAATGACAATGCAAATACTACTAACGTTAGAATCTCGTATAAAGATTGAAAGTTTACTTTTAAAAGATTTATACTAAAATAAAAAATGATAAAAAGGTAGTTATATCAATTTGAAATTACTTTTTTTGATCAGTAAAAGGTAATCAGTTCATTGTTTTTTTTACTTAATTAAAGAAAATTTACTAAATAATGTTTGCCTTATTCGCTCAGTCATGACATAATTTAAGATAGGTTGTAAGGCCTTTCTTTTTAAAAGTTATTAAATAACCAAGGTGGTGGCAAATTTTGTTTGAAATCAAAGAAACATTTTATCTAAATGGTAGTCCAATTAAAATAGTATCCGGAGCGTTACATTACTTTAGAATCGTACCCGAGTACTGGGAAGATCGATTATCTAAATTGAAAGCGATGGGTTGTAATACGGTAGAGACTTATGTCCCTTGGAATATGCATGAACCTAAGGAAGGTCAGTACAATTTCGAAGATATGTATGATATTAAAAAGTATATCGAAACAGCACAATCATTAGGGTTATATGTCATTGTAAGACCAGCACCCTATATTTGTGCGGAATGGGAATTTGGCGGCTTGCCCGCATGGCTTTTAAAAGACAGAAATATGAAATTCAGGACCTATTATCAACCCTTCATTGAAAAAGTAGATCGTTACTATCAACATTTATTAAAAGAAATTGATGATTTGCAGATAACAAAATCAGGTCCGATTATCATGATGCAAATCGAGAATGAATATGGTAGCTATGGTAATGATAAAAAGTACTTGAAGGCATTGGCTGATATGATGATAAAATATGGTGTTGATGTGCCGTTAGTCACCAGTGATGGAACATGGATGGATATGCTCGAGAATGGTACCCTCCCAGAGGTAGCTTTACCGACAGCTAATTTTGGTTCTGGAAGCAAAGAACATTTCGGTAAATTGAAAGCGTTTCATGATAAAGAGTCTCCTTTAATGGTCATGGAATTCTGGAACGGCTGGTTTACAGCATGGGGGGATGATGAGTATAAACATACAGCCTACGAAGAACAAGTTGATGAAATTGATGCGATTCTTTCAGTAGGACATATCAACTTTTATATGATACATGGCGGTACTAATTTTGGCTTTACAAATGGTTCTAACTACTACGATGAACTGACACCTGATATTACTTCTTATGATTACGATGCACCCATCACGGAGTGGGGCGATGTAACTGAGAAGTATAAAGCCTTTAGATCAGTAATAGAAAAGCATGTTGATTATAATATCCCAACAATACCGGTAACAGTTGAAAAGAAAGCTTATGGGCAACTGTCAATTCATTCGAGAACAAGCTTATTCGATAATCTGAGTAATTTGGCTGATGTCGTTTCTGATATGTCTACTCTATCTATGGAAGATTTAGATCAAAACTTTGGTTACGTGCTCTATCAAAATGATTTAGGCAAGAAACGTAAGATTGAAGAGTTTGAATTAGTTAAAGCGAATGATCGAGCGAAAGTTTATATTAATCGCCAGCATGAATTGACGCAGTATGATCGAGAACTTGGACAGAAAGTTTCTTTTGAGTTGACTGATGATGAAAATGAATTGAGTCTCTTAGTCGAAAACATGGGTCGCGTTAATTATGGTAAAAACATGATCCATCAGCAAAAAGGAATCGTTGATGGTGTGTTAGTTAACGGTGCCTTTCGAAATGGTTGGAAGCACTTCGGTCTTCCGCTAGATAATATTGATAAAGTAGACTACTCATATGATTATGTTGAAGGTGAACCTAGTTTTAGTCAATTTGAATTAGTTGTTGAAGAATCAAAAGATACATTTATTGATATGACTGGATGGGGTAAAGGTGTCGTCTTCATCAATGGATTCAATCTAGGACGATTTTGGGAAGTTGGTCCTCAATTTAAATTGTATTTACCAGGGCCTCTTTTAAAAACAGGTAAAAACGAAATCGTTATCTTTGAGACTGAAGGAACGGTTAAAGATACGATTGAATTAACAGACCAACCGCCTTATTAAATACTGTTAGATTGATAAATAGCCTCGCTAACTTAGCTGAGGCTATTTATGTTGTTACTAAAAAGAAAGACTCAAAACTTGTGAGCATATATGGTAGAATGGCTGAAGATAACGGTTACACTTTGTTTTGCGTTTTATGAAAGGGAGATTTTATGGCCATCGTCAAAGTTATGACATTTAATTTATGGGTAGATAGTGTGGATAGTCGAGATGTTAGGTCTTTTCATAATAGAAAAGCCGGTATTGTGGAGCTTATTCAAACAGCTGCTCCAGATATTATAGCGACACAAGAAGGCACACAAGCCATGTTAAATGAACTTATAGAACGATTAGGAGAAGCCTATCTACTTCAAACTTTTCCAAGAACATTAGAACCTGAAGCTGAACAATGTGCTATTTTAGTGAAATCCTCTAAGCTCTCAATCGTTCAGTCGTGTTCCTTTGCATTATCAAAGACACCACATCTTTTAGGATCTATTGGCTGGGATGCCACTTATCCAAGAATTTGCGCGAGTCTAACCTTAAGACTACTAGCAAATCCTTCTCAAGAATTGACCATTTATAATACACATTTGGATAATGACGGAAAGCAAGCTAGAGAAAAGAGTATCGAAATAATCAAAGAAACCCTATTAGAAGAAAATAATCCATCCATTTTACTTGGTGATTTTAACGCAACCCTTGAGGAAGAAGCTCTTGAGCAGCTAATCGCTGATAAAAAAATCAAGCATTATAGTGATGACGAAGGTGTGATTTATGATACTTTTCATAATTATGGTGAAGTCTCTTTTAACCAGAAAATCGATCACATTTTTTCGAATCAAAACGTTTCATTTCTTTCTACCGTTGTGATTCAAACTGGGCTAGAAGGCCTGCTTCCTTCAGATCATTATCCTCTTTTAGCGGAGTTGCAGATTTAAGAGGAAAAATATAAAGAATATTTAATTTCAAGATAAAAAAAGAAAGTAGGATGATGATAAATGGCTTTATTGGTATTCGATATTGGCGGTACATCTGTGAAATATGCTATCTGGGAAAAAGAGGAACTCGTGGAAAAAAGTAGTTTTGAATCACCGTCTACTTGGGAAGAAATGAAAAATGTTATGTTCACTATTAAAGATACATTCGTGCAACAATACGAGTTAGATGGTATAGCGATTTCTTCTCCAGGTGCTGTAAATCAAGTAGCGCGTACAATCGAAGGAATCAGTGCGCTACCTTATCTACATCATTTTCCGATATATGATGAACTAGAAACACTGTTTTCTTTGCCCGTTTCGATAGAAAATGATGCAAATTGCTCAGCTTTAGCAGAAGTTTGGAAAGGCGCAGCTAAAGAGAAGCAGAATGTGTTATTTGTTGTGATTGGAACAGGTATCGGTGGATCTGTAATCGTGGAAAAAAAAGTTCAACGTGGTGCGCATTTATTCGGTGGAGAATTCGGTATCATGTTGTTGAATGAGAAAGAAACGTTCAGTCAGTTAGGTACGACTGTTGCTTTGGCTAAGAGATACAATGAGCGAATGGATATGACAGCCATGCCGATAGATGGTCGAACAGTGTTTGACTTAGCTGAACGTGGTGATGATGTCGCTATTGAAGAAGTTAAGAAGTTTTATAGATACTTATCTATTGGACTATTTAATCTTACTTATGCCTTTGACCCTGAAGTCATTCTTATCGGTGGAGGCGTGTCTAGTAGACCAGACTTGCTAGAGAAGTTAAATTCAGAGATAGCGATCCTAATGGAAGAATTAGAACTTGATATCTTTAAGCCACTATTAGACGTTTGTATGTTTAAAAATGATGCAAACTTGATAGGCGCAGTTTATAATTTTAAACTTAAACAAGCATAATAAAAAGCAATCGAAACGTAGAGCATTCAGAAACAATTCTGGATCTTCTACGTTTTTTATTTCTTATATGGAAATTGATTTTTCTAAAAGAAAACACTTGCAATAAGGAAATCGCTTTACTATACTTTGAATATAGTTTCTTATAAGAAAAACTTATTTCCAAATAGGAAATATCAGATTACAGGAGGAATGTATAAATGGAAACAAGATATGCTACTGGCCCTAACGACGTTAAAAGACTAACGACTGATGAATTGCGTAAGCAGTTCATGGTTGAAAAACTATTTGTTCCAGGTGAAGTTACTTTAACTTATACCCATCATGACCGTATGATCTTTGGTGGTGTGGTTCCAACTGGTAAAACGTTATCTATTACGCTAGATAAAGAACTAGGAGTAGAATATTTCCTAGAACGTAGAGAGCTTGGCTTGATCAATATTGGTGGCGACGGCAAAGTTGTCATTGATGGCGAAACACATGATGTCAATAATCGCGATGGCTTCTATGTTGGGAAAGAGACGAAAGAATTAACGTTTGACTCTGTAGATCCAAACAAACCGGCAAAATTCTATGTTGTTTCAACGCCGGCACATAAAGTTTATCCAACAGTAAAATTAGATATTAATACGATGAACCCTCTTGAAAAAGGTGAACAAAGCACATTGAATGAGCGTAAAATTTATCAATATGTTCATCCAAATAACTGTGAAAGTTGTCAGTTACAGATGGGCTATACGATTCTAGAACCAGGTAGTACATGGAATACGATGCCTGCACATACACATGATCGTCGTATGGAAGTCTATCTATACTTCAACATGGATGAAAATACGAGAGCTTTCCATTTTATGGGTGAGCCGGATGAAACTCGTCATTTAGTCATGGCAAATGAGCAAGCTGCGATTTCACCGAGCTGGTCAATTCACTGTGGTGTTGCAACAGCAGACTATACGTTTATCTGGGCAATGTGTGGCGAGAACATCACATATGATGATATGGATCACGTAGACATGGCAGACTTAAAATAATCATTCATACAGGAGGAATAGAAAATGTCAGATCATTTAAAAGATTTTTCTTTAGATATGTTTTCGTTAAAAGGTAAAGTTGCACTTGTTACAGGTGGAAATACTGGTTTAGGTATGGGCTATGTCGTTGCGTTGGCAAAAGCTGGTGCTGATGTGATGGTCGCAACCTTTGATAATAATGTTGAGGAAGTGACATCTCTCGTAGAGCCGACTGGTGTGAGATTAGAATTTTATCAAGCCGATTTAACAAAAATCGATCAAATGGAAGCGATGGTTGAAAAAACGGTTGAATTATTCGGTAAGATTGATATTTTAGTGAACAATGCTGGTGCAATTAGACGTGCACCATTACTAGAGTATAAAGATGAAGATTGGCAAGCAGTAATCGATATCAATCAAAACTCTGTTTACTACTTGAGTCAACGAGTTGCGAAACATATGGTTTCACAAGGTTATGGAAAAATCATCAATATTGCTTCAATGTTGTCATTCCAAGGCGGAAAATTTGTCCCTTCTTACACAGCAAGTAAACATGCTGTTCAGGGTTTGACAAGAGCTTTTGCAAATGAATTAGCTGAACATAATGTAACGGTCAATGCGATTGCGCCTGGTTATTTTGTATCTGCTAACACAGCGCCCATTAGAGCAGATGAGAAACGAAATAAAGAAATCGTTGATCGTATTCCAGCAGCAAGATGGGGCGATCCATCTGAGTTAATGGGAACGGTCGTCTTCTTGGCAAGTCCAGCATCAGATTATGTTAATGGTCATGTACTGGCTGTTGATGGTGGATGGTTGACAAGGTAACAAATACAAAAAATAGCTACCAAGTCATCGGACTTGGTAGCTATCGTTTCTTAACGAAGAGATTCTACGATTTTTTTTTTATAGAGTAAAAGATTACTTTTTAATGAGTCCAGTACTTCTTCAGAGAGGCGATACTTAGGTAAACTGATGCTGATTGCACCATAATTCGTCTTACCCACTGTGATACTAGAGCCGATACAGAATACATCTAAATCATGTTCACCATTATCGAAAGCAAAACCATCAATGCGTGCTTGATTGACTTCATCAAAGAGTCTTTCAGCTGTAACGATTGTATTTTCTGTTTTGGGAATCAATTCGTTTTTCTCAATGTAATAGGCGATATCGTCATCTTCCAAATCC
Source organism: Marinilactibacillus kalidii (assembly GCF_017599325.1). Classification (GTDB taxonomy): domain Bacteria; phylum Bacillota; class Bacilli; order Lactobacillales; family Carnobacteriaceae_A; genus Marinilactibacillus; species Marinilactibacillus kalidii. The sequence continues at coordinate 116,886 of NZ_JAGFVM010000030.1, read as the reverse complement.
GCTAGAACAGCTTTACCCATCGCAGAACAATATAGCGGAATTGACTTACCGATTTCACTATATAAGGAGACAGGCTTCTTACTAGCAATTTTTGTGATGTATTTGATATAGCCAAACTCATGAAGCCCTAAATGAACGGTTTCATCTGTCGCTCTTTGTAAATCTTCCAAGTACGGTTGGGCGATTCGTTTGATGCTCAATTGATGTAAACTTTTATTCGCGTACTTCAGTAAGCGAGGTCCTAAGCTAAATAATTTGGTATCTGGATCCTTTTGTACGTAACCAATCAGTAATAATGTATTCAAGATTTTTGAAGCAGTAGGGGGTGTTAGTCCAGTTTGACGGGCGATTTCACTCAGCCTATGTTGGCTATCATCACTAGATAAAAATTCTAGAATATCATCTGCTTTCAGTAAAACACTTCCGTAAGCTTGTTTTTGAACCATTTTTAATGACTCCTTCTCCGAGGTTTTCTATATAGTTAATTTATTTTCTAAATAAGAAATTTGGTTTATTATAGCAGAATGATTTTTCGACTACAATAGTAATTTTGAAATGTTTTTGAATTTTAAATTTTCCTATAAAGAAATTGTTTTATCTATATAGAAAAGGAAGTGAATCTGCTTTATAATATTGTTAATGATTTCACAAAAAAGAAAGGGTGCTATGAAGCATGTCATTGAATATTGGGATAAGAGCCCATGATATTGAAAATGAATCACTTGAAGAATTAGCGGACACATTAGCGAATAAGTCAATCGACTCTATTCAATTGGCCTTACTAAAATCCTTTAAAGAAGTAATGCTGACAAAAAGTATGTTCAATGTTGGATTAGCTAGAAAAATCGGTCAAATCTTTTCCAGTAAGCAAATCGATATTATGGTGCTGGGATGTTATATCAATATGATTCATCCAGATGAAGAAGAAAGACGGAAAGCACTAGATTTCTTTAAGACACATATACGATATGCTAGTGATTTTAATGCAGCAACAGTTGCTTCTGAAACGGGTGGTGTATTTCCTGAAATACAGTTCACAACAGAAAATTATACGGAAGACGCTTATCAAAAAGTATTGACTAGTATGAAAGAACTTGTAGCAGAAGCTGAAAAGTTTGGTGTGATTATTGCAGTAGAAGGGGGCATCAATCATCCAATCTATTCACCAAAGATGATGCATAGATTACTGGTGGATATTCAATCCAATAATCTTCAAGTCATATTGGATGTTGTGAATTATCTGTACCCAGAGGATACGAGTGAAGAGAAGCAACAAGCGATCATTGATCAAGCTTTTGAATTGTTTGGAGATCAAATAACCGTTATCCATGCAAAAGATTTTAAAGTAGAAGATGGTGAGTTGAAGATCATGCCTGTTGGTCAAGGAGAAATGAATTATCCATATCTTATTGAAACCTTACAGCGTGAAAAACCTTGGATTCCCATTTTACTTGAAGAAACACAAGAGCCTCATATTGATCAAAGTATAAAATTTTTAAATTCACTTGAAAAATAAGAGATAAAGGATGGATAAAAGAATGCAGACTGAATTGAACAAAGAAATTATTGTTGAACAGATTGATCGACTAGCGCACAATCTGTCAAATATCAACGACGTAAACGGAGAGTTCTTATTTGAACTTGATGGGATGATGATTGATGATAAAAGCTGGCACGTATGGAATTGGCCTCAAGGTGTAGGACTCTATGGATTACATGCTTACTATAAACTGACAAAAAATAGCCAAGCTAAGGAAATATTAGATGAATGGTTTGAGCAACGATTATTGGAAGGCTCTCCTCCAAAAAATGTAAATACAATGGCGCCGTTGCTTACGATGGCCATGATCTATGAAGAAGAAAATAAAACAGAATTTAAGCCTTACTTAGAACAGTGGGCTGAATGGGTTATGTATGATATGCCACGTACGGACGAGAACGGCCTACAACATATGACCTATGGTCCACCGAACACAAATCAGTTATGGGCAGATACATTGATGATGACGGTACTGCCGTTAGCTAAAATTGGTCTATTATTAGATCGTCCAGATTACGTTGAAGAAGCGAAAAAACAATTCTTATTACACATCAAATATTTATCTGATCGAAAAACAGGTTTATGGTATCACGGTTGGACATTTGAAGGACACCATCACTTCGCAGAAGCCCTATGGGGACGGGGGAACTGTTGGGCAACGATTGCAATTCCAGAAATCATCGATATCCTGAATCTAAAAGCGGGAGATCATTTCTATGAATTTTTAGTAGAGACATTGAGAAGACAAGTGGAAGCATTACACGAGTATCAAGATGAGAGTGGCCTATGGCCAACGCTAATCAACGAAGCGGATTCCTATCTTGAAGCATCAGCCACAGCAGGATTCGTTTTCGGTATTTTGAAAGGTGTTCGTAAACGTTATTTATCAAAAGACCATCTACCAATGGCTGAAAAAGCCATTAAAGGTCTGTTGAATAACATTAATGAAGAAGGCGAGCTAGAAAAAGTTTCTATCGGTACAGCGCTTAAAGATGACTTGGATTATTACCGTAATGTTAAGATTACAACGATGCCATATGGCCAATCGCTGGCGATTCTTGCTTTATCTGAGTATCTTTACACGTATGCATAAATAAAAGATGAAGAAATGAGTATTTCAATAACTGACGTTTAGACTTGATTCAGCATGAATACGTGATTGAAAATCTGATTTTGATCGAGACAAATAAAAAAGCACAAGCCTTGCTCTTAAAGGTCTTGTGCTTTTGATTTTCGATAAGCTCCAGGGTTCACAGCATACATATCTCTGAAGATACGATAGAAGTAAGATTTGTTTTGAAGTCCAATTGCTTGGCAGATTTCTTCAATCGGCAAGTTTGTACTTTCAATCAAGAATTTAGCTCTTTTGAGTCGCTCTTCCGTAACGAGGCGGACGAATGTTTTGCCTGTTTTTTCTTTGATGATTTCAGATAAGTAATTGTTACTGTAATTTAATTGGCTAGCTAGTTGTTCTAAGGAAATCGTTTTAAAGTCTAGCTTAATTTTCTTGAGGACTTCAATGATGACCTTATTTGTGTGATCATCATTAGGTGTGACATCTAAGCGGTACTTTGTATTTCCAACAAGTTCCATAAATAAGATAGGTAAATAGTAACTAATGATTTCATTTGAAAATGTTGATTCAGTAAAATACTTGTTCAACATTTGGATCATAATGAATCTGATGGACTGATTATGACTACTTTCAAAGATAATATATTGACCTTTTGATTTTTCAGAAACTGCATGTACTAAAAATTGAAATAAACTACTATCTTGCGTGTTTAACTGACTAAGCCAGTTTAAGTCAAATCGGGTTTGCGGAAAGATAATATTGATCAGGATATCTTCATTTCTTAACGGTTCGATGGCATGCGTGGAGCCATAATCTAATAATAGTAGTTCGCCTTCTTTTAATATTTTTTGTTCGCCATTGATTGTCTGGCGACATTCTCCTTTAAGCATATAATTGACCTCTAGAAACTGGTGAGTGTGTTCAGGATATTTGGCGAAGCGATTGTGTTTACTTATGTATATCTGATCATTTTTTAAAAAGTATTGGTCTTTGAGAACCATTTTTCCATCCGTATAAAGAAAAGATTCTTCTGGAAGATCAATAATGAAATCACCATTCAAACGTTGTTTTTTTTCAATTGAATTGTAATTATATAAATACTGATAAACAATTTCCTGCATATTTAAAACCTCCTGTATCTTTAATTATAAATCAATTGTATACGATTTCAACTAATGCTATTGATTTTCTATCAAATGAAAATATCACGGAATTTCATCTGAGAATTGGTTACTTTATATCGAGGTTTTCGTCATTTAGGACACGATAGCTTACCTGTAAGATTATCATATAAAAGCGCTTTATTTTTATTGTCTATCTAATAACAAATCATCTTGACTAATAAAATTGGTCTGGATAAATGGAGGGAAAACTGTGTTAAAGAAAATAGGATTATGTTTACTTTTTTTAGCAGTCCCAGTTCTAAATGGCTGTAGTGCAACAAGTTCGGCTAAAGATGTAACGGTGTTTAGATTTGCTTATGCGAGTAATAGCCAACCCGTAAAAGATTCAATGGCATTGTTTGGGGAATTAGTAGAAGAAAAATCCAATGGCGAGATGGTCGTTGAATATTTTCCTGATAGCCAATTAGGTGGAGAAACAGATTTGATTCAACTGACCCAAACAGGGGCTATCGACTTTACAAAAGTCAGTGGTGCAGCATTAGAAGGATTCTCAGAGACCTATTCCATATTTGGTATACCTTACTTATTTGAAGACGAAGAAAGTTTCTTTAAGGTGATGGAAGATGAAAGTATTACAAAAGAAGTTTATGAGTCAACGAGTAATTTAGGCTTTAGTGGAATTACTTATTATGATGGTGGTCAGCGTAGTTTTTATATGGCGGATGGGCCTGTAGAATCACCTGATGATCTCGTTGGTAAAAGAATTCGTACAATGGAAAGTGAAACAGCTGTTAGAATGATGAGTTTATTAGGAGGATCAGCAGTTCCCATGGGAAGTGATGAAGTATATGCTTCGCTTCAATCTGGACTGATAGACGGTTCTGAAAATAATGAATTTGTTCTTGTGACAGCAGGACATGGTAACGTGGCAAACTATTACAGTTACGATCAGCATACTAGAATTCCTGACATCATTATCATGAATGACAAAACGAGGGAAAATCTTAAACCTGAACAACAAGAAATCATTATGTCCTCTGCTAAAGAATCAACAGAATATCAAAAAGAAGTATTCAACGAAGCCATTGAGAATGAAAAACAACAAGCAATTGAACAATATAATGTTCAATTTAACGAAGTAGATAAAGCTCCTTTCAGAGAACTAGTTAAACCGATTGCAGAAGACTTTGCGAATGATGAACGATTTTCTGAACTTTATCAAGCGATAATCGATGCTCAAAATTAATATAAGGAGATAAACTATGCAGACCTTTAAAAAGTATTTAAATAAATTTTTAGAAATGATATGTAGTGTTTTACTTTCTTTTATGTTACTGCTTGTGCTTTGGCAAGTTTTTACTAGGACCGTATTAAATAATCCTAGTACAGTGACAGAAGAAATTGTTCGATTTTCACTAGTTTGGCTATCAATGTTGGCAGGCGCTTATTCTGTCGGAAGAAATGCCCATGTAGTCGTGACATTTATTCAGGATAAATTTAATAGAAAGTTTCGTTTTTGGATTGCACAAGGTATTCATGCATTCTTTATGATTTTCTCAGTTACAGTCTTGATATATGGTGGTATTAGAGGTGTCATGATTTCCGTAGCACAAACGTCACCTTCACTAGGTATTTCAATGGCTGTCGTCTATCTAGCGGTACCCGTATCCGGTATTTTTTTCTTGTTATACAGTCTGATTAATTTAATTGACTTGAGAAGTGTCGGCGAATTAGTCGATGAGAATACAAGAACTGAACTTGAAAAGGATGTGAATAATCGTGGCATTTGAAGCTGGACTTATTTTAATCGTAACCTTTATGCTATTGCTGATTATTGGTGTTCCAATCGCCATCGCCATCGCTGTTTCTTCACTTTCTATTATCGTCTTGAATCTACCGCTTGATATCACGATGTTTACGGCGGCGCAAAAAATCGTAACGAGTTTAAATAGTTTCACACTGATTTCCATTCCGTTATTTATTATGTCCGGTATTATCATGAATAATGGTGGGATTGCCACGCGGCTCATAAAATTTTCTATGTTGCTAGTTGGTCGAATTCCAGGTGCGCTTGCGATTACGAATACGATTGGTAACGGATTATTTGGTTCGATGTCGAGTTCTGCCATTGCTGCTTCTACAGCAATTGGTGGTGTATTGGTACCGCAACAAATCGAATCTGGTTACGACCGAGGATATGCTGCAGCTGCAAATATTGCGTCAGCACCATCTGGTATGATCATTCCACCGAGTACAGCTTTTATCATGTATTCATTAGTTAGTGGGGCATCTATTTCTGCACTGTTTTTAGGTGGATATGTTGTCGGTGCACTTTGGATTCTGATTGTTTCATTGATTTGCTATATCTTAGCGAAGAAAAATAAATATCCAATTGTTGAAATAGAGCAGACAGAAAGCAAAGTGAAAATTATTCTGGATGCAGTACCAAGTTTATTGTTGATTTTTATCGTCATTGGCGGAATTTTGACTGGATTCTTTACAGCGATTGAAGCTTCAGCTGTCTGTGTAGCATACTCGTTGTTGCTATCAATGATTTATAGAACCATTAGTCTAAAAGACTTCCCTAATTTATTTAGACAAACGATCGAAACATCTGGAACGATCATGTTACTACTAGCAACATCTTCGTTAATGTCCTTTGGTATGGCATTGAATGGCATACCAGCTGCAGTTAGTGAACTTGTATTAGGCGTATCAGCTAATGCTTTCTTTACCTTATTGATAATCAATATTATTTTCTTATTTGTTGGTTGTTTTATGGACGTTGGACCAGCGATTTTGATTTTTACACCCATATTTTTACCGATTGTTCAAGAAATCGGAATCGACCCCGTTCACTTTGGCTTATTTGCGATCATGAACTTCTCAGTTGGTTCGATTACACCGCCAGTAGGAACAGGATTATACGTCGGAGCAAGTGTGGCACAAGTCAAGTTTGAGAAAGTGATCAAACCGCTGATACCATTCTATATCGCTATTTTAGGGTTACTTCTTGCCATCACTTATTTCCCAGACATAATTATGTGGTTCCCGAATTTATTAGGTTAATCAACTAAAAACAATTAATAAGATCCGAGGTGAAAACGTTGAACAATTATATTGCTGTTGATATCGGTGCTAGTAGCGGTCGTTTGATACTCAGTCGGTTAAATCAAGGGAAATTAGAAATAGAAGAGATTCATCGATTCGAAAATGGGTTTCAAAAAATCAACCATCATGATCGTTGGAATATTGATGCTTTAGTCAGAGAGATTTTTATAGGTCTCGAAAAAGCCAAAGCTATTGGGATAGACCAAACCTATTTAGGGGTCGATACATGGGCTGTAGATTACGTAATGGTCGACAAAGACGGTGAAAAAATAGCTGATCCTATCAGCTATCGAGATCGTCGTACGCAAAATAGCATTGAAGCACTGACAAGTCAGATACCAAAAGAGAAAATCTATGAAAAAACGGGCATACAGTTCCTAGAGTTAAATACATTGTATCAATTACACGCTGAAAACAGATCACTGTTAAACAAAGCTGATAAATTACTATTTATACCTGACTACATTGGCTTTGTGCTGACCGGTAAGCAAGTTACGGAAGTGACGAATGCTTCGACAACTCAAATGCTTAATCTAAGTAGTTCACTTTTTGATGAAGACTTACTCAATATCGTAAAAATTACCAAAGAACGATTTGCACCATTAGTTGATCCTGGTCAAAGGTTAGGTAAAGTGCTTGATAAATGGTCAGATCAGTTTGATATTCCAGCAGTTGAAGTGATAACGGTCGCCTCTCATGATACTGCAAGTGCAGTTGTTGGTGTTCCAGCAATTGAAGATAAATCATGGGCATATTTATCTAGTGGCACTTGGTCATTGATTGGGATAGAATCGACTGTTCCAATCAATTCTAAACAAGCCTTAGAACATAATTTCACAAATGAATGGGGTGCTTATGGTACGTATCGATTCCTGAAAAATATTATGGGACTCTGGATCATACAAGAAATAAAAAGGTGTCACCATGAAGACTTGTCATTTGCGGAATTGGCAGAACGAGCAGATCAAGTACCTTATTTCCAATCATTCATCCCAGTAAATGATCAACGTTTTGTGAACCCTGAAAATATGATCAATGAAATACGATCAGCCTGTTTGGAACTGAATCAACCGGTTCCACAAACGATCGGAGAGCTAGTGAATTGTGTCTATTCTAGTTTAGCTACAAGTTACGATAAAGAATTAAAGAATATCGAAGCGATTACTGGTAATAGCATTGAAACGCTCTATGTAGTTGGTGGAGGATCAAACGTTGGAAAATTAAATCAGTTGACAGCTGACTTGACGGGTAAAAATGTCCAAGCTGGTCCAGGAGAAGCAACGGCCATAGGGAATGTGATCGTACAAATGATTGCAACAGGAGAAATCAAAGATATAAAAGAAGGTCGAAAACTCCTATCAAATTCATTCGATATTAAAAGGTATGAACCAACAACAAGTCAATAAAGGAGAGAAGAAGATGAATACGGAGCAAGTGAGCAACAGATATGCTGAAGCCAGCGAGCGTTATAAAGAAAGAGGGGTAGATGTTGAAAAAGCACTTGAAAAATTACAATCAGTTAAAATTTCAATGCACTGTTGGCAAGGCGATGACGTTATTGGTTTTTTAAACCCAGATGGAGAACTGTCAGGTGGAATCATGTCGACGGGAGATTATGTTGGAAGGGCGCGTAACCCCGAAGAGTTAAGACAAGATATCGATAAAGCACTTTCGCTGATACCGGGTAAGCATAAGTTGAATTTGCACGCAATGTATGTCGATACAGATGAGGTCATCGATTTAAATGAAATTGAACCAAGACATTTTGAGAAGTGGGTCGGTTGGGCTAAAGAAAATGGATTAGGTCTTGATTTTAATCCCACTTTTTTCAATCATAAGATGTTCAAGGATGGTTATACGTTGGCACATCCTGATAAAAAAGTCAGAGATTTTTGGATTGAACATGGGAAGCGTTCTAGAAAAATCGCCGAGTACTTTGGGAAAGAGCTAGACCAAGTCAGTTTTAATAACTTTTGGGTTCCGGATGGCATGAAAGACAACCCAATCGATAGACTTTCACCTAGAAAACGGTTGATGGAATCTTATGATGAAATCTTCGAAGATAATGTCAATCCAGAATATACTATCGATACTGTTGAATCAAAACTTTTTGGCATTGGGGCAGAAGCCTACACAGTCGGTTCTCATGAATTTTATATGGGATATGGTATTTCAAGAAACAAAACGATTTTAATGGATGCCGGACACTACCATCCAACGGAAGTGATTTCCAATAAAATTTCTTCGCTTGCGCTCTTCAGTGATCAGTTGATGTTGCACGTCAGTCGTCCAGTTAGATGGGATAGTGATCATGTCGTCATTATGGATGATGAACTGCAAGAAATCATGAAAGAGATCGTTCGAAATGACTTATTGGATCGCACAGCGATTGGTCTTGATTTCTTTGATGCGACAATTAATCGAATCGCAGCATGGGTCGTTGGGGTCCGTAATGCCCAGAAAGCTTTGTTAAAAGCTTTGTTGGAACCGATTGAAGAGCTCAAAGAAGCTGAATTGGCATTTGATTTCACAAAACGCTTAGTGTATACGGAAGAAATGAAAGATTTACCTTTTGGAGATATATGGAACTATTTTTGTATGAAGAATAATGTACCAGTTGGCTTAGATTGGTACGATGACGTTAAAGCATACGAGCAAGAAGTATTGTCAAATCGTTGAAATTGTTAGTTGAAGGAGTTTGCTAAATGAAGAAAGCATCTATCAAAGAAAGTTATTTTGTAAAAGAAATGTCTGAAATCACGCAAATCATGTACAAACGAAACTGGGATGAAAGAAATGGTGGCAATATTACGTTGCTCCTTAAAGAATCGGAAGTTTCTCCCTATCTTGATATTACGAATATTAAACGAACGATCTCTGTTTCGTTTGATGCCAAGCCACTCGCTGGTAAATATTTCTTAGTTACAGGATCAGGTAAGTATTTTAAAAATGTTGAAAAAGATCCAGAAAATAATCTTGGCCTTATTCGTGTAGGTGAGAAAGGTGATGCAGTCGAACTGTTATGGGGATTTGAAGATGGATCAGTTCCTACAAGTGAATTGCCTAGTCACTTCCAAAGTCATATCGCTCGTTTAAGTGTGGATCCAGAGAATAGAGTAGTTATGCACTGTCATGCAACGCATCTATTAGCAATGACTTTTACACATTCCTTAAACGAAAAAGAACTTAGCCGAAAGTTATGGCAATTATGCACGGAATGTATCGTCGTCTTTCCAGAAGGTATTTCAACCATTCCTTGGATTGTACCGGGGACGAATGAAATCGGAAAAGCGACAGCTGATAAAATGAAAGAAACAAGACTAGTCGTTTGGCCATACCACGGTATTTATGGAGCTGGTAAGAATATGGATGAAACATTTGGATTGATTGAAACAGTTGAAAAGGCTGCTGAAGTCTATACACATGTTCAAGCTCAAGGCGGAATGAAAGCTTCTATCACGGATAAGAACTTGAAGGATCTGGCAGATAGTTTTGGCGTTGTACCAAGAGAAGGCTATCTAGATTAACTATCTTCATGAAAATAGGAGGTGTCAGGTTGATTAGACAGGCAATTCGAATGAAAGTTTATCCAGACAAGCATGAAGAATACAAAAAACGGCACGATGAAATTTGGCCTGAACTGGAAAAAGCGATTAAAGCATATGGTTGTCATTCTTATAGTATTTGGCTGGACGAAGAAAAGCATTTATTGTTTGGCTACTTAGAAATAGAAGACGAAAAAAAATGGGCGCAGCTACCCCGTACGGAGATCAACCGGAAATGGTGGACGTATATGCAAGACGTGATGGAAACGGATAAGGATAATTCCCCTTTAACTGTTCAGTTAAAGAATGTATATAACTTGTCGGAATGAACTCAAGATGATCAAAAAATAGAGAATGGAATAAAGTTAAATGTATACTAGTATAAAACGTACATTGACGGTTCTCTTTTTGTAGAGACACTCAACCAGTTCCGTAAAGCTTCGATAGTCAATTTAAAAGTGGTCTTGAAAGCGAGAAAGTATATGTTAATAAAAAAACTTTCTAATCGAATCAAAGCTTCCATGCTGGTTGGAAGAAATCTGGTATTGGCGGAGCTGATGGTCGTCATGGACTAGAAGAATTCTTAGCTTAACATCATCTGTAGTTTATATTGACTAAGATGATAAAATATTACTTAAATAATCACCATAATGATAAAGTAGCTATTGCTTATCATTGTGGTGATTTTTATTTAAATAGGGTTCCACCCACTGTATATGATTAAAGGTTAAAATCAGTAAAAGAATTTCTTAAATATATAAGAACCATTAAATAGGTTAGTAAAAAACTATTTATGATATTGTAGCGCTTACATAGTTTGGTTATGATTATTTCATCAGTAAAAATACTATTTTTAGGAGGGGAAATGATGTTGAATAAAAAGTATCGTAGTCTATTATTTTTAAGCGTGGTTGGGTCTTTGTTAATTGCTGGGTGTGGAGATGGAAACGGAAGTAACGAAACAGAAGGTGACACAATGGCAGAGCCAGATCTTGATGATGACTCTTTATGGGTCTGGGGAGGCGTACCACCACATTCTTCTATTGGATCAGCGGAAGAATCTCCATTTCACACCGGTTTAGCTGAGAATTTAGATTTAAACTTAGAATGGCAGTTTCCTACCGAGGGAACAGATACAGAACAAGCATATAATTTAATGATTACGCAAGACGTACTACCAGACTTGATTTGGCATAATTGGATGGGTGAAGCTAGTCGTGCGATCGACGAAGGAATCATTAGAGATCTAACCGATGACCTTCCTGAAAAAGCACCAAATTATTGGAAATTCTTACAAGATAATCCAGAGATCGATAGAGCGATGAGAACGGACGACGGTAAGTATTATATGATTGGTTTTTACAGGGAAGAACCTTTCCAAACTGTTTTTCATGGTCCGATGGTCAGACGTGATTGGCTAGAAGAGCAGAATTTGGCTATTCCAGAAAATATAGATGAATTCACTGCAGTTATCGAGAACTTCTACGAAAATTATGGCACTCAATTCTCTATACTTTCTAACTGGAGAATGAACCTGGGTATGGCTGGTTCATTTGGAGCTCATGGATCGTTTGAAGCAAGATTTTTCCTAGAAGATGGTGAAATCAAAATGGCTCAGACTCAGCCTGAATGGTTAGACTATATGGCTTGGCTAAATGATCTATATGAAAGAAACCTACTAGATCCTGATTTTGTTACAATGGATGATCAAGCGCTTCATACAAAAGCATTCCAAGACGAAATTGGATTGACTTACATGAATAGTGGTACATTGTTAGCATTCAATAATCAAGCAATTACAGAAGATACAGGAGCGGATTGGATAGGAATTCCTTATCCTAAACAAGCAAATGGGGAAATGGCAGCTTCAATATTCGTTGAGGACATGTACGTAACAGATGGTTTTGCGATCTCAACTAGTATAGATGAAGAAAGACTAGATAATGCTTATAAGTTTTTAGACTGGGTATTCACCGAAGAAGGATATAATTATTGGAACTATGGTACTGAAGGCGAAACTTGGGAAAAGGTAGATGGAGAAGTTGAATTCACAGATTTTATAGAAGAACATGATCTAGGAAAAGATGCGGCTCTGGCACTTTATACTGGGAACTTAGGATATGGTCTAGGTGAGCAAGCAGCAAGATTCATCGAGCTTAGATTGGATGAACCAACTTATGACGCGATGTTTGAATGGTCAGAAGGTCAAGAAGAGGCGATAGCAGCCAAGATTCCTGCGGCCATTACAATGACTGCTGAGGAAAGAAGAGAAGATGCTAATTTAAATAATGTTATGAATACTTATGTCTTAGAAGAAGCAATCAAGTTTGTTACTGGAAGCAGAAGCATGGATGAGTTTGATGAGTTCATTAAGGAATTGAATGATATTGGATTAGATCGAATGCTTGAGATTAGAAATGATGCTTACCAAAGGTATCTTTCTAGATAATAAGCAGAACATACTAAGTGCAAAGAACGAGATTGGGGGAAATACCTAGTCTCGTTTTTGTCATTTTCTTAAATGGTCTAGTAGTTTTCGGACGTATCTCTCGTTTGCGTTCGATTTAAGCGAACAATTAAGGTCTTTTTTTACTGTATTGAATCTATTGCTTCTTCAAATCAAACATGTGTTAAACTAAAGACAGATTGTTAATTGAAGAGGAGTTCAAGTATGAGTGAATTAAAAGCTACCCTAGCAAATGTACAAGCACCTGAATATGAAAATAACATTGAGCCAGTAACCCTATCAGATCAAACAATGAAAGAACGTTATGATCGTATTCTTGCTAAAATGAAAGCAGAACAATTATCTACACTAGTGATTTACGAAGATCTTGAACATGGATCGAATTTCGAGTACCTTACAGGATTCTTGACTCGCTTCGAAGAAGCTTTATTGATCCTTCACGATGATGGTCGAGTCATCTATGTACTTGGAAATGAGAATCTAAAACTAGAGAAACATGCAAGGTTAAAAGGTGAAGTGATTCATTGCCCACATTTCTCATTACCGAATCAACCATTATTTGATGACCGGCCTATCTCGGACTATTTGAATCGTTCCTTATTTAAAACAGAGGGGACTATTGGATTGGTTGGTTGGAAACTTTTCACTGGTCAGAATGAAAAAGCTGAGAAACTATTTGATATGCCTGCTTACATTGTCGATACGATTAGAGAACAGGTCGGCAATGAACATTTGGTAAATGCAACTAAGCTATTTATTGGCGATAATGGTGTTCGCACCACTAACAATGTCAATGAAATCGCCCATTATGAATTCGGCGCTTCACTCGCTTCTGCTCAAATACTAAAAGCACTAGAAGCGGTTGAGATTGGTAAAACTGAAATGGAAATAGGTCAAATACTGAATGCTCAAGGTCAGCCAAATAGTGTAGTCACAATCGCGGCGACCGGACAACGATTTGAACAAGCTCGTTTGTATCCTGGGCACAAACCCATTGCTATAGGAGAACCCGTATCTTTGACTGTTGGCTATAAAGGTGGTCTGCAAAGTCGAAGTGCATTCGCTGTGCACGATGCATCAGAGTTACCTGCTGGACAAGAGAACTACCTTGAAGAAGTTGTCTATCCATATTTTAAAGCGATAGCTACTTGGTTATCGTCTGTCAAAGTTGGTTTGTCTGGTAAAGAAGTTTATCAACTAATTGAGAATGTATTACCAAAAGAGCAGTTTGGATGGCATCTTAACCCTGGCCATTACGTTGCAGATGAGGAATGGATGGCTTCACCGATTTATGAAAATTCTGACGTTCTTTTGAAAAGTGGTATGTTATTTCAAGTTGATATTATTCCATCAATTAAAGGAATGTCTGGCACAAGTGCAGAAGGTGGCATACTTCTCGCAGATGAAACGCTTAGAAGAGATATTCAACAGACATATCCTGAAATGTGGGAGAGAATGTGTGCGAGAAGAGAGTATATTGAGCATACATTAGGGATTAAAATCCATGCGGATATGATGCCGTTAGGTAATGCTTTCCCTTATTTGAGACCCTTTTTATTAAACAAAGAAAAAGCAATTGTAATAGAATCGAATGATACTAAAAATTAAAGGAGTAAACTGATGACAGTTCTAGAGAAAATTAAAGGTGGACTGATTGTTTCCTGCCAAGCTTTACCAGATGAACCACTGCATAGCTCTTATATTATGAGCAGAATGGCAGTAGCTGCAGAACAAGGCGGAGCAATAGGAATCCGTGCGAATTCAAAAGAAGATATCGCTGAAATCAAATCACAGACAAGCTTACCAATTATTGGGATTGTCAAAAGAGACTATGATGATTCTTCGGTCTATATTACGGCTACTATGAAAGAGATAGATGAATTGATGGCAGTTGGTTGTGATATTATTGCGCTCGATGCTACGAAGCAAACGCGACCAGGTGGAGTCACTTTAGAAACCTTTATCAAAGAAATTCGCTCAAAATATAAAAATGCAGTGTTGATGGCAGATGCCTCTACGGTTGAAGAAGTCGTCACTGCTGAAAACTTAGGATTTGATATTTTGTCTACTACGTTGATGGGGTATACAACTTATTCAAATGGGTTGAACATTGCGGATAATGATTTTGAAAAATTAAAAGAGATTCTTACTAAAGTACAAACCCCTGTTATTGCAGAAGGGAAAATTGATACACCTCAAAAAGCTAAACGCTGCCTAGAATTAGGCGTTCATGCTGTCGTTGTCGGTAGTGCGATTACAAGACCCCAGCTGATTACACAAAAGTTTACCGATGAAATAAAACATAAATAAAGAAGCAGTCGATTTATTTCAATATAAATCGATTGCTTCTTTATTTTTCTAAATTTTTATAGGCTGATGGCGTCAGACCGGTTACTTTTTTAAATTGACGATAAAAATGGACTTCTGAAGCGTAACCACAGACTTCAGCTATTTTGCTTAAGGGGTAGTCAGTCAAGATCATCAATTGTTTCGCGTAGTCGATTCGCATAAGAATGAAATCTTTTCTAAAGGAAATGCCAAATAGATTTTTATAGAGATGTTGAAAATAGGAATTGCTGATTCCGATTTTCTCCGCTATTTCTTCAGAAGTATAATTGATTTCTGGGTTCGCTTGGATTTCTATACGAAATTTTCTTAGTTTCTTATTATAGGGGCTGTAATTTTTTTTGAAATCTTTTGATTCGTAAGAAACAAGGATATTATTCAAGATTAATTGAATCAGTAGGGAGATATTTTCGCTTCTAATGCGGTGAGCCGTATAATTATATTCCCATAGTAATTCTTGGACCAATAAATGAATATTTGTCTGTTCAATAATACGGATAAAAGTATTTGTTGGAAGGCCAATTTGTTCTAACACCACCTCTTTTGTATCAAAATGGATCCAATCGTCTATATAACTACCTTCAGGATTAAAATAACTATAAGAGGTTCCAGGTTCAATGATGATCACCGTATTCGGTTCTACACGTTTTTTTCTACCATTGAGCGTAAAAAGAGCCGGTGTTTTAATTAGAAGTAAAACATAATTTGGAACGCCAGAAGGCCGATCCATTTTATAAGAAGGTACATGATATGTATTAAGACCGCCAGTGATAAATTCAAATGATAGCGTCATGAGCATCTTCCTTTAAATTTATTTTTGATTCGATTAAACCGATTAAATAGTGAAATAAGTTAGTAAAAAACAGAATGCGTAATTGTAACGCTTACATAAAGGTGGTAGGTTTATTATAACAGTTAATCAACAAAAATTCTAAATTGATTAGGATTGTTTTAAAAACAAACTGGTAACAGTATGTTTGATTGTTTTAGAGAACATTTTCATGTGATTAAAACAGAAAATAGCTAAATAGGTTAGCAAGCAATAGGCTACAAATAACGGATGGATTATAGCAGAAATTATAAAAGGGGTATTATTTTATGACAATTCAACTCGTACTTTACGATAAAAATGGCAGAATCAAACAAGCCTCAAATACCTATGAAGATTTTTGTCATTCTATGATGGCCGAAGATGATGAAAGGGTTTATTTATCTAATCAGATGATGACTTTTGAAATTGGTGATTACTTTGAGATAACCCTCTCCAAAGAAAAACAGTATGTGATTGTACAGTTAGATAAAACGTTAGCACCGAATATGATCTTTATAAAAGATAAGAAATTTCGTTACGATGTTCCACTTGAGAAAAATTGGATAGAATCTTCTGCTGATATTGCTTTTAAAGGATATAACCATTACATTTCTGCTCGATATGCTATGAAGCATGAGATTGAAAATTATCAGAATTTATCTCGTAACACGCATGATTTAAAGGATGAGACAGGCGCCTTTCCGCATGCTTCTGCTAATGTGGAAACGAGAAATGATGCGACTTTCTTTGCACGTAACGCGATTGATGGCATCTATGCGAATAATAGCCATGGTAGTTACCCTTATCAATCTTGGGGAATCAACCAGCAAGATGATGCGATGTTAACGATTGATTATGGACGAACTGTCAGGATTAATAGAATTGATCTAACGTTACGAGCTGATTTCCCTCATGACAACTATTGGGTTTCGGCAACTGTTGTATTTTCAGATGGTAGTGAAGAAAAACTCGGTTTAGAACAGACCGCACACACACAGTCCTTCAGTATAAATGAACGAAAAACGTCAGTAATCATACTTAAAAATTTAATCAAGTCATCTGACAGTGCTTCGTCATTTCCTGCCTTAAGCCAGATTGATACTTATGGTAGAAACATCCAGTAAGAGTAAAAGATTACGTAAGAAGAGAGGTCAACCTATGCAAACCTTGAAAGATAACCCACTTAAAACAAGAAAAGATATCGTTGATGCGATGAATCAATTTCTTGCCCCACTAGAAGATAAATATACGCAAGATCATACTGGACTAAATCTTGCTTTCACCAGTGCCATTTATGGACAAAAAACTGCAGGAGTAGAAGCAATGTTGCGACTACTTTGGGGACTTGCACCGCTTGAAGCAGGTGGCAGTAAACATGCTCAAAGCAGTAAAATACTTGAAGGCATGATTAGAGGAACGAATCCAGCACATCCTGAATATTGGGGAAAGCTAAAAGACTTTGATCAATTGATCGTCGAAATGGCAGCGATCGGTTATATGATGATAGTCGCTCCTGACACATTCTGGGAACCATTGACCAGCGATCAAAAAGCAGCGATCGTCAAATATATCAAACAAGTTGATGAAGTAGAGGCAGTAGATTGTAATTGGTTATTCTTTGCTGTCATCGTTAATACCGGATTAAAAAAGGTGGGCGAACCTTATAATCAAGAACTCATTGAGCGAAACTTGAATAGAATTGAAGATTTTTACCTAGGCGACGGTTGGTATAGTGATGGCGTAGGGATGCATGTAGATTACTACGTAGCCTTTGCAATCCACTTTTATAGTTTGATATATGCGGCTGAAATGGAAGAAGATGATCCGAAAAGAAGTAAGCTTTATAAAGAAAGAGCTGCGATTTTTGCGAAGAAGTTTATGTATTGGTTTTCAGAAGAAGGTCAAGGGATCCCTTACGGAAGAAGTATGACGTACCGCTTTGCACAGGTAGCTTTCTTTAGTGCTTATATTTATGCTGAAGTTGATAAGAATGATTTTGGTTGGGTCAAAGGAATGATACTCAGACATTTCCGGTACTGGTTCAAACAACCGATGTTTAATGGGGATGGCACGCTCTCAGTAGGGTATACTTATCCGAATCTTCATATGAGTGAAGACTACAATGCACCGGGTTCACCTTATTGGTCTTTTAAAAGCATGCTTATCTTAGCCTTACCAGAAGAGCACTTATTCTGGGCGGCAAAAGAAGAAGCTTTCCCTGAAGTGCAACCGTTGACGCATGAATGGATTACCGAACAAACGATTGTTCGAAAAGATGGACAAGTTGTGATGTTTCCAAATGGCTATGAATATCTAGATATGCATAACCATTCGGGTGCAAAATACGAGAAATTTGCTTATTCTACCCATTTTGGCTTTAGTGTACCGCGCTCTAATCTGACTTTAGGTGAAGGCGCCTTTGATTCGATGCTTGCACTAAGTAAGGATGAACTGGATTATAGAGTGAAAAGGAAAGTCATCAAAAAAGTGTACACAAAATCGTTTCAATACATGAAGTGGCGCCCTTGGGACGATGTTACCGTTCATACGTGGATCATACCAGGAGCACCAATGCATATTCGAGTTCATAAAATCGAAACAAATACTCGATTATTCCTATCTGATGGGGGATTTGCATTGGGAAATCAACCGAATAAATCACTTGAAACAAAGCAATCCCATCAATATGCAATCAACTTGCAGAATGAGAACGGCATCGTAGGAGCGATCGATGTACTTGAGAATGGTAACCTTGTTGAGATTAGAGCGAATAGTAATACCAATCTCCTTTACCCAAATACCATCATTCCATCTATTCAAGAGATTGTAGAACCTGGAGAACATACACTGGTCCATGGCTTTTATGGTTCTCCAAAGCAAGAAAAAGGGTTTCCTAAAGAGATGAATGATCTTTCGTATTCTATAGAAGATCATACAGTACAGTTTAATGGAAACACGATTAAATTAAGTGAGAAAGAATAGGAGAATCAGGATGACTGAACTGTATAAACGAGCAATTGAAGAAGCATTAGAAAAAGTAAAAATGAATATTGAGCGATTTGGACGCGCTTTCCCCCACACCAGTACAGAAGGGGTTTATAGTCTAAATGACAACACAGACTGGACAGATGGTTTTTGGGTAGGTGTTATATGGCAAGCGTATGAGTATAGTAAGGATGACGTCTTTTTAATAGCTGCACGTGAGAAAACAGCACAGATGAAAGAACGATTATTAGCAGATAAGCATTTAGATACGCATGATATTGGCTTTTTATATACGCCCACTACTGGAGCGAAATGGCAAATTGAGCAAGATAAAGAAGCTAAGGAACTGACAGTGAAAGCGGCAAATCGCCTGATGGAACGGTATCGTGAAGATTTAGGGATTATCCAAGCATGGGGGCCCTTTAAAGATCCAGCGTTAGGTGGAAGAATCATTATTGATTGTATGATGAATATGCCTTTACTATTTTCAGCAAGTGCATTAACTGGTGATGTGAAATATAAAAAGGCTGCAGTAGCCTTCGTTGATAATGCGAGAAAATATCTCGTTAGAGGAGACGACTCTACTTACCATACTTTTTATTTCGATCAAAATACAGGACAACCTGAAAGAGGGGCAACACATCAAGGCTATGCTGATGGATCGACTTGGACACGCGGACAGGCTTGGGCTGTGTTAGGGTTTGCACTAGCGTATCATTATACGGGTAATCCAGACTATTTAGAAACTTCATTGAGAACAGCTAAATATTTTATCAAACATCTTCCAGATAATTACGTAGCTCATTGGGACTTTGATGCACCCATAGACGAGCATATCAAACCGGATAGTTCAGCTTCTGCCATTGCAGCATGTGGGTTTCATGAATTACTACAGTCATTAGAACCTTCATCTAAAGACTATCAATTAGTAAAAGAAGCACTTGAAAAATCAATGAAAACAATGATAACAGAATATGCATCAAAACCCGACGAGCAAGGTTTGTTGGATCATGGATCTTATAGCGTTCGGGATAACAATTCTCCTGACGATTTTGTTATTTGGGGAGATTATTTCTACATGGAAGCTTTACTAAGAATGGAGAAAGATTTACGTGGTTATTGGTACAACTAAGTAAGTAATATAGAAAAAAAGCTGACTTAATTAAAGTTAGTTTTTTTTCGTGTCAGGAAAAACTAAGAGAATCGCTTTATGATTTTCGTATCAAAGAAGTAATAAAAGGAAAACTGAAGGCAATAAACCTATTTGAGCGTCATTTTTGAGGTTTCTTCTAGACTAAGGTAAGGTTAAGCTAATGAGTTAAATCGAATCAAGTCTTTGAGGAGGAAAAATATGTATACGGATTTAAAAAATAAAGTAGCCGTTGTAACAGGCGGATCTAAAGGAATCGGAGAAGCGATCGCGATTCGATTAGGGCAAGAACGAATGTCCGTTGTTATCAATTATCACAGCGATGAAGAAGGCGCGAATGAAGCCGTTGAAAAAATAGAGAAGAATGGTGGAAAAGCTGTCGCTGTTCAAGCGGATATTGGAGATGAAGAAGGGGCTGCTACTTTGTTAAATGCCGCTTTAGACAATTTCGGTACACTTGATCTGTGGGTCAATAATGCTGGTATGGAAAATAAAGCTTCTACACATGAGTTGAGTTTTGATGATTGGTCAAAAGTGATGAATGTTAATTTAGATGGGGTATTCTTAGGATCAAAAACGGCCTTAAATCAATTTTTGAAAGAAGATAAAAAAGGTACGATCATCAATATGTCTTCTGTACATGATAAGATTCCTTGGCCAACTTTTTCCCATTATGCTGCTAGTAAAGGCGGTGTCAAACTTTTTACTGAGTCGATTGCATTAGAGTATGCCCATAAAGGTATTCGAGTCAATATGATTTCACCTGGTGCGATCAATACAGCGATCAATGCAGAAAAATTTGAAGATGAACAAGCGAAACAAACCACATTGAATATGATTCCAATGGATTATATCGGTAAACCAGAAGAAGTATCTGCAGCAGCAGCTTGGTTAGCTTCAAGTGAATCTAGTTACGTAACCGGTACAACGCTCTATGTAGATGGTGGAATGACATTGTATCCATCATTTGAAAAAGGTGACGGTTAAACGTTACTTTACCTTGTTCTCAGTAAACGGAGGACAAGGTTTTTATTTGATTAATGATAAGTAGGTATAGCATACTAGATACAGATATCTCATTAACGTGATAGACATCATTCCTGTGATTTTGGATCGTTTTCGATATACTAGGTAAAGAGAAAAATAAGAAAGGATGTACGTAAAAATGACATTAATTGAACACTATGAACTCAACGACGGATCAAGTTTGCCAAAGATAGGGTTAGGAACAGTCAATATTCAAGGTGCGACAGGTGTCAATAGTATTTTAACGGCTATTGAAGCAGGGTACCGTGTGATTGATACATCTACGAACTATATGAATGAAGGGATGGTCGGTGAAGCAATCAGGCGATCTTCTGTACCAAGAGAAGAATTGATCATCAGTTCTAAACTTCCTGGAATGGCTCATGATTATGATAAAGCGATCAAGATGATTCAAGAATCACTTTATAGATTAGGTATCGACTACTTTGATAAGTATTTGATTCACTGGCCACTTCCCAAAAGAGGAAAATATGATCAGGCTTGGCAAGCCCTCGTAGATGCACAAAAATTTGGCCTAATCAAAACGATTGGTGTATCTAACTTTTTAGAAGAGCATCTAGAGACGATTATTGAAAAAACTGGTGTCACGCCAGCTACCAACCAAATAGAGAGACATCCTTACTTCAATAACAAAGAACTGGTTGAAACCAATAAACGTTTAGGTATTTTAACAGAAGCTTGGAGTCCCTTTGGTAGAGAGATCAATGACGTCATCGAGCATGAGACGATCGCTACAATTGCCAAAAAATATGATAAGTCACCAACCCAAGTGATTTTAAGATGGAATTTACAAAATGGTGTGATGCCCATCGTGAAAGCTTCTTCGTATAAACATCAAAAAGCTAATCTTGATGTGTTTGATTTTGAATTGACACAAGCAGAGTTGGAAACGATTGATGGATTGGACAAAGGTGAGCCCGGAAGAGTAGAAGGTCAACATCCTAATGAATACGAAGAATTCGGTTAAAAAATAGTCTATGATGACTAAGGCAGTTCCTGTTTTCGGGAACTGCTTTTTTTGATGATAATAGCAACTTACTTTTCTAGCATGAATAAGATGAGAAATGAATCATCTTGCTTTATATCGTTTTAACCAGAAAAAACTTTTATAATCATACGTTAAACTGATTGAAATTTTTGATAGAGTTTACTATGATTAAGTTCTGAATCAAAAATAACACTAATTTTATATAAGTATTTTTTTATTTAGGTAAGACTGAATCAAAAGGTATTTTAAAGCGAGGGATAGCTATTGAATTACGATAAAACAGCCAAAGCCATACTCCAGAATGTTGGAGGGAAATCAAATGTAGATGATTTGACGCATTGCTTCACTAGACTAAGATTTGTTCTTAAAGATCAAGATAAAGTCGATAAAACTGCATTGAACAATATGAGTGAAGTATTATCAGTTGTAGAAAACGGTGGACAGACACAAGTCGTCGTTGGAAATGAAGTACCAAAAGTATATGAAAAAATCGAACCGCTTTTAGAAGATAAAAGAAATAGAGAACATACCAAATTAGATAAAAATGAATCACTAGGAAATCGTGTGCTAAATACGATTGCAGCCATTTTTACGCCAACCATACCGGCCATAGCAGCTTCAGGTATGATAAAAGGTTTGTTAGCGATAGCGGTGATGTTTGCCTTGCGCTTTTATGATGTAGATATTAAGACCTTTAATACTTATGTGATTTTAAGCGCTGCTTCCGATGCGGTCTTTTACTTTATGCCGATTATCCTTGCCTATACTTCAGCTAAGGTATTTAAAGCGAATGAATTTATTGCAATGGTCATTGGTGGAACGCTTGTTTATCCTACACTTATAGAATTAATGACTGGTGATGCAGCAGTAACCTTGTTTAATGTTGGTGTCACGCAAGCAAATTATGCCTCTTCGGTTATCCCGATCATTATTGCAGTATTTATTCTTTCTTATGTACAGCGATTCTTTGAACGGATCATACCGGAAGTCTTGAAAATCATTGTTGTACCTACTTTATCTCTACTCGTGATGATTCCAGCAACGTTATTGGTTTTTGGGCCGATCGGTATTTACATGGGTAATGGTGTCAATTGGGTGTATTACTATATCATGGACTTTAGTTCCATTCTTTTGGGTGCATTTGTGGGTGGCTTATGGTGCGTTTTAGTCGTATTCGGCGCGCATAGAGCGATCATTCCTATTGGTATACAAGACGTGGCTCAAAATGGCCGCCAAAACTTATTAGCATTTGCTGGTGCTGCAAACTTTTCTCAAGCAGGTGCAGCGTTAGGTGTGTTCTTCAGAACTAAAAACAAAGCACTTAAAACAGTAGCCTTATCTGCCTGTGTAACAGCTCTTTTTGGTATTACTGAGCCCGCAATATATGGAGCGAACTTAAGGCTTAAAACACCAATGATTTATGCTGTAATTAGTGGTGCACTAGGTGGCGCGATCATGGGGTGGGGAGGTTCTTACGGAAATGCTTTTGCAAACCAAGGAATCTTAACGATTCCCGTTTATGCAGAAGCAGGAACGACCGCTTTTCTAGCTTATCTAGTAGGGATTGCCGTAGCATTCTTTGGTGCTTGTGCAATGACAGTCATATTAGGTTTCAAAGATTTACCAAGTGATACAGAAGAAGCTGTCGCTACTGAAACAGATCAATTGACGATGAATACAGATGTTCAAAACGCGCCTACACTATTAGCATCAGAAGCAGATAAAATCCTTGGAGCACCAGTAGAAGGAAAATTGATTCCGCTAAATGATGTAGAAGATGAAGTTTTTGCATCTGGAGCTATGGGTAAAGGTTTCGCCATCCTTCCTAGCAAAGGTGAGGTCGTCGCTCCAGATGACTGTACAGTCACCGCGTTTGCGCCTACGATGCATGCCATTGGGCTAACGTTAGATAATGGATTGGAAGTATTGATTCATGTAGGGATAGATACTGTAGAATTGAATGGTCAGTATTTCAGAAAATTTGTTACAATAGGTGATAGATTGAATAAAGGGGATAAAATCCTTGAGTTTGATATTGATGCTATTCACTCAAAAGGCTACGATATGACTACACCAGTCGTCGTTACAAATACGAACGAATTTAAGGATATTCAAAGTGTCAGTAGAACGAACACACTGAAATTAGAAGATATTTTAATGATTAAAGACAAGGAGACCAGTTATGCGTAACCATTTTCCAAAAGATTTTTGGTGGGGTGCTTCCTCATCGGCTTTTCAAATAGAAGGTGCTTGGGATAAAGACGGTAAAGGAATGACCGTTACTGATTTCAATTCTTTTAAGAAATCAGACAAACAAGCTGACACCAAAGTAGCCAGTGATTTTTATCATCATTATAAAGAAGATATATTGCTGATGAAAGAACTCGGTATGAACACTTATCGTTTTTCTATCTCGTGGGCGAGAATCCTACCCGATGGTGATGGAGAAATCAACCAGAAAGGAATCGATTTTTACAATAAAGTTATCGACTTTCTTTTAGAACAGGATATCCTACCGTTTGTCACGCTTTACCATTTTGATTTACCTTTTGCGCTAGTAGAAAAATATAATGGTTGGGAAGACCGCCGAAGTGTTTATGCATTTGAACGCTTTTCTAAAATCTGTTTCGAAGCTTTTGGCGATAGAGTAAAAAATTGGCAAGTAAACAATGAACAGAACTTGATGATTCGAGTGAATGAACGGATGAATATGTACGATGTATCAGAAGAAGATGCTGAACGCGTTCGTGCTCAAATGGATTATCATATGTTTGTAGCACATGCTTTGTCTACGAATGCTTGCCATGAATTAGTTGAAGGCGGAAAAATTGGTCCCGCAGTATCTTCAACCGTTACCTATCCAGCTTCCAACAAACCAATGGATGTTTGGGCAGCAAAAATGAATGACAACTTTAAAACTAATTATGCGTTAGATATGTATTGTTATGGAGATTATCCAGGGTATTATAAAGCTTACCTTGCTAAAGTTGGAATTGAACCCGTTAGAGAGCCAGAGGATGCAGCGATTTTGACACGCGCAAAACCTGACTTGATCGCCTTGAATTATTACCGTACGCTAGTAGCAAGTTATCTTCCCGAAACAGAAGAAAATCCTTACGGTACAAAAGTGAATGAGATTGATTACGACTTATATGGTTATTTTAAAATCGAAAAAAATCCTCATTTAGAATCAAGCCAGTACGGTGCTCAAATTGACCCAATGGGTCTCAGACTAGTATTGAATGATTACTACGATCGGTACAGATTACCATTAGTGATCACTGAAAATGGTTTAGGTACACCAGATACATTGACGAAAGATGGAAAGATTCATGATGACTATCGTATCGATTATATCCGAGATCATATTGCGGCTTGTAATGATGCCATTGCTGATGGTGTAGACTTGATTGGGTATTGTCCTTGGGCTGTTATCGATATTTTGAGTTCTCATCAAGGCTTTAAAAAGCGTTATGGGTTTGTGTATATCAATCGTGAAGATCATGATTTAAAAGATATGGCTCGAATCAAAAAAGATAGTTTTTACTTCTATCAAAAAGTCATTAAAAATAATGGGTTATCATAAACAATAGCATCATCACAAAAAGCCGTCACTACAAGGGGAAATCCCTCAATGTGACGGCTTTTTGTGATGAACTCGTTAGTAAACGGCTCTTAATTTTAGTTATTGTTTTCTTTTGAAAGAGCAGAAGTTACTCTTGTTAATTGGTGCTGATTTATTTCATAAACGCCTTTAACTGGTTGTTCTGGATCAGCTGCGCTGATCATTTCGGATAACTGACTATTCTCATCTAACAGAATAACATAATCATATGAATCAATAGAATCTAATGTCTCCTCAGTTAACGTTGAAAACGTATCGACATTTGGTGAAAATAAAAAGTATTTAGCTGCATATTCTAATGCATAGCTCAAAACTTGCTGATCTGTATTATTTGCATAGATGAAATAGCGATTCTTGGTATCTAATGTCGTTTGATCACCGACAACTTTTTTCACTTGTCCAGGTACACTTTCTGCGTAAGCTGAATTCATACTATTCATTCCATTAATCTCAGATAACAATATAGAAAGCGCTATGGCAGTACATATCATTGCACTATTTTGATAAATCTGTTTAGTTTTTATTGTTTTAAAGGCTTTATAATCTCTCGTATCTCCTTGCTGGATATAAAAACTATTTTCAATATTATAAACAAGATTGATTGAAAGAATCCCAATACTGAATAAAATAATACTCGATAGGTAACGTTCTAGTCCTGCTAAAATCAAGGCTTCTTCAGTTGGCATCGTATAAATGAACATAGCAAGATTTCCTAAATAATAGAGCACAACAATCAAGTCTACCAAAGCAAGTATTCTTAACGTATTCCAACGTTTTTTTAAAAGGAAAAACGCAATAAAAAAGCTGATGATACCAAAAAGATTAATGAGTAATAATCCTCTGGTAGATAAACTATCTAATGAAAAAATTGCTTTAAAAAAGTGATGAATAATTAATTGAATCGTATCAGCAGATTTTTCTGAACTGACTTCCTGAAAGTTCTCTACAGATAGTGTGTGTTTGGAAACCGTTCCTTGTAAAGCGTGTTTCGTATGATAATTCCAGAAGAGAAACGGTGATATAGACAACACAACAATCAATAAATAAGTAACCGTTAATTTGATTTTTTCTTTGATGGATTGGAATCTAGCAGATCTATAAACATAGTAGGCTAGATAAATCATACCTATAGCATAGAAGAATAAGCCGCTGTTTTTGACAATACTAAGCAAACCGAATATTGGTAATGTTAAAATGAATGACCGATAGAGGTGGTCTTTATGGGCAAAGATTATTGCGATAATTGCTAAAGTCAGTAGGGGTAGAATGAAATCTACCAGTAAGTTGTTGATTCTAATAGAGATATTGAATATCGTCATCGTAGAAAAGGAAACACCTAATACACTGATGAGTAAATACCGTTTAGTGTCTCTTATCACACCAAATAGGGCATAAAAGCAAGATAGAATTAGAAAGGATTGCGCTACTAGTACCGTTCCTTCAGTGTAACCTACGATTCTACTCACATAATATAAAAAAGAACTACTACCTAACGGATAGGTTTTAAAATCAATGATGGCTGAACTAGCAGTGGGGAAAGCATCTAAATTCACCATATATTTAACGATCAATGCCCAATGAGAGAAATTGTCATAGTGGATCATCTCTGTATTGATTAAAGAACCGAACAAAACAATCGCTGCGAATAGAAAACTAACATTTATAATCGTAAAATGTTTTATAAGACTTATGAAAGTAGGTTTGTTTCTTAATAGCTGATGAATAAATAGAGCTAGTCCAACCAGAAAAACAGTCAGTGTAGTTGGATATAGGATATTGAGCAAGCCAGAAAAATAAACCACACAACTAATTGAAGAAAAAACAGTTATCCAAGAGAAATAAGGTTTTGAATGGATTTTTCGCTCAACTAATTGGGTATAACCTAAAAATGAAATGAGCAGTGCGAAAAATTTTAAAAGTGTAAAAAGTGTATCCAACGGTAGTATCTCCTAACTTAACTCAAGCCTTCAGGGCTCAAAGATGTTTTGTACTCGGTGACCCATTCATCTAAAGTTGCAATAAAAACAGGATTTTTAACGAGATAATCATGATTCTTTATGGCATAAAGGTGTTCAGATTTTTGTGAAAAAGATTTACCTTCAACGGGTTCAAAAATCATTTCAACGATAGCATTATCAACATTCAATGTATAGATTTTGGTATCAATGGATCCATTCATATTAGAGAGCATCACGTATTTATAATTGAAATCTTTAATGGTTCCTTTAGTGCCATCATCAAACTGAATCGGTTTATCTAAAGGGATTCTCGCTAAAGTTCTCATATCCGGTCTTTGTTTTTCTATACGATGCGATAAGTTGTTGATCAAATCATCAATTGCTGTCATCCACACATCCAGTTTTACCGGTAGCGAATGGTGACGATCATAAATCAATTGGGTATATTGTCGTTTATCATCATCTGAAATCGTCGTTAATTTAACACCATATAACCAACGATTTTCATTTTCTTTTACGTATCGAATTTCTCCTTCAAATTCCGCATGGTACTCATCATTTGAAATGATAATAGAAATCTCTTCATCATCAGGAATGTATTCAGCTCGGTCAAGTTCGAGTAAGAATCCACCTTCAGATAGATTTAAGGTTTTTCCAGTGATTGCTCTATCTTCAAATTTGATTTGAACCGTCTCTGAAGCAGAGATTCTCTCTGATTTGCGATAGATTTTTCTACCCAACAAAAAGAATACAGCGTAAAGCAGGTTAATCACATTGTAAACCAGCCAGAACAATATAATGCTTCCAAAGAATAATTCGCTACCGTATTTACCGACAGTAAAACGTATGAGCGCAGCAATAGATAAAAATAATAAAATCATGTGTGGAATGGCATAGAGAACTTGTTGTTTAAAAGAGTCGCCTTCTATTTCTTTTTCAGTTACCTTAAATTTCATCTGTTTTAAACCGATACTTTCAAGAATCACTGGAATGACCATATAAGGTGCTAAAATCGTGTCAATAATCTGGCTCCAACGTTGATTACGTGTAGCGCTAGATAAGCTACGCATAGACAAACTATAGAATAAATGGCTTGGACCCCAAAAAAGGAGTAAATCCCAAAAACCACAAACGGCTATACGAATATTGAATAAAGCAAATAGAATAGGGGAGATCGTAAAAATTAATCGTCTAGCAAATGACCACCAGTAAGAGTGGCTGACCATATAACTCATACGAGAAGAAAAAGTCAATTCTTTATTGAAAGGCAAGCGTGTATTTCGAACACTTTGAATAACCCCTCTAGCCCAACGAACTCTTTGGGAAATCAGGTTTTTGATTGAAGTCGGTGCCAGACCGTTAGCGACAACTTCGGTAGTTGCTATGGTACGGTAGCCTTTACTTTGAATAAGAATACCTGTTTCAAAATCTTCCGTGATCGTATCTGTAGGAAAACCACCGATTTCTTCAAGTGCTTTTCGAGATAAAACAGTATTTGATCCAGTATAAGTCGCTGAATTCGAACTGTTTCTCATGACATTGATTTCTTTTGTAAAAAAATCTTGTTCATTGGGAATCGTTGTTTCGGCAAATAAGTTGAATTGAAATAAAT
Organism: Marinilactibacillus kalidii; assembly: GCF_017599325.1. Taxonomy (GTDB): domain Bacteria; phylum Bacillota; class Bacilli; order Lactobacillales; family Carnobacteriaceae_A; genus Marinilactibacillus; species Marinilactibacillus kalidii. The sequence goes on along the minus strand of NZ_JAGFVM010000030.1, from coordinate 87,502 downwards.
CTGGATTATAAAAACTCTGAGGCGTTTGAACGAAGCCGATTTCTTCTGAATAATGAGCATCATCTTTACCCTTGATCCAGTTGTCATTCTCATCTTTCTTGTATTTAGGCAATAAAAAATACGGAACAGATTCCATTAAAAAATTGTTTCTTGGGATCATATCTGCATCAAAAGTGACGATCAATGGCGAATCAGTCATTGATAAAGCGTAATTAAAATTACCTGATTTAGCATGTTGATTATCTTTAACGCCAAGATAATGAACGCCTAAATTTTTAGCAAGAGTAGCTACCTCTTCTCGGTTTCCGTCGTCGCATAGATAGATGTGTACTTTTGATTGGTCTGGATATTTCATGAACGTACTAGCGTTTACAGTGTTATAAAGCAAATCGGTCGATTCATTGTGTGTAGCAATAAAGATATCAATATTTGGATAATCTTCATCTAAAATCATTGGTTTTTCTATAAGCTCTTGTTTGTTTTTTCGCCAAAACAGTTCAAAGGTTCCTAAAGTAGCAGCTGTTTCACTGGCCAAAAGCAAAATGCCCATTACGATGGCAAACCAACCTTCTTGGAAAGGTAACGTGAAGAAAAGCCTCCAGATTAAATAAAGGGTCATAAAAAAGAATGTTACAGAAAATAATATTTTTTGCTTTTGCTTATTACTCAAAATGTAAGTTCCTTTCTTTGTTAGATTGATTAAAGATCCAGTTCTTTTGTATTTGGAAACTAATGATGAATAGTGTCAAATCGATCATTAGCTTAATGAATAAAGGTGAGTTTATTGGTGATCGCTCAGTGATCAACTGAACTAACAATCCTGAAGCGCTCATCTGTAATAAAACGAGGGCAAAGTATTTTATTAAAGTAGACCGTGTATAAGCAGATTTAAAGACCAATAGTTGGTTTGTAAAATAGTTCGTGAGTGATGAAAGGATTCTCGCGCCGACAGTTGCTATGAAAATCGCTGACGGAATCATTCCCGAATTTAGAATATGAAATAAACAATAAAAAACAACGATATCGACAATAAAAGAAACGAATGAAGAGAAACCATATTTAAAAAAGACCGCATAGATTCGTATAGAGTCTAACAAGGGATTGAAATGAGAAGATTGATTATCATTAAGATAAATCGTTTCTATCTTAACTTCTTTAAAATAATAGTGCTGCTTGTGTAAGGATAGAAGCATATTCATTTCGTATTCATAACGATCTCCAGGTAATGAAAGAAGAGTGGGAATCGCTGAAGATGGGATAACGCGTAGACCCGTTTGAGAATCAGATAGCCGGATATGATGAATGGCTTTTAAAAAGAAATAAGTTAATTGATTACCGAATTTACTTCTTAAGGGTATATTCGATTGCTTGAATGAGCGAGACCCCATGATGATATGACTAGGATTTTCTTTAAAGGCAGTCATACATGCGATAATATCTTCAGGGCTATGCTGTCCATCGGCATCAACAGTTGCGATACCTGAAATCTCATTGAGTTGAGTAAGAATATACTGAAAGCCTGTTTTAAGTGCTGCACCTTTTCCTAAATTTGTCGAATGTCTTAATAAAGTACAACGATCGATTGATTTAATTTCATCCCATATAAATTCATTTACTATATTGCTGCCATCATCTACTACAATGATTGAAAGTTCAGATTGAGCATTTAGCAGTGAATAGATTAGATTCAGTAATTTCGAATCCGGGTTTAAAGCAGGTATAACAATGGGTAAGTCTTTAAAAATTTGTTGATTACCTTTAGATTTATTTTTCATAATGATGTATTGTTCTCCTAGACTTAGAGTAGTGTTTACTACTGTTTCGAAATTTCCTGATTCAAACCATTATAGAATTTTTTGGCTTTTTTGACTACCGAATGTCTTTCGAATAAAGGTGCTACTCATTTCCTTGCATCTTTTATATTTAAAATAGTGTTAGTGAAGGATGTATTATAATTGGTAAATCAAATATACCGCTTGAAAATAAACGAAAATACAAATAAGACACTTTATATTATGAAATCATTAACACGAAAATAACATTTTGCGAATATGTCATAAATATGACAAATTATAAAATGAGATTTATAAGGATTGAGATAAAACAACTATTTAGTAAAAGAACAAATAAAAAAAGCGAAGTTTGTACAGCTAATGTCGTACAAGCTTCAACTTTTTTAAATAAAATCATTTAAATTTGTAGATTATCCTTATGGATTCATTTAACAACTTTAGGAAGCTTGTCTTTAAAAACCCAATTCTTTTGAACATAATAACCAGCACAAAAAATGAATAGGTCAACTAGCATTTTCACTACCCATTCTGCATCAAACAAGAAGATATCCACAATGGACTCCACTAAAAATGCTGAAGCAATCATTTGAATTAGAAATAAGGTTACATATCGTATAAAAGCCTTAGAAGAATGCTTACTATTAAATACAAGATGTTTATTTGATAGATAGTTAAAGCAACCAGAGAGTAACCTAGCGCATACTGTAGCGATAATGATGTAGTAAAAAGGTGTCAAACGCTCCAATAGATAAACAAATAGTGCAAATAAAGAAATATCAAGCAAAAAAGAAATTACTGAAGAAAAACTGTATTTCAAGAAAATGGAATAAATTTTGATTGAATCAATCAAAGGATTAAAATGAGAAGATTCATTTTCGTTGAGGTAGATGGTTTTAATGGGAACTTCATTAATCGGTATTTCTTGTTCTTTAAAAAATAATAGCATATTCAATTCATATTCATAACGATCCCCAGGTAAAGCTAGAAGCTTTTTTAAGGTGTAAGTTGGAATAACACGTAAGCCAGTTTGTGTATCCGTTAAGTCAAGACCGTTCATTCCTTTGATGATCTTACGGGTGAGTATATTACCAAATCTACTTCTAAGGGGGACCTTTTCTTTATCAAAGTGCCTACTACCGAGAACAATACTGCGCTTATCCGTTTTAAAAGCCGTCATACATTTTTTTATGTCACTGGTGGAGTGTTGACCATCACCGTCTACCGTGATAACACCCACGTAATCTGACATGTTTTTTAAAATGAAGTCAAAAGCCGTTCTTAATGCTTGTCCTTTTCCCTTATTAATGTGATGGGTCAATAGATAGGTGTTTGAGTACGTTGAGAGGGCTGAAAAGATGGCTTTGCTCTCAGGATTACTTCCATCGTCCACTAAAATAATTGGAATAGATTCACTGATCTCCATTCGAATAGCATTTACGAGGTCTTTTAATTTCTCATCTGGATTTAGAGAGGGAATAATAATGGCTGTTGCATTGTCATTGTTTTGATTGGACGAATGCTGAATCACTGAAAAACCTCTTTTCATTAAAAATATAATAAATGAATCATTGTCTTTAAAATTTTATCATTTTATAGTACTTCTCGTCAAAAAAAGCCGTTATCAGTTGAATGATAACGGCTTAAAGAGATCATTTTATTTTCTAACGTCTTCCATTTCCATCAATTTTTTCAAATCATCTTCAGAAATATTAAAGTCGATTTCTTTATTTTGCACGATTCGTTCTTCATGCGTTGACTTAGGAAGTGGCAAAGTGTCTCTTTCTATACAATATCTAATTAATAGTTGGGCAGGTGTCACTTCGTATTTATTCGCCATCGCTTTGATATCGTTATTATCCAACAATTCACCTGTTGCTAATGGTGAGTAGGCTTCGACAACGATATTGTGCTCTTTACAGAAAGCTAATAGATCCTCTTGGTCTCGTCCAACATAAAACGGTATTTGGTTAGCCATTGGAACAATATCACAATGATCTAACAAAGCTTGGATGTCTTTGATTTCGAAGTTTGATACACCAATCGCTTTGATTTTTCCATCGTTATATAATTTTTCCATTGCTTTCCAAGACTGAATGTTTCCTTCAGTACAGTCTTTACCCATATCATCCCATGGCCATGGGGCATGGATAAGATAAAGGTCAAGGTAATCAACATCAAGATTAGTAACAGTCTCTTCAAAAGCTTTTAATGTTTCTTCATAACCTTTGATTTGAGCTGGTAGTTTACTAGTAATAAAGATTTCTTCTCTTGAAAGGTTATAGTCTTTTATTGCTTTTCCGACATTTTCTTCATTTTTATAGGCTAGGGCAGTATCGATATGGGTATAGCCATTTTTCAAAGCCATTGTCACCGCATCATAGGCTTCCTCGTTAGGAATCTGCCAAGTACCGAAACCGATTTTAGGTATTTCAACATCATTGTGGAACGTAAAGTTTGCTTTATTCATAATATAAACAATCCTCCATTGTGATTTTTGACTACAATAGATAGTTTACCGTAAAATAGAATGTAAGTCTTTACATTTAACTTAGGAACTGAAAATAAACAGTTAGGGGTGTTTCAAATGATTATCAGTTTTATTATTTTCTCAACCATCATGACGATTTTTTATGTGTTTGCTCTTTTTAAAATGTGGAAGGATGATATTGGAAACAGATTTATAAGAATTTTTATTATTAGTGAAATTGCTTTGCGATACTCAGAAAAAAGTACAGGAGTAGTTAAAAAGCAGATTAAGGGGTTAATAACGATTGGAACGATTCTTCAATTAATCGTCATCTGGTTGTATGTTTCAATAGTCTTATTAGAACCTTCACCATATTCATTATTAACATTACTGGCCGTTTTTTTAATTCCATTGATTATATCTATACTGGCTAAGATGATATTCAAGCGTTCTGAACTTTAAGAAGTGGCTTGTACAAAAGTCCCAAACGCAGTTTTGGTCGGTTTTTATAATGTTCGACGGTTGCGTTCAAAATTTATGGAGTGTCAAAGTGGCTTTCGTACGCATCACTCCAATCTCTTCGACTTTATAGTATAGATCTAGCATAGAAAATAAAATGAATCTGATCTTCACGTTGAATAATTCATTAAACACAATAAAAATTAAGAAGAAAAAATCCTTGAACAATAAAAGCCCCTTAGAACATTGTCAAAAGACAATTCTAAGGGGCTTCTTTGTAGTTGAATTTTTTAAGTGACTGATTTCACAGTCAGGGATAGTATAAGTGGTTAGTCTATGATCTTATGATAATGGAATACCACCAGTGATACCATAAATCTGACCAGTCACATAGTTTGCTTTTTCTGAAGCGAGATAAACATACATATCCGCAAGTTCAACTGGTTGGCCTGCACGTTTTAAAGGTGCCTGTTGACCAAACTCTGGAATAGCATCCGCAGGTTGTCCACCTGAAACTTGTAAAGCAGTCCATACTGGACCTGGCGCAATAGAGTTCACTCGAATGCCTTTTGGTGCTAGTTGATCAGCTAAACCGATCGTAAATCCTCTAATAGCATATTTAGTTGAAGCGTAATCCAGTAAGTTAGAAGAAGGCGTATACCCTTGAACTGAAGTGGTCGTAATGATAGAAGCACCTTTTGGTAAATGTTTCAATGCTGCTTGGATAGACCAAAACATTGAATAGATATTGATTTCAAAAGTGCTCGTTAGTTGCTCAGTCGTAATGTCTTCTATATTTGTTACTGCTTGTTGTTTACCTGCGACTAAAGCTAAAACATCAAGCCCGCCTAATGCTTCGACAGCTTTGTCTACCATTCCTTTTGAGAATGATTCACTTCTTAAATCTCCAGGAATCAATACTGCTTTTTTACCCTCAGCTTCAATTAATGCTTTGACTTCATCAGCATCAGGTTGTTCTTCAGGAAGATAGTTAATCGCTACATCAGCACCTTCTCGAGCGTATGCGATTGCTGCGGCACGACCGATTCCAGAGTCACCACCGGTTACCAAGATGCGTTTACCCTTTAATTGGCTAGTACCTACATAAGAAGTCTCGCCACAATCTGGTACGGGATTCATGTCTTTTTGAAGACCTGGTGCTTTTTGCTGCTGTTTAGGAAAATCATCATTGTAATACTGATTTAATGGATTGATATTTTGTTCATTACTCATATTAAAAAATCTCTCCTTTAAGTTTTAAGATATTCATATACTACCTCCCTGATTGAAATTATCCAAATAAAAAGGCTTCCCTGTAAAATTCGATGATCTGCTTAAATTTTTAGCCTATTACGTTTTGAATGAATCGTTTAATTTAATGAGGGAACTAAAGTGGTGAAAATAACCTAGTTTTTTTAAAATGTGATTTTAGTTGGTTCAATCGTTAGTTAGATAATATTATTTATACATATTTTATAATTTGTTATTTTTTTATATTAAGAAATTTAGAATAAAAAAGACAAATAAAGGGTTTTATATCCTGTTTTGATATATAATATGTCACAAATAGTTCATAAAGTTCGATGTTATGATAATGTTATTTATGGTAATGTTTTCTCAGATGAAGAGACGATGTCCGTTGGAAGTTAATAGAAGCGTTATGAATCTATTAGCTCAAGGTTAAAAGCACGTTGAAATGCTTTGGGGGTGTTCAAAATCATTAAGTACAAGCAAGTGGGTATTATGTTGAGCTTAGTTATTCTTCTAATATTACTTGTTCAAGTTGTTTCTCCTGTATTAGCTTCGAGTCTAACAGGTGGAGAAGATGAAGTTGAAGAAAGAGTAGTCACGGAAAACAGAAAGGATGCATCGGATGAAAGTGAACATAGTGAAATTACTGAAGATGAGATAATAGAAGTGAAAGAAACGAATGAGGAAGCTGATGTCGAAATTACTTCTGAGAACGATACAGAAAACGAATTGGAGGAGACAGAAGACGCCAATTTAGATGAGGATGCTAAACTTCCAGTTGAAGAAATCGTTGAGGATGAATTAGAAAAAGAAGTGAGTCCTGAATTGGAGCCACCATCAACTTCGCCTAAAGAGGAAGTGATGGATTCAATTGACTTGGAAGAAATCATTGAGGCAATTGAAGAAGAGGAAGAAACTGCCGAAGGACCAAATAAAGAAGAAAGTGAAGAACCAAATATAAAAGAAAGTGAAGAACCGTTAATCGGTTCAGATGAAGAAACTTCTGATAGTAAAAAAAACTCATTTAGAATCATGGCTGATCCAGTTCCTGAGGCCTCCATATACACTAACGGCACTTTATCAGCAAGCAATACACGTATCAATAATCAGAATAGAGTCACTTTGACCTATACTGGCTCAAGCGCTATAAACCTTAATAGCGTAAGGAATTCTACAATAATATTCGCCATTCCTAAAGCCTTGATGAATAACATTCAAAAAAAAGATGCTACTCATCGTATTGCAGGTTTGCTAGGTACTACATTGACAGGTGGGACTAAGACGTATACAGATGCAGAAGTTAAACTGGATACTGTAAATAATCAAATTTATTTCAATGTAAATTTAGCTGGATTAAACAACTTGTCTTTAATGGGGACATATACGTTTACCGTTAATTTATACTACAATACGTTACCACTAATAAGTAATGGCGTGTATAACTTTCAGGCAGCAGCCATTGCTGGGACTCAATTGGTTCCGATGAGTTCGATAACAGGTGTACGTCCTACCGCAAGTTTTTCTACTGTTAATCCAGTTGTACCACCATTAACTTTTTCTACAACAGTTTTTTCTACAGACAGTTCCATTCGTGGTACAGGTATACCAGGAAATACCGCTAGAATTACAATTAATGGAGAAACATTTACAACGATTATTAGACCAGATGGAACATTCATAGTGGAAGTAGGTGCAAGACCACCGGGAACGATTATTCGCGGTGTTCAAATAATGGATGAAGTGCTCCTAAGTACCGAAACGACGACTACCGTTATAGATCGACCAAATGTACCTGTTATATCGGAGGTTCACAGTAAAGACACAGTGATTCACGGGACTGCCGATCCAAATGTAACGATTCTATTGACGATCAATGGTGAAGTTTTTACGGGCAAAACGCTTAACGATGGGACATTTTTAATTGATACCAGAAAATCATTTCCAGCGGGTACGAACATTACGGCAGTAGCGATCAATAGTCAACAGCACACTAGTTTATCTGGGGGTACAGTTGTCTTAGAAAGTGAATTGAAGCTGATTACAGTTCCAACGGCAATGACATTCGGAAAGCATAAACTAGGAGAGAAAAAAGGCGTCATACCGATTCCTAGTCAAGATTGGGAAATATTAGTCCTCGATACTAGAAGTGTTGGGAGCGGGTGGAAACTAGACGTCCGGTTGGCGCATCCTTTGAGAGGCGAGAAGACTGCTAATGAATTACCTGGAGCACTGGTTTTTATTGATAATCATAATCATACATTGCCATTAACTGAAGAAGCTTTAACGGTTCAAAGTGGTTCAAGTTTAAAAAAAGTTCCAGTAAGTGTATCTTGGCCTGGGAACAAAGGACCTCATCTTAAAATGGTTGAAATTGCTGTAGCTGATACGTATAGCACGAGTATGACATGGACGTTATCAGATACACCTTAACGATGGATTTATATATTAAAAAGGGATATAACTTTAGGAGGAAAAATGATGAAAACTAGTAAAAAGATATTTGGCTTATTGGGAGTAGGATTACTCTTGGCCGCGCAATCTATCCATGCCACTGCAGCAGTAAACGAAGAGGGTACAGCAGGAACAACTGATGTAAACGTTACATTTGAAGGCGGAGATATTTCTTTAGTAAACGTACCAGATCCAATCAACTTTGAGTCATCGACTGTTTCTGTAGATGCTGTAAGTTTAAATGGAACAATAAGTACCGCTGAGTTTGCAGAAAGTTTACAGGTTGACGATGCTAGGGGTACTGGAGCTGGTTGGCAAGTAACTGCTGCGCTATCACCCTTCACAGATGCAGTAACCGCTCAGGAAACATTACAAGGAAGTGTGCTGAATTTTAGCGCACCTACTCCAACAACAAATAATACTCAGACGGTCGCACCTACTACGAATGAGTTCACATTAAACAGCGAAAACAGTGCGACCCCGATCACAGCGAATGAGGGACAAGGTATAGGTAGCTGGTTGTTCAGCTGGAGTGGCGTTGAAGATAATATTACCCTAGATGTACCAGCAGGTGTGGGTTCTTTAGGTGAGCACGCTGCGACAATAACATGGACGTTAGTAGCAGCGCCAAATGAATAAAGTCGTTTTGATAGCTAGATGGCTACTTTTACTTGTAGTTATTTCGTTGATTGGAAGCACTAAGGTTGTTTTTGCTGAAGAAGGTGTTGCTTTTTCTGTGAGAGCTGTATTGCCAGATAATCAGCGCGATTTAAATCAATCATATTTTGATTTAAGAATAGAACCTAGACAAGTTCAAGAAATAGAAACACAGATTGAAAACAGTAGCGATGAGGAAATCGTGGTAGAAGTGCAATTGAATGATGCTACCACAAATAGTAATGGGGTTATTGTGTATGACGATCCAGAGGCTATAGCTGAAGGAGAACATCCTCTAACTTCTATTGCAGAATTAAATGAAAAAGAAATAGCCATCAAGCCTGGCGAAACAGCTTCCGTTTTTACCAACATTAAAGCACCGGAACAGTCATTTGACGGTGTGATTTTAGGCGGTATTCGTTTTCAAGAGAAAAAGCCAGCAACTGTTGAAGGCAATGAAGGGGTCGCGATCATAAACGATTATGCTTATATAATTGGACTGCAGCTATCAGAAAATGATAATGAAATACAACCTTCTGTCGAATTAAAGAGTATCGAACCGGGCTTATCTAATTACCGAACAGCTGTCATTGCTCATTTGCAGAATGTTGAGCCAATGATTTTAAAAGATTTGATGGTATCGGCAGAAGTTTATAAAGGGGATACATTGGTTCACAGTGTGGAACAAGAAGATGTACGGATAGCACCCGAGACATCTATGCCAATCGTTATTGATTGGGAAGATAAAGCAATAGAAGCTGGAGACTATCGGATGGTCATTTCAGCAAAAAATGATTCGGATGAATGGACTTTTGACGAAGATTTTACAATCTCTTCAGAACAAGAAGATGAAGTAAATGAGGAAGCGGTCGTTATCGTTGAAGATGCTAATGATCAGATGAAATTGAATCCTACCTTACTCTACGTAATCATTATCGTACTGTTTATTGCCATCGCTCTTCTAATCGCATATATTTTGAGGATGAGAAGAAGCACTGGAAAACATGCAAAATAAAGAAACTATGCAAACTGTCAAGTATTCGCTTGAACAGTTGCATAGTTTTTTTGCCGTTTATTTTAAATCTATAAATAGATATAGTTGCCCAGTGAAGCTATCATGGTCTTGAATTTCAATTTGCTTGATGACTGTAGTTAATTTAAGCAGACTGTTTTCTTTGGAAAAAGTTAATGCTTCTATTGGTAAATCGCTCGTTGTATCTCGATACTCGTAAGAAGCTTCTAGCAGAAAAGAAAGGTCAAGGGTGATGAGCGGGTCTTCTTTTTCATCGAGTATACTTAGATTAAACAAATCATTACTAGTTGTTACCTTAAGAAGATAATCAGTATCATTTAATTTAATTGGTTGAGTAAGGTTTTCTTCATTTGAATCTGGGGAAATATTTTCAGAAGAAAAAGGAACGATTGTAAATAAATCACTTCCTGAAACATCTAATGATAAAATCACATAATCTTCTAAGCTTAAGCTAGTGTAACTGTAATCATCTATTTCATCTGATTCGTCGTCATTCTCCCAGGCATATTGACTAAAACCAAATAGATTTTTGAATTGTTGGTCGCTATTAGAAAAGTTCGCAGGTAACCAATCTAACGTATCAAGTGCATCCATCTCGTATAGATAACGCATACTATCGATAATGTCTTCACGATCAGTCTTATCGATCACTACATCCTGAACAATATCATTTTCTTTTAGCATGTTATTTGCTGAAAGAATCGATTCGAGTCGATTCTTTTGAGAGTGAACGCCGACAGTTATCGCATCAATCGGCGGTATGATGGATAAATAAGTTAAACCAATAAATAAAACAGGCACGAGCCATTTTTTATTTTCAAAAAAGCTATATAACGCGCTTGATATAATAGAGAACAAGCCGAACATTATGACATAATATCGCCCATGTGTTACACCAAATTGCTGAATCCTAAGAATAGATGCTACTGTTTGAAACGCACTGATAAAGAGTAATAATTTAGGGAAGTAAGATTTAAAATATTTCGTTAAACGATTATTTATATTATGGGCAACAAATAATGTGATGATGCCTACTATTGCATAGCCAATCAGCAGCGGTTCTAATAAATTGTCAGACCAGAACTGTCCTGTTAAATTTGGAAAGATGTACATAATCAAAATAAGCGTATATATACTGAGTAATGGAATAACGATATACGTAATCAAAATCTCTAACAATTTTGGTATAGATAATGCGACGATTTGATCCGCTTTAAGTTTATCGTCGTTTGTTTCATAAAAAGGAAAATAGGATAGAAAGTAGAGTGGTGCGAATAAAGAAAAAATGACTGCAGCAATATCACCAAATAGAACGAAATCAATTTCAGTAATCAAGAATGCATAAGTCGCAACAATCGAGTAAAACCCCAATAGTAAAACGATGGAAAAAAGTAAACTAGTGAAGAAAGCTTTTAAAGCAACCGTAAATACTTGTTCAAACGATAGATTCCTCTTGAAAGAGGGTAACCATACATAAGCTACTATACTAGCAACGATGAATGCACTGGTTCGAATAGAAATAAGGTAATAGTGATCCCAATGTCCCTTTAAAAAAATATAATAATAGCAACCTGTGATAAGTATGGCACCTAAATAAAGTACTAAACGAAAAATGCGTTTATGAATGAAAAATCGCTCGAAAATTGCTTGAGCTAAGCTAGCCAGAATCCCCCCTAAGACCGATGCCAATAGTTCATTTCCTAAAAATGACTGAGTATAAGTGTGATTCATTCTTAATATGAGATAAGTGCTGAAGATAAAAAAGATGAAAGAAAGTGGGTATCGAAGTATGGCATTGAAGAAATTAGTTAATTTTAAAGAGCTTCTTTTGAAAAAAGTCATCAATTACTCCTCCAGTAATCCCTTATTTGTTACTGCTATCATAATGTAAAGTAAGATTTTAAACAATCTATTTCAGTTTTTTGTCGATGGTATCCAAAGTAAAATTTTAGTAAATAAGTAAATTTATTTTGTTAAGCGCTTGCATTTATCTGTAAATTGATATAGAGTAATCGTAGGAAGTAGAAAAAAGACTGTTAAAACAGCAAGCGCGTTCCTTTAAACCAGCTAGTAAACTTTAGTAAAGAAAAGAGGACTGATGAATGAACAAGTACGAACATTATCACGAGCAAGAGACGATTGAGGTAAACCGTAAAGCAGAACATGCATATTTCTTTTCTTATGATACTGTTGATGCCGCGTTAACTTATAATAAAGAATTTTCACAACGGGTGACATCTTTAAATGGGAAGTGGCGATTCAAATTCGCAGATTATCCTGAAGGCATTGAATCAAACTTTTATGAGGATGACTTCGATGATGCACGTTGGGATAAGATTTCTGTTCCATCAAATTGGCAAATGGAAGGATATGAGTATCCTCATTATACCAACGTACAATACCCGTTCCCAGTAGATCCGCCAAAGATTCCATCCAAGAATCCTACAGGCGCATACAGAAAAATGTTTGCCCTTTCAAAACAAGAAGCTTTAGCGTCAACGAGTCTTCGCTTTGAGGGTGTCGATAGCGCTTTTCACTTATGGGTGAATGGTCACTTTGTTGGATATGGTACAGGTAGTCGTACAGCCTCTGAATTTGATGTATCACAGTATATTAAAGAAGGTGAGAATCAACTCGCTGTAAAAGTGTACAAATATAGTGCACAAAGTTATCTTGAAGATCAAGATATGTGGTGGCTCAGTGGTATATTCCGAGATGTTCTTCTAGTTAGTAAACCAACCGTTGCTATTGAAGATATAACCATACAAACAGCATTAGATCAGCATTATAAAGATGCGACACTACATTGTAAAGTGGACCTTAACGCTTTTGAAGAAGGGTACACGATCAAACATATACTTATGAATCAACAAAACGAAGTGATCTTATCGGGTGAGCATCCAGCAAGCCAAGCGTACAAATTGCGTTTAGATATCGAATCACCACGAAAATGGTCTGCGGAAGATCCATACTTGTATCACCTATTACTAGAGTTAAAAGATCCCTCAGGTGGTACCGTAGAAATTATCCCAAATCGAGTTGGTTTTAGAACCATTGAGTTAAAAGATGGCCTGATGTTAATTAATGGTGAGCATATTATTTTCAAAGGTGTTAATAGACATGAATTTCATCCGGAATTAGGAAGAGCCGTTCCTATTGAAACAATGATAGAAGACTTGAACTTGATGAAAGTTCATAATATAAATGCCATACGCACATCTCATTATCCGAGTGATCCGGTGTTTTATGATTTATGCGACGAATATGGATTTTATGTGATTGATGAAACTGATATCGAGACACATGGCTTCGTTTTCGTTGATGACTGGAGTCAATTAAGTAAAGATCCTGCATGGGAAGCAGCGTACGTTGATAGAATCAGGAGAATGATTGAAAGAGACAAAAATCATGCATCTATTGTTATTTGGTCACTTGGAAATGAATCCGGTTTCGGAGGGAATCATCAAGCGATGGCAAATTGGGCGCGCGAGAAAGATCCGACTAGATTGTTACATTATGAAGGCGAAACAAGAGATATCTTGGAGCGCACAAATAATCAACCACAAGAGATCAACCAAACAGCTGATATGTTTTCGACGATGTACACAGATGTTGAGACAATGGAACAACTTGGAAAAAGAACAGAACTAACTCAACCGCACATCTTATGTGAATATGCACATGCGATGGGAAATGGTCCAGGGGCATTCAAAGAGTACGTAGACTTATTTTATCAATATCCGAGACTTCAAGGTGGCTTCGTGTGGGAATGGATCGATCATGGTATAAAAATCGATCGACCAGATGGAAAAGAAGCTTATGCTTACGGCGGAGACTTCGGAGAAACACCGCATGACGGTAATTTTGTTATCGATGGTCTAGTGATGCCTAATCGTCAACCATCACCAGCGCTTATAGAGTACAAGAAAGCTATTGAACCGATACAGGTTAAAGCATCAGATTTGAATGATGGACAAATCAAAATTTTGAATCGTTATGATTTTATTGATCTTTCTCATGTATACGGTATCTGGGAGATTAAAACAGATGGTAAAGTGATTGAATCTGGAGGAATAAACTTAAATGATATTAAAGCCTCTAGTTCAAAGACAATTCAATTACCGATTAATGGTAAAACGGTTATTGAAGACAGTCATTTAACCATTCGTTTTATACAGAAGCAACCGACTCGGTGGGCTGAAGCAGGTCACGAAATTGCATGGGCACAATTTGAAATAGGAGAAGTAAAACGTCAGACAATCAAGGGTGCTGTCCCATCGATTCTTTCAATTAAAGATGAAATAGAAGGTATTCAGATAGATGGTAGACGATTCACTGTTAACCTAAATAAATTTACGGGTAGAATCAGTAAGTATACGGTCTGTGGGGAGACGGTCATCCTAGATGGTCCGAAACATCACTATTGGAGAGCTTTAACAGACAATGATCGCCTTGGAATTGAAGAATTTGGTACATTTCCAGTTGCAGATACTTGGAAAGAAGCAGGCGTTGACCTCATGCAAGAACACGTAGAGAGTGTCAAAATTCTTAGTGAATCCAGTCAATTACCTGTAGAGATAGAAGTAATATCTACACTTGCGCCTGCAGTATATAACTGGGGATTTAATATCAAAACAATTTATCGTATTGATGGAGATGGCAATATCGATGTCCAAGTAAATGCTGATAAATATGGTGAGGGTAGTAAAACGCTTCCTAAGGTTGGCATGCGAATGGCGATCAATTCAGACTTTGAGAAGGTCACTTGGAAAGGGAATGGCCCTGGAGAATCGTACCCAGATGTGCAACTAGCTGCAAAAGTTGATATTTATCATAAGACAGTGGATGATTTGTTTACTCCTTATATCATGCCGCAAGAAAATGGTAATCGATCTCAGACGAGATGGATAGAGATTAAAAATGGCAGAGGAAACGGAATTAGAATCGAAGGGAAGCCATTCAACTTCAGTTTGAGACGATTCTCAACTGAACAGTTGGAACGCAAACAACATCACGTGGAGCTTGAAAAAGAAGGACAACTAGAATTAAATATTGACCACCAACTGAATGGGATCGGGTCAGCAAGTTGCGGGCCGGGTGTCCTTGAACAGTATCAGTTGAAGAATACTTCTTATCAGTACCACTATCAAATTAGTCCATTGTAATTAAAAAAATAGAATATTGGAGGAATACACATGTTTAACAAAAAGACAGCTTTAACTTTAGGTGCTTCAGCTTTGCTAGTATTAACAGCTTGTGGGAATGGAGATAGCGCGAATGAAGGGGAAGAATCCGAAGGCGCAAGTGGAGAACCAAATGAATTAACTGTCTGGACTTGGGATCCTAACTTTAATGTTCGTGCATTAGAAATCGCTGAAGAACACTATAAGCAAGATAATCCGGACTTTGAATTAGAAATCGTGGAAAATTCACAAGATGATGTTATCCAAAAATTGAATACAAGTTTGAGCTCAGGTGTTGAAACCGGTCTACCAAACATTGTGTTCATTGAAGATTATCGTGCGCAAAGTTTCTTAAGCTCTTATCCAGGTTCTTTTGTACCACTAGAAGAATATTATAATACTGATGACTTCGCAGATTACAAAATAAAAGCGGGTACGTACGAAGATGAAGTCTTTAATGTACCATTTGACAGTGGTGTAACGGGTCTCTACGTTAGAACAGATCTTCTTGAAGAAGCTGGGTATACATTAGAGGATGTTACAGACATCACTTGGGATGAGTACGTTGAGATCGGTAAAGATGTAACAGAAAAAACAGGCGTTAAATGGATGACAAATGATCATAATGACTTAGGGATTATTCGTGTCATGATGCAATCCAGTGGCGTTTGGTTGACAGAAGAAGATGGTGAAACACCTTATATTACTGATAATGAATCGTTGAAATTAGGTTTTGAAACATACAAAGAATTGTTTGAGTCTGGTGTTATGAACGTTCACAATGATTGGGATCAATTCTTACAAGCCTTTAATAATGGTGAAGTTGCGACTGTTCCTACTGGTAACTGGATCACGCCTTCAATCACAGCAGAAGATTCTCAATCTGGAGACTGGGCTATCGCACCGATTCCTCGTCAAACGATTGAAGGTTCTGTTAATGCTTCAAACTTAGGTGGTTCTTCTATCTATGTATTGAATATTGACAATAACGAACTAGCTGGAGAATTTCTTGGAGCAACATTCGGATCAGATGTAGATTTCTACCAAGATTTAGCTACTGAAATCAATGCCATTGGTGCATACGAACCAGCAGCTGAAGGAGAAGCTTATCAAGTTGAGAGCGAATTCTTTGGAGGGCAAATGGTCAATAAAAACTTTGCGGAATGGACTCAAGAAATTCCAGAAGTCGAATTTGGTGGAAGCACATACGAAATCGAAGATATTTTAGCAGTATCTTTACAAGATTATCTTAATGGTGCAGATCTAGATGAAGTTTTGGAGAAAGCACAGCAACAAGCTGAATCAGGAATGTAATACAGGGATTATTAAGAGCCAGACTCCTTTCCGTGTATGATGCGAAAGGGGTCTGAATCTTTTTAGAGGAGGAATATTGATGACAGAACAACCTACAGTTAAAAAGAAAAAAGCTGGTAAATTAGAAAGGAAACGTAAAGTCATGAGTTGGGCTTTTGTAATTATTCCAACATTTTTTATCGTCGTCTTTTATTTTTATCCAATGATACAATCGCTTTGGTTGTCACTTCACTCAGGTGCAGGAATTGGATTAGAGTTCGTTGGTATAGACAACTATAAAAGGTTATTTAATGATCAGGCCTTTATAACGGCTGTTAAGAATACCTTTATATTCTTTATTTTCCAAATACCAATTATGATCTTCCTTGCGTTAGTGTTCTCAGTTGTATTAAACAACAAATCATTAAAGTTTAAAGGTCTATTTAGAACATTGGTCTTTTTACCATCTATTACGTCACTTGTTGCATACTCACTGATTTTTAAATATCTATTTGCAAATGGTGGTATCGTCAACCAAGTCTTGATGTTTCTGAATGTGATCAATGATCCCATTTTGTGGTTAGGTGATCCATTCTGGGCTAAAGTATTGATTGTTATTGCTATCACTTGGAGATGGACTGGCTACAATATGATATTCTACTTATCTGCATTACAAAATGTCGATCCTAGTATCTATGAAGCTTCAACGATTGATGGGGCGTCTGTAATCCAACAATTTTTCAAAATCACCATTCCAATGTTACGTCCGGTTATCTTATTTACTTCTATTACATCTACCATCGGAACACTACAATTGTTCGATGAGCCTATGAATTTAACCAGTGGTGGACCGGGTAACGCTACGACTACCATTTCTCAATACATTTACAACTTATCGTTTGAATATACACCAAACTTTGGTTACGCTGCTGCTGTTTCATATAGCATTGTATTCTTTGTTATTATTCTGACTGTTATTCAATTTAGACTGGGGAGAGAGAAAAAATGAAAAACAAACTATTAATGAAAAAGATTTTGATGTACGCATTCATTATTGTCACTTGTGCGATGTTTTTCTTCCCATTTTACTTCTTAATAGTCAGTGTGACGAATGCATCAATTGATGTTACAAGAGGACAACTTTTACCAGGCAAGCAATTTTTTGAAAATTTGAAGACTGTATTTGACACAACAGATATTGTAAACGCGATTGGTAACTCTTCCATTGTTGCGATTGGTCAAACCTTTATTGCCATCTTTATCTCCTCACTAGCGGGATATGGCTTTGAAGTACATCCGACTAAAGGGAAAGAAATCGTCTATACTTTAATACTAGGGTCAATGATGATTCCTTTTGCTGCTCTAATGGTGCCTCTATTCAGATTGTTCGGTGTCATCTCTGGTTTTGCGCCAGGTTTTGGTATCGATACCTTACTGGGGGTTATGCTGCCATATTTCTCTACAGCATTTTTGATTTTCTTCTTTAGACAAAATGCAAAAATGTTCCCTAAAGAACTGTTAGAAGCTGGGAGAATTGATGGATTGTCAGAGATTGGTTTATTTACGAGAGTTTTTATGCCGACTATGAAAACGACTTACGCCGCTGCCGGTATTGTTACCTTCATGAATTCTTGGAATAATTACTTATGGCCGTTAGTTATCCTACAAAATCCAAAAAATTACACGGTCCCACTAGTTATCTCCGCACTTGGATCAAGTTATACACCAGATTACGGCGCAATCATGTTAGCGATTTTGATTACTACTATCCCGACAGCACTAATCTTCTTTTTACTACAAAAATACTTTGTGGCCGGAATGATTGGATCAATCAAGTAAAGGAGCAGATCAATTGCCGATTAAATTTAACGAAAATACACGCGTTTTCAATTTGACAAATGATAGCATTAGTTATCAGATTTCTATTGAAGAGCAGAAGTTTCTTGCGCATCGTTACTTTGGTAAAATGCTGAGAGAGAATACATTTAAAGGGGATTACCCTATTATTGGACGTGCTTTCGGAACAAATCCGATTGATGCACAACAACGGGCCTTTTCTTTAAATCACCAACTACTAGAATACTCTGGAAATGATAATGGAGATTTTAGAGAATCAAGCTATCAGATCACATTTTCTGATGGTTCATATGTCAGTCAATTCAACTATAAAGGACATGAAATCATTCAAGGCAAACCTGATCTAAAAGGCTTACCACAATCGTTCGTTCAAGAGATTGATCAAGCACAAACGCTAAAAATCACTTTAGAAGATAGTGTAAATCAAGTACAAATCATTTTAAACTATTCTATTTTTTCTGATTATAGCGTAATCGTGCGTTCGACTGAGTTTGTCAATTTAAATAAAGAGAGTATTTTTTTAGATAAAGCATTGAGTATGTCGATGGATTTTTCCCATTCGAGATTTGACTTGATCCAGTTATCTGGATCTTGGGCTAGAGAAAGAGAGATGATTCGCCATAAATTGAACAGAGGGGTGACGAAAGTCGATTCCAAAAGAGGGACGACAAGTCATAACTATCAACCTTTTGTAGCCTTGGCTGATCCCGACACCACGGAACATACTGGTGAGGTATACGGTGTCCACTTCGTCTACACAGGAGAATTTGTCAGTAACATTGAAGTTGATGAATACAACCAGACGCGTGTTCAAATGGGTATCAATCCAGAGCACTTTAATTGGGAAGTGAAAGCGGGAGAGACTTTTCAAACACCTGAAACAGTCCTTGTTTATAGTTCGGCTGGCTTAAACGGCATGAGCCAAGAATACCACCGCTTCTATCAAAACCAGCTTATCCGTTCCACGTATAGTAAAGAAGAAAGACCTGTACTCATCAATAACTGGGAAGCTACTTATTTTGATTTCAATGAAAACAAACTCCATGCACTAATTGATGAAGCAGCTTTATCCGGTGTCGAATTATTTGTTTTAGATGACGGATGGTTCGGCAAGCGGGATGATGATACGACTTCCCTTGGTGATTGGAAGGAATATGAGCAGAAGCTACCGAATGGTCTAAAAGGTCTATCTCGTTATGTTCATCAGAAAGGGATGAAGTTCGGCCTCTGGTTTGAACCTGAAATGATTTCTGAAGACAGTGATTTATACCGAGAACATCCTGACTGGATCATCGGTGCGAGAAATAGAAAATCTTCTGTTAGTCGTAATCAATATGTGCTTGATTATAGTCGCGCTGAAGTCAGAGAAAATGTACTGAATCAAATCAGAAAAGTGCTCAATGAAGTACCGATCGATTATATTAAATGGGATTTTAACCGCAATATGTCAGAGATTGGATCTAGAAATGCTTCTGTAAGAGATGGTGAGGTTTTACATCGATATATCCTAGGTCTATATGAAGTCTTAGAGACATTAACGTCTGAATATCCAGATATTTTATGGGAAAGTTGTTCTGGTGGTGGCGGAAGATACGATCCGGGTATGCTTTATTACATGCCTCAAACATGGACGAGTGATAATACAGATGCTGCTTCAAGATTGGAGATTCAGTATGGCACGAGTTTAGTGATGCCAATCAGTAGTATGGGTGCCCATGTTTCTGCAACACCTAACCATCAAGTTGGTCGCTCGATCTCAATGGAAATGAGAGGACACGCAGCCATGGCAGGAAATTTGGGCTATGAACTAGATCTGACTCAATTAACTGATAAAGAAAAAATAGAAATGAAAGATCAAATTCACTGGTATAAAAAACATAGGAAATTAATTCAATACGGTCGCTTTTCAAGATTAATCAGCCCATTTGATAAAAACCATAAAGCCGCATGGATGTTTGCGAGTGAAGATCAAAATCAAGCTGTCTTATTTTTCTATCAAACCATGGCTAGAGCAAATGACTCTTTTGATCAAATCAGAGTTGTTGGATTGAATCCGGATAAGAAATATCTGTTGAGCCATAATGGAGAAACCTACTACGGTGATGAGTTGATGTATAGAGGAATCTATATCAATCATGATTTGCATGGTGATTACCAAAGTAAAATGGTAGAATTAACTGCCGTAGATTAGTTATAAATAACACACCTTCAGTTAAAGTGAAGGTGTGTTATTTGTTTGTGAAAAAATATTTTTGAAAGATCTTTTTTAGAAAATTGATGATTATAACAGTTTAATTAAAAAAACATTTTTTCACAATAGAAACGCTTTTAATCTTTTTTTGGTTCTGGTAAAGTGAAACTAACATAAAATAGAAAGGGGTAATCATATGACAAAATATGTATTTAGATCACCAAGTAGATATATTCAAGGTGCTGGGGTTATGAAGGAACTGGCCAAAGAAATTGAATCGATTGGTCAATATCCTTTACTAATGGCAGATGAGGTCGTTTGGGACATAACAAAAGAAGTGATAGAAGACAGTTTTGATGCTACGAATACCAATTATCATTTTGAAAAATTTAATGGTGAATCTTCTACAAATGAAATTGAGCGCATTTCAGATAGCGGAAAGAAACAGTCAGTTGATCTAGTCATTGGTGTTGGCGGCGGAAAAACATTGGACACGGCTAAGGCAGTATCAGACAAATTAGCTGTACCAGTGGTCATTGTACCAACAACTGCTTCAACGGATGCACCAACAAGTGCACTTTCTGTTATTTATACTGATGAGGGTGTGTTTGAAGCGTACGAGTTTTATGATAAAAATCCTGAGCTCGTATTAGTGGATACGGCTACTATTGTCAACGCACCTATCCGTTTATTTGCGTCAGGCATTTGTGATGCAATGGCAACCCTGGTAGAAGTTAAAGCTACCATGAAACGCAATGGGAATACGATGGCAGGCGGAAAACCGACTTTAGCTGCTCAGGCAATAGCAGAAATGGCAGAAAAAACATTGTTTGAACAGGGTGTTGCTGCTTATAAAGCTGCAAAAGATGGTATTGTAACGCCAGCAGTTGAAGCAATCGTAGAGGCGAATACGCTTCTTTCTGGATTAGGATTTGAAAACGGCGGCTTAGCAGGTGCTCACGCTGTTCACAACGGATTTACAGCTCTAAATGGGGATATTCATCATCTGACACACGGTGAAAAAGTTGCGTATGGAACACTGGTACAGCTCGTATTGGAAGGGAAAACGGAAACGGAAATTAAAGAATATATTGAGTTTTATCAACAAATCGATATGCCCACGACACTAGAAGACATGCATTTAACAAGCGCTTCATTTGAAGATTTAGTTGAAGTCGGAAAATTAGCGACTGCTGAAGGGGAAACGATGGAAAATCTTGATCCTGAAATAACTGCCGAACAAGTTGCCTATGCGATACTCGCTGTGGATACTTTAAGTAAATAAGTAGATTGAAATATGGTTAATGGTTAAAAATGCGAAAATAATGTTGACGTTTCCAAAAGTGAATGATATAGTAGGTTTAAATAACAGGCATGTGACTGGTAATGCAGGCAGGACCTAATGATTTAGATACCCGAAGTTTATCTTGGGGATATTCTATCATTAAGTCCTGTCTTTTTGTTTGCCCAGGCCAGGTAAACAAAATTTAAAAAATAGGGAGATGTCACTATGGATTATAAAAAGACTGCTAGTGAAGTTGTCGAAAATATAGGTGGTAAAGAAAACATTAATCACCTAGAACATTGTTCAACGCGATTAAGATTCACGTTGAAAGATGATTCAAAAGCTAATATGGATAAATTAGAATTGATTGACGGCGTTATGGGTGTTCGAAAGAATGCACAAATGCAAATCATTATCGGTAATGAAGTTGTTGAGGTATATGATAAAGTTAAAGAAATCGTTGGAGACGTTGGTGGTTCTGGAGAAAAAGCAAATGGACCTAAACAAAAATGGACAGCCGTTCTATTAGACTTTATTGTAGGCGTATTTCAACCAACCGTTCCAGCAATAGCTGGTGGGGGAATTTTAAAGTCGATTCTTTTGCTTTTATCCTCTATAAATTGGATAGATTCAACTTCGCAAACTTATCAAATTTTAGATTTGATCGGAACTGCACCGCTCTACTTCTTGCCAGTGATTGTAGCTATTACAACGGCTAACAAATTAAAGGTAAACGCAGTCGTCGCAGCTTCAGCTGTAGGTGCACTATTATTACCGGGGATGTCGACACTTATTACAGAAGGTGTAAGTCTTTTCAGTATTCCAATACAAGACATCACTTATTCTTCTCAAGTTTTTCCAGCTATCTTATTAACACTATTATATGCATATCTAGAAAAACTTTTTACAAAAATATCACCAAAAGCGATTCGTATTTTCTTTGTACCACTTATGGCAGTAACAATCTCAGTAATCGTGACGCTATTGTTCCTCGGACCAATTGGTTACATTGTCGGAGAACAACTTTCTAAAGTGATTTTGTTTGCTTATGATAACTTTGGTTGGGTTGCAACAGGCGTTCTTGCAGGTATCCTACCATTCATGGTCGTAACAGGGATGCATAAAGCAATGTTACCTTATGCAATCAGTTCAATGGGAACACTTGGAAAAGAATTACTTTATTTACCAGCTTCATTAGCGCATAATATCTCTGAGTCTGGTGCTTGTTTTGCAGTAGCGATCAAGACTAAAGATGAGAAACTTAGAGCAACGGCCTTTTCTGCAGGGATTTCTGCATTCTTTGGTATTACAGAACCCGCTCTATATGGCGTAACGATTCTTCATAAACGTGTCTTATACAGCGTTGTATTGAGTAGTTTAATCAGTGGTTCATTTATCGGCATTATGACTGTAGAAGCTTTTGCTTTAGTAGGTCCAGGCCTAGCAAGTATTAGTATGTTTGCTAATGCTGATGATCCTATGAATTTAGTTTGGGCACTTGTAACAGCCGGTTTATCATTAGGTATTTCATTTGTAGCTGTTTTGATTCTTTGGAAAGATGAAGTTAAACATGTTGAAGAAGCAGTAGATACATTTAATAGTAAAGAACGCGTACCTGCTGATATGAAAAGTCCAGTAACAGGAACAATTATTCCATTATCAGATGTTAAAGATGAAGTATTCTCTAAAGGCATGGTAGGTGCTGGGTTTGGTGTTGAGCCAAGCGTTGGAGAATTAAGAGCGCCAGCTAACGGTGTTATTGGTATGGTATTTGAAACAAAACATGCAGTTGGTATGGAATTAGATAATGGTGCAGAAGTGTTATTCCATATTGGTATCGATACAGTTCAACTTGAAGGTAAACATTTTGAAGCGCATGTTAAAAAAGGTGATGCAGTGAAAGCTGGCGATTTATTGATTACTTTTGATATTCAAGCTATAGAAGAAGCTGGATTTGATACAACTGTTATCTCTGTGGTCACCAATCAAGATGCTTATGCAGTAGCACAAAACGTAACGAACGAAACCGTTTCAACAAATGAAATGGTTATGACAGTTTCACCAATAGGAGGAAAATAAAGGATGTTAAATAAAGGATTTCCAAAAGATTTTATGTGGGGTGGCGCAATTGCCGCCAATCAAGCTGAAGGTGCTTGGAATGTTGACGGTAAGGGTTTATCAGTAGCGGATATTGCTACTTATAAACCAAAAGTCGATGTTAAAGATTACGCGACACACATGCGTATTGATTTAGAAACGGTAAAAGCTGCAGCAGCGGATGAAAAAGATGATATCTATCCTAAGCGTAGAGGAATCGACTTTTATCATCGCTATAAAGAAGATTTGGCTTTGTTCGCTGAGATGGGTATGAAAACCTTACGTGTTTCTATAGCTTGGTCTAGAATTTTCCCAACTGGAGAAGAACTAGAGCCAAACGAAAAAGGTCTTCAATTTTATGAGGATTTGTTCACAGAAATGAATCGCTTGAATATTGAACCAATCGTAACACTATCTCATTATGAAATGCCATTATCGCTTAGTTTGAAGTATAATGGTTGGGTTGATAGACGTGTAGTTGATGATTTCGTTAGATTCTCAAAAGTCTGTTTCAAAAGATACAAAAATCTTGTTAAATACTGGTTAACATTCAATGAAATCGATAGTATTCATAGACATCCATTTACTACAGCGGGGATTCTAGTTGATCAATGTACACCAGGAAAATCAGAACAGGAAACTTATCAAGCACTACATCATCAATTCGTAGCTTCTGCTATGGTAACAAAAGATTGTCACGAGATTATCGAAGGTAGTCAAGTAGGCTGTATGATCACGAAATTAACCACTTATCCAAGAACTTGTCACCCAACAGATGTTGAGCTAACGCTTAAAAAGAATCTTGAGAATAATTTTTATGCAGACGTCCAAGTTTTCGGAAAATATCCTAAATTGATTTTGAGAGACTTGGAAATTAGAGGGATCGAACTTGACTTCGCTGAAGGTGATCTTGAAATCATGAAAGCTCATACTGTAGATTTTGTATCCTTTAGTTATTACATGTCTATGGCTGAGTCTGGTGATGAAAATGCTGAACGTACACCTGGAAATACGATACTTGGTGTTAAAAATCCTTACCTCGAATCTACTGACTGGGGATGGCAGATTGACCCTGAAGGGCTGAAAATCTCATTACTTGAATTATATGATCGTTACAATGTACCATTGATGATCGTTGAAAACGGAATGGGTGCAAAAGACGAATTAGTGAATGGTGAAATACACGACCCATACCGTATTTCATATTTCGAACGTCATTTCAAAGCAATGAAAGATGCAATCAATGAAGGCGTAGACCTTATTGCGTATACCAGTTGGGGTGCAATCGATATCGTCAGTGCGAGTACATCACAGATGTCTAAACGTTACGGATTTATTTACGTTGACTTGGATGATGAAGGAAATGGTAGTTACGATAGAATCAAAAAAGATTCATTCTATTGGTATAAAAATGTGATTGAAACGAATGGTAGCGAAATATAATTCATTTCAGTAAATCATTCTGAGGAGGGGGGATTAGATTGGCAATAATCAAAAAGGTACTGAATACAAGTGTTGTATTAATTGAAAAAGATGGAAAAGAAAACGTAGTCTTTGGCAAGGGGATTGGGTTTGGCGCAAAACCAGGAGATCAAGTCGATCAGTCAAAAGTAGATCAAGTATTTTTCTCTGCTGAAAATATAAGAATGCAACAAGTACTAGAATTGCTTAGCAATATTCCAGAAATTTACTTGACAATGGTTCAAGAAATTATTGAATATTCTAAGGATCATCTAGATGCAGCCTTACAGCAAAGTATCTACTTCACGTTAATGGATCATATGCACTTTGCGGTTGAGAGAGCCCAAAAAGGTTTAAATATTTCAAACCGAGTTTATTGGGAAGTGAAGAGCTATTATCCTAAAGAGTTTTTAGTTGGAGAGTATGCAAGAAATTTAATTAATGAAAAATTGAATGTAGAGTTACCAAAAGAAGAATCAGCAAATATTGCATTTCATTTGATCAATGCACAAAGCTTGGACAATGAGCATGCAGATAGCATGAAAACTGCGAAAATGTTAGGCAGTATTGTAAATTTGGTTCGATATAATCTAAGAACCACTCTTCAGACAGATTCCATTCATTATAATCGATTTATCACACATGTTAAGTTTTTTGTAGAACGTTATCTAGCGGATAAGCTTATGGAAGAAACAGATGAAGAATTATTCGAGCAGATTTCGACGTTATATCCTGAAGCAATGAATATTGCATTCAAGATCAAAGAATATATGCAAGAAGTTCATCAAAAACCAGTTCCAAAAGATGAGTTAACCTATTTAGCAGTGCATATCAATCGACTATTAAAATATTCTGAATTAAACGAATAATAAAATGCCTGTAGTCTCTCTGACTGCAGGCATTTTGTATAATAGTTTGTTTCTTTTGATTTTTTCTTTGTAGGGCGTTAAGCTGACTTCATAGATTAAACAAAGGAGCTCGATTTAAAATGAAACTTGAAAATAAAGTAGCATTCGTGATTGGTGGTACTTCAGGTATTGGTGAAGCTACAGCTAAGAAGTTTGCACAAGAAGGTGCGAAAGTTGTTATAGGTGGTAGAAGCGAAGACGATGGTAAACGTATCGTTGAAGAGATAAAAAAAGAGAATAACGAAGCAACTTACCTGCATACAGATACAACGGATGCAGAAGAAATCAAAAATGTCGTGAAGAAAATTATCGAATTATATGGAACAATCGATATTCTGTATAATGGTGCCGGCATACATGACAGCTATAAAACGGTACTGGATACAGATGAGTCAGAATACGATAAGATTATGGCAGTAAATGTCAAAGGTCCTTATTTAGCTGCAAAAGCTGTCCTCCCTCACTTTATTGAAAAAGGAAGAGGAACGATCATCAATGTAGGTTCTCAAGGCTCATTTGTAGCGGGACCCGGTGGTTCGACCTATGTAACCTCTAAACATGCACTTGAAGGCTTTACGAAACAATTGGCTAATGACTTTGGGTCTAAAGGTATCAAATCTAATCTATTAGCACCTGGATTCGTCGTTACACCAATGACAGAAGGTATTGATGATAAGAGACTTAATGATATTCCTGAACAAAGAGCAGGTGAGCCTGAAGAAATTGCTTCAGCAGCTACCTTCTTAGCTTCTGATGAATCTAATTATATGCAAGGAGCGTCACTAGTTATAGACGGTGGATGGAATATCGGTCGTTAATAAACTTAAAAGTCGAAAGACCTTACGAGGTCTTTCTTTTTTTAATTTAATTGTGAACAAAAATACATAAAAAATAAAAAAATTTATAAAATATTATATTATAGATGGTAATTGCTATATATATTTGTTAAACTATTCACAAATAGAGCAGGAGGAATGAAAATGAAAAAAGTAATGTCAGCACTTAAGTTTATGTTTAGAAATGGTGAAACTTGGACGATTGAAAGAGAACATATTGGAGATCTTTGGATTAAACAAGTGACAACCAGTTATGGTCGTATCGGTGAAAATGATTTCCAAGAGATCCATCCATGTGAATCGTTAAAAATTGAAATTGATATTGAAGCAGATTCAGTAAATTCTTCTGATATTAATCTCGGTGGACTAGAAACTGGTATGTTCGATCGTGTAAAACAATTCCAAGATATTGAAATGATGGATATTTTATACAGAGGAAAAAATAGTGGGGAAACATCAGCTCCTTCAGAGAAAGACCGTATTTATTTCCCTTATAAAGCATTAGATAGTGATGGTCATGACAATGAATACCAATCCAGTATGGTATCAGGGAATAAATTATATATTGTGATAGACCCTGCCAAAACTGTACAAGAAGTGTACCCTGACAAAAAATAGATATCTTCTAAATAAAGAGATCAGCATCTGATAAGGATGTTGATCTCTTTTTGTAAATGAAAGCAAGAGTCTCTAGGGTTGAAATTCTTCTCTTTAAAAGTTACAATTAGTAAGTGATTAAAACTGAGAGGAAGTTTAGATGACTAATTTAGAAGAATCAATTCAACTCAAACGTGGAGTTACGTTAAAAAATAGAGCAGTGATGGCTCCAATGACGAATATGATGAGCTTTTTTGATGGAACGATTACGGACAACGAAATTGCTTATTATGCATTACGTAGTGGAGAATTAGGAGCAGTGATCACTGCTGCTGCGAACGTTCAAGCTATCGGTAAAGGCTGGGAAGGCGAATTAGGTGTTCATGATGACAAGCATATACCTGGACTAGCGAAATTAGCTGCGGCTATTAAAAAATCTGGAACAAAAGCTATCTTGCAAATTTTCCATGGTGGTAGAATGTCTCCAAGTGCTGCATTAAGAGGAGCGCAACCTGTTTCTGCAAGTGCGGTAAAAGCGGAAAGACCCGAAGCAGTTGAACCTAGAGCATTATCCGATGAGGAAGTTGTGCAAGTAATCGAAGACTTCAAAGCTGCAGCAATCAGAGCGATTAGAGCTGGTTTTGACGGCATTGAGATTCATGGCGCAAACACTTACTTGATTCAACAATTCTTTTCTCCTCATTCGAATAGACGTGAGGATCAGTGGGGCGGAAGTTTAGAAAAAAGATATCATTTTGTCGATAGATTGGTAAATGAAGTGATCGAAACAGTTGATAATGAAACACAAGAACCATTTATCGTCGGCTATAGATTTTCTCCAGAAGAATATGAAAACCCTGGTATTCGCATTGAAGATACACTTTACTTGGTTGATCATTTAGCAGATAAAAAACTGGATTACTTGCATATCTCATTGGGAGACTTCAAACAGTTTTCTAAATTTGATGAAGTAAGAGAAGAAACAATTTTACAAAAGATACATGATAAAATTGCAGGTAGGGTCCCATTAATTAGTGTTGGAGATATTAGAAATAGTGCCGATGCGAAAGAAGCTTTAGAAAATAGCGAACTTGTAGCATTAGGAAGAGTAATATTATCAGATCCACATTGGGCAAGCAAAGCGCTGAGTGGTAGAGATGATCTTATTCGTTTGGATGTAACGGAAGAAGAACGTGAAGAACTAAAATTAAACAGTGGTGTATGGATGTTCATGCAAGCAATGATGGCCGACCGTATCAAATAAGGTATTGTAACTCCGAGTTTATGACTCGGAGTTTTTTTTGAAAAACTATTGACATTTATATTGATAGTGCTTACAATATAAATGTTGAGAAAATTAAATAACAAGAGGATTGTAACTGCGTAGGCAGGCAACACCTAGCTACTTTTGAGGGGACGAGTGTGTTCTTTTATGTCAAAAGTCGTTAAGGTGTATTTTTTTTGGTTGGGAGGAGGTTGTTTGTGTGGATTAAAAAGATATTTAATAATAATATCATTCTAGCTCATGACGAGAAATTAGCTGAACGCGTTTTACTTGGTAGAGGGATCGCGTTTGGAAAAAAGGAAAACGATGAAGTAGATGAGCTTAAAATCGACAAGATATTTATATTAGAGTCTCAAGATCTAGTCGATAAATTCGTACATCTGGTCGGTGAGATTCCAACAAATCATTTAGAACTCACAGATAAAATCGTTAAAGAAGCTGAAGAACGATTAGATGTGAAATTCAATGATAGTATCTATATTGGTCTAGCCGATCATATCAATTATGCTTTGTTTCGTTTTAAGAATGGTGAACAAATACAAAATGCATTTCTATGGGAAATCAAAAAGTTCTATCCTAGAGAATATGAAGTCGCATTAGATATTTTAGAAACAATTTTTTATTATGAAAAAGTCAAACTTTCCGAAACAGAAGCTAGTTTTATAGCGCTACATTTTGTGAATGGTCAAAATGTATCGGGTGATGTAAAGCTTAAGGGAATCAATGAAGCCAATATTATTCAAGATATATTTAATGTCATTAAATTTCATTATTCAATTGAAATAGAAGAAAATTCAATTAATTATAATCGCTTTGTAACCCACCTAAGATATTTTTTACAAAGAATCACAAAAAAAGAACGGTACGATTCTGGTGAAACCCAGCTTTTTGATCAAGTAAGAACAAAGTATGAGGTAGCTTATGCTTGTGTACTGAAGATTAATGCTTACCTAATCAAAAAATTGGACACCGAAATGACAAGCGAAGAGCAATTATATTTCATTTTGCATATTAATCGTTTAACAGATAGAGAAAATCAAATTCGATCAAACTAAAGGATTGTAACTGTATTGGCAGGCAACACCTGAATTGATCTACACTAAAATTTTGTATTTTTGTGTAGTCTTTTAGGTGTTTTTTTGTACTTAAAATTTGGAGGAATGAAAATGGATAACAAACAACTAGCTAAACAAATTATTACGAAGGTGGGAGGACCTGATAATGTCACCAACCTAACGCACTGCATAACACGGTTGAGGTTTAACCTGAGAAATGTAGCGTTAGCAGATACGGAATCAATCAAAGAAATGGATGGCGTTGTGGGGGCTGTATATAAAGGTGGGCAATATCAGGTCATTATTGGACCGCATGTTCAAAAAGTTTATGAAGAAGCCATTGTGTTAGTCGGTGGAGAAAAAGAGTCTGATCAGCCTGACTCGGAAGAGAAAACCAAAGGTATTGCATTATTTTTTGATACCATAGCCGGCATCTTCACGCCTATTGTAGGGGCACTAGCAGGTTCAGGTATGGTTAAAGCGATCTTGGCCTTAACGACTGCATTGGGATGGTTATCAACTGAATCTCAAACATATAATATATTAAATATTATGGGAGATTCCGTATTTTACTTTTTACCATTTTTGATTGCTACTACCGCTGCTAAGAAATTCAAAACAAGCCAATTTTTAGCATTAGTTTTTGCAGGGATTCTCTTGCATCCCGAATTGACTGCAATGAGAACTGAAGGAGTAGAAGCAGCTTTCTTAGGAATTCCAATCAGGTTAGCGACTTATTCTTCTTCTGTTATTCCAATCATCTTGATTGTTTTGCTACAGTCTTATATCGAGAAGTTTGCTAAAAAATATACACCAGATGTTGTAAAAGTTTTTGTAGTACCGATGGTTACAATATTAATTGTAGCGCCAATTGGATTGATCGTCTTAGGACCTTTGGGTTCTATTGTTGGCGAATATCTAGCAGTCTTCTTCACATTTTTAGAAAATGAAGCGAGTTTTGTGGTTCCATTACTAGTAGGTGGGTTAGCGCCTTTCTTAGTTATGACAGGTATGCATTACAGTATCGGGGCTGCTCAAGCTGTTCAAAGATCTATAACAGGTTATGGTAGTATCTTGACTCCTGGACTATTATCTGCGAATATGGCTCAAGGTGGTGCTGTAATGGCAGTTGCATTTAGAACGAAGAATAAAAAATTGAAATCTTTAGCAACATCTACTGGTATTTCATGTTTTATGGGTGTAACCGAGCCGGCCCTTTATGGTGTAACGTTACAGAATAAACGCATTCTGATTTCCACTATTATTGGAGGAGCTAGTGCTGGTTTATACGCAGGAATCGTCGGACTAAAAGCTTGGTCTTCTGGAACTTCAAATATTTTCTCTACACCAATCTACATGGGTGGCGATTCAATGTGGAATTTCTATCATGCGATTATAACAGTTGTGATTGGTTCTGTTGTAGGGTTTTTGGCTTGCCTCATTTTATATAAAGAAAACACAAAACAAGATACAGTTAACTTAGATAAAAAAAAACAAGAAAGACCAATCAATTCGAACAGTGATTCAGTATCATTGGGATCTAGCTTGAATGAAAAAAATGAAATCTATAGTCCTATTGAAGGTCAATTACTTCCTTTAAACAAAGTAGAAGATGATGCTTTCGCAACTGAGGCGATGGGTAAAGGAATCGCGATCATTCCGGAAAATGGGAAAGTGTATGCACCATTTGATGGTGAGGTTGCAATGATATTCAAGACAAAACATGCACTTGGGTTGAGAAGTCATTCTGGTTTAGAATTACTAATTCATATCGGTATAGATACAGTAAAACTTGAAGGTAAGTATTTTGTTGCTAAAGTGAAAGATGGAGATTCATTTGTTAGAGGTGATTTGTTAATGGTATTTGATAAAGAAGCGATAGCGAATGCTGGATTTGATTTAACGACACCCGTCATCGTAACCAATACCACTGATTATCTAGATGTCATTGATTCAGATGAAAGTGACGTAACAAATAATAATACAATTTTGACTGTAGTTAAATAAGGAGGAATACTTCATGAGTAAATTTCCAGAGAACTTTTTATGGGGTGGCGCGACGGCTGCTAATCAATTAGAAGGTGCTTATAATGAGGATGGTAAGGGGCTTTCTGTTCAAGATGTTTTACCTAAAGGGCTATTAGGTCCGATTACAGATGAACCTACGCCAGAAAATTTGAAATTAAATGGTATCGATCACTATCATAGATATGAAGAGGATATAAAGTTATTTGCTGAGATGGGATTCAAGGTATATAGAATGTCGATTGCTTGGACGAGAATTTTTCCAACAGGTGAAGAAAAAGAACCAAATGAACTGGGACTTGCTTTTTATGATAAAGTCTTCGATACGTGTAAAAAGTATGGGATCGAACCACTTGTAACATTGTCTCATTACGAACCGCCACTAAATTTATCGAAAAAATACGGCTCATGGTTAGACAGAAAAATGATTGGTTTTTTTGCAAAGTATGCAGAAGTAGTGATGAATCGCTTTAAAAATAAAGTAACTTATTGGATTACTTTTAATGAAATCAATGTCACAGTATTTTCACCATTATTAGGAGCGGGCATTCTAGAGCCAAAAGAATCTCTAACAATGAGTCAACGCTATCAGGCTGCGCATCATCAACTTGTTGCCAGTGGTTTAGTGACTAAGATGGCTAAAGAAATTAATCCTGATTTCAAAGTAGGCTGCATGGTAGCTTCACAACCTAGATATGCAATGACTTGTCACCCTGATGATATTCTTTATGCAATGGAACAACAACAAGAAACGACTTTCTTTGTACATGTTCATGCTACTGGTGAATATCCGTATTATACTAAACGTTTATTCAAGGAAGAAAATGTGGAAATTGATATTACAGATGAAGATAGAGACTATTTAAGTCATACAGTAGACTATATTAGTTTTAGTTATTACAATAGTCGCACGATGGCGAAAGATCCTTCGCCTTATGAAACAGCTGCTGGAAATGTCTATCGAGGATTGAAAAATCCATATTTGAGTTATAGTGACTGGAACTATCCAATAGATCCACAAGGGTTACGCTATATGCTGAATTTCTATTATGAACGTTATCAATTACCACTCTTTGTTGCAGAAAACGGCATGGGTTGTTACGATGAGCCTATAAAGAATACAGATGGAACACTTACGATTGAGGATGACTACAGAATCAAGTTCTATAATGATCATATCTTAGAGATCGAAAAAGCGATTGAAGATGGTGTTGATGTATTTGGATATACCGCTTGGGGTTGTATTGATTTAATCAGTGCAGCTTCAGCACAAGTAGAAAAAAGATATGGCATGATTTATGTCGATTTAAATCCGGATGGAAGTGGTAGTTTGGAAAGAACGCCAAAAAAATCTTTCTACTGGTATAAAAAGTTAATTGAAACGAATGGAGATTCTTTACAAAGTAATGAAACATAAAAACACAGAAAAAGCCGACAATACTGTCGGCTTTTTCTGTATCTAATTAACTGAATTGGATATAAAGACTAATATCGTAAGTTTCTGTTTTCTCAATTAAAGACTGTGTCTTTGAGTCGAACACTTTGTAAGGTCCACCAGTAATATAAGCAAAATTAGCTACGATAGTAGATTGCAGATAATTCAAAGTGTTCTTTGTATATTGATCTGGTAGTTTTCCTAAAAAGATATCCGTTACATATATATCTAAACGATCAGCTTTTCCAGGTACAAGTTTGACGTTTTGAGTGCAGTAACTTTCGTATTTATATACCCGTTTTTTATAAATCTCAAGTTGCTGATTACTTTTACCCGCATAATTCCGTTTTGTAGAATCATTTTCAATGATTTTAGAGACAATCGTGTCGATGATCTTTTGACTTGAAGTAATTTCCTTAGCAGTCAAATGAACTTTATATTCGATTGACAGAGGATTACTGTTTTTGTCTTTTAAAAGTGGAAAATCTTTTATTAGTTGCTGAGATTGGTTGGATTGGTTTTTCCAGAATTTTTTTATATTATTCACGAATCTCAAGTTTTATCCTCCTCTCAATCTAAATAAATGAAATTCATGACATTTAAGGAAATTTCCCCTTTAAATAACGTTCCATATTTAAATAATACCGAAAATGAGTGGTATCTTCAAGATTTAACCCTTGTGAGTAGTCGATTTATCGCATATTAAACATTGTCAAATGATTTTACAAAAAATCATACTTGCTGAATTTACTGATCATCATCTATACTAAAATAAACTGAAACCAAAAAAGGAGGCAAGAACGTGCTACGTTACTGGACTTACTTTGTGTTGCTTTTAACTTCTTGGGTGAGTGCTTCCACTTACGTCACAGATAATAAAATCGCGCTCTTCTACACGATATTATTCTTCACAGGCTACCATATCATTGCTATAGTCCCTATGAAAATAAAACAATTTTTATTCGTAGTGATGCTAAGTTTAGTTACCCTTATGTTTCACAGTTCGACGATCAACCCTTTTGTATGGCTCATCTACTTATTGCTAACAGTACAATTTCGAGAAATCTTCAAGCAACCAATAATCCTTTATGCATTAATACTGATTCACTATAGCCTGTATTTAAATCTGAACCATTCGGAAGTCTCACTAACATCTTGGGTCTATCAATGTCTATTAGTGGGCGTATCGTTGATTCTCATAGAACAATTCAGAAAAGACAGAGAACGGTTAAATCAAACAGAGACAACCTTATCAGCGATGAAACAAGACTACAACTTATTAAAACGAACTGTCCAGCAACAAGAAAGTACAATTCGACAAGAAGAACGAAACCAAATCGCAAGAGAACTACACGATGCTGTAGGCCATCGCTTAACAGCCTTACTAATGCAGCTAGAAGTGGCTAGAATACAGTCACAAGATGACGAAAATAAAGAAAGATTAGAAGGGTTTAAAAAACTTGCTCAATTAAGTCTGCAAGATACTAGAAAAGCAGTAAGTACGCTTCAATCGGATGAACAATCTGGCCTCCAAGCGGTCATTTACTTAATCAGAAAACTAGAATCCGAAAGTCATTTAAGATTATCGATTACCTTGAATGCAGGAGTACTAAATCAGCACTTAACGAATACACAATCGGTGGTCCTTTATAGAGCCCTACAAGAAGCATTGACTAATATGATGAAACATAGTCATACAAGACAAGCTAAGATCATCTTTGAAATAGTCGCTCAAAGGGAATTGAGATTTAAAATTTGTCATAAAATCAATAATGCCATTACGATAAAAGAAGGCTTTGGATTAAAGAACATGAGGGAAAGAATAGAAACAATCAATGGAAAGCTAGAATACGAAGTAAACAATGATTTATTTGAATTAACAGGTCAGTTCCCAGTGGAGGTCATTCATTATGATTGATATTTTGATAGCAGAAGACCAGACATTAGTCAGGCAAGGATTGAAATTCATGTTAGAAACAGCACCAGATTTTCGCGTTACTGGAGAGGCAGAGAACGGAAAGCAAGCCGTTGAACTTTGCGAGCGTAATCGATATGATTTAATTCTTTTAGATATTCGTATGCCGATAATGAACGGATTAGAAGCTGGAAAAATCATTAGAGAAAATAATCCAACTGTTGTAATTCTTATGTTGACGACATTCAACGATACGGAATACGCATTAGAAGCACTAAAAAATAAAGCCAATGGCTATCTCCTTAAAGATGGAGATGCAACGGAGTTGATCAAGTCAGTGAAAAGTGCGCTAAAAGGTGGACTGGCGCTTGAAGATCAAGTTGCGGCTAAAGTAGTCCCTTCCTTACTAGAACGTCAAGTCGCTGTCAAAGAAATAGATAGCCAGCTTACACCTCGAGAGATCGAAATTATGACCTTTATCGGAAAAGGGATGAACAATCATGAAATAGCGGAGAACTTGTTTTTGTCAGTGGGGACGATCAAAAATCATATTTCAACGATTTTGATGAAACTATCCTTGAGAGATCGAACGCAGATTGCTATCTATGCAATCAAACATCATTTAGTAGATGAATCAATGTGACTTAAGTCATGATGATTTGTGACTAGAGACAGTTATCCTACTGTCTCTTTTTTAATATACTATTGTCAAAGATAAAGGAGCGGATAAAAATGCTGGAAATGAGCCAATTGTCAAAAACGTTTAAAAAGCACAAAGCAGTAGATGAATTAAGTATGTATATTGAAAAAGGAGAGGCGGTCGGTTTACTCGGACCTAATGGTGCAGGAAAGTCGACGACGATTTCTATGATTTCGACTTTATTAAAGCCAAATAACGGTACGATCAGTTATAACGGAAAGGATATCTTAAAGGACGCTAGTGTTATTCGACCATTTCTAGGTATCGTACCCCAAGAAATTGCCTTATACTCAGAACTCTCTGCGTTCGATAATCTTCGCTTTTTTGGAAAAATTTATGGTCTTCACGGAAAAGAATTGGATCAAAAAATTGATAAAGTTCTTAAGCTAGTAGGATTGACCGAACGAAAAAACGATCCAATCAAAGATTATTCTGGTGGGATGAAAAGACGAATCAATATTGCAGTTGCACTTTTACACGATCCAGAGGTTTTGATAATGGATGAACCAACTGTTGGTATCGATCCTCAGTCTAGAAATTATATTTTAGATATGATCAATCAATTGAATGTTGAACATCAGATGACACTACTTTACACGAGCCACTATATGGATGAAGTTGAAAAATTGTGTGACCGCATCTATATCATGGATATGGGCAAAATCGTTGCTTCTGGTACAAATGAAGAACTGAAGAGTTTGTTGTCAAACGAAGAAACGATTGAAATAACTGTGAAGTCTATGGATCCATTATTTGAGAACAAACTGATCAAGCACCCGTCCATAAAACAATTGACGAAGGTAGAAAATGGATACAAACTGATTGCCTCTAAAAGTGATGCTTTATTGGTTGATATTTTTCATTTAGCCAGTGAGTTGGGTGTTGCTGTAACGGGCATGCAAATAAAAAAACCAACACTCGAAGATGTTTTCCTTCATCTAACAGGTAAAAGTTTAAGAGATTAGGAGGTATACAATGTTCAACTTGATTGGAAAAGATTTTTTGACTTTGAGCAAGAACAGAAGTGAATTGATCGAATTATTATTGACACCTTTTTTGTTGATCGCCATACTCGGCTTCGCTTTAGGGAATGTCACTGGACAAACAGCAACTACTCCAGAACAAACAACGGTCGGGTTAGTTGATCAATCTACTATTGCTAAAGATGAAGCAACAGTCATAAAAGAATTGATGGATGCTGGTCATACTCAAGTAGATGCCGAAAAAATCGTGGCTGAATTTGAGCAGATGGATCCTGTAAGACAAATGAAAGGTCTGTTCCAAGAAGCAGACATTGAACAACATTTCGCACTCCAAACTTTTGAATCAAAAGAAGACGCCGAACAGGCTCTGGAGGCAAATGATATTAGTGGCGTGATCGTCGTTTCGGAAATATTTAAATCAGATATCATAAGAGCGAATGTTTTACAAAACGCTACTAATGCAGAGATTGAAGTGATTACTCAAGATCCTAATCAAATAAAAGCGATAATCTTGACCAATATAATGGAAGGGTTTATTCAAGAGTACAATTTTCAAGCAACGATTGCGCCTATCGTTGGAGAAACGGTGATAGAGGATCAACGTCACTATGGAGAAGTCGTTCCACTGACGACTCAAGATCCAATCAATTCTTTTGAATATTATACATTAAGTATGGCTGTCTTTTTTGCATTAGGAATTAGCACGATTATTGCAAGTCGCAGTTTTAAAGAAAAAGAAAGCCATGTATTGGCTCGAATCATGTTATCGAAACGATCACCGATGCAATATCTTTTCAGCAAGCTAGTCTCAGGCATATTGATTACCATG
Source organism: Marinilactibacillus kalidii (assembly GCF_017599325.1). Taxonomy (GTDB): domain Bacteria; phylum Bacillota; class Bacilli; order Lactobacillales; family Carnobacteriaceae_A; genus Marinilactibacillus; species Marinilactibacillus kalidii. The sequence goes on along the minus strand of NZ_JAGFVM010000030.1, from coordinate 49,456 downwards.
ATACAGCTAGGAATTTTATTTACGCTTTCTACTCTGATTTTTGGGACTTTTTCTGAGCGACCACTATCGTTTTGGGTCGGAATCGTTCTTGTTAGTTGTCTCTTTTCCATTTTGATTGGAAGTATGGGTAGCCTATTAACAGCTATTTCATTGAACACAAATGATGTAATGGTCGTTAGTTCATTTGGTTCTTCAACTGTCGTGCTCGCATTTTTAGGAGGAAGCTTTGTACCGTTGGAGCAGTATGCTAATTTCTTAAAAACACTAGGGGACTGGACACCAAACGGTGCGGCTTTGACTTCGTACCTACAATTTTTAATGGGCTTTGATATCGTGGATGTATTGCCTTTACTATTGAGAATGCTTGGATTGAGCGTGATTTTTATGATCATTGCCGTAATCGTATTTCCAAAATGGAGGTTAGATTAAATGTGGACCGTATTTTTAATGCAATGGAAAAGAGTAATAAACAAGCCAACATTAATTCTTTTATTATTAGGTATGACGATTTTGATGGTGAATGTAGTAGCTGGAACACAAGGAAATAGTGGCGTAACCGTTAATGTATACAGCGACGTATTAAATCAAGAAGACTTAGCGGAAAAAGTAACACAGCTGAACCAAAATGATACTATTCATTTTGTCGCAAAAGACGCTGAAAAAATCAGTGACGATATAAGATTAGATAAATATAGTTACGCGCTTTCCTTTGAAGAAGACAACTACCAATTGCTTGTTGGAAGAGAAACTGCAAATTTATCCCTGATCACTCAATATGTAAGCCGATTTTATAGTGAGAACAATCGCCTAAATGCTATTGGAGAAACAGGTCAGGCCATACCTTCGCAAATAAATGAACCAATTAAATTAACGACAAAGTCATTGGAAAACATAGGATCTGAGATTGTTGATCTATCTGTTGTTTTAGGACTAACCTTTTACTTTACGATATTCAGTATTCTATATCTTATGACAAATTTAGTTGAAGAAAAGAAAAACGGAATCTGGAATCGATTGATATTCTCACCGGTTTCTAAAACGAAAATTTATGTAGGACATTTACTTTTTTACTTCTCTATAGGTGTATTGCAAGTTTTGATCTCAATGGTCATTTTAATGAACATGTTGTCTCTAAACCTTGATATCAACTATGCGGTAGTCATAATGATTATTTTAGCCTTCCTTTTATCGATAGTGTCACTGGGCATCTTGTTGACAGCTCTGGTAAAAACGATTTCTAGTTTACAGGTTATCATTCCTATCGTCACAACTTCAATGGCAATGCTAGGAGGTGCCTTTTGGCCGCTTCAAGTTGTCGATAATCAGTTCTTAAGAAGTGTAGCGGAGTTCATGCCCATCAAACAAGCAATTTACGGAATCGTTGAATCATTTATCCAAAACAAATCATTCTTAGATTCCATGCAACCAGTTGGTATTCTTTTAATAATGAGTTTACTTTTCATGGGAATAGGCATCAATTTGATGGAAAGAGTAACAGAATCACCGATATAAAATAAAAAAACAAACGTTGACCACCCTGGTCATAAGTGCTATGATTCACTTATGACCAGGGTGGTCAATTTTTTCTATCGTTAATATGGGGTGTGCTTAATTGAAAGAAGTATTTGAGAAATTACCTGAAAAAAAGAAACTTAAAATTACCAATGCAGCTTTTAAAGAGTTTGATGAACAAGGTTATGAAAAAGCCTCGACCAATAAAATCGCTTCTGAGGCTGGCATTGGAAAAGGAACTTTATTTTATTACTTTGGCAACAAAAAGAGACTTTATGAATATCTATTGGATACGGCTTTTGATATTGCGGAAGAGCATTATCTTTCAAAGATAGATTACAATATCAGAGACTTTTTCGACCGGCTCGACTATGTGGGCAAATTGAAACAGAAAAGCCAATTAGAATTTCCCTATGCGTTGAACTTCTTAGCTAAAGTGATGCTGTTGACGGATACTGGTGAGTGGCAGGAAAATATTTTAGAAAAGCGCAATCGCGTAGAAGAAGCTTGGTCTCAAGTCTTGACGAAAAATATTGATTTGTCTAAATTTCGAGAAGATCTACCGCCTGACAAAGTACTCAATTTAATTCGGTGGGGACTTGAAGGCTATCGCTCAGAATTAGAAGCAACCTTTAAAAAGAATCCAGAATTATACCAATTAAGTGAAGAAGAGCTAAAACCTTATTACGAAGACTATGAAACTTATATTTCCTTATTAAAGAAGACTTATTATAAATAAAAATATGGAATGGAGCAGATCATCATGACTATTGTTAAGATTGAAGGTGTATCTAAATCATTTGGCAAAGCAGAAGCATTAAAAGCGGTTACCTTTAAAATGGAAAAAGGGGAGGTTTTAGGATTTATCGGCCCTAACGGAGCTGGTAAATCTACAACGATTCGTATATTGCTTGGGATGATCAAAGCGGATAGCGGTAGTGTAAGCATTTTTGGTAAAGACGTCTGGAGCGATGCTGTTGAAATTCATAAACAAGTGGCCTACGTACCAGGGGATGTTTCTCTCTGGCCGAATTTAACAGGTGGTGAAGTGATCGATTTATTTCTCAGTTTACGCGATCAAGCCGTTGACCATGAGAAAAAAGCAACCTTGATCGAAGCATTTGATTTTGATCCGACGAAGAAATGTAGAAGTTATTCAAAGGGGAATCGACAAAAGGTTGCATTGATCGCGGCATTCGCTGCAGAAGCGGATCTTTATATTTTTGATGAACCAACTTCTGGCTTAGATCCTTTGCAGGAAAAAGTATTTCAAAAACAAGTTGAACGCGTAAAAAAAGAAGGGGCTAGTGTCTTGCTTTCTAGTCATATACTGTCTGAAGTTGAGAAACTTTGTGATACGATTGCCATCATTCGAAATGGAGAGATTGTAGAAGCAGGACAACTACATCAGCTTAGATATTTAAAAAGATCTGAGATAAGTATCGAATCAACTGATCATTTAGCTTTCCTTGAAAAAAACGACTGGATTCATGGGTTCATTCATATGTCTGGCTCCAATCAATATAAATTTCAAATAAGTTCAAATAAGATGACGACTTTGATCGCTACTTTACAAGGGTTGAATATTCAGTCATTAGACAGCCAACCACAAAAACTAGAGGATTTATTCATGCGTCACTACGAGAAAGGGGTAGGTGAATCTTGAATGCCTTCAAACAAGTAGGTTTACTCTATCGATTTGGATTTAAAAAAGAATGGTTAAAGTTGAGTTTTTGGTTATTGGGTTGCTTAGGATTTGTATTTGTCGGTGTTTTTGCTTACACCACGATTTATGCTGCACCATCTGATCGTGAGGCGATGGCTGTTGCAATGTCCAATCCAGCAATGGAAGCCTTGTTCGGTAATATGATTGGTGCCAATGATTATACAGTGGGGGCAATGTATTCTCATACAATGACGATCATGACTTTATCCTTGGTTGCCATTAGTTCAATACTATTGATTATTAGAAACACGAGAGTAGAAGAAGAAAATGGTAGGATAGAACTGCTGCAAGCACTACCGGTTGGACGTTTAGCACACACAGCTTCTGCGGTAAGTCACTTACTCTCCTATACACTAGTCTTAGGCTGCTTATCTACTTTATTATTGATCGTATTTGGAGATGCCAGCATGAGCCTAGAGGGTGCCGTACTTTCGGGTTCACTTTATAGCATGAGTAGTTTGTTTTTTGGAAGTCTAGCTTTGTTGCTTGCTCAATTAACGAGCAGTAGTAGAAGCGCCACTGCAACAAGTTTTTCATTATTAGGTGTTTTCTATGTTTTGAGAATAATTGGTGACGCCAGTGCATCCTTTCTCACTTTTCTATCACCACTTGGTTTGTTGTATCATGCAGAAGCCTTTGTTACAAATCGCTGGTGGCCGGTAGTGATACTGCTGTTGATCTCGCTAGTATTGCTATATATCGCTTTTTATTTACAAACAAAGAGAGATCTCGGGTCGGGTCTATTACCAGCAAGAAGTGGAAACAATCATGCATCGTCGATTTTGCTTAACCCTTACGGTTTTGTCTTACGCTTGATGAAAACCCCTTTAATCATTTGGACTGTCAGCATGATGATCTTAGCTTTAACATATGGTTCGGTAATGGGAGATGTTGAATCGTTAATTGCAGGAAATGAAGTGATTGAACAAATCATCGTTGGAGAATCTACCAATAAAATTATTGCGGAATTCTTAACGATCATTATCGCTGTTCTTTCCATTGCAACAGTCATTCCAGCGGTTCAAGTTATGATTAAATTAGTTAGTGAAGAAAAGCAAGATAGGCTTCAGTATCAAATATCAGGAACTAGAAGTCGCGCGCATATATTAACTGTTTTTATGGCAGTTAGCATAGGCAGTCTGCTTGTGATACAAGTTGTTCAACTGGCAACATTCGCAATTGTAGCGGGTTCTGTTCAGGACTTTATTACGATCAAAGAGATTTTCTTGAGTGGAATCGTTTATTTACCTGCCATGAGTATATTTGTTGGTATAGCTGCTCTACTTTATGGGTGGAAACCAAAACTCATCTCAGTCATTTGGATGATATTATCTTATAACTTCTTCATACTTTATTTTGGTAATTTATTTGATATGCCTGAGTGGCTAAAATTTCTCTCGCCTTTTTATCTTACACCAGATTATTTAGGAGGAGAATCAGTTTTTCTGCCACTCATAATCATGGCCATTAGTGCTATCAGCTTTATAGTTATTGGTATAATCGGTTTCAAAAAAAGAGATCTCATGCAAGGATAAGTTAGTTTTATAATATTTTGAAGTGTCTTTCTTAAAGAAAAATACTACTTTTAAGTTGCATTCTTTTTTTAAGAGGGTCTAAATGGATGAGCTTCATGATTATGTAACTAAGCTGTTTAGTCAGATTCCTGAAACAATTGAATCTGAAAAGTATAAACAAAAAATTACTAAAGACATGGAAGAAAGATATGTTTCATTGATAGACATTGGTATACCAGAAAAAGAGACGATCAAGATCGTTAAGGGAGATTTTGGAAACTTCAAAAAGGATTTAAAAAAAGGAATCAGTGATTTTACTATGAAAGATGAGAAATATATGGAAAGGTTACCAAAGATTGTAGTATAAGCCACAAAATGTTTATCGTAATAAATAAACGTAAAGGGATCTAGGGGACACAACTTATAACATTTAAATCAAAAATCAGACAAGTAGTTCTAGGACTATAGTCTGATTTTTTTGTTTTTACTACATCTGATGTAGTAATTCAATTTAAACTTTGCTATACTAATTACAACGTCAGATGTAGTAATCGTTTGATTGAAGCGATACATAAAGGAGTTGGGTAAATGATCAGTAGTGATGTTAGTAGAGGATACAATGATTCATTTATCTTATCTATTTTAAGTGAAGGAGATTCTTATGGTTATGAAATCTCTAAACAAATAAGAGAACGAACAAATGGCGAGTATATAATGAAAGAAACGACCCTTTACTCAGCTTTTACTCGGCTAAAAACGAAAGGCTATATCACTTCTTATCCTGGTAGCGAAACGCAAGGAAGGAAGCGTACCTATTATAAAATAACGGCAGAAGGCAAAGGGTTGCTATTAGAAAAAGATCGTGAATGGCAATTGACGAAATCTGTGGTAGATAAATTTTTCGGAGGTGGGAAATAATGAATACAATTGAAGAGTACGTGAATAAGATGTTTAAAAATGTAGTAAAAACAGAAGAAACAGAGCAACTCAAAGTAGATATACTGGCCAATATGGAAGATCGATATACAGCCCTCATAGAAGAAGGTGCCTCAGATAATGAAGCCATTGGTACGGTAATCGTCGAGTTTGGAAATATTGATGAAGTACTAAACGAAATGGGATTAAATCATGAAGGGGCTCCTGAAGAAGAATTGGGAGATGTAATGGTCGTTGAAGTAGATGATGCGCACGAATATATTGAAGCAAGACGAAGAGCAGGTTTAGGCATTGGAATGGGTGTTCTATCTTGTTGTTTTGCATTATGTGGATTATTAGTAATGATGGCTATATTCTCTTTTGAAACTGCTGGTATATTTATGGGATTGATATGGATGTTTTCATTTGCTGTGATCGGTGTAGCATTCTTTGTTATTCAAGGGTATAAACTGGATCGTTATAAAAAGTATAATGAGCCTTTCGTATTGGTTCCAGAAGCGCGAAGATCCATTGAAGAACAAATGGAAAATTACAAAAAATCATTTATAATAAGTATTGTATTAGGAATTGCTTTCTGTGTATTTGCATTAATGCCTGTTTTATATGGTGCATTTCTCTACGACGATAAGTTAACTGTCTTTGGCAGCGGACTAATGTTTCTTATTGCAGGCATTGGCGTATTGCTTTTTATCTATTCTGGTATGATCTGGACTGGTTATCAAAACCTTTGTGATCACGGTAAAACGGTCGAACAAGTTCGTGTTGCTCAAGAAAAAAATCGCAAGAAGACAAAGATAAACCATATTATCGATAATATTTATTGGCCAATCATTCTAGTCATTTATTTCTTGTGGAGCTTCAACTACGGAACATGGGCTTATTCATGGATTATCTTTATTATCGGCTCAGTATTTGAAAGCATGATTAAATCCATTTTTGGAATTGAAGAAGATTAACTAATCAAATGAAAAAGTCTCCTGTCCATAGGAGACTTTTTTTATTTTTGTATGATGTGTCATTTACCGCTTTCAATTTTAAGTTGATTTAGAAACTAAAAAATGAAGAAAGGTATTTAAAAAATCGAAACGTATGTTAATAAAGTTATAGATTTGTTTCTTTAAAAATTGAAAATATTATCAATTCAATAACGATAGTTATATTACTTTTAATATATTAGCATAAGAAAGGCATTATAGTTGCTTCTTCTAAACGCTTCATTTATTGTTTAAGGTAGAAAAGGTTTGTGGATCAGTGTATTACATAAAATCTTTCAGCATAACCATTAAAGGGAGTAGTTCAAATGAATTCTAAACGATCGATTAAGTTACTAAAGCAAAGCTTAATTCTCGGAAGCACGGTCATTTTGTTGGCTGCTTGTGGAAACAGCAATGACACTTCTGATCAAGAATCTGCAGACGGCAGAACAACATTAGAATTTTGGTCATTCTGGGGATCAGGCGCTAGAAGAGAAACGATTGAAGAAATTATCGAAGAATACAATGCTTCTCAAGACGACGTAACTGTTGAACATGTTTATCAACCTTGGGGCGATATCTGGACTAAGTCATTAGCGGCTATTGCAGGGGGAAATGCACCCGATGTGATCGTACAAGATATCAATAGTGTAAAACAACGTGCTGAAGCGCAACAAGCAACAAACTTACAAGATTATTTAGATGAAGATGATATCTCCGGGGATTTTTATCCACAATTGTGGGATACGGTTCTTTATGAAGAAGAAGCTTACGCACTTCCGTTCAATACAGATACGCAAGTCCTTTTTTATAACAAAACGGCCTTCGAAGAAGCTGGTCTTGATCCTGAAATGCCACCTGAAACATGGGATGAGCTAGAAGAAATGGCAAGACAATTGGATCAAGGTAGTGAAGGGAACTGGGAACAAATCGGCTTTTATCCTAGATGGAATATCGGCGTTGATGTTTGGGCATTGAATGCTGACGGCGGAGAAGCGTGGTTTGATAGTAATGGAGAAGTAGCGATCAATACGCCTGAAAAAGTAGAGGCCCTAGAATGGATGCTAGATTGGCAAGATTACTATGGAAGAGACACGATCAACCAATACGAAGCGGAATTTGGTTCAGGTGTTTCTGATCCATTTATTTCAGGACTTGTATCCATGCGCGGACAGAACATCAACTATTATACGAACCTAGTCGAGAACGCACCTGATGATTTTGAATTTGGTGTTGCGCCTCTTCCTGAAAAAGAAGAAGGTAGTGGTCACTGGTCTTGGGGAGGCGGTTTTGTACTGGAAGTGCCAGAAAATACTGATCATCCAGAAGAATCATATGACTTTATGAAATACCTCTCTTCTACTGAAGTACAAGAAAAATTTGGTATGAATAGTTTCGATATCATGGCGAATACAGAAGCGAATGAAAACCTTAAAACGCATGAAGAGTTGGATGAAATGGGACAAATGATTTATGAATTAGCCGATCAAAACTTAGCGGTTACAACAATCACGCCAGTTCCATTAAATGCACCAGATTTTAATTCTTTAGTCAATACAGAAATCGATGCAGCCTTTTTAGGTCAAAAAACGGCTAAAGAAGCATTGGATGATGCGCAAGAATCGGTTGAGAATTTAGCGGAATAATTAATCATCAATAAAAATGATTTAATATATTATGGTGAGGAGGGAGAGGGTCATGTCCCTTCTCCCTATTATTTTGAAGGTGGTGCATTCATGGCAGCAGAACAAAGAATTGAACCGAAGAAAAAACCGAAACGACAAAAAATGAACAAGCGTCAAAAGAAAGAGGCACTTTGGGGACTACTATTCGTTTCACCCTTCATTATTGGATTTCTCGCTTTTATGCTTTTGCCGATGGCTTTTTCATTTATAGGAAGCTTCACAAATTATAACATTACCTCAAGAATGGATTTTATCGGGTTTGAAAATTTTACAAGAATGTTTACGAATGATCAGTTATTTCTGACTTCTTTATATAACACTGTCTTTTATGTGGTATTAAATGTGCCACTAACGACGGCTGGTGGTGTCTTTTTAGCGGTATTATTGAACCGTAAAATTAGAGGGATCTCGATATTTAGAACCATTTTTTACTTACCAGCTATTCTTTCAGGAGTGGCCGTTTACGTCTTATGGATGCAATTGCTTTCTCCTAGTAGTGGACTGATCAATACGGTCTTATCTTGGGTCGGTATCGCTGGTCCTTCATGGCTCTTTGATCCAAACTGGACAAAACCAGCATTGATTCTCATGCGGTTATGGAGTGTAGGTGGAGCGATGCTTCTTTACTTAGCCACACTTCAAAACGTACCCATCCAATTATATGAGTCGGCAGAAGTAGATGGTGCAGGTCCATTTAAAAAATTGAGACACATTACATTGCCCTTGATCACACCCATTATTTTTTATGATGTGATTACATCAACGATTGGCGCCTTCCAGATCTTCCAAGAAGCGTACGTCATGACGGAAAACGGGACGGGTGGTCCCGCAAATTCTTTGCTATTTTACAACTTACACATGTGGAACAAGGCTTTTGTAGCTTTTGATATGGGCTATGCGATGGCAATGTCTTTAGTGCTTTTTGCAATCGTGATCGTATTGACCTTTATCAACCTTAAACTCGCACCGAGATGGGTACATTACTGATGATAAGTATGATATTGAGAGAGAGGAGAGGCTGATGATAGAATCTTCTAAAACAGATTATAGTCAAAAGAACATGTCGAGTGAATCGAACGCACAGTCTAAGTATTTTAAAAGCAAAAAAAGACAGGAACAACTAGGCAAAATAGCGATTTATGTCATCCTTATTCTCGTGAGTCTTATCTTATTAGCACCCTTAGTTTGGATGCTAAGCACTTCGTTAAAACCCATGTCTGAAATCGTTCGCTTTCCGCCAACAATATTGCCAGAAACCTTTGTATGGCAAAATTATTTGGACACCATTCAAGCCTTTCCATTTTTTAAATATATGGGAAATACATTGTTCATTACTGGTTTCGTTGTGCTCGGAAATGTATTTTCAAATTCTTTTATTGCCTATGGTTTTGCAAAAATTGAATTTCCAGGCAAAAAAATCTTATTCGCGCTTGTTCTTGCGACCATGATGGTTCCAGGATTCGTGACAATGATTCCCCAGTACATTCTATTCACGAGAATCAATTGGGTCGGTACTTATTTGCCATTAATTGTTCCAGCGTTTTTTGGGAGTGCATTTAATATATTTTTATTGAGACAATTTTATCTGTCCATTAATAATGAACTCATTGAAGCAGCACAGATCGATGGGGCGAATCACCTGTATATTTGGAGTCATTTAATGGTGCCGCTGACTAAGCCAGCATTGATTACGGTAGGAATCATGTCTTTCAACGGCGCATGGAATGACTTTTTAGGACCATTACTTTATATTTCTAAAGAAGATATGTATACACTGCAAATTGGTCTCCAATCCTTTTCAAATCAGTCTACGACACAGTGGAATTATTTGATGGCTGGGGCTACCTTAGTATTGATACCGAGCATACTACTCTTTTTCTTCGCTCAAAAATACTTTATTGAAGGAATGGATCTGACAGGTGGAACGAAAGGATAAACGTTATGGAAAAAGAAAAGAATTTATCGAAACAAACGTCTATGATCGTTCAAGCAACTGAGTGGTTCGCAGATTTGGCCTTATTAAATTTATTGTGGTTACTGTTCTCCATACCGATTCTTACTTTGATTCCTGCTACTGAAAGTTTATTTTATGTCATTTTTAGGTTATATAAAAAAGAGGAAAAGCATCCTCTAAAATTGTTTGTTCGACACTTTAAAGAAAATATGTGGACGAGTATAAAAAGAAATAGTTATATTCTGATTGTTTATATTGTATTTGGATTGAACTACTTATTGATTAGCAGTTCGATTGAAATCCCCGTATGGATGCACGTATTCGCTACATCATTGGCTATTCTTTTTGTATTATTCACGATCTCATGTTTTTATTATTTCACCATCATGCAACAAATAACAATTGATATGAAAAAAAGATGGCTTTTAGCATTCTTTTTGATGGTCAAACTCTTTCCAAAAACACTCTTATTTGTATTTTTGACTAGTATAGTCTGGCTCCTAGTTTTCTTATGGCCAAGTACGGGACTGTTTTTTTCAATGAGTTTACCAGTCCTTTTCAGTACCATCATCATTGAAAAAATCTTGTCTTACTAAACAAGTATTTTAATAAAATCCTATCAAGATACAGTAGTGACTAATTATGCTGTATCTTTTTTTGTTGAAAAAATTCTAGCAATCAAAAGCATACTTCGGTAGACTATATTCAATAGTAAATACCTAGAGAAAGAGAGATCAGAATGAAGAAAATATTAGTTGTTGAAGATGACGATACAATAAATGGACTATTATACGAGCTCCTTAGTCAAGAGTACCAAGTCATGCAAGCATATGCAGGCTCAGAAGCTATGCGCATTGTAGAACAGGAATCAGTCGATCTTATTTTATTGGATCTTATGTTACCGGGTCTTACTGGTGAAGCATTTATCGAATCTTTTCGAAAAAAATCGGATATACCGATTATTGTCATTACAGCAAAAACAGAAATGTCTGTTTTAGCAAATGTGCTTTCCATTGGTGCAAATGACTTTATTGCCAAACCATTTAATACCATTGAAGTGATTGCTAGAGTACAAGCACAGTTAAGAGATCATATAGTAAAGGAAAGCGAAGGTTCCTTACATAAAATAGGTACTGTTGAAATGAATGAAGTAACTAGAGAAGTTTTTATTTGTGGGAAACCTGTATCATTGACACAAAAAGAATATGAGTTACTTAAATGTTTTATTGAACATCCAAAAAAGGTATTCACTAAAGCTAATTTATTTGAGACGGTCTGGCAAGAACCGTATTTTGGTGATGACAATACGATTTCTGTTCATATATCTAGGTTGAGAAGAAAGTTATCAGAATATAGCGGAGAAGAAGTGATCGAAACCGTTTGGGGTGTTGGCTTCAAATTTAACCTGAATAACGAATAGATCATGGCGATTTAAGATTTTTGTAAGATTTCCTTCAGGGTTATGAAAGAAACAGCCTTTAAGATAAGAGTTATCAAGAGAATAACCAATAACAATGAAGGAGTGAATAGGATGAATCATTTAATCGAAACAGTTGGATTGACAAAGCATTATGGAAAACACGTTGCGCTAAAAGATGTATCGATCCATGTTAGACAAGGAGAAATTTATGGACTAATTGGAAAAAACGGTGCTGGAAAGTCTACATTATTTAAAACGATGATGGGATTAGCGCCATCATATAACGGTGAAATCAAATTATATGGTAAGAGTTCAGTATCTGAACTAGATGATGCTCGTCAGCGAATCGGATTTATGATGGGTGCACACTTTTTTCCTTACTTAACGGCTAAAGAAAACTTGGAATATTTTAGAAAGATGAAAGGAATCACTGATACAAAAGAAGTCGATCGTGTATTGAAACTTGTAGATATGGAAAAAATCAAAAAACCCTTCAAATCTTTTTCAATGGGAATGAAACAAAGAGTCAGCATTGCTAATGCATTACTAGGTAGTCCAGATGTCATTATCTTAGATGAGCCAATCAATGGATTAGATCCTCAAGGAATCGCTGATTTTAGACGATTAGTTCAAAAACTAAATAAAGAACAGAAAATCACTTTTATTGTTTCTTCACATATCCTTGGTGAGTTAGAACTAATGGCTACACGATTTGGATTTATCCATGATGGCGTTTTGATCGAAGAATTGGATAGAGAAACCATCCGCAATAAAACAGAAGAAAAAGTAGTTGTTAAAGTAGATGACCTTAAAAAAGCCATTTATTTACTGGAACAAGCGTATGAACAGATCGAATATACAGTAAATGGTGACCAAGAATTAGTTATTTCAGGAATGACAAATAAAGTGGATGAATTTGCCCAATTATTTGTTTCAAACGAATTAAAACTCTTTAAACTGATTTCTCAAGAAATATCGATTCAAGATTACTATTTGAATTTAATTTCTAAAGGAGGTCAAAAAAATGTTTAATTATATTAAAGCAGATCTATATCGTTTGATGCATAAAAAATCTAACTATATCTACTATGGTGTATTGTTTGCTGCATTCGTACTGTTCACTATTTTTACGATGACTAATTTTTCTGAAGGATCTGGTTATTCTGATGGGTTCTTACAAGCAGGCATCATTTTACTTTCGCAAGCTTTCCCATTACTATTTGGTATTCAAGCTTATTCAGTTGTCTATTTAAATGATGTTTCTTCATCTTCTTATCAAAATATTTTTAGTAGTGGTCTTTCCAAAGTGGAATTTGTGATAGGTAAACTGATTGTATTTATCACTTATATGTTCACCACATTTTTAGCCGGTGCAATCGTTTATCTTGCATTATATCTGTTTGTGATGTCATCAGAAAATGCTGACTTTAATATCGAAGCATTTAAAACATTAGCAACAGTCGGTGGCTCTGTATTTTTGGGAATGATTGGTTATGCAGGATTAGCTAATCTAGTAGCTTATGTTACACAGAATACAACAATGTCTCTGATTACATTTGGTGTACTCATTTCAAACATTAGTTTAACTGCTTTAGATTTAATCTCTTTAGTAACAGACAAATTAGAATTCTTAAGAAAATGGACAATGTCTTATTACTTAAGTGACTCAAATAACACGTTATTATTTGGTTCTGTAAATGAAGTAGGTATGCCGTTTAAAACATGGGGGATAATCGGTATTTACATTTTAGTTACTGCGATTGCAGGGATTGTTTTACTCAGAAAAATTGAAATCAAAGAAGGAAAATAAGTTTTAATCATGAATAAAAAGGAGGTGCTTTATGTTTTTCTTGCTCATCATTAGTATCATCGTAAATATGATGTTTCTGTTAAAGTTCTATCAAGACCGAAAGTTCAACAAACGATTGATGAATCAACTAGAGTGGGTCATTTCTGGTAAGGCAATGTCCGATTTGAAAAAGAATGCTTCCTCGAAATCCCAAGACGAGTTGGTCAATAAAATCAATGAATTAATCAGCCGATTAAGAACCATGAAAATTGACTATACTGAGATTGATGAGCAGAATAAACAAATGATCGCCTCCATTTCTCATGACTTTAGAACGCCGCTAACTTCTATGCTGGGTTATGTTCAAATATTGCAAGGTACAGCACAGCAAGAGAATGAAGTGAAATTCTTAAAAATCATTGAAGATCGAACGACTGTCCTTAGTGAACTCGTAGAAGAATTCTATCGTTTGAGTTTATTGGATTCAAAAGAACATCATTTGCAATTCGTAGCTGCTTCTCCGGTACTTATGATGCAAGAGCAAATAGCGATGTACCACCAAGAATTAAGTGAAACCTTTGACCACGTGAATATTCAGTTGATCAATGAAGCGACGACGGTTTCAACAAGTAAACTGGAGTTTAGCCGGCTTATCGGTAATTTAATAAAAAATGCTTTTACACACGGGTATAAGCGTTTCTCTATCTACAATGAAATGTCAGAAGATACGATGATGATTTATATCGAAAACGAAGTCGCTCATCCTGAATCGATAGATATCAGTCGATTGTTTGATCGAACCTATAAAGGAGATCAAGCAAGACAAGCCGTTTCAACCGGTCTTGGCTTATCGATTGCCAAAAAAATCGCTGAAGTCTTGGCATATAAATTAGAGGCAAATTTGTATGATCAGGTTTTGCAGTTTAAATTAACCATTCCAATTGATGATAAAAAGAAAGAACTTGAAGAATCATCATGATTCCTCAAGTTCTTTTTTTAGTTTTTGTGTTCAAGAACGATTTTTCCGGTCGTATGTCCAGTCATAAGTTGTTTGTAGGCTTCAGATAACGTTTTTCCATTCATTTCTTCGTAGCGATGATTGATTGTCGTTTTGACATTTCCAGCTTCTACTTGCTGGCGCAAATCATCTAGATACTCATGTTGACGAATCCAATCTGCAGTCTGATAGACAGATCTGGTGTACATCAGTTCATAGCTAAATGAAATGCTTTTACCGAAAAACGTTTTCGGCAGCGGTTGACTAAGTGGTAAAATAGAACATACATGGCCTCTAGGACTTACTATCTTACTAACCTCTTTAATATTATCATCTGCATTGGCCGCTAAAAACACATACGGTACAGCGTCATAACCAAGTTCATTTAGTTGTTCTCCATAAGGTTTAGAGTGGTCGATGATCTTCTTAACACCTAATGATTTCAACTGTTGTCTTGATTCATCTCGTGAAGCAGTACCAATCACTTCTATGCCATTATTGAGAGCGATTTGCGTTGCAATCGATCCAACACCACCGGCAGCTCCCACAATTAATAATGTAGCAGGCTTCTCAGCATTTTTTGGTATCTGTAACTGATCAAAAAATGTTTCGTATGCGGTCAATGCTGTCAATGGTAAGGCAGCTGCTTCCGCAAAGTCTAAGTTAGTTGGTTTTTTTGCGACCATTCTTTCATCGATTAAATGAAAATCAGCTTGGGCACCTTGGACATTGCTCGTTCCAGGATAAAATACTTCATCTCCAATCTCAAAGAGTTCTGTTGCTTCACCAATCTCCACTACTACACCAGAAACGTCTCTACCTAATACAGTGAATGACTCATCATCTGTTTTTTTCATTTTCCACGTCATTACGTCTGTAGGATTCAATCCAACTGCTTTAACTTCTACCAATAATTGTCGCCCATTCGGTTCAGGCTTGCTTATTTCTCTTTTTTCGAATGGAATCATTTCTTTTTGTTCACCAGGGTCTCCAAAACCGTATGCGTTCATATTTTTACTCATATCAATCATCCTTTAACGTATTTTTTACCATTTTACACCTTGAAAAAAGCAAGAACAACCAATATGTGATAGAATGACAAAATACTGTTGTAAAGGATGAGACAATGAATCGCTATATAGAAAATGCTCTGAAAGTATTTGAAAATAACTTTGATCTAAAAAAAGACGAAACGGTTTTAATCGTAACGGATGACAAGATGAAAGATGTAGCGCAGTATTTCTATGAAGCTGCCATAAATAATGGTAATGAGACCGTGATGTCGCAGTTTCCTGCTACGTATAAGAGTGGAGAGGAGCCACCATCAATCATTGCGCATGCATTGGAACAGGCGGATGTCGCACTCTGCATTACTTCTGCTAGTCTGACGCATACACATGCTAAAAAAGATGCTGCAGCTCATGGTACTAGGATCGGGACGATGCCTGGGATTACATTAGAGATGCTAGCTTCGGGCGCTATTGAAGCTGATCCCCACACTGTCCAAGAATTGACAGCTCGTTTCACGACAATGCTTGAAAACAGCTCCACTGTGAAAATCGAAAAAGATGATGAGATACTAACGTTTTCGATTGCTGATAGAAAAGGTATTCCAAGTACAGGTATTTTTAGAAATAAAGGAGAAGCCGGAAATATTCCTTCAGGTGAAGCCTATATTGCGCCTATTGAAGACTCGGCCAATGGTACATTGATTGTAGATGGTTCAATTGCACAATTAGGAAAAGTTAATGAGGCCATCAAGTTAGAGCTCGAAAATGGACGGCTTATCGCTGCAAGTGGATCTCAAGGAGAAGACTTATTAGCGCTTCTAGGAGAGGATAAAGGTCGGATCATTGCGGAATTTGGTGTTGGAACCAACCCTACTGCTAAAATAACCGGTGTCGTTTTAGAAGATGAAAAAGTTTTTGGTACTATACACATCGCTTTTGGTAGTAATAAACCCTTCGGCGGTGTAACAGAAGCGGGTGTCCATATTGATTGTGTCGTTCAAAAGCCTACTGTCTGGTTAGACAATAATAAAATCATGGAGAATGGTAAAGTCGTTTAAGAAAAATTAAGGACTTGTGTATAATATAAATGATAGTAAAAGATAACTGTTTTTAGAAAGAAGGAAAGCCGATGAAAAGAGAATCTCAGTCAAGATACCCTGGAATTTTTGCATGGCTTACGGTATTGGTCTGGATGGCAATCATTTTCTGGTTTTCTTCCCAACCTGCTAATGAGTCAGCTCAACTAAGTTTTGGTGCAATGGAGGTAGGTAGTCAAGTATTCAATCATTGGAGAATCGTAGGAGCAGTTTTGTTTTTATTGGTTTTCAATTTATTTCTTATTTGGCTCAAGAGAAGAACTGCACCGTTGTGGGGGAAATGGCTTATACTCATATTGTTTATACTCTTTTGTAGTATAACGATTTATGTTCTTTTAACGATAGTTCGTCCCAAATTAGGGATTGGTGAATTGAGAGACATGAACTATTATGTCTTGCATATTTTTTTAAGAAAGTATGCGCATTTTTTTATCTATCTCTTTTTTGGTATATTAGTGAAAAATGCGTTATCTACCACAGGGATAAAAGGGATAAAAGCCATTGTGATTGCATTAGCTTTTTGTGCTATTTATGCAGCTACTGACGAATATCATCAAAGTTTTGTTCCGGGTCGAACAGCTTTGATCACAGATGTCTTTATTGATTCGACGGGTTCTTTTGTCGGCATATTACTCTATTCTATATTAGACTGGATTTCTGGCAGGAGAAGTATCTGGCAAGCTTTTTGGAACATTAAAGCATATTAAAAAAAGCATGATCAGTTGAGTTTCTCAACTCGATCATGCTTTTTTTAAAATAGATCAAGCTGTTGGGGAGAGAGATTTTCAAAATCCACTCCTAACTGTTTTTGAAGTGTTTTGGCATTACTAGCTGCATGTCCGCCTGAATTGTTATTAAAGATAACGCAAAATTCTCGAGTGTCTTTTTCTAACGATTTGACTGTTTCTGCAAATTCACTTAGTTCTTTTAGACTGTAATCATATAATGTACGCTCGGCACGCCAATCTTGGATATTTTCACCTAACCAGCCTTCATAATTTCGTCCATGTAATCTGAATATCGTTAGTTGTTCATTGGTAGCAGCTATGATTTTTGGGATACTATTATTTGGTGTCTGAGGTTGATCGACGATAACATTGATGAACTGCATATCTTTCAAAAATTGGAGCGTTTTATCACGATTCTTCTCAATGAACCAACTTTGATTTCGAAATTCAACTGCGACAGGCCAGTCGTCCATTAATTCTCGTATCGTTCTTAAATAAGCTACATTTTGTTTAGTACAGTCAAAATAAGGTGGAAATTGAAAAAGAAAAGCTTTCACCTTGTTGTCAGCTACCATCTTCTCAAAGGTATTTTTAAAAATAGAAAACATAGATGTTACACTCGTGAATTCCTCTATCCATTCTTTGTGAAGTGTCATTGCTTTATACGCTTTTGGAATAAACATGAATGAAGCAGGTGTTTTTTCAATCCAGCTATCAATATTTTTTTCGGGTGGAATCGCATAAAAACTTGTATCTAATTCAACTACCGGGAAATGACTTGAATAGTTTTCTAATTTTTTTGAGTTCTCTAACGTAATCAAGGGATGATCACTCCAACCAGTCAATCCGATTGTAATCATTAAACAGACCCCATTTCATTTTTTATCTACTTATTCTAACATGATATAATAAGTAGATAAATCAAAGCACGTATTCTTTACTCAACCAATCTGAACAGTATGAGTGATTATCTTAGTATGACAAAAGGAGTGTGATCAATTGTTTTACCAAAATCTTGAAAAGCAACGTGAAAGACTAAATGCAACAGAAAATAAAATTTTATCTTTTTTGATTGATGAAAAGCAAAATATTCGAGAGCTGACAATCAGACAAATAGCCACAAAGTTTTATACCGTTCCCAATACGGTTGTCAGATTATGCCATAAGCTAGGCTTTAAAGGATATACGCAGTTTAAAGAAGAACTTTTAAAAACGGTTGAAGAAGAGAAATCTATGAATGAACTGTCATCGATAGATAAACAACTCTTCATTACAAATCAGCTCATAAATGATACATTGTTGTTTGATGTTATGAATAAAATCAAACAGGCTGATCAGATTCAGTTATATGCCATAGGATTATCTCGTTTCCCAACAGAAGAATTGGCTGAACGCTTAAACTATATGGGTAAACAAGCTCAGACCTTTAGAGATATAGACTTCATGTTGCATAGTGCTAAGCAGCTTTCGGCCAAAGATTTAGTTATCGCCGTGAGTTTATCAGGATCAAGTGAATCTGCTATTTTCAAAGCAACTGAATTCGCGCGAAATACGGGAGCAAGAACCATCAGCATAACAAGATCAACGAATAATGCGCTTTCTAAAATAACTGACATTCAATTACAAGTGCATAGTAATGAAACAGCAGTGAATGAGCTAGATATTTCAGACAGATTAAGCATTCATTATCTTTTTAGTCAGCTAATGAATACTTATATGGAACAGGTTACGCGTCATTAGCTAATAATAATGCGTATTCTATTTGATTTTTCGAATTAACTTTGAGAGAATAAGGAAAGAATGAATATGGAGGCGGTATCATGGAGTACAGACAACTAGGCAATAGTGGTTTAAAAGTCTCGGAAATTGCGTTAGGAAGTTGGCTTACATATGGTAAAACAGTGGAAGACACGACTGCAGAAGATTGTATTCGCTTAGCATATGAAAAAGGCATTAACTTTTTTGACACGGCTAATGTCTATGAGCAAGGTCAAGCTGAAAGAGTCTTAGGAAAAGCACTGAAGGATTATCAGAGAGATCAGGTAGTCGTTGCAACGAAAGTTTACTTCCCGATGGGGGATGGACCAAATGACCGAGGTCTTTCTAGAAAACATATTATTGAGCAATGTGATAAGAGTTTACAAAGACTAGATATGGATTATATCGATCTCTATCAATGCCATCGTTTTGATTCAACGGTACCCTTAGAAGAAACGCTCATGGCATTAGATGATCTCGTAAAACAAGGGAAAGTACTTTATACCGGTGTCAGCGAATGGTCAGGAGCTCAAATCGAAAAAGCGCAAGCGATCACTGATCGACGCGGTCTGCACAAAATGATTTCAAATCAGCCAGTCTACAATTTACTACAGCGTTACATTGAAGCAGAAATCTTACCCGTATCTGAATCTCATGGAATGGGACAAATTGTATTCTCTCCATTAGCGCAAGGTGTTCTCACTGGTAAGTACAAACCCAATGGTGAAATACCAGAAGGTTCTAGAGCGGCTAACAAAGATATTAGTGGATTTTTAAACCGTTATATGGACAACGAGACATTAGAAGCTGTACAAAAACTTGATGCAATTGCCGACCAATTAGATTTAAGTTTAGTGCAATTGTCTCTTGCATGGATTCTAAGGAACCCTGGTATTTCCGCTGCCATTATCGGGGCAAGCAAACCTTCACAAATTGAGGAAAATGTAAAAGCCTCCGGTATTAAATTAAGCGATGACGTACTGGATGAAATCGACAATGTACTTGAAACGATTGAACACGTTAGAAAAAGATAAATGGACAGTATCAAAAGACGTTGGTGAAAAAAACGCCAACGTCTTTTTTATAAGAATACGGTTAGTTTACGTTTTTGGTTTGTATTTCATTTCCAATCTACCCATCCAAAGTCCTAAGGCCAAGCCCATAAAGAATAATATTACGGAAATGAGGATACTTAATCGTGACAATTGACTAAAGGCTTCTTGAGATGGAAAGATGATAACAGTTGAAGCGATGACCACCCCTAAGATCAGATGAAAAATAGTCGTATAAAAGCGTCTCATTAAATAATTTACCAGTTTTGACAACGCAATAATACAAAGCAAAGCACCGAAGCCCACTGGTAAAAGAATAGATAGATCAAGGCGACTGATTCCTCTGGTTAAAGGTGCATACAGATGCATGTATATCAGAAAATTAGAGGGACTAAGACCGGGAATAATAAATCCCGAAGCGAATAGTACGCCAACCATAACCCAGGTAAAAGGTGTCTGCGCGACTGTGATCGTTAAAAACAGATTGGCGCTGACCAATAATATAAAAGAGACAATAGCTGTAATGACCGTGAGCCAAATATGTTTGCGACTACGACCATAGAGGCCGGCTTTTCGGTAGAGTAAAGGAACTGTACCAAAAATGCAGCCCATAAAGAATAGCAGTATAAATACTGGTTGGGTTCTAAGCAGTGATTCTATCGGATAGGCGAGGACAATTATTCCAAAGCCACCACCGAAACCCACTGGCAAAAAGAAAAGCACTTTTTCTTTGAAGTGATCGTTCATATGCGCTATAAAGTAAATCAGTTCTTCATAAATGCCAAATACGGCTGCCAATGCGCCGCCACTAACACCCGGTAAAATAGCACCTGAGCCAATAAAAATCCCTTTAATGAAACGGATGATCCACTGCATTAATCTATTTTCCAACTGTCTTAACCTCCATTATTTCAATATAATATAGCAGATAACACTTGCTGGCAATCCATTTTCAGCCCTTATGATTAATTTAATCTTTATACATGTTAAATGGACATCAGTGGTCTCTGTTGACTTGTCTATAAACATTGTTATACTAATAATATTAGTAGTAAATAAGATTTTGAATAGAAATTAATGAAAAAAACAATTGAGTTGGAGGGTTAAAATTTTGTCAGATATTTCTCTATTATGGCTATTTGTTCTACAATTTGTTTTCATCTTTTTGAATGCAATCTTTGCGAGTGCTGAAATCGCCGTGATCACCATTAATGATAATAAGCTAGAAAGATTAGCACAAAGTGGGGATGTACGCGCTAAGCGATTAAAAAAATTAACAGAAAATTCTTCTGATTTTCTTGCGACCATTCAAATTGGAATTACACTAGTAAATCTACTTAGTAGTGCTGTTGCAACTGAAAACTTCTCAAGTCGGCTAGTTGGTTTGCTAGCTGGTATTGGTATTGAGATTCCTATTACGCTTCTAAATTTAATTTCACTGGTGTTAATTACGCTACTGTTAACCTTCTTTACCGTGGTTTTAGGGGAGCTTGTTCCAAAGCAGTTAGCGCTAAAAAATCCACAAAAAGTTGCACTAGCTTTGTCGGGATTAGTTACGGTCATCTCAATGATTTTCACGCCAATTGTGAGGCTATTTTCACTGTCAACACGTGGGATACTAAAAATATTTGGTATAAATACGGATGATGATGAGAGTGAAGATACTGAAGAGGAAATTCGATTAATGTTAGATATTGGCGCTCAAAAAGGGCAAATCCAACCTGATGAAGAGCATATGATTCAAAATGTTTTTGAATTCGATGATACCCAAGTTGAAACGATCATGACCCACAGAATTGATGTTGTATTCCTTTGGATGGAAGAGACACAAGAAGATTGGGAGCGGACGATAAGAACGGGAAGACACTCTGTGTATCCGGTATGTAGTAAATCTAGTGATCATATTATCGGGATTCTTTACACAAAAGATTACTTTAGAGTAGATGATAAGCGATTAGTTTCTCTTAGAAAAGAAGTTATTCGTCCAGTCAATTATGTGTTAGAAACCGTGAGAGCAGATGTTTTATTCAGAAATATGAAACAATCGAAAGAGCGCTTCGCTGTCGTTATTGATGAATATGGTGGGACTAGTGGGATTATCACAATGAATGATCTACTTGAAGAAATTGTGGGGGAATTCAGTGATGATATCTTAATGTCAAAAGAATCTCTACACATCAAACCACTAAATCAGCATTCTTGGTTAGTTAGTGGCCAAACGACTATCAAAGAAATAAATGAGAAACTGAAGTTAACCATACCGTTTAAGGATGAGGAAACTTTGAATGATTTCTATCATTTGCGACATGCAAAGCAAGAAAAGAGCACTGAAGGATATTCAGAATTTGGTTTTATCATGAAAAACATTCAGATAGAGAAAAACGAATTAAAAAATGCGATTATTGTTTTATCTAAGTAAGACAAAGAGGTAATCTTTTATGATTACCTCTTGTTTTATTTTTAACTTGTAAAAAGCACACAAAATTCAAGCAAATTGATAGATAAACTGGTATGATAGACAATATGAAATCGATAAATTAGTTTATAGCAATTTGTAAGGCTTGTTTGGCAAGTTGATCAGCACCTTTATTTTGTTTTTCAGGAATCCATCGAATCTCGTAGTATGCCAGTTGATCTAGCAAGCTAAGACACCGCTTGAGATAAGGCTTAAATAAATCATTTTTTACATATTTCTTTTCTAAAGACTTAGCAACGACCTGACTATCCGTGAAAAAGAGTGTCAACGAATCGGTTAATCCCTGTTCGACAACCCAGGTAATAGCTTGGCTCATTGCTTCGAATTCAGCAGTATGGTTATCCCATTGTCCTTTTAACGGTTCTTTTAATTGTTTGTAGACATCTGAGCCGGATACGACGATACCAATTCCAGCGAATCCAGGATTGCCATTGACGGCAGCATCGGAATATATTTTTAACATAAAAATTATCCTTTCGATAATGAAAAGTAGGAGATCAAGATTATGAAGACAAAAACACAAGAACTTAGTCAATCAAGTAACAAAATCAAACTATCATTGGAGCCAGCATTTCAGACGATCTTTATATCGAGTATATTTATTTCTTTTTGTATTACCATCGTGATTACAACCACGCTAGCACGATTTAATTGGGGAACTGTGGCATTCGCTATCATCACGTTGCTTTTATTTTACTTAAAAAAAGAAACGTATATAAAAATCGAGGAGGAACAACTCTATTTTTGCTATTTTGCGGGATTGAAGAAAGCTTTCATTCCAATTTCTGACATTCAGGGTTTGATCGTAACAGAACATAAAAGACTGACTATTTTGGAATTGAAAACTGATAAAACTTACGAATTCTATCTGAATAAGTCAAATCAAGCAAGGTTGAATCATTGGGCACAAAGCAAAGGTCTCCCAATGAACGCACTACATTTAAACTATAGTAAAAAGGATTAGACAAATGTCTAATCCTTTTTTTAAGTTAGTTTGATTCTGTAGATGTTTCAATTTCGCGTACTTGTGTTGCTTGAGGACCACGGTTGCCTTCAACGATTGAAAATTCAACTAACTGACCTTCTTGAAGTGTTTTAAATCCTTCTTTTTCAATTCCAGTAAAATGAACAAAAACGTCATCATGATCGTTGTATTCAATAAACCCATACCCTTTTTGGTTACTAAACCATTTTACTTTACCTGAAGTCATGATAATCCTCCTATGAAAATAATGGTATCAATAAGCCTAATACGCTTACCACCAGTATATAGAAATCTACTGTTATAAGCAATCTTAGAATAAACGATCAAAGAAATTCCGATTGAATATTTTTTCTAACTGAGAAAATGTTCATGTTATAAGTGAGTGCGGATATGATAGAATAGAATTACTATAAAAAGAGTGGTGGGTCTAGATGAAAGAATTAAAAATAGAAAATTTGACTCATTCGTATGGAATGAAAACATTATTCGATTCGATTGATTTTTCAATTACCGATGGTCAGAGAATTGGATTGATTGGGGTTAATGGGACCGGGAAAACGAGTCTCTTGAATATACTGACAAAAAAATTATCTCCTGATAAAGGTACGATTTCTCAACCAAACGATTACACCATTGGTTATCTCGAGCAAAAAAATACATTAGATGATTCTAAAACCGTTTTGGATACTGTTTTTGATGGAACGACTGCAATCATGGAGGCCGTCCGAACTTATGAATCTGCCTTACAGCGATTAACGATCGATCCGACAGATACACGTGCACAAAATCATTTTTCTACTGCTGAACAGAAAATGAATAGCGCTGATGCATGGAACGCAAATGCAAGTGCCAAGTCCATTCTTACGCGGCTAGGTATTCACGATATGCAGCAAAAAATCGGACAAATGTCTGGTGGTCAGCAAAAAAGAGCTGCCCTAGCGCAAGTGTTGATTCAAGAGCCCGATTTGCTTATTCTCGATGAACCGACAAACCATTTGGATTTCGAAATGATCAAGTGGCTTGAAAATTTCTTGATGAATTATAAAGGTGCATTATTACTCGTAACCCATGACCGTTACTTCTTAGATAATGTCGTTAATCACATGGTAGAGTTGACATACGGACGCTTAGAACGCTATGTTGGGAACTACCAAGACTTTGTTCGTTTAAAAGCGGAAAGAGAAGAAACGCAGACTCAAAAGACACACAAGCAGAAGCAATTGTACAAACAAGAACTCGCTTGGATGAGAGCAGGTGTTAAGGCTCGAGGCACGAAGCAACAAGCAAGGATTGACCGATTCACAGATTTGAAAAAGGAAGTTTCGAACACCGACCCGAATGCTTCTTTAGATTTAAACCTATCTGGAAGCCGTTTAGGTAAAAAAGTACTAGAATTGGATAAAGCAAATTTCAAACGAGACCAGCAAGTGATCTTGGATCAATTCAGTTTACTCATTCAACAAACTGACCGTATTGGTATTACAGGCGAAAATGGATCAGGTAAAACGACTTTTTTAAATATATTAGCTGATCAGATTCCTTTAGATAGCGGTATTCTTGAAATTGGTGAAACTGTTAAAGTGGCTTACTATACCCAAACTAATGAATCGATGGATGAAAATAAACGTGTTATCTCTTATTTACAAGAAATCGCAGAAGAGGTTCGGTTAGCAGATGGTACAAGTGTAAGCGTGACCCAGTTGCTAGAACAATTTCTTTTCGATCGCTCCACACATGGTACATTGATTGGTAAACTTTCTGGTGGAGAGAAAAGACGACTTTATTTATTGAAATTGCTCATGCAACAACCGAATGTGCTATTGCTTGATGAGCCTACAAATGATTTAGATATTCAGACTTTAACAGTTCTTGAATCTTATATTGAAACATTCAGTGGTGCGGTTATCGCCGTTTCACATGACCGTTACTTTTTAGATAAAATGGCTTCTAAATTACTAATCTTCAAAGGTAATGGCGCTATTGATTCCTACTACGGTAAGATGACAGAATTTCTTGAAGAGCAAGACAGAGAAAAAAATGAAATGGTTAATACAGTTGTGGCTGAAGAAAAAAATGCAAAAGAAACGAATGCTCAAAAAAAAGAAAAAACAAAATTGACTTACATGGAAAAGAAAGAATGGGACACCATAGAAGATGAGATTGCAGCGCTGGAATCTGAATTAGAAGAGATTCAAATTGAAATGAGCAAAGCAGGTAGCGATTATACGATTATTGGTGAACTAAATCATAAACAAGCAACGTTAGAACAAGCACTCGAAGCTAAAATGGAACGATGGGATTATTTAAGTGAATTTATTTAAAAAGGAGAAATTTTAATGGAACAGGAATACCTTAACCTCGCAAAAAGAATACTTGAAGAAGGTAGTATCAGAGATGATCGTACAGGTACAGGTACAAAATCCGTATTTGGTCATCAAATGCGATTTGATCTGCAAAAAGGATTTCCACTATTGACGACTAAACGTGTTTATTTCAAATTAATTAAAAGTGAGCTACTTTGGTTTTTAAAAGGTGATACGAACATCAAATATCTTCTTGAACACAATAATCATATCTGGGATGAATGGGCATTTGAACGATATGTTCAGTCTGAAGATTATAAAGGACCAGACATGACTGATTTTGGTTTGAGATCTCAAGAAGATGAAGCATTCAATGAACTTTATCAGCAAGAAAAAGAAGCATTTAATCAAAAAATCCTATCTGACGAAGCTTTTTCTGAAAAGCATGGTACTCTCGGAAATGTATATGGCGCACAATGGAGAACGTGGCCTACAACTGATGGCGGCACTATCGATCAAATTCAGAATGTGATTGATTCCATAAAAAACAATCCTGATTCAAGAAGACACATTGTTTCAGCGTGGAATCCTGAAGAAGTACCAGATATGGCATTACCACCTTGTCACACATTATTTCAATTTTACGTTCAAGATGGTAAGTTAAGTTGTCAATTATATCAAAGAAGTGCAGATGTATTTTTAGGGGTACCATTTAATATTGCTAGCTATGCATTATTAACACACTTGGTTGCACACGAGACTGGCTTAGAAGTAGGAGATTTTGTGCATACACTAGGAGATGCACATCTTTATTTGAATCATATGGATCAAATCAATGAACAACTTTCTAGAGAGCCAATGCCGTTTCCGACTTTAGAATTAAATAAAGAAAAAGTGAGTATTTTTGATTTTGATATCGATGATATTAAAGTAACAGGCTATAAACCTCACAAAGGGATTAAAGCGCCTATAGCTGTTTAAGAAAAGAGGTAAGACAATGTTTAGACGATTAGATCAAGAAGATATTAATTTATGTGTATCTTCTTTTATAGATGTATTCAATGGACCGCCTTGGAATGATGACTGGAAGCAAGAGCAAGCGAGATTGTATTTGGAAGATATTTTTCAAACGCCTGGATTCATCGGTGTTGGTTTTCAACATCAAGAGACGCTAGAGGGCGTTATACTAGGTAATGTAAAAAGATGGTACAGTGGGAAAGAATTTTTTATACAAGAGATGTTTGTACTAAATGCTTCACAAGGCAAAGGGATAGGGAAAAAACTAATGGCTCATCTCGAAGACGTACTTGAAGAAGAAGATGTGCAAGATTTAGCCTTGCTCACTGATAAAGGCATAGATGCTGAATTTTTTTATAAAGCCAACGGGTTTAATGAAATTGAACGATTGATTTTTATGGCAAAAACTACAGAATGATAGATACTTGCAATATACAACGAATAGGTAAAGGATTAGTTGCGCGTTGCAAACAAATGAGGAGAATGCTGCTATGATAACATTTGTATGGGCTGAAGATGAAAATGGTGTAATTGGATTGAATGGAGAGTTACCCTGGTCACTTCCCAACGATATGAAATTCTTTAAAGAAGTAACACTAACGGGAAACGTATTGATGGGGAGGAAAACGCTTGAATCGATCCCCAATCCACCTTTGAAAAATAGAATCAATGTTGTGATGACTAGAGATGATACGTATGAAGCCGATGAAGTTATCGTAATGAATGACAGAGAGTCTGTTTTGATATTAGCTGAATCAATGGATAAACCGCTTCATATCATTGGTGGCGCTGATATCTTTAATTTGTTTATTGATGACGTTGATAAACTTTACCGCACGCTTATACATGAGAAATTTCAAGGAGATACTTATATGCCTGAAATTAATTACAATAACTTTAAGATGATCGAATCAAGAGAAGGCCTATTAGATGAAAAAAATCGTCATGCTCATACGTTTCAAATATTTGAACGTATAGCTAAGTAATTTTGTGTTTATCATAAAAAGGATCTCATCATTTTGTCTAAAATGATGAGATCCTTTTTATTGTGTTTTTAAGTGTATAAATAAATTGAGAAGAACATACAGATTGTTCCACCTAGTACAAATAGATGCCAGACAACATGCATAAATTTAACATATTTCAATCGGTAAAATAGGGCGCCTATTGTGAAAGATAGTCCTCCTGCAACTAGCCAGATAAAGCCTGTGGTTCCAAGACCTTGGTATAGATAGTTTAAGAAGAATAAAGAGATCCAACCCATCATGATGTATAACCATACGGATAGTCCTTGGAATTTCTTAAACCAAACTGTTTTATAGATGACACCTAGTAAAGCAATTGACCAGATCATCACAGTTAATAGGATACCTAATCTTCCCCCGACCGTTATGAGGGTATAGGGTGTATACGTACCTGCTATCAATAAGAAGATACTACAATGGTCAAGAATTCGAAAAAAGTGTTTAGCTTTTGTAAACGTTAAACTGTGGTATAACGTAGAACATAGATATAGTAGTATCAATGATGTTCCGTAGACGATATAAGAAGTGACTTCCACGATACCGCCCATTTCAAGACCTTTTTTTACTAGAAAAATCAGTCCTGTAATACTCAATATAACACCTAGGCCATGCGTAATTGCATTTAAAACCTCGTTCCATATTAAGTACCCTCTGGAAAAAACTGTTTCGGGTGTTTTTTCTGACATAATATACCTCCTTTACAACCTTCGCTTCTGTACGTCAATACGATAATTTGGTATACTATTTTTTGAGCACTTTATAATAGTACCGTATCATTTTGACAGATTTAGTATAGCATAATATCGTCATTAGATGCACCTCAAAAAGTGTAAATGATTAGGAAGAAAATAATTTAAAATTTAGAGTAAGGAAGAAAATAGATGGTAGCGATCAAGAAGATAATTATAAGTGTATTGAGTATTTGCGTATTCGCAATAGTAGGTTATTTCTTGCTAGAATTATTCATTCCTGGAACTGAACAAACAAATCAAAATAATCAATTAGCTTCTCAGGAACAAATGAAGATAGATGTTGATTTAGTTGCTATAGGGGACTCATTAACAGAAGGAGTAGGTGACAGCACTCATCGAGGCGGATATGTCCCAATGGTCGCTGACCTACTTAAAGAAAATACGCATGTCAAGAGCGTTGAAACAGCGAATTATGGACATGCGGGAGATACATCTAAGCAGTTGCTGACATTGTTAAAAGAAAATGAAGATGCACAAACTGATTTAAAAGAAGCAACAATCATCACGATAACAATAGGTGGAAATGATATTGTTAAAAATTTTGGTAAAGTTGGTTTGAACGGTTCAGTTGAAGATTTTGAACCAACGATTCAAGCATATGAGAAAAATTTAAACCAAATTTTTGAATTGTTAAATCAATATAATGATCAGGCAACCATGTACATTTATGGATTATATAACCCCTATCATTATTACTTCTCAGAGTTTCAGGAACTACAAGCAGTATTCGATTTATGGAACCAGCGTACGCTTCAGTTTGCAGAAGATCGACCAAACGTGAGATTTGTAGAAATCGATTCACGTTTTAATCCATCAGAGGCCCCTCAAGAGATAGAATCTCCGGAGGAATCTGCTGATAGTCTAGATGAAATACAAGATAAAAATCATCCTTATTTATATAAAGAAGATCTTTTCCACCCTAATGACAGTGGTTACCAGATAATGGCTCAGGCGCTTAGAGATGCAATTAATAAAGATTTAGAAAATACAAAAGCTAGTCTTAGTATGAATAAGTAGAGAGGAAGAGCGATTTGGCGGAACAGCGTACAGTGAATACGAAAAAAAAGAGAAGCATCAATTTATGGAAATGGGCATGTTTGGTTTTGATTGGTTTAATATTCGGAGCATTGATATGGCTTTTTGTGCAGTTACAGCCGGTAAATGTTGGTGAAGAAAATACGGAATCCTTAGTGACTAATGAAGATGATCTAGTATTTCAAGTCAGTACAACAAAAGCAGATGTTACCAGATTAACCAATGAATATTTGAGAAATGAGTTAGACGATCAGTATGCAGGGTTTAATTTCTCGCTAGAAGATTCAGCCGAATTGAGTGGGGAAATAGAAGTATTTGGATTTCCGATCGAATTTTCATTATTTATGACACCTTACGTGCTTGAAAATGGTAACTTGCAACTCAGAGGAGACTCGATCAATATCGGTTCTCTAAATTTACCAATTAGTTTTGCAATGTCTCAGCTAGCGAGACAAGTAGATTTTCCAGAGTGGATCGTGATTGATAGTGAGAATCAATTTATTATTGTTAATTTAAATGAGTTTGAACTCGATAATGGCGCAAGGTTCTCTGCAGATCGTATTAATTTAGAAGAAGACGATATTCAATTTAATATTCATTTGCCTCTTGATGCAGTGAAATGATAAACTTACGCAGACGAAATAGAGAATATGATTAGATAAACAAAGGAGTGCTAAAGATGGAAAAAGCTTTATTTGCAGGAGGGTGCTTCTGGTGTATGGTTGAGCCTTTTGAAGAACAGCCTGGGATATTAACGGTTTTATCTGGGTATACAGGGGGACATGTTGAGAATCCAACTTATGAACAAGTGAAAAGTCAAACTTCGGGTCATACTGAAGCGGTTCTTATTGAATTTGATCCAAAAATGATTTCTTATGAAGCGCTTATTGAAATATATTGGAATCAGACAGACCCAACAGATGCTATGGGACAATTTATGGATAGAGGCGACAGTTACAGACCGGTTATCTATTACTACTCAGAAGAACAAAAAGCAATAGCTGAAGCATCTAAAACCGCTTTAGAAAATAGTGGACGTTACACAGAAGAAATCGTAACGAAAATAGAAGAAGCCAGTACCTTTTATGAAGCTGAAGAAGAACATCAGGAATTTTATAAGAAGAATCCACGACGTTATAAACAAGAAAAAGCTGAAAGAGCTGAATGGGAATCTGCTAACGCTAAAGGTGAACAGTAATGAAAAGACCTTTTTATCATTATTTGATGACAGAAAGAGATCCTAACAAAAAAGATGCTGTAACAATTTTTGCTAATTCAGCTGAAAACGATGGTAGTTTTCCGAAGCAATCTGAAGATTACGATGAAATAAGTGCCTATCTCGAGTTAAATGGATCTTACTTACCGAGTATGGATGTTTTTGACGAAGCTTGGACAAGATATATCGATAGAAATGCAGATTAATCATTTTTTAAACTCAAAAAATCAACAATAGAGGAGATGCAAAATGAGTACACATATCGAAGCAAAAAAAGGTGAAATAGCAGAAGTCGTTTTACTACCAGGTGATCCCTTACGAGCTAAGTATATAGCAGAAACATTTCTTGAAGATGTTGTTCAATACAATACGGTGAGAAATGCTTTTGGTTATACAGGGACGTATAAGGGACAAAGAATTTCCGTACAAGGTACAGGTATGGGAATCCCATCTATCATGATCTATGTAGAAGAATTGATACAAGAGTATGGCGTGCAAACACTGATGCGTGTAGGTTCTGCCGGTGGGATGAAGAAAGAAGTAGAAATTCGAGATGTCGTTCTCGCTCAAGCAGCAACAACGGATTCAAGTGCAGTGAGAAATACTTTTAGCAATCAAGTAGATTTCGCACCGATCGCTGATTTTCATTTGTTGAAACATGCTTATGAAATTGGAACTGAAAAAGGAATGAACGTTAAAGTCGGTAACGTATTGAGTGCAGACCGATTCTATAATCAAGAATTAGATAAAATGAAGCTAGCAGATTACGGTGTGCTTGCGGTAGAAATGGAAGCCGCTGGTCTTTACCTTCTCGCTGCGAAATACAATAAAAAAGCTTTGGCGCTTTTAACGATTAGTGATCACCTGCTTACCGGAGAAGAGACAACTTCTGAAGAACGTGAGAAGACATTTGATGACATGATGATCATTGCACTTGAAACAGCATTAAAAGCCCATAACGATTAAACGAAGCACAGATAAACAAGAAAAGAGGAAGTCCATGGAACAAGATCCGGATAATAGACAGACCAAAAAAGTTAGTTTAACAGTATACATGCTTTCATTGATTGTGGTACTCATTGTCGGTATTGCAGGAACAATATTATTTGTTAAGAGTACTGACTCGAATCAAGAAGCCAAAAAGTTGGAGAACCCTTCTACAGAAGGCGTTGTTGCTTCAGACAGTAACTTAAAGCAAGTGGAAGAACTTTATACTGTGTTATCAGAAAATTATTTTGAAGAAGTGGATTCCGACGATTTAGTTGAAGGCGCCTTAGAAGGTATGGCTGGTGCTTTAGACGATCCTTATACACAATATTTAGATGTATCAGAATCAACCTCCCTTCAAGAAAATACAAATGGTGAGTTCGAAGGTATTGGTGCCGAGGTAATGAAAGAAGGCGAATATGTTAGAATTGTATCGCCAATTGGTGGCTCGCCCGCTGAAACTGCTGGACTACAGGCCAATGATTTAATTGTAGAGATCGATGGCGAGTCTGTTGCAGAATTATCTTTAACAGATGCTGTTGCACTGATTAGAGGACCAAAAGACTCAGAGGTCACACTCTTACTTCAACGGAATGGAGAAGAATTCAATGTGACGCTAACGAGAGATGCGATTCCAGTTGAATCCGTTATATATGAATTAGATGAGGATCAACTAGAAATCGGTTATGTTCGAATCACCAACTTTAACCGACCAACTTATCAAGAACTAGTGGATGCGATTGAGGATTTGAAATCTCAAGGTGCTGAGAAATTTGTATTTGATGTTCGAAGTAATCCAGGTGGACTATTGGATAGTGCGCTTCAGATATCCAATATCTTTGTCGAAGATGGTTTACCGTTGATGCAATCTCAAGGTCGCGGAGAAGAGCCTTACGTTTACCAAGCTGATTCTGAAAATTTAGGTGACTATAAATATGACGGAAAAGCTGTTTTACTCACAAATGAAGGTAGCGCAAGTGCTTCAGAAATTCTAGCTGGTGCACTAAGTGAGTCAGCTGACATCCCATTAATAGGACAGACAACTTTCGGTAAAGGAACCATCCAGAATGTTGTACCTCTTGAAGATGGCGATGGAGAAGTCAAATTTACAACGGGTAAATGGTTGACAGCTGACGGTGAATGGATTCATGAAAAAGGGATAGCCCCTGATGCCGAAGTAGCAATGCCAGATTACCAAAATCTATTAATTGTAAATAGTGAAGAAACGTATCAATTAGGTGATAGCTCAGACGAAGTCAAAAACTTAAATGCTGTTTTAGATGCTTTGGGATATGGTACCAGTGAATCCGAAAGTGACTTTACTGAAGACACCAAATCCGCAGTAGAATCTTATCAATCAGATAAGGATTTAGAAGTTAACGGGATAGTAACAGGTTCAACAGCAACAAATCTCGTTGAAGATTTAAGAACATTGATAGAAGAGAACGATACTCAATACAAAGAAGCTATTAAAGTATTAAATGAACAATAAGAAAGAAGGGCGATTTATGTCAAACATAAATCGCTTTTTTCTTGCACCTAACGAGATAAATCTATTTAATTAACTTGCTTTAAAAAAATTGCCTTGATAAAAAAGCAAAATGTAAGCTATAATGAGTTATTCAATTATTTCATTTACTCCATTGAGAAAGAGGATGCATATGCAAAAAAGTCTTAAAGAATTAAGACGAAGACGCATCGGAAGAGTCTTGTTCGGTATTGTATTAGTTAGTGCCTTTTTGAGACTATATATACTCATACCTACTGATGTTACGGGCATATCAATGTATCCGACCTTTCATTCTAACGATAGGGTCGTCATGTCGACTGTTTCATCGATAGACCGATTTGATATTATCGTATTTACCGATCCCATGAACAAAACGGTAGTCAAAAGAGTGATTGGCATGCCAGGTGATTCAGTCCGCTATGATCAGGATCAACTCTATATTAATAATAAAATAATAGAAGAACCTTTTTTTGATCGAGAAGAAATTGAACAAGAACCGGGTCTTTGGACATCTAACTTTGATATTAGCCAAACAGGGGACCAGCGTGTTCCAGAAGGACACTATTTTCTAATGGGCGATAATCGTCGATATAGTTATGATAGTCGGTTCTATGGCAGTATTTCTAGTGAATCTGTCCTTGGGAAAGTCGTTCTACTTTATTACCCAATAGATAGAATCGAATGGCATTGAGTGACAAAAAAATTATGGATCTTTTAATTAAGCTAGAAAGAAGGATAATGTATGAGTGATCAACAAGTAGACGAGACAGGTTTCGTACCTAGAAAAGTCAAACATCAGGATAAAAAAAATCAAACAAAGAAAAAATCGTTCTTTCAAGAAGTCGTTAGCACACTGATTTACATAGCAGTGGTTTCTGTGGCTATATTGCTCTTCCAGAAATATGTCTACGCGAGTGTCACTGTTGATGGTGAGTCAATGGCTCCGACACTTGAGAACGGCGACAAGTTGATACTGAACAAGTTTAATGATGTCAATCGATTTGATATCATTGTTTTCCCAGCCCCAGACGAACCAGAGAAACAATATATCAAACGGGTCATTGGTATACCAGGAGACGAAATCCGTTATAGTAACGAAACACTCTATTTAAATGGTAAAGAAGTAGAAGAGCCTTACCTTGATAGACTCGATGAGTTGGACCAACCTGAGTTCAGTGGAACCATTGATGAATTTTCTTTAGAATCTCTACAAGGCGTCCAAGAAGTTCCAGAAGATGAGTATTTTGTTATGGGAGATAACAGAGGGAATTCTAGAGATAGTCGTTACTTCGGTTTTGTTTCTGAAGAATCAGTAACGGGTGTAACAACTTATAGGGTATGGCCTTTTAATGATTTTGGGCGTATCGATGAAGCTGATTAATCAACAAAGATAGTTGGTAAAAGAAGGATTTCCTTCTCTACCAACTTTTTTCATGTAAGTACAAGCAGATCTATTAAGGAAAAAGAGTTAGGAGAATAATTCATGACAATTCAATGGTACCCCGGTCACATGGCCAAAGCCAAAAGACAATTTCAAGAAAAACTAAAATTAGTAGACGTTGTATTTGAACTCGTAGATGCAAGAATTCCTTATTCGAGTAGAAACCCAGACTTGAACGAAATGATTGGTGATAAACCGCGGATCACGATTTTAATGAAAAGCGATTTATCGGATATGAAGAAGGTGAATGAATGGATCAAATACTATGAATCCAAGGGCATTTATGCTATTTCAATCAACGCTAAACAAGGTCAAGGTATGAAAGAAGTGATTAAATTGGCTAAGGTGGCTTTAACTTCTTTCTTTGAGAAAAGAGAAAAAAAGGGCATGAAACCAAGAGCAATCAGAGCCGTCTGTGTAGGCATACCAAACGTTGGTAAATCAACATTGATCAATCGCTTTGCGCGTAAAAACATCGCACAAACCGGAAATAGACCGGGTGTTACTAAATCTCAACAATGGATTAAATATGGTAAAGAATTAGAGCTTTTAGATACACCAGGTATTTTATGGCCGAAGTTTGAAGATCAAGAAGTTGGGAAAAGATTGGCAGTGACTGGAGCCATTAAAGATACGCTCTTACACCTAGATGATATTGCCTTATTTGGCATGGATTATTTAACGCAACATTATCCAGGTGCGCTTGCGAAACGTTATCACTTCGATCAAAAACTAGAAACAGAAATGCCACTTCCAGAATTACTAATGGAAATTACTCGTCTTAAAGGCTATAAAGAAGATTACGAAAGAACAGCTCAGGTGCTGATTTACGAATTAAGAGATGGTAAATTAGGTAGATTCACTTTTGAAACACCAAATGAAATTTTTATGGAAAGTGATGTAGATGAAGAAGCAGACAATTAAAGAAATCAAAGCCCTATTAAATAACCTAACGGACGTAAATGACCCTCAACTAGTGCTTTTGAAAGAAGATGAGCGAAAAGGGGTACAAGACGCCTTGCTAAAGTGGCAACGAGCTTATGATAAAAAACAAGCGCTCGTTGCTGAGTATGATCGGATGTCAGTATTTGAGCAAAAAGCGCTCAGCACGGGTGCGTCTCTAGTTGCTGGTATTGATGAAGTAGGTCGTGGTCCCTTAGCTGGCCCGGTGGTGGCCGCTGCTGTTATCCTCGATCCAGCTAATCCAATCATTGGACTGAACGATTCTAAGAAGCTACCCATGGCTACTAGAGAACGCTTATATCAGGAAATTAAAGAAAAAGCATTAGCCTATAGTGTAGGGCAAGTTGATGCACAAGGGATTGATCAAATCAATATTTATCAAGCTAGTAAGCGGGCAATGCAATTAGCGGTAGAGGGTTTAGCTTTAAGTCCAGATCATTTGCTTATCGATGCGATGAAGTTAGACTTGCGGGTTGAACAAGAGAGTCTGATCAAAGGAGATGCCCGAAGTGTTTCGATTGCGGCAGCTAGTATAATCGCAAAAGTAACCAGAGATAAAATGATGGAAGACTATCATCAAATCTATCCTGGATACGGCTTTGATCAAAATGCTGGATATGGGACTAAACAACACTTAGAGGGATTAGATGCTTTAGGGATTACACCAATCCATCGACTATCCTTTGCGCCAGTACGTGCTAGAAGTGACTATCGTTAGATTTGAAAATCATGGCTAGTTTATATAATAAGAAGTTCGGTGACGAGTTTCTACTATTATATAAGGAGTAGATTTATGATGACTAAAATAGCTACTTTTGAAAGTGTTAGTTTTGTGCTGGCTCACTATCCAAGTCTAACCATTGAAGAAAAATGGTGTTTGTTAAAGGAGCGGTTCGCGGGACATGCTCTTTTCACTGACACATTTAGAGAATACAAGAAGCTTTCTGAAAAAAAGAAAGCTTCTTTTTTTCGATTTGAATCTACTTTTAATGAAGCGGTGCAGCTTCAATGCTTAAGTGAAAAGAAAATTTCTATTCTACCAATCACGCATCCTCATTATCCACAACGTTTAAAGGAAATTTACTTTCCACCTATTTTATTATTTTATAAAGGGAATAGCCAATTGCTTTCTAAAAAAATAATTGGCATTGTGGGAGCGAGAGACTGTACAAGATATGGTATACAATGCATCGAACAGTTGCTACCAGCATTGGTTAGAAATGAAATCGTGATCTGTAGTGGTCTTGCACGAGGAATCGATACAGTAGCGCATTGTGAGACCTTAAAAGCCTCTGGAAAAACGATTGCGGTAATTGGTACTGGGATCAATCGATATTATCCGGCTGAAAATCAGCAATTACAAAAATACATCGAAGAAAGTAATCTTGTTCTTTCAGAGTTTCCACCAGATACTAGACCACTCAAACATCACTTCCCTTTAAGAAACAGAATCATAGCAGGTTTAAGTGATGGCGTAACCGTTATCGAAGCAAAGAGTCGTAGTGGTAGCCTGATTACCGCTTATCAGGCACTCGAACAAAATAGGGAAGTTTATGCTGTGCCTGGCCCTATCTTTGGTGAACTCTCTGAAGGGACAAATGCACTCATTAAGTCGGGGGCGAAAATTGTAACATCTGCTTCAGATATTACAGAAGATTTTTATGATCAAATGAGATGATTATACTGAATAATGTATAAAATGATTTATTTTTTTAAACTTGCAAGTTGACAAACCCCTTTCGTATAGCATATGATGAGTAACGATTCTTGCATAGCAAAAAGAATAGAGCATTTCATTAATCCAATGAGTGATTTTTATTCAATTACTTTATCGTTCCTAAATGGAAAATTGTGCTAAAACATTACAAATCAGAGTAAACGAAAGGGGCCGTTCATTTGGCTTATAAATACTTGGTCATCGTGGAATCACCGGCTAAAGCTAAAACAATCGAGAAATACCTAGGCCGAAATTACAAAGTTGTTGCTAGTTTAGGACACATTAGAGATCTCCCTAAAAGTAGAATGGGCGTAGACTTCGAGAATAACTATGAACCCGATTATATTACCATTAGAGGTAAGGGTCCCGTTATTAAAGACTTGAAGAAATATGCAAAAAAAGCTGAAAAAGTTTTCCTCGCAGCCGATCCGGATCGCGAAGGTGAAGCAATCGCTTGGCATTTAAGCTATTTGTTAGATTTACGAGATGACGAAAAGAATCGTGTCGTTTTTAACGAAATTACAAAAGATGCTGTAAAAAATGCATTGAAAAACCCAAGAGATCTAGATGAAAATCTTATTGACTCTCAACAAGCAAGACGTGTATTGGATCGTATCGTTGGATACCAGATTAGTCCACTTCTATGGAAGAAAGTGAAAAGAGGTTTGAGTGCTGGACGTGTTCAGTCGGTCGCACTAAAAATCATCTGTGATAGAGAAGAAGAAATAAAACAGTTCAAGCCAGAAGAATACTGGACCATTGATGGGAACTTCGTTAAGTCTCGTAAAAAATTTAAAGCAAGTTTTTATGGCGTAGATGGAAAGAAAACACCACTTGCTGACCAGACTGAGACACAAGCTATCTTAGAACGTATCAATAAAGAGGAAGACTGGAACGTAAAAAAAGTTACTCGAAAAGAACGTAAACGTAATCCGCAAAACCCGTTCACAACAAGTAGCCTTCAACAAGAAGCTGCTGGTAAATTAAACTTTAGAACACGTAAAACAATGATGGTCGCTCAGCAATTATATGAAGGGATCTCACTGGGTAAAGGTGGCGCTGTAGGTCTGATCACTTATATGCGTACAGATTCAACTCGTCTATCTGATACAGCCAAAGCAGAAGCTACACAACTGATTCATGATGACTACGGTGATGAGTATGCTGCAGTAAAGGCGCGCGCAGTAAAAAATAAAGAAGGCGCTCAAGATGCACATGAGGCTATCAGAGCTACTAGTGCAATGAGAAGACCGGAAGATATCAAGCAATATCTAAGTAAGGATCAATACAAATTGTACAACTTAATTTGGTCTAGATTTGTAGCTAGCCTGATGAAACCAGCTATTTATGATACGATGCGTGTCGATTTGGAGCAAAATGGCGTACTCTTCAGAGCAAACGGATCTAAAATCAAATTCGATGGGTATCAAATTGTCTATAAAGATTCTTCTAGAGAAAAAGACAACATTTTACCAGAGATGGAAGAAAATGACGCTGTAAAAGTGGATAGTATAGAGCCTGAGCAACATTTCACACAGCCACCCGCACGATTTAGTGAGGCAACTTTGATCAAGACGCTTGAAGAGAACGGTGTTGGTAGACCTTCAACTTATGCACCAACGCTTGAGACCATTCAGAGACGTTATTATGTAGCATTAAAAAATAAACGCTTTGAACCAACGGAATTAGGTGGCATCGTTAACGAGATGATCAAAGAGTTTTTCCCGAATATCGTAGATGTCAACTTTACTGCTAAAATGGAACAAGATCTTGATGCTGTTGAAGAAGGTAAAATTGAATGGGTAGAAATTATTGATCAATTCTATACACCTTTCAAAGAAGAAGTCGAGAAGGCAGAAAAAGAGATAGAAGAAGTTGAAATCGAAGATGAACCTGCAGGATTTGATTGCGAAAAATGTGGTCACCCAATGGTGATCAAGATTGGTCGCTACGGTAAATTTTACGCATGTTCGAACTTCCCTGACTGTCGCAATACAAAACCAATCGTTAAAAAGTTAGAAATCACTTGTCCTTTATGTAAAAAAGGAGAGGTCGTAGAAAGAAAATCTAAGAAAAATAGAATTTTCTATGGTTGTGATCGTTATCCTGATTGTGAATTCACTTCATGGGATAAACCAATCGGCAGAAATTGTCCTAAGTGTGATCACTACCTTGTAGAGAAGAAAACGAAAAAACAAAGCCAAGTCAAATGTTCGAACTGTGACTATACAGAAGACGTTCAAAATTAATGACGAAGACGTTTTGACAGTAATTAAGCAATGGACTGCAGCTATAGCGGTCTATTGCTTATCACGGTCAGCGTCTTTTTGTGTCTGCTCTTCTTATACGAAATTTTATAGAAATGTGTTAAACTAGATAAGGAACAAATTCGGGAGGTTCGTTTGATGGAAAGAAACTTAGTAGAACTGTTTATGAATCACTTGATTCATGAACGACATTATTCGGCACTTACTAAAAAAGCTTATCTAGAAGATATCGAAGCGTTCGTTGGATTTTTAAAAGAGACGGGTGACGAGGATCTACTAACTGTAACCTTACCAGATGCTAGGGTCTACTTGGGCTATCTGAACGATCGTGAATACTCTAGAACGTCTATTTCTAGAAAAATATCAAGTCTACGGGCATTTTATCAATTCTTATTAAACAATGAATTAGCTTCCGACAATCCTTTTTCCTACTTGAATATGAAGAAAAAAGGCTTACGCTTGCCAACTTTCTTTTATAATCAGGAAATGGAAAAATTATTTGAAGCGGCCATCGGTGAGAAGCCGCTGGATTACCGAAATGTGGCTCTACTGGAAGTGTTATACGGTACTGGCATTCGAGTAAGTGAATGTGTAGGCTTAAAGATTGAAGATGTCGATTTTGATATGGGTGTTATGTTGGTTTTAGGAAAAGGAAATAAGGAACGATATGTTCCTTTTGGACATTATGCATCTGTAGCACTTCAAGAATATATAGAAGTTACGCGTCAGAACTTGATGTCTAAATATGGTAAAGACCATCCTTATCTTTTTATCAATCATCATGGAGAACAGATCACACAAGCGGGTGTTCAGTACACATTGAATCAAATATTAAAAAAGAGTACACTAACATCGAATATCTCTCCTCATATGTTAAGGCACACATTTGCAACGCATTTATTAGATAATGGTGCTGACATGAGGACTGTCCAAGAATTACTCGGGCATAAAAGTCTATCATCAACACAAATTTATGCACATGTAACTAAAGAACACTTGCAGGCTGATTACCGTAAGTATCATCCTAGAGCATAATTTGAATCAAACTTAGCTAAATGGAGGAAAATCATGGTTGAATTTCACGCGACAACAATACTAGCAATACAACACAACGGAGAATCTGCAATGGCTGGAGACGGTCAAGTAACAATGGGTGAACAAGTTGTGATGAAAGGGACGGCGCGTAAAGTACGTAAGATTTATAATGATCAAGTGCTTGTCGGTTTTGCCGGTAGTGTAGCAGATGCTTTTACCCTAGAAGAGAAATTTGAAGGTTATTTAAATCAGTATAATGGTCATTTAATGAGAGCTGCTGTTGAATTAGCGCAAGAGTGGCGCACAGATAAAATGATGAAAAACCTAGAAGCTCTACTGATCGTCATGAATAAAGATGAAATGCTACTAGTATCTGGTAATGGAGAAGTTATTCAACCAGATGACGGTATCTTAGGCATCGGATCAGGTGGCAATTTTGCTTTATCCGCTGCAAGAGCCCTAAAACAATTTGGTGGAGA
This sequence comes from Marinilactibacillus kalidii, assembly GCF_017599325.1. Classification (GTDB taxonomy): domain Bacteria; phylum Bacillota; class Bacilli; order Lactobacillales; family Carnobacteriaceae_A; genus Marinilactibacillus; species Marinilactibacillus kalidii. The sequence goes on along the minus strand of NZ_JAGFVM010000030.1, from coordinate 8,096 downwards.
ACCTTTATCAGCACAGGAAATTGCTAAAAATAGCTTAACCATCGCGGCGGATATCTGCGTATTCACAAACCATAATATTATTTCTGAAAAACTGTGAGGAGACTATCATGCATTCAAAAACTGACTTAAAACCTAGAGAAATCGTCGAAAAATTAGATAGATATATTGTAGGCCAATCAGATGCAAAAAAATCTGTGGCTGTTGCACTTCGTAATCGTTACCGTAGATTAAAGCTAGATGAAGATATGCAAAAAGAAATTACGCCAAAAAATATTTTGATGATTGGTGCAACGGGTATCGGTAAAACTGAAATTGCCCGTCGCCTTGCAGACATTGTCGATGCGCCATTCATTAAAGTGGAAGCAACGAAATTTACTGAAGTTGGTTATATCGGGCGTGATGTCGAGTCTATGATTAGAGACCTTGCCGAAGCGGCTGTTCAGATCGTAAAAGAAGAACAACGTAAAAATGTTCGAGGTAGAGCTGAAAGTAAAGCGATTGCGAGAGTAGCTAAAGCACTTGCTCCTGGTATCAAACAAGAAAAGAAAAAACAAGAGCCTAACCCTTTTTCTAGTATTTTCCAAAATGCTGGTATTGATCCTAATCAATTTTATCCAGACCAAACGGAAGAAACAGAAACCGTTACACCCGAAATTTCTTCTAAACGAGAAGAATTGAAAGATCAGATCCGAAAAGGAATGTTGGATGCTAGAGAAATAGAAGTTAAAGTAGAAGAAAAGAAACAAGCAACAAATCCGATGGGTGCACCGCTTGAGCAAATGGGTATTGATCTCTCAGAGACATTAGGTCAACTTAAACCATCAAAAAAAGTGAAAAGAAATGTTACTGTTAAAGAAGCGGTAGAAATTTTCACGGAAGAAGAAGCGGATAAACTGATCAACCAAGAAGATATCAATGCAGAAGCTGTTCATTTAACTGAAAATGCTGGTATTGTCTTTATAGATGAGATCGATAAAATCACTTCAAAAGGTCAGAATAATAGTGGACAAGTTTCTAGAGAAGGTGTTCAAAGAGATATCTTACCGATTGTTGAAGGTTCTACAGTGAAAACAAAAATTGGTATGGTCAATACTGATCATATCTTGTTTATTGGATCAGGTGCATTCCACTTATCAAAACCGAGTGACTTAATCCCAGAATTACAAGGACGTTTCCCAATTCGTGTAGAACTAAATGACTTAACAAAAGATGACTTTGTGAAGATACTGACGGAACCACATAATGCATTGATCAAACAATACCAAGCGCTTCTTGATACTGAAAATATTGAAGTGATCTTTACGATGGAATCGATTGAGCGTATTGCTGAGATTGCTTATGAAGTAAATGAGTCAACAGATAATATTGGTGCAAGAAGATTGCATACCATCTTAGAACGTTTGCTAGAAGAACTATTATTTGAAGCTCCAGATATGCAAATGGGTGAAGTGAAAATCACGCAGAAATATGTAGATGATAAGATCGGACACATCGTTGAAAATAAAGATTTGAGTCGTTATATTCTATGATCGCATCCATTGATACCCATATTGAAAGGAAAATGATACCAAAATGAGTAATGAAGCCTTTTTAAAGAAAGTAAAGGAATTAAATAAACAGGCTAATGTTAAAGAATGGGCGAAGTATATCCTTTCAAATGATTCAGCGGAGATAGACTTCCCCTTAAAAAGTATCTCTTATGCCTTAGGGAAGCTATTAGATGCGAATATTTTTATTGTTAATGCAGAGGGAAATTTGCTCGGTTATCATGAAAGATACCGCGTAAATACGCAGAGAGTCAGAAATCTAATCAAGAATAAAACGTTTCCTTATAACTATATCCAACGTTTGTCGGGTGTAGAAGAAACGATTATGAATGTGCAAATTGATGATAATCTAACGATTTTCCCAGTAGAAAAACGCGCAAATTATCCTGATGCCTTAACAAGTGTAGTACCGATCGTCTTATCTGATGATCGACTAGGGACACTGTTAGTCGGAAGAATCCAAGAAAGCATCAGCGATGTAGATGGTATGTTAATTGAACACGCTGCTTCAATGATTGGTTTGGAAATTGCTCTAGAGTATGGAAAAACTGAAGTAGAAATCGAAAAGCAACTCTCAGGTGCCAAATTAGCGATTTCTACACTATCTGTGACAGAAGTAAAAGCCTTAAAAGGGGTATTTACTCAAATTAATCAAGATAGCCAAGAGACGATTTTAACAACCTCTGAGATCGCTGATAAAATAGGGGTTACCCGGTCTATCGTTGTTAATGCATTACGCAAATTGGTTTCAGCTTCCGTGATTGAGCAACGCTCAATGGGTATGAAGGGGACATATATTAAAGTACTCAATCCCATTTTTGCTAAAACACTATTTTCCAATCAAGAATCCTAAAAAGCAAAAGAAACCTTAACCATGATCGACACTGGTTAAGGTTTCTTTTGCGCGTTAGTTATTTTTTTAGTCCAAAGGGTACTTTGCTTTCAGTACCGTCTTTAATACGACCGATATTGGCTTTGTGTCGGACGATGACGATAACCATGGCTATCCAGGCGATAACAGCAAAAAGTGGATCCCCTAAGAAAAGAGAAGCTATTGCGGCAATGATGACAGCAATAATGCTTGCGAGACTAACCATGCTTGATACGTAAAGCGTAGCGCCCCAAATAGCCGCTAGGCATAGAAGAAAGATTGGTTGGGCACCCAATGCGATACCTGCGCTTGTCGCGACCGCTTTTCCACCTTTGAATTTGGCGAAAATAGGAAAGACATGTCCGATGACAGCGAATAATCCAACAACCATAGGATGAATATCTATACCAAACCACATTGGTAATAAAGCTGCAATGGTCCCTTTTAAAATATCCATTACTAATACAATCGTACCAGCTGTGGGGCCGAGCACCCTATAAGTATTCGTTGTTCCAGAATTACCGCTTCCGTGTTCACGGATATCTGTTTTAAAGAATATTTTTCCAATCCATACGCCGGAAGGTATGGATCCTAGTAAATATGCCAAGAGAAACATGAGTGTTTCGATCAAGGTTTTCACTCCTTAACTATCCTAATAAGATCTTTTACTATCATACCACGTATCAGAATAAAGGAAAAAGAAATTTTAAATGTGTATTGTATATTGATTATCTGAGCAAAAAAATATAAAGTTAGAAAATAGGTCAATCAAATTGAGGAACATGTCTGTCTCAAATCAGACTCATTTTAACGAGTTCACTTTATTCGGCACATATGTTCTTCACAAAAATACTGACTTTATGGTAAGATAACTATGCTTGCTTAAAAAGCGAAAAGAAAGATCTCTATCTTTTTATAACGAAATCAGTAGCTTCTTCAAACCTGTTTGAAGAATAGAACAATAAGGAGTGGCTCGAATTGGCTAAAAAACCACAATATGATGATGCATCGATTCAAGTTCTAGAAGGACTAGATGCAGTTAGAAAAAGACCCGGAATGTACATTGGGTCGACAGACTCCCGAGGATTGCACCATTTAGTTTATGAAATCGTAGATAACTCAGTTGATGAGGTCTTAGCAGGATTTGGTTCAGAAATCGACGTTAAGATCAATAAAGATGGCAGTATCTCCGTCTCAGATGACGGTAGAGGGATGCCGGTCGGGATGCATGCTTCAGGAATCCCAACGATCCAAGTTATCTTTACCGTACTCCACGCAGGTGGTAAATTCGGTCAAGAAGGTGGTTATAAAACTTCTGGTGGCTTACACGGTGTTGGTGCTTCTGTTGTGAACGCACTATCTGAATGGCTAACTGTAGAAGTTGTCAGAGACGGAAAGTTATATACACAACGGTTCGAAAATGGCGGACGACCTGTCGGAAACTTAAAACAAGAAAAAATTTCAAAAAGAAAAAATGGCACAACGATTCACTTTAAACCAGATACCAAGATTTTCTCTACAGTAGACTATTCGTATAGTTTACTATCAGAGCGATTGAGAGAATCGGCTTTCTTACTAAAAGGCTTGAAAATCACGTTAACAGATGACCGTGATGGACATGAAGAAGCTTTTCATTACGAAGAAGGGATCAAAGAATTCGTTCATTACATCAACGAGGAAAAAGATACCTTAACACCGATTGCCTATTTTGAAGGCGAGAATAATACAATCGAAGTAGAGTGTGCTTTTCAATACAATGATGGTTATTCTGAAAGTGTATTGAGTTTTGTTAACAATGTTCGCACAAGAGATGGCGGTACACACGAAATTGGTACTAAAGCTGCTATAACCAAAACATTTAATGAATATGCTCGCAGAACAGGTTTGCTGAAAGAAAAAGATAAGAACCTTGAAGGAACCGATGTCAGAGAAGGAATCGCGATTATTATCTCTGTAAGGATTCCTGAAAGTCTTCTTCAATTCGAAGGACAAACAAAAAGCAAGTTAGGAACGACAGAAGCTAGAGCAGCATGCGACACTGTTGTGTCAGAGCAATTGAATTTCTATCTATCTGAAAATGGCGAAATGAGCCAGCAGATCGTTCGAAAAGCTATTAAGGCTAGAGAAGCCCGTGAAGCTGCTAGAAAAGCAAAAGAAGAGTCTAGAAATGGCAAAAAACGTAAGCGTCAAGAAACACTCCTCTCTGGTAAGCTGACACCCGCTCAAGGGCGTAATGCGAAAAAAAATGAATTATATTTGGTGGAGGGTGACTCAGCTGGTGGTTCGGCCAAACAAGGACGAGACCGTAAATTCCAAGCAATTCTTCCGCTGAGAGGGAAAGTTATTAATACAGAAAAAGCCAATATGCAAGATATCTTAAAAAATGAAGAAATCAGTACAATGATCTATTCGATCGGTGCAGGTGTTGGTCCAGAGTTTGATATCAAAGACTGCAACTACGATAAGGTCATTATTATGACAGATGCGGATACAGATGGCGCCCACATTCAAGTATTGTTATTAACTTTCTTCTATCGCTATATGAAACCCTTGATTGAAAATGGTAAAGTATATCTAGCTTTACCACCACTTTATAAGGTTTCACAAGGTAAAGGAAAGAACGAGAAGACAGACTATGCTTGGACAGATGAAGAGTTAGATAAAGTACTAAAAAATTACGGTAAAACGTACCTAATCCAACGTTATAAAGGTCTTGGTGAGATGAACGCTGACCAATTATGGGAAACAACCATGGATCCAGATACCAGAACGCTGATACGTGTAACACTAGATGATCTTGCACAAGCTGAGCGTCGTGTATCTGTTTTAATGGGGAATAAAGTAGACCCGAGAAGAAAATGGATTGAAGAAAATGTTGAATTTTCTCTAGAAGAAGATGGTAGTATTCTAGAATCAAATACAGTACTGGAAGAGAATGAATTGAACTCTTAACAGCAAGAAAGGTTTGAATAACTGAATGTCAGAAGAGAGAATTGAAATTCAAGAATTGACATTAGAAGATGTCATGGGAGATCGTTTTGGGCGTTATAGTAAATACATCATCCAAGAGCGTGCACTACCTGACATTAGAGATGGACTAAAGCCGGTACAACGGAGAATCCTGTACGCAATGTTTTCAGAAGGCAATACCAACGATAAAGGCTTTAGAAAATCTGCTAAAACGGTCGGTAATGTTATTGGTAACTTCCATCCCCACGGAGATAGTAGTGTTTACGACGCAATGGTCCGTTTAAGCCAATACTGGAAAATGCGCGCACCCTTGATTGAAATGCATGGGAATAACGGAAGTATGGACGGCGATCCACCGGCAGCCATGCGTTATACGGAAGCAAGACTATCTAAAATAGCGAATGAGTTGTTGACGGACATTGATAAAGAGACTGTCGAGTTTGTATTGAACTTTGATGATACAACGCACGAACCAACTGTGCTTCCAGCTAGTTTCCCTAACCTTTTGGTAAATGGTGCAACAGGTATTTCGGCTGGTTATGCAACAGATATTCCACCTCATAATGTCGGAGAAGTGATTGATGCAGCTGTACATTTGATCTCAAAACCAAACGCAACGACAAAAGATCTGATGACATATATCAAAGGACCTGATTTTCCAACTGGTGGGATCATTCAAGGTGTAGCTGGATTAAGGGCTGCTTATGAAACTGGAAAAGGCAAAATTGTTGTCCGATCTAAAACGGAGATCGAAACACTTCGTGGTGGAAAACAGCAAATCGTTATTTCTGAAATTCCTTATGAAATCAACAAAGCAAACCTTGTTAGAAAAATGGACGAAATCAGAATCAATCGTAAGATTGAAGGGATTGCTGATGTTCGAGACGAGTCAGATCGTACAGGTTTAAGAATCGTTGTTGAATTGAAAAAAGAAACAAATGCAGAAGGTATCTTAACGTACTTCTTTAAAAATACAGACCTTCAAATTTCATATAATTTGAATATGGTTGCGATAGATGAGAGAAGACCGCAACAAGTTGGATTAAAACAGATATTAAACGCTTATTTAGCCCACAAACGTACAGTTATACTTAAACGTACACAGTTTTTATTACGCAAGGATCAAAAACGTGAGCATATTGTTGTAGGACTAATCAAAGCTATTTCTATTCTGGATGAAGTGATTCAAGAAATTCGAAGTAGTTTAAATAAATCCGATGCAAAAAATAACCTAATTTCAAAATTTGATTTTAGTGAAGCGCAAGCTGAAGCAATCGTTAGTTTGCAATTATACCGCTTAACCAACACGGATATTACACAACTACAAAAAGAAGAAGCTGAACTTCAAAGTAGAATCAAGCAATACCAAGAAATCCTAAATAGTGAAACAAAATTGCATGCAGTAATGAAAAAAGAATTAAAAGATACACAAAAGGCATACAAGACTGAACGCATGACAAGTATTGAAGAGAAAATAGAAGAGTTAACAGTAGATACAGAAGTACTCATTGCTGAAGAGGATGTTATCGTATCGGTAACAAAAGAAGGGTACTTGAAACGCACGAGCTTGCGTTCTTACGGCGCTTCAGAACCTTCTGAAATTGGGTTAAGAGAAGGGGATTATCCTGTTTTTGCTGAGAAAATGACTACACTACAGCAAATTGTTATGTTTACGACAAAAGGAAATGTCATCAATCGACCAATACACGAATTGCCTGATGTCCGATGGAAAGATCTTGGCCACCATATCTCTCAATCGATTGCATTGAGTCAAGATGAAAAGATTCTGGCTGTTTATAACATGACGGAGTTCAATGAAGCACATAAATTTGTATTGATTACACGAGAAGGCTATATCAAGCAAACAACAGCCAACGAATTCGAAGCGAAGCGAACCTACCGATCAAGAGCAGCAAACGCCATCAAGTTAAAATCCGACTCTGATCGACTATTAGCTGTCTATTATATTGCTGATCCAGAACCTAGAGATGTATTTTTAGTAACAAACTTAGGTTTCGGATTAAGATATGCGCTGGATGAAGTTTCAGTTGTCGGTGCCAATGCTGTCGGTGTTAAATCAATGGATCTGAAAAAAGAAGATTATATTGTTTCCGGTACTGTCTTCAAAAAAGAGCAGAAACACAATGTATTATTGCTTACACAGCGTGGTGCAGTGAAGAAAATGAATTTATTGGATTTTGATCCTATTTCAAGAGCAAAACGTGGATTACATGTACTTAAAGAGTTAAAGAAAAATCCACATCGCGTGAACTTAATGATTGATGCTAATGACGCTAGCGAGTCGATCACAGTCATTACAGATAAACAAAAAACATTTGAGATAATTCCCAAAGCTTACAAAGTAAGTGACCGTTATAATAATGGTTCTTTCTTATTAGATGAGACAAGCGATGGTGAACCCGTAGATTATAGAATAAACGATATCGTAACACTAGATACAACCGTAGAAGAAACTGACAAGAAAGAATAGTAAGATGAAAAGGTTCTACGTCAAGCAACGTTGGTAAAGAATAATAGTCTATATTTTTAGGAGAGAACATTTCGCTGGTTAGGCAGCTTTATGTTCTCTTTCTTTTTGTTTATGATTCCTTTGTGCTGTTTTTAGATTGAAGTGAAGAATGATCCTGTTTTTGTAATGAATAAAGTTCTTATAGCCGTAGGCTACGCGATTCAACACTTTGATTTTA
>NZ_JAGFVM010000029.1 GCF_017599325.1 Marinilactibacillus kalidii | reverse complement strand
AATGAAACCTAAAAAAAGAAGACCTATCGAATGAAACCGATAGATCTTCTTAAGGGTAACTAATGTTACCAACACCAGTTGACACAGAGCCAAAAATAGTAGTCCAGTAGAAGACTTTCTCTACAGGACTACTATTTTTTTAAGTTTATTAAACCATTGCCATCGTTGATTGCGCAGCATGCATACCAGCAACGCGACCGGTAATAAAGGCACCAGTGATGTTGTAACCACCTGTGTAGCCATTATAATCGAGAATCTCTCCAGTAAAGTAAAGATTCGCCATTTTTTTACTTTCAAGTGTTTTTGGATTGACTTCTTTTGTATCGACCCCGCCACCCGTAACAAAAGCTTTCTCTATCGGAAGAGAGCCATTTACTGTGAACTGGAAATCTTTGAAGAAGGTGATGATAGCATCGATTTGCGCTGGATTCAACTGTTTCAAAGGCATGCTATCTTCAATTTGCAGCCTTTCCAATCCAAACAAGAGATACCGCTCAGGAACAAGTCCTTTGAGTGAGTTTTTGATGCTTTTATCTCCGGCGTCTTTGATCAATTTAGCCATGTCTTGCTTTAATTCACCGACAGATTGATCCGGTAACGCATCGATTTTGATGGTAGCGTAGTCTGTTTTATCGCGTTTCATCACTTGATGTACGAACATGGAACAACGAAGGACTGCAGGACCAGATATACCAAAATGCGTAAAGATCATATCCATACGATGAGAAATCGCAGCTTTCCCTTTTTTATTCAAAACACTCATATCTGCATCTCTCAAAGCAAGACCTTGAAGAACTCTTTCTTCTATAAAAGGTTCATTTGACGTGATAGGTACTTCGGTAGGATATAAAGGTTTTAACGTATGTCCAGCTTTTTTAGCCCATTGGTAACCATCTCCGGTTGAACCGGTTTTTGGCATGGCACGACCGCCAGTAGACAAGATGACACTTTTAGATAAAAGCGTACGACCATCTTTCAATAATACCCCTTGTGCTTTTCCATCTTCATATAAGACAGTCTCTACAGGCGCATTGAGGAAGACTTCAATTTTCTGTTCTTCCATAATACGTTTGAGCGCATCGACAATGGTTCTGGACTTATCCGTTGTCGGAAACATTCTTCCATGATCTTCTTCTTTTAAAGCAATACCGTTTGACCGGAAAAATTTCATAATATCATAATTATCGTATTGATAGAATGCGCTATATAAAAAGCGTCCATTACCAGGAATATGGGTAATGATTTCTTCTTTGTCACGGTTATTCGTTACATTACAACGACCGTTCCCCGTTACAAGCAATTTTCTACCGAGTAATTTATTCTTTTCAACGACAGCGACTTTGGCGCCGGATTCTGCGGCTGAGATGGCAGCCATCATACCGCTTGTCCCGCCTCCAACGACGAGTACATCGTAGTGCGTCATGTTTGTTCCTCCTACTTGATCATTAAGCTACCCGTAACTGTACCATATTATATAGAGGCAATCTATGTTAAGTAAAATAATTATTATTTCGTACATATTTTGATTGAATAACTATATTGATAATAAAATCACAAAGATATAGGATTAATCGATTCAAACTGATAAAATAAACATAACTGAGAAAAATTGTAGGAGGAAATAATATAGATGTTAACGAAAAATGAACCTGTGATTGATGGTGTCATGTGGAAAACAGTCTCTGAAGCATGTAATCTAGCTTGTGATTATTGTTACTATAGTCGCTGCTCAGGAATGCCAGGTAGATTTGAGCGAATTGACGAAGAAGTATTAGAGAAGTTTATTAAGGAATACACTACGCTGAAAAGGGGCATTGTTCCATTTGTCTGGCAAGGTGGGGAACCGCTAATGGCAGGTATAACGTTCTTTAAAAAAATCATCGCCTTACAAAAGAAATATTCTACAAGAAATAAAAAAATTACCAATGCGATACAAACAAATGGTACATTGATCAATAAGTTTTGGGCTCAATTTTTCAAAGAAAATAACTTTTTAGTAGGCATAAGCTTGGATGGACCAAAAGCTATTCATGACAAAAGACGGGTAAGAAGTAATGGTAGAGGTAGTTATGATGCAGTCATGCGTGGCGTGCAACATTTAAGAAATGAATCAGTAGATTTCAACGTTATAACCGTTATTCATGAAGATAACGTACACAAAGCGAAAGAGTTGATGGCGTTTTATAAAGAGCAAAATATGGATTTTATACAATTCATTCCATGTATGGATTTTCTTTCTCAAGAAGCAGATCAACAACCACAATTTCACATTACAGCACAGGAATATGGACAATTTTTGTGCGAAGCTTTTGATATTTGGTATAACGATGGCAAGCCAGATACTTCTATTCGCTTTTTCGATAACATGTTAGCCGTGTATCTACATCAAACACCTGAATTATGTCAGCACAGGAAATATTGTCCGACCATGTTGGTGCTAGAGCAAAACGGAGATGCCTATCCATGTGATTTCTACATACAAGATGATTATAAATTAGGAAACGTAGGTGAAGATTCACTTGAAGAGATTCTTCAAAATCCCATTTTACAAGAATTTGTTCAGCAAAAACCTGTTATTTCAGAAAAGTGTGTAGATTGTCCATTTCTTGATTTATGTAATGGTGGATGTGTGCGGAATAGGAACCGCGAAAATCCTCAGGAAACGGAGTATTTCTGTGAAGCCTATAAAATGATTTACGCTTATGCAGATGAAGGCATGCAAAGCATTGCGGATAGAATCAAACAAGAGCAATTGATGCATTATCTGAATAGCGTCTACCCAATGCCTGAAAGAAATGATCGATGTTTATGTGGTAGTGGATTAAAGTTCAAGAAGTGTTGTTATAGGCTGATTGAGAGAAAAGCGTTATGAAGTTTGATAACTTACAAAAATTTTACTTAAAAGTGCTTGTATGTAATGGATTACATTCTTTACAATAATAAATAGAAACAAATGATAACGAATTCAAGAAACTCAAGGAGGAAAATAAATAATGGGATTTAGAAAAGACTTTTTATGGGGCGGCGCTACTGCGGCCAATCAGCTTGAAGGTGGATACGATCAAGACGGGCGTGGATTAGCGAACGTCGATGTTGTACCGGTTGGAGAAGACCGCGGACCAATCATCACTGGACAAGTTAAACACTTAGATTTTGACGATGAACATTTCTATCCAGCAAAAGGCGCAATCGATCACTACAATCGTTTTAAAGAAGATATTGCGTTGTTTGGAGAAATGGGCTTCAAAACCTACCGTCTTTCAATCGCATGGACTCGTATTTTCCCGAATGGTGACGAAACTGAACCAAACGAAGCAGGTTTGAAATTCTACGAAGACTTATTTAAAGAATGCCACAAATATGGTATCGAACCATTAGTAACGATTACTCATTTTGATTGCCCAATGCACTTGATCAAAGAGTATGGTGGCTGGCGTAACCGTAAGATGGTTGGATTTTATGAGAACCTTTGTCGTGCGATTTTCTCACGTTATAAAGGACTTGTAAAATATTGGTTGACATTCAATGAAATCAACATGATTCTACACGCACCATTCATGGGTGCTGGATTAGCCTTTGAAGAAGGCGAAAACCAAAAACAAGTAAAATATCAAGCAGCACACCACGAGTTAGTCGCAAGCGCGCTTGCAACAAAAATTGCACATGAAGTAGATCCTAACAACCAAGTTGGTTGTATGTTAGCTGCTGGTAAATACTATCCGAATACACCAAATCCTCAAGACGTATTTGCGGCACAACAAGAAGATCACGAAAACTACTTCTTTATCGATGTACAATCACGTGGACAATATCCTGCGTATGCCATCAAAGAATTAGAACGTGAAGGCATCGAGATTCCCTTTGAAGAAGGCGATAAAGAACTACTAATGGAAAATACGGTAGACTTTATTTCGTTCTCTTACTACTCTTCACGTGTAGCTTCTGGAGATCCAAAAGTGAACGAAAAAACTGCTGGAAATATCTTTGCATCAATCAAAAACCCATACTTGGATGCAAGTGAATGGGGATGGCAAATCGATCCACTTGGACTTCGTATTACAATGAACGATATCTATGATCGTTACCAAAAACCATTATTTATAGTAGAAAACGGACTAGGTGCTGTTGATGAGCCAGATGAAAATGGATATGTAGCAGATGATTACAGAATCTCTTACATGGCTGAACACATCAAAGCAATGAAAGATGCTGTTGAATTAGATGGTATCGACCTAATGGGTTACACTTCTTGGGGCTGTATTGACCTTGTAAGTGCTGGAACAGGTGAAATGAAAAAACGTTACGGCTTCATCTACGTTGACCGCGATAACGAAGGTAATGGAACACTGAAGCGTACGAAGAAAAAATCATTTGACTGGTATAAAAAAGTCATCGCAACAAACGGAGAAGATGTTAGCAACGATTAATTAGAATAAAACAGTAGTGAAGAGCGTTGACTGACTTTCAGTTAGCGCTCTTTATTTCCTATAGGTTTAGTTTAAAGGGATTTCTATTGTGTAGATATGTGTCATTAACTAAAATAAAGAGATAAGTAACATGGGAGAAATTAATAAGCTTCTATAATGATGAATACTTTTTATAATAACTATTTTATCTAGATAACGACTAAGAATGTGTGAGGAGAAATGAGCATGAATGAACGAACCAATTGGATTTCAGAAAAAACAATCAATGAATTAAATGCGTTATTAGAAGCAGGAGAAGTAACCTCTAGACAAATTGTCCTCACTTATTTCGAACGAATAGCAACGATCGATTCTTCGGGACCTACATTGAACAGTCTATTAGAGTTGAATCCTGACGCCTTGCACTTAGCCGATCAACTAGACACAGAAAGGCAAGCTGGTAAAAAAAGAGGGATATTACACGGGATTCCAGTCATCCTTAAAGATAATATCGATACTAACGACAAACTGCATACATCCGCGGGATCACTGTTACTAAAGGATCACGTAGCGCAAGAAGACGCTTTTGTAGCAAAACAATTGAAAGAAGCCGGTGCGATTATTTTAGGTAAAGCAAATATGACAGAGTGGGCAAATTTCATCGCGGACGACATGCCAACAGGATACAGTTCTCGTGGTGGTCAAACACTCAATCCATATGGAAAAGACTTTATCGTTGGTGGACCAAGTGCAGGAACTGGCGCTGCGGTTGCGGCCAATCTTGTAGTAGCAGGAATTGGTACAGAAACGTCGGGATCAATTTTAAGTCCAGCTAGCCAAAATTCACTAGTAGGAATCAAACCAACTGTTGGGCTCATTAGTCGAAGTGGTATCATCCCCATTTCATTCACACAAGATACAGCGGGACCAATGACAAGAACGGTTGAAGATGCAGCGATATTGTTATCTGTCTTACAAGGCAAAGATGATAAAGACGCGATTACGAGTACCAATCCATTGTTAAAAACAATCTTTACAGACCACCTATTAAAAGATGGATTGAAAGGAAAGAGAATCGGAATCGCACGGGAGCCATTTTTCGATTATGTCGATCAAGATAAACAACAGCTCATCAATCAAGCGATAGACGTACTAAAAGAATCTGGTGCAGAAGTGATCGAAAACGTCAACGTGCCGACAGCGGAGGAATCTTGGACGATCGATCTCATGGTCTATGAGTTCAAATCTGCAATAGAATCTTATTTAAAAACAGTTGAACCAACGCTTGGTTTAAACACGTTAGATGACTTGATTAAAGGCAATCGAGCGCTAGGCACAAGAGCATTAAAATATGGACAATCACTATTTTACCAAGCAGCTGCAACTAGCGGTCAATTAACAGAGCCAGCTTATTTAAATAGTTTGATCTTTGACCAGGAAAATGCTCGTGAAAAAGGTATCGACGCGGTACTTCAAAATGAACAATTAGATGCAATCGTTACACCGAATAATGCTGGAGCAATGATACCAGCTAAAGCAGGCTATCCATCCATCACGGTACCAGCCGGTTACACACCATCAGGCGAACCAGTAGGGATCACTTTCTCTGGAGGGGCTTTTGCAGAGCCAGTATTATTGGAATGCGCCTACGCCTTTGAACAAGCGACGCATCACCGCAAGGCACCACGCTTACAGTGAAATTAAATGGCTTACTTTAAAAATAAGTTTTTGAATGATTGACTATTCAAGCTAGACCAAGTATAGTCAATTAAAGACAAAACGAATCTGTAATTAAAGGAAGCTGATCATGAAATTTTCTAAAGCAACAAATTATGCGCTACACTCCATGCTTCATCTAGCGATGGAATCAACTGATGAAGCGATTGGGGTGGAAGAATTAGCGAGTCGACAAAAGCTTTCACCAACTTATCTGTCTAAAATTTTAACAAAATTATCCAAAGCAGGACTGATTGAATCTTCACCGGGAGTCAAAGGTGGCTATCGATTGATGCAATCACCAGAGGACTGTTCTTTCTTAGATATTATTCAGGCGACCGAAGGATATGAGTCATTGCTGAATTGTACAATGTCACATGATAGAAAATGGAATCGTACCTGTTTGATTGAACAGACGATGGCAGAAGTGGAAGATAAGATGAAAGAAGAACTAAACAACCGAACTATAGCGGACTTGTTAGAGCGGATGAATAAAGAAAATTAGTGATCAGCTAATTTTTGATTTAATTACAGATATTAAAGGTCTTTAATAGAGTTTGTAGGAGGAGAAAAATGATTGATGTTGTCATTATAGGCGGTGGCCCTGCAGGAATGGCTGCTGCTCTCGTAGCAGGTAGAGGTAAAAAAGAAGTTGTACTGATTGATGAGGAGAAGCCACGAAACAAAGTAACTAAAGCTTCTCATGCTTTTCTAACAAGAGATGGCGTCACGCCAGAACAATTTCGAGAAAAAGGGAGAAGAGATCTAGCTCGCTATACTGGAATTACGACAATGAACGATAAAGTGGTGTCTGTGAAGCAAGAGGATGATTATACTTTTGAAGTTGAAACACTCGGAGCTAAAAAAATCTATGCGAGAAAAGTAGTTATTACAACAGGGTTTAAAGAAACCCTACCTACGATTGAAGGAATTGAAAACTATTATGGACAGAGTTTGTTTAGTTGTCCATTTTGTGATGGCTGGGAAATGAAAGATGAATCACTTGTTTTCATTATTGATACAAAAGAAGGTACACACATTCCTGCCTTACTTAAAAATTGGGCAGATGACTTAGTGGTTGTGACAGATGGGAAAAAAATCTTTACTGATGAACAGAAAAAAGAGTTAATGATTAATGGCATCAAATTGATCGAAAAAGGGATTGCCAAATTAGAAGGCGAAAAAGGGCAATTGAAACAAGTCATTTTCGAAGACGGAGAAAAGTTGAACAGAACGGGCGGTTTTTGTACACCCACTATTGATCAAACTTTTCCACTCATTCAGCAATTAGGGATTGAGACAGGCGACAACGGATTTGTCAAAACAGACGGTATGGGACGAACAAACGTAGCCGGTATCTATGCGGCTGGAGAAATCACTGGGCCATCTCAATTGATTGTTTCAGCTAGTCAAGGCCATATGGTAGGAGTGGGCATGATTTTTGATGATAGTGCAGCTAATTTCAGGAATGTCTAATAACGAATCGAAAAGAGACTAGAACGTAAGGTCCGCACAGCCTTTAACGATAGAGAAGCCACTGAGAGAATTGTACTTGTAGAATTCTCTCAGTGACTTCTCTTGTTTAATGCTATTCATATAGTAGATACATTAAAAAAACATCTACTCATACGCATGAATCTAGTACAATTGAATGATGCGTACGAAAACAGGTTTGATTATTGTCAAATTGGACGCAAACGCTGGATATGTTCGAAACTAGGTTCAATTATCATCGGAGTCGAACGCAATCCCCCGCCCCGAAGCATGAGCGAACTACTTCAACGGTCCACAGACTTCATACGCATTTATCAAACAGTTTAGAACCTGACCAAAAAAGGCCGAAAACTTATTAATATGCCAGCCACTTCTTTAATTTAAAACAGATGAACTGAAAAAACTGATATAATAAAGAAAACTTTAAACGTTGTATAGATGGGCTTGTATAGAAAGAAGGAGCCATCAACTAGAAGGGACTTGATTATGCAAAAGACATTTGACCACAAACTGAACATGATTAAGTGGATCGGTATCATCACGATGACCATAGATCATGCCGGCTATTTTTTATTTCCTCAATTTATCTGGATGAGAATCATCGGTCGCATAGCCTTTCCATGTTTTCTCTATAGTACAGTAGAAGGCACAATCAGAACGAAAGATTATAAAAAATACATTATCAGGTTGTTACTACTAGGGATTATATCGATGCCGATTACCCCAAATACATTAAACGTTGTATTTTTACTAGCCACATTATCCTTGTCCTTACGATATAAACCATTTTTCCCACTATTTTTACTGCTGAGTATTCCTTTGGAATATGGCATCTATGGATTTTTATTTGGGTGGAGTATCTATTGGATCAAAGAAAAGAACCTCATTCAAGGTACAGTGGCTGCCGTAATCACTCAATTTATCATTGGAGTGACGATTCAAATGTATGCGCTATGTGCGCTGCCTTTATTTATCCAAAACAAATCAATCAAATTACCTAAATTACCAAGATACTTTTTCTATTGGTATTATCCTTTACACCAAATTGTACTAACAGTTATCGCTCTAAGGTTATTGAATTAGAAAGGAAGAGATTAAATGAATCCTAAAATTACTGTTGTCGGCAGTATTTCAACAGACTTTGTCGTAAAAACAACACGCACCCCAGAAATTGGAGAAACGATTCAAGGTGAATCATTCCAAACGAATTTTGGTGGAAAAGGGGCGAACCAAGCGATTGCTGCTGCAAGACTTGGCGCGGAAGTCACGATGCTTGGTGCAGTAGGAAAAGATAGCTTTGGTCAGAAATTGATAGAGAACTTAAATAAAAACCATATTGATACCCAAGCCGTTCAGCTGATTGAAGACGCTCCTTCAGGGTCGGCTATTATCACCGTTGTTGATGGAGACAATGCCATTATTTATGTTGCAGGTGCCAATGATACTTATACGCCAGATGTATGGAGCGAAAATAAAGAAGTACTGAATCGCTTGAAAATGAGTGAAATGATTCTTGTTCAGAATGAAATTCCAGAAGCCACGGTTAAAAAATTGATGCAGCTTAGTGCTGATTACAACATACTGCTATTATACAATCCTGCACCTGCGAGACCGTTAAAAAAGCGCTGGATAGATCAGCTGGCTTTTCTTACGCCTAATGAGACTGAATTCAAGACACTGTTTCCAGAACGATCACTTCAAAATGTCCTTGAAAGCTATCCAAATAAATTGATCGTCACGTTAGGATCAAAAGGGGCTGTCTTTCATGATGGAAACAAGGTCGTCACTGTACCAGCAAGTAAAGTTGAAAGAGTGGTCGATACAACCGGGGCAGGAGATACCTTTAATGGTGCACTAGCAGTGGCGATTACAAGCGGTCATTCGATAGAGAAAAGTATACAGTTCGCTAATGAAGCAGCCGCATTGTCTATCCAAAAACCTGGGGCACAAAAGGGTATGCCGACGATAGGCAAAGACATTGCGCTCAAATAAATAGAGAAAATAATTTGATTAGCTTCTATCTATAAATATTCTTCTTTGAACGTCATCCATGAGCAAATGATATGACATATAACAGGAAAAATAGTAGAATAAATGTTACTAATAGGTATTTTATGTCTATTGACTGTTGCTTATCAGAAATTGTACACGCTCACTGGAGGAGTCAAGATCATCATGAAATTAAAAGACTTACTGAAATCGGCAGAGATTGACGATAGCCGTCTTGATAAGCAAGAAGAGACTGTTGATCAAATAATGATCAATAATATTGCTTACCATTCTAAAAAAGTGGAGCCGGGCACCTTATTTGTCTGCATCAAAGGACAACAGACAGATGGCCATCAATATGCAAAACATGCAACACAAAAAGGCGCATCTGCAATCATTGTTGAACATTTTATAGAAGAAATTGATATTCCTCAGTTCAAAGTTTCAGATAGTCGAGAAGCATTAGCGATTTTGTCTAGTACGTTCTTTGGAGAGCCATCAAAAGCCATGAGTATATTCGGGATTACTGCAACGAACGGTAAAACAACGATTACATACATGACGGAAGAGATATTTAAAGCGTACAAGCTGAAATCGGGTCTTATCGGGACGATTCTTGTGAAAATCGATAATGAGATCGAGATGAGTAGACTAACAACACCGGAATCTTATGATCTACAGCAACATTTTGCAAAAATGAGAGATCACAATATTTCACATGTTTCAATGGAGGTTTCTTCTTCAGCCTTAGAATTAAAACGTGTAGCCGGAACTGACTTCGACGTTGTTGCCTTTATGAATATTAGCCCAGAGCATATTCGATTACACGAATCATTTGATGCATACTTTGACGCAAAAGCGATGCTTATCAGAAATGCTTCACCAAGAAGTACAGCTATATTAAACATTGATGAGCCACTGCTCGTTCCATTAGAAAACGAAACTGAAGCACAAGTGGTAACATTTGGTATTGAAAATCAGACTGGAACAATCACGGTATCAGGCATCGAATTTAATCAGGGCATGCCTGCATTCACAGTAACGATTCAAAAACCTTTCAAAACCTTAAGCGGAAAACAGATAGATAAAATGGAACTTGAAATTGAAATGTCAGTCCCAGGCCGTCACTCTATATACAATGCATTGACTGCGTTGGTAACGGGACTAGTGAATGATATTCCCTTGGAAGATGTTCAACAAGGTATTAAAAATTTCCGAGGAGTAGAAAGAAGATTCCAAATGCTTTACGATGAAGAATTTAAAGTCATTGATGACCTTTTACTGAATCAAAATAATATCGATTCATGTATGGAAACGATCAGTCATTTAGACTACGATGCGCTTCATATCGTGCATGCGATTAGGGGAAGCAATGGTGCAGAACATAGCACAGAAATTGCAGAGTCTTTAGCAGCGAAATTCCATAAGATGAAAGTCGAAGAGATTATTTTGACTAAAGCGACTGCACATGTGGAAGAAAAAGATAGAGTAACAGAGGAAGAATTCGAAGCTTTCTTGAAAGTTATGGATGATCAAAAAATAAATGTCACGTTTTTTGAGGAGTTAGAAGATTCATTGAGATTAGGTGTAGAGCAACTTACACCGAATGATATTCTATTAATTTCGGGTGCACATTCGATGGATCAAGGCGCCAAAAAAACGTTGGAACTGTTGAAAGAAATTCATCCTTATGTAGACCATGAGAGTATTGATAACGTACTGGGTAATAAACTAATTGGAATGGATCCATTCAAAACAGCCGATCAATTAAGGTGATTGAGTAAATAAACTTAAAAACGAAAGGAAACCTTGTCTACGATTGCTTAGTAGACAAGGTTCTTTTTAATCTTTTTTATTGGATTTGGAAAAAGCGAAACCACCTAGACCAGCACCAAGTGCAAGTCCGATTGCTATTCCAAGTGCTAAATTGTCTAACAGTATACCGAACGCAGCACCAACAGCAACGCCGACCCCGATAGCAGCGCCATAATTACCTTCTGCCTTTTTTTTCTGTTCTTCATCTTCAAACTTTGTGTTGGGATCTTCTATTTTATTGACCATAATCTGTTTACCTCCTTCAATTTAAGACGTAGGTAAATCAAAGAATTATTCAACTTTAGTTTAAGCTTTCTAAAGTGACAAGTCCAAGATAAAGCCATGCTGTATGATAAGCTATCTATTCGGCCGAATTTAAGTTATTAGATTGATGGGAAACTAGATCAGAAGGGGTTGAAAGTAAAAGAGCAAACTTACTATTTGACCTTTATTGACCTTTGGAGTACAATATTCTTAGCTTCATAAATCAAGGTATGTTAACATACAGTTTGAGTGAACTTAAGGAGGACAATACAAATGAATTTAGTACCAACAGTTATTGAACAATCACCACGTGGTGAACGTGCTTACGATATTTATTCTCGTTTATTGAAAGACCGCATTATTATGCTTGGCGGGCCAATTGATGATCAAGTAGCGAACTCTGTGATCGCTCAGTTATTATTCTTGGACGCACAAGATCCAGAAAAAGATATTTATCTTTATATCAATTCTCCAGGTGGTAGTGTGACTGCAGGATTAGCAATCTACGATACGATGAACTTCATTAAGTCTGATGTTCAAACGATCGCGATTGGTTTGGCAGCATCTATGGGTAGTTTCTTACTTGCAGCTGGTGAAAAAGGCAAACGTTTTGCACTTCCTAATGCTGAAGTCATGATTCACCAACCACTAGGTGGCGCTCAAGGTCAAGCAACTGAAATTGAAATTGCAGCGAAACACATCTTGAGAACGCGTGAAAGATTAAACAACATCTTGGTTGAACGTACTGGACAACCTTTAGAAGTAATCGAAAGAGATACAGATCGTGATAACTTCATGATGGCAGAAGAAGCAAAAGCTTATGGTTTAGTAGACGAAATCATGGACAGCTCAGCTGATTTAAATAAATAATCAATCATTTTATTCAAAAGAGGCATTCTCATTGCAGAATGTCTCTTTTTTTAATGCAGTATTGTTTAAAAGAATCAAAGAAGTAGCTGTTTGAAAAAGATGAAGGCGCTCTTTTTATACAGGAAATCAATAACCGTCTGACTGGTTTTACATTGTTTCTAGCGTTATAATAAGCAAGTAAGATCAAAGAAGGGAAGATGATAGATTGGATACAACGAACATCAAAGCTTCAGCGGTCACGACAGACAACGGCATTAGGATTGGATCTAAAGATGCACCCGTTAAAATCGTAGAATTTATGAATTTAAGATGCCCATTTTGTCGACAATGGTGGGAACAATCCGCATCTTTATTAGATAAGTATGTAGCTGAAGGAAAAGTCGAGAGAATCGTTAAGCTCTTTGACAAAGAAAAACCAAGTCTTAAAAGAGGGAACGTGATCCACCATCACCTTGATTACTCAAACCCTGAAAAAACAAAAGAAGACATCAGTTACTTTTTAGCACATCAAGATGAATGGGGAAATTTAGAAGAAGAAGATATCGTGGCATATGCTGCTGATAAAAGACAATTAAGCAAACAAAGTAATGAAGAAGTGGCAAAAGAAGTTATTGAAGAAGCTGAACGAGCAAATGTTAAGCTAGTGCCTTCAGTATTTATTGATGACAATATTTTCGATGAACACATTTCTAATGAGGCATTAAAAGAGCTAATTGAAGACAAATTAAATAGATAAAAATGATGGCGGACGATTATATCAAGGTTGGTCGATTTGCGTCCCTCTAATTTGGTTGTATGGGTTGAAAAGTGCCCCGCTTATTGGTACAATTACTATGCAATCAATTAAGAAGTGTTTATGAGATCGTAAGTAGATAAATTCTTTTACTAGTAAGACGTAAAAGTGTTATATCCTTATGCAATTTAGGCGCTGGCACTTTTCGCTGTGAACATTTGTGCTTTCGATCGAGAAGGTATTCTCAAGAGAATGAGTGCATAAGCAGTTGAGAGAGAGGGTCTAAAATGCTATCAGTTATTGAAAAAGTTGCTCCAGATATGTTTGAAACGCTAAAAAGACGGTATCACATTCTAAAGCAAATTCAAAAATCTAGTCCGATTGGAAGACGATCTCTTGCTGGAAGATTAGGGTTTACTGAACGTGTTTTGAGAAGCGAAGTAGATATTTTGCGAAAGCAAAGTTTGATTCAAATCTCTTCTGCTGGAATGGAATGTACACCTTTAGGAATTGAAACATTCAGACAGCTTGAACGACTGATGGGTCAACATATAAAAACAAAAGACCAAGAAACACGCTTGGCCAATCGATTGAAAATCAGCCACTGCGTAATTGTTCCAGGTGATTCTGATAAGGACTCTTTCATATTAGAAGATATTGGACATGCAGCTGTCAAAGCATTGGATTTTTTACTTCCTGAAGGAAAGAATGTCATTGCTGTTATGGGCGGTACCACTATGGTAGAAGTTGCTCATGCAATGGATGAAAAATTCGGCGAAGCGAGGCAATTACTTTATGTTCCTGCGCGTGGTGGACTTGGAGAGTCAGTCGATATTCAGGCGAATGTCATCGCTGAAACAATGGCTCGTAAGTCTGGCGGAAAAAGTAGAGCATTATATGCGCCAGAACATGTTCGCTCAGATACGTACTCGTTGCTTTCAGAAGAGCCTGAAATTAAAGAAACACTTCAATTAGTTGAAAATGCTTCGTTAGTCTTGTACAGTATAGGTAGTGCTTTCGAAATGGCCGAAAGAAGAGGCATGAAGAAAGAAACGCTTAAACTGTTAAAAAATCAGAATGCTGTAGCAGAAGCATTTGGAGAATTCGTTAATCCACAAGGAGAGATTGTTTACAAACTCTCTCGTATTGGCTTGCAATCGAGTCAAATGGATCGGATTCCACATCTTGTTGCAGTAGCTGGTGGCCGCCACAAGGCCGAAGCAATTGAAGCATATGTTAAAACTGTCCCTCCGCACACATGGTTAGTGACGGATGAGGCAGCCGCTAGTCAGATTTTAAACGGGGATACCCCTTTAAAAAATTAGAAATAAAAATTCCAAGGAGGAAATCATTAATGGCAAAGAAAGTAGCAATTAACGGATTCGGACGTATTGGACGCTTAGCTCTTCGTCGCATTTTAGAGGCAGATACAGGATTAGAAGTTGTAGCAATCAACGACTTAACGGATAATAACGATCTAGCGTATTTACTGAAGTATGACACTGCACAAGGCAGATTCCCTCATGAAGTTGAGGCAAAGGAAGATGCAATAACTGTAGCAGGTAAAGACATTAAGGCTTATGCTGAGAAAGATGCTAGCCAGTTACCATGGGGAGACCTAGGGATTGATATCGTCTTGGAATGTACAGGTTTCTACACATCACCAGAAAAATCTCAAGCACATATTGATGCTGGAGCTAAGCGCGTGTTGATTTCAGCACCAGCTAAAGGTGATCTTAAAACAATCGTATTCGGAGTAAACCACGAATCAGTTGAAGCAGACGACAAAATCGTTTCTGCAGCTTCATGTACAACAAACTGTTTAGCACCTATGGTCAACGTATTGAATAAAGAATTTGGTCTTGATCATGGATTGATGAGTACAGTACATGCATATACATCAACTCAGACATTACAAGATGCACCAGGTGGACGTAAAAGTCGTGCCGGCGCTCAAAATGCTATTCCCGCTTCAACAGGTGCTGCTAAAGCAGTAGGGAAAGTTATTCCTGAAGTAGACGGAAAAGTCGATGGTACAGCTGTAAGAATTCCAGTAGTAACAGGTTCTATGGTTGAATTATACTCTGTTTTAAATAAAGAAGTAACAGTTGATCAGGTCAATGAAGCTATGAAAGGTTATGCTTCAGATGCTTATCTATATAATGAAGACGAGATTGTTTCCTCTGACATTATCGGTATTCCTGCAGGATCCGTATTCGATGCAACGCAAACAAAAATCATCGAAGGCGAATCAGGACAACTTGTTAAAACTGTCGCTTGGTACGACAATGAATATGGTTTCACTGGTAACATGGTAAGAACGTTAGATTATATGGCTAACCTATAATCCGTTCACCACTATAATGTATTTAAGACTTAGTTGACTTACGTTGATTAAGATTTAAAATAAAAAATTTTGATTTTCACAGGAGGAAATCGTATTATGTCAGTAAAAGTAGCAATTAACGGTTTTGGACGTATTGGACGTTTAGCATTCCGTCGTATTAACGAAGTAGAAGGTTTAGAAGTTGTAGCAGTAAACGACTTAACAGATCCAAATATGTTGGTTCACTTGCTTAAATATGATACAACTCAAGGACGTTTCAACGGCGAAGTAACTGTTGGAGACAACAGCTTCACTGTAGACGGACGCGATGTTAAAGTATTGACCGAACGTAACCCAGAAGATCTTCCATGGGGAGACCTAGGCGTAGACATCGTTCTTGAATGTACTGGATTCTTCACTACTCAAGAAAAAGCTGAATTACACCTTAAAGCTGGAGCTAAACGTGTAGTTGTTTCTGCACCTGCAACTGGCGATATCAAAACTGTTGTTTTCAACACTAACCACGAAGTTTTAGATGGTTCTGAAACAGTTATTTCTGGTGCTTCTTGTACAACTAACTGCTTGGCTCCAATGGCTAAAGCATTAAACGACAAGTTCGGTATCGAAGCTGGTTTGATGACGACTATCCACGCTTACACTGGTGACCAAATGACTCTTGATGGACCACACCCTAAAGGTGACTTCCGTCGTGCGCGTGCTGCTGCTGCAAACATCGTACCAAACTCTACTGGTGCTGCTAAAGCAATCGGTGAAGTATTACCAGAACTTAAAGGTAAATTAGATGGCGCTGCACAACGTGTACCAGTTCCTGCTGGATCATTAACTGAATTACAAGTTATTCTTTCTAACGATGTAACTGCTGAAGAAATCAATGCTGCAATGAAAGAAGTAGCTAACGAGTCTTATGGTTACACTGAAGACCCAATCGTTTCTTCTGATATCTTAGGAATGACTTACGGTTCATTATTCGATGCAACTCAAACTAAAGTAATTTCTGCAGGCGGAAAACAGTTGGTTAAAACTGTCGCTTGGTATGATAACGAAATGTCATACACTGCTCAATTAGTTCGTACGCTTGAATACTTCGCTTCTCTATAATTCGAAGTTAAATAATACGAATCAATAATCTAACAGAACAAGAATGAATAAGCGGGGGAGCACTCACTCTATGCGAGAAACTATGTAAAGAAAGCGTCAGACGATTATAGTCGTTCAAGCTAACTCTTTTTTGTAGTTCTTCTCGCTAGAGTATCGCGCTTCCCCGTTTTTTATTTTGCTGAAAGAGTCCCATTGAATGGATTACTTTACTTTTATTGACGTAATATAATGAAATTTGATTCCTCCATTCTAAGCTTTTTAGAATATAAAATTATTTAGACAAAGGACGGTTTAACCATGCCTAAAAAAACAGTTAAAGATTTAGATCTTAAAGGTAAAAAAGTACTCGTTCGTGCTGATTTCAACGTACCAATGAAAGATGGCAAAATCACGAACGACAACCGTATTCAAGCTGCGCTACCAACAATCGAATACGTACTTGAACAAGGCGGAAAAGCAATCGTATTTTCTCACCTTGGTCGTGTGAAAACGGAAGAAGACAAAGCTGGTTTATCACTAGCACCAGTCGCTGAACGTTTAGGCGAACTATTGAAAAAAGACGTTACTTTCGTCGCTCAAACACGTGGAGAAGAACTTGAAACAGCTGTCAGCAACTTATCTGATGGTGACGTATTGATGTTTGAAAACACTCGTTTTGAAGATGTAGATGGTAAAAAAGAAAGTAAAAACGATGCTGGATTAGGCAAATACTGGGCTGGCTTAGGCGATGTATTCGTAAATGATGCATTCGGTACTGCTCACCGTGCACATGCTTCTAACGTAGGAATTGCTTCTAACGTTGAATCAGCTGCAGGATTCTTAGTAGAAAAAGAAATCAACTTCATCGGTGGCGCTGTTGACGAACCAAAACGACCATTCGTAGCTATTTTAGGTGGCGCGAAAGTTTCAGATAAAATTGGTGTTATTGAAAACTTACTTTCTAAAGCGGACAAAGTCTTGATTGGTGGCGGAATGACTTATACTTTCTACGAAGCACTTGGAAAAGGTATTGGTAGCTCACTTCTTGAGAAAGACAAAGTATCATTAGCAAAAGAATTGATCGAAAAAGCTGGAGACAAACTGGTTCTTCCAGTTGATTCAGTTGTCGCTTCTGAATTTTCTAATGATGTACCAACTGAAGTAGTAGAAGGTGATGTTCCTGAAGGTAAAATGGGACTTGACGTTGGACCTAAAACAGTTGAATTATTCGCTAAAGAATTAGAAGGCGCTAAAACAGTTGTATGGAACGGACCAATGGGTGTATTCGAAATGTCTAACTTCGCTAAAGGAACAAGCGATATCTGTGAAGTACTAGCTAAACTAGAAGATGCAACAACAATCATCGGTGGTGGCGATTCAGCTACTGCAGCTCAAGAACTTGGTTTCGAAGATGATTTCAGCCACATCTCTACTGGTGGAGGCGCATCTCTAGAGTATCTTGAAGGTAAAGAATTACCAGGGATCGCTGCAATCTCAGATAAATAATTCAATTTGAATGTAATCCCAATACCTGTAAATGATAGTCTTAGCCTAGTGATACTTGTATGACTAGGCGGCTATTTACGGGAACGAACGAAAATATGATCGAGAGAAGGAATAGAATTATGCGTAAACCAATTATTGCTGGTAACTGGAAAATGAACAAAACCGCAGCTGAAGCTGCATCATTCATTGAAGAGGTTAAAAATAATGTCCCTTCTTCTGATAAAGTAGATGCGGTTATCGGTGCACCAAATCTTTATACGCAAGCTCTTTTAGATATGACTGCTGGAACTGATCTTAAAATCGCAGCTCAAAACTGCTACTTTGAAGATGAAGGTGCCTTTACCGGAGAAACTTCTCCAGCTGCATTAGCAGATCTAGGTACTCAGTATGTCATCATTGGACACTCTGAACGTCGTGAATACTTCGGCGAAACAGATGAAGATGTAAACAAAAAAGCACATGCAATCTTTAACCACGGAATGATTCCAATCATCTGTGTTGGAGAAACACTAGAACAAAAAGAAGCTGGCGAAACAAATGAATTAGTTTCTGGCCAAGTAACAAAAGCACTTGAAGGCTTATCAGATGAACAAGTTAAAAATTCTGTTATTGCTTATGAACCAATCTGGGCAATCGGAACTGGTAAAACAGCGACTTCTGAAGAAGCAAATGAAACGATTTCTGTTGTTCGTCAAACAGTGAACAAATTATACAGTGATGCAGTATCAGAAGCTGTACGTATCCAATACGGTGGTTCTGTAAAACCTGGTAACATCGCTGAACTAATGGCACAATCAGATATTGACGGTGCGTTAGTTGGAGGCGCAAGTTTAGAAGCGGAGTCATTCCTACAATTATTGGAGGCGGCTAAGTAATATGAGTAAAGCACCTGTAGCGATTATCATTTTAGATGGATTTGGATGGAGACCTGATCAGTACGGTAATGCAGTCGAACAAGCTGAGAAACCGAATTTTGATCGTTTCTGGAAAACTTATCCACACGCAACCCTTGCAGCTTCTGGTTTACCAGTCGGTCTTCCAGAAGGACAAATGGGGAATTCGGAGGTAGGTCATACGAATATTGGTGCAGGACGTATCGTGTACCAAAGTATCACTCGTATCGACAAAGCTATTGAAGAAGGCGAATTCCAGACGAATGAAGTGTTAACAGGAGCCTTTGATCATGTTAAGGCTAATGATTCAGCACTACATTTGTTTGGTCTTGTATCAGATGGTGGCGTACACAGTCACTCTCGTCACTTGACAGCATTAATTGAAACTGCTAAAGACAAAGGTATTGAAAAAGTGTATATTCACGCCTTCACTGATGGTCGTGACGTTGCGCCAGATTCTGGTGCTGGATTTATTCAAGATCTTCAAAATGTCGTGGCCGATTTAGGTGTAGGTGCGATTGCATCTATATCAGGTCGTTTCTATGCGATGGACCGAGATAACAGATGGCCACGTGTCGAAAAAGCTTATGATGCCATTTTCAATGGTGAAGGCGTTAAAGCAGCTGATCCAGTTGAAGCTGTAAAAGCTAGCTATGCAAATGAAGTAATGGATGAATTTATCGTCCCAACTGTCATTGAAAAAGATAGTCAGCCAGTAGCGACTATCCAAGACGATGATGCGATCGTATTCTTTAATTTCCGTCCAGACCGTGCTAGTGAATTATCTCGTGCGATCACTGAACCGGATTTCAATGAATTTGACCGTAAAAACACACCGAAAAATATCAAATTTGTCACCATGACGCAATATTCTGCTGATATGGATGCAGAAGTGATGTTCCCACCGGTTCACTTGAAAAACGTTATTGGAGAAGTTCTATCTAACAATGGTCTTACTCAATTACGAATTGCAGAAACTGAAAAATATCCTCATGTTACCTTCTTTATGAATGGTGGTACAAATGATGAGTTTCCAGGAGAAAATCGTATCTTGATTCCTTCTCCAAAAGTTGAAACGTATGATTTGAAACCAGAAATGAGTGCATATGAAGTAACGGATGCATTAGTGAAAGATATTCAAGATGACAAGCATGATGCAATCATCTTGAACTTTGCCAATCCTGATATGGTTGGACACTCTGGTATGTTAGAGCCAACAATCAAAGCGATTGAAGCCGTTGATGAAAACTTAGGTAGAGTCGTTGACCTGATTCTTGAAAAAGGTGGAAAAGCCATCATTTTCGCAGATCATGGAAATGCAGATACTGAGTTGACACCAGAAGGAAAACCACACACTGCTCATACGACTGTTCCTGTACCTGTTATCGTGACAAAACACGATATTCATTTACGCGAAGATGGTAAATTAGCAGATGTTTCTCCGACAATGCTTGAATTATTAGGCATTGAAAAACCGGCAGAAATGACTGGAGAAAGTTTAATTATTCCAGATTAAGCAATACCCAAGTAACACTCAAAACGTATTTAACCACTTAAAAAGTGAGTATAAATAAAAAAACAATTTTAAAGGAGATCAATACACATGCCATATATTACAGATGTTATTGCACGCGAAGTACTAGATTCTCGTGGTAACCCAACAATCGAAGTAGACGTATTTACAGAATCAGGAGCTTTCGGACGCGGAATGGTACCTTCAGGTGCTTCAACTGGTGAACACGAAGCCGTTGAATTACGTGATGGAGACAAAGACCGTTACCTTGGTAAAGGTGTTCAAAAAGCTGTTGACAACGTAAACGACAAAATTGCTGAAGCCGTTATCGGTATGGACGTTCGCGACCAAATGGGTATCGACAAAGCGTTGATCGACCTTGACGGAACACCAAACAAAAGCAAATTAGGCGCTAACGCAATTTTAGGCGTATCTATTGCTGTTGCACGTGCTGCTGCAGATTACCTTGACCTACCATTATACAGATATCTAGGTGGAACAAATACTAAAGTATTGCCAACACCAATGATGAATATCGTAAACGGTGGATCTCACTCTGATGCTCCAATTGCATTCCAAGAATTCATGATCTTACCAGTTGGCGCGCCAACATTCAAAGAAGCTTTACGTTGGGGAGCAGAAATCTTCCACGCACTTAAAGCAATCTTGAAAGATCGCGGACTTGAAACTTCTGTTGGTGATGAAGGTGGATTCGCACCTCGTTTCGAAGGAACTGAAGATGGCGTTGAAACAATCATGGAAGCAATCAAAAAAGTTGGACTAGAGCCTGGTAAAGATGTATACCTTGGTTTTGACTGTGCTGCTTCTGAATTCTACGAAGACGGCGTATACAACTATGCTAAATTCGAAGGTGAAAAAGGCGTTAAGCGTACTGCTGCAGAGCAAGTTGATTACCTTGAAGAATTAGTAAACAAATACCCAATTCTTTCTATCGAAGATGGTATGGACGAAAATGACTGGGATGGTTTCAAACTATTAACTGAACGCCTAGGCGATAAAGTTCAATTAGTTGGAGATGACTTGTTCGTTACTAACACTGAAATTCTTAAACGTGGTATCGACAACGACATCAGTAACTCAATCTTGATCAAAGTTAACCAAATCGGTACATTGACTGAAACTTTCAATGCAATCGAAATGGCTAAAAAAGCTGGATACACTGCAGTTGTATCTCACCGTTCTGGTGAAACAGAAGATTCAACAATCTCTGATATCGCTGTTGCAACAAACGCTGGACAAATCAAAACTGGTTCATTAAGCCGTACTGACCGTATTGCTAAATACAACCAACTATTAAGAATCGAAGATCAATTAGGTTCATTAGCTGAGTACGAAGGTTTATCAGCATTCTACAACCTAAAAAACAAATAATAAAAATGGATATTTTTCCAAAATCGGTAAGTGACCTCATTCACTTATCTTAGGAAAAAATTCGAAAGGCCTCTTGCTCAATTCATTGAGTAAGAGGCCTTTTTTAAGGTTCTACGTCAAGCAACGTTGGTAAAGAATAATAGTCTATAATTTTAGGAGAGAACATTTCGCTGGTTAGGCAGCTTTATGTTCTCTTTCTTTTTGTTTGTGATTACTGTGTGCTGTTTTTAGATTAAAGTGAAGAATGATCCTGTTTTTGTAATGAATAAAGTTCTTATAGCCGTAGGCTACGCGATTCAACACTTTTATTTTATTGTTGATGCCTTCAATTTTTCCGTTATTGTAAGGATATCGGAACGTATTGAAAATATGAGATAAGTGAGCTTTTAATGTCTTTATACTCGTTCTTATATAAGAAGAAGTCGCTAGAGATAGTGGTGATACTAGAATTGCTTTCAAGGCTTTATAGTCATTTGTTTTTACAGCGCCTAAAATAGCTTGATAAACGTTGTAGGTTTCTTTTAATTCAGGATCATAATCAAGCATTTCTGAAAGGATTCCTGCTTCTGTTCGTTGCCCAAATAAAGGGTAGTACTTATAAGCAGAATAGGATAAACTAGAAGCATTTTTCAGTAATAACTTCCAAAATCGCTTCAATCGACGGTACCTTTTTTGGTCTTCACTATTCCCACTGCGCAAACGATTCATGACTTTCACCCGTGTTTTATTCATAGATCGGTTAACGAGTTGAACGAGGTGGAAGCGATCAATAATAATATCGGCATTAGGAAAAAGTTCTGGAATAAAACTGACATAACTAGCATTCATATCAACCGTAATCGTTTTTACCTTTTTTCTTTGTGTTAGGCTGTAGCGATTGCGAAAGTGCTCCTTAATAAACCGACTG
>NZ_JAGFVM010000028.1 GCF_017599325.1 Marinilactibacillus kalidii | reverse complement strand
GCTGGATTTTATAATGAAGTTAGCCACTTAGGCTAACCCATAAAAAAACGCCATGCGAATTTCATGTTATATTGAAGTTATACCACTAACTCTCAATAGACAGGATGAATTCACATGACGCACTCTAACAATAACACAACAGCACGTAAGGGAAAACACTTATCTTATTCAGAACGATCTCAAATCGCTATTTTAAAGACCGAGAACTACTCCAATCGCGGGATTGCAAAAGCTCTGGGACGTGTCCCACAAACGATTAATAGCGAGATTCATCGTGGAACGATTACTCAACTTAAACGTCAAAAGCAAAACGATAAAGTATATGACTACTATTCGACTAACTACGATCCTAATGCCGGACAAGCAGCTTATGATAGGCTTCAATTGAACTGCGGCCGTCGGCCAAAATGGGCTGATTCGGATGCATTTATTGAGTGGGCAGATGATAAACTGTTACGGGAAAAGTGGTCTCCAGATGTAGTCGTTGGGTTTGCTACGACACACGACTTATTTGATCCGTCTATTATTCCTTGTACAACGACCCTTTATGGATGGATTGACAAAGGTATCATGAGAACCAAGAATATGGATCTACTTGAAAAACTGTCGCGTAAACCAAAGGACACTTCTTATAGAAGTAGGATAAATAAGCGGATTTTAGGCCAATCCATTGAACAGAGGCCTGAAGAAGTTGATAATCGACAGACCTTTGGCCATTGGGAAATCGATACCGTTGTCGGAAACAAAGCGAAAACCGATTCGGTTTTATTGACGTTAGTTGAACGCCAAACCCGTTTTGAGATCATACTTAAACTCAAGGGGAAAGATAAAGAGTCCGTTGATCAGGCAATCAGTCAATTACGACATCGAGCCGGTGACACGTTCTCTAAAGTATTTAAGACCATTACCTCTGATAATGGATCTGAGTTTGCCGGCCTTCATAAGGCACTTCAAGAGACTCTTGATGTGTACTTCAGTCATCCTTATGCTTCGTGGGAGAGAGGAACGAGCGAGAACCAACATAAGTTTATTCGCCGATTTATTCCAAAAGGAAAAGCCATCGGTCAATTGAGTGAGACAGAATACTTGAGAATCCAGCAATGGATGAATGACTATCCTCGAAAAATACTTGGCTATAAAACTCCACATGACTGTTTTGCTCGTGCTCTACGCTCTTTATTCCAAATAGCCTAAGCACGTTAGTGCTTTCCAAATGACGACTGACTTCTTCTAATAACAATAACTAATTGAACAACTGACAATTAAGCGGATATATACTTGGAAACTAGGTGGCTAACTTAGACTTGAAATTTACGAGTTTTTAAAATATGCTATCAAAACGAATAATAAAAATATCAGCAAGGAAAGGAAGATAGTTAAATTGAGGAAATTAATAACATCTTTAGTTATCTGTGTGTTGTTCATACAATTTCTTCTCGTGACTGTTGGTGTTGTGTATGCAGAAACAACTGATGAGCCGTCTTTTATGAATGATATTAATGAAGTAGAATCTTCAAAAGCGTTAGATCAAGAAGATGAATTGAATGAAAAAGCAGAGAGTGAACCTTCCTTTTTTTTCACTGAATCTAATATCACTGCAACTGTAGGAGAACCAGTCGAAATTAGTTTCCATTCAAACCGTGAAATTTCGGAAGCAAGGGTAACCATTCCTAAAGAAGCAAAACTGTTAGAAGATAAATTACCGACAGGACTCTCAGTAACGCAAGGCGTACAAGAAGAATGGATTGTGAGAACAGAAAGTGCTCAAGATATGTTTGTCTTACCTGTTGTATTTGAAGAAGAAGGAAACTACGATATTTACGTCGAAGAAGAAAAAGTATTCATCGAAATCCTACCTGCAGTAGGGCTGGAAGCAGAGGGAGAACCAGAAACTGATGACAACGAAAATCCTCAATATGAAGATAAGCAAGAAAATCAAGAATCAGAAGAGCGTAAAGATCAAGAACAAGAAGACCGAGAAGACAAAACGAATACTAGCAAGAATGAAATTGTAAATGGAACATGGAGAAGCGTTCCTTGGATCTACGATGAACAGAAAAAACGATTACATTGTACGGCGGAGAAGCTGGCGCAGTTGATAATTCTCCCTGGAAGTCTCATACAGATGTTGGAGAGATAGAGGTAGTAGAAAAAATTGTCTTACCTGAAAATTGTGCTCAACTTTTTGAATACCATAGAGACTTGTATCAAATCACCGGTTCAGAGCTATTTGATACCTCTAATGTTGTGGATGTGAGGTCTATGTTTTTGGGTGCCTTTAATTTAAGAGAGTTAGATGTAAGTAACTGGGACGTATCTAACGCAACGAATATGAATAGAATGTTTGAGGGTACTCAAAATTTGAGAGAGTTAGATGTAAGCAAATGGAACGTATCGAATGTGACAAATATGAGTGCCATGTTTTTGGGTGCCTTTAATGTAAGAGAGTTTGATGTAAGCAACTGGGATGTCTCGAATGTGACTAACATGAATTCTCTATTTAGAAACTTAAATATTTTAGAAGAGTTAGATGTAAGCAACTGGGACGTCTCAAGTGAAGCACATATTGGAAGTATGTTTGCTAGTACAAGTTTAAGATCTATTCAATTAGGCGAAAAATCAATCTTCGGTTCTGCTGTTAACTTACCTCATATCCAGCCGACAAATGAATATACAGGTCGATGGGTTTTAGAGGAAAGTCTGAATAGTGATAATAGAATCGCGTTTGCAAACTCACTCGCATTTATGAGCAACTACGATGGCTCTAATCCAGGGACCTATATCTGGGAACGTAATCAAGAATCTACCGTAGAGATAAATTATTTAGATAATGATGGAAAAGAGTTAGCACCTAGCGAAACTATTCAAGGTTTTTTTGGGGAAAGATATACTACTCAACCTGTAGACATCGAGTATTACCAAATTTCTGAAACTCCAGAGAATGCTTCTGGCGTATTCACTGAAGATCCGATAGAAGTTAACTATATTTACGACGTTGTCCCCGAAACGATTTATGATCCATTGAAACCAGAGAACGAAGTTGATCCAGAGAATAAACCGGAAATTCCAGAGGATCAGGGATTATTAAGCATCGATTTTGTTTCTCAATTTAATTTTGGTTCTCAACCGATTTCTACTCAAGAAAAATTTTATTATGCGCTACCGCAAAGATTGCTTAATGCAGATGGATCGGTGATTGAAAACGAAGAGCGGCCGAATTACGTACAGATCAGTGATCGACGATCAGACAGTGAGCGTAAAGGGTGGAAGCTATCGGTTAGACAAAATGATCAATTCAAGGGAGGAAAAGAAAACCAAGAATTGAGAGGGGCAAAATTGATTCTAAAAAATCAACAATTAGCCACAGCTCAAGGAAAAAATGCACCTGAACTGTACAACTCAGACCAAGTATATTTAGAACCAGGTACTAAGCGAACGCTTCTGACGGCAAAAGAAGATCAAGGTAAAGGGACTTGGATTTATCGCTTCGGTGATCAAGAGAGTGCAGATAAGAGTATTGCACTGAAAGTACCAGCAGGCGCTAATCCTGAAGCAACAACTTATTCTACGACTCTTACTTGGGAGCTGAGTTCGGTGCCAGATCCTATCGATGGTTTAAATTAATGAGTGTATTACCGTTTTTAGACTATGCAAAAAAAGGTGGACACGATACTGCTACTAACAGTATTGGGTCCACCTTTTATATAGTTCGTTTTAAAGTAGAAGATTCTAGTGAAGATCTTTAATTTCCGAATCTGCTTCGTTATGATTCTTTTTAAAGCTACTGACTAGTTTGTTTAGATGCTGAAGACTTTCTTCGTAGTCTAAAACGGAAGACATGATATGAATGACCGCATTACTTTGACCATAATCATTTTCTAAATAAGATTCTAGGTTCGCTTCATTGAAGAAAGAATCCATAAACGATTTTCTCAATGTAGCTTTATGTGTAATAAAGTTCACTTCTTCTGGCAGCACGCGACCATTCCACTTCAAGATGATCTGTTGGTGTGCAGACATCAATGTCTCTAGACGGTCTATCAGTAAATGTCTTAATTCTTGTGGGAAATGATTATACACGTTTTCTGCTTGATGTAAGGTTCTAACTAAGTGATAAGCAGTTTCAGTTGTTCGAATAAATTGTCTATAAACGACGATCGTTCTAGCTAATGAATATTCAGAAGACCTGAAATACTTTGTTAAATCGCCATCGATCAAATGTCCAAGATATACTTTCATTTTCGAGATACTGTCTTCCAGATTTTTTAAATCTTTACGCATCATCGGATATTGGATGTTCTTCCTTAGACTGGCTCTGATAAAACGAGCTAAATCATCTGTGACTTGATTATTTAATTGGAATAATTTGTCATCGTATTTAGGGGGTAAAAAAGCGCCATTTACGATAAAGGCAGAAAATACACCAATAATGGTTGCTAGTACACGAATCGTAGCACTCATAAAGATCGGACCGTCTGTCGACATCATAATAATAATCAATGTAATGACGGAAGAAACGATCACATTGTTCAATTTTACTTGGTGGAGTATCGCAATCAGTATCGCGGAGGCAACACCGATCATGATATATGAATTGCCTAATGCCAGAACAGTCATAACGGCTACAATACCGCCTATTACGTTAGCGAGTATGCGATCTTTAAGTGTCTGAAAAGACTTTTTCACGGAAGGTTGCATAGAGACAACTGCTGAAATACCAGCTAGTGGTACGCCTTCTGAGATATTTAATAGGGTAGGAATAGATAAAGCGAGAAAAACTGCTAATCCAGATTTGAATGTTCTTGCACCAATTTTCATTGTGAGTTCACTGCTTTCGGATGTAGTAGATTAAAGTATGAATGATATAATAGTATAGCAACTAGGGCAATATCTCAAAGGTTATTTTCATTATTATGCATTTTCTTGCATTGAATCTAGGAAGAGAGTATCATTAGATTGGAATAACTATAATGTCGGAAATGTTATTACTGAATGAAAAAAGGATCGATCATAATGAGTTTTCTAGTGAATCAGTCAATTGAAAGACTGAAATACAACAATGTGCGGATAACGCCGCAAAGACACGCGATTTTAGAATATCTCATAGACATGGATACGCATCCAACTGCGGATGATGTTTATAAAGCTCTGTCTAGTAAATTTCCGAGTATGAGTGTAGCAACGGTTTATAATAACCTTAAATTGTTTATCAAACTTGGGCTAGTGAAAGAGATGAAGTATGGGGATGCGTCTAGTCGATTTGATTTTGCTTCTACAGAACATTATCATGCGATCTGTACGGAGTGCGGAAAAATCGAAGATGTTTATTACCCTGGTTTAGATGATGTGGAAGAGGTAACGAGTAATTTAACGGGCTTTAAAGTGGCTTCTCATCGACTTGAAATATACGGGCTTTGCCCAGATTGTCAATAAATCAGATTGGACTACATAGGAAATGTCCTGTGTAGTCTTTTTGTATGCTTTCTTATGTTTTAGTGTAGTATACTTAAAATAATTATATAGGAAAGAGGTATACGTTATGAAAGAGGTCATGATTATTGCGAATCCATCTTCTGGTAAAAAAATGGCAGAAGAGTATGCAATCAAAGCGCAATCAGTCTTCAAAGAACAAGGAAAAGATGCGGTAATTAAAATTACAGAAAAAGAAGCAGACATTGGGACATTTGCGAGAGAAGCTTGCGAAGAAAAATACGAGATCATTGTTATTCTTGGCGGCGATGGAACAGTTTCTGGTTTAGGAGATGCATTGAAAGAGGAAACGTACAGACCTAAAATTGGAATCATTCCAGCAGGAACGGTCAATAATATTGCTAGAGGTTTAGGAATCAACACCAATGTGCAACAAGCGATTGAGGATCTAGGAAATAGTGTCGACAAAAAAGCAGATGCTGGGCTCATTAATGACCGTTTATTTTTAAGTTCGATTTCAGCGGGTTCTATCCCTGAAACAGTTTGGGAAGTGAGCAAAGAATCAAAAGAACACTTCGGTTCGCTGGCTTACTTTTTTGAAGGGATTCGTTCGCTGAGAGAAGAAGAGCCGTTTGAGGTAACAATCACGTTGGATGGTAGTGAAAAAACCTTTGAACTTAGTTTGTTATTAATTGGTCTTTCTAACTCGGTAGCTGGTATTCCTAACTTTTTCAAAGATGCAGATTATGCAGATGGAAAACTTTATCTATTCGGTTTGAAACAATCAACGTTAGGTGAAAAAATTTCTGTGATGACTTCTTTGTTTACAGAAGATGACTCACTCGAAGATGAAAAGAATACTGGATTTGTAGCAACGTTTAAAGACGGCCATTTTGAAAGTGCGGATGGCTCCCATGTTGCATTAGATGGTGAAAAGGGTCCTGCATTTCCATTTGATATTAAAGTATTACCTAGCTTCTTCACATTCCTTGTACCAAAAACTATGAACTAAAAGTAAGCATATGATTCGTTCATTTTTGCCTAAATTGGTATACTGGTTTTAATTTAGTTCGAAAGTGAGAGATTAGATGCTTGAAAATAATTGGTGGCATGAAGCAATAATTTACCAGATTTATCCAAGAAGTTTTTTTGATACAACAAATAATGGTATAGGTGATCTAAAAGGAATCATTCAAAAATTGGATTATATCGAAAGCCTAGGTGTGAATACTCTTTGGATCAATCCAATCACTGCTTCTGCGCAAGTAGATAATGGGTACGATTCGTCAAATTATACGAAGATTGATCCATTATTTGGTACAGAAGAAGTGGTCGATTTATTTTTCTCCGAGACGAAAAAACGGGGCCTAAAAGTTATTTATGATTTTCCATTAAATCATACTTCCGATCAACATATGTGGTTCAAAGAAGCTTTAAAAGGCCCAGATAATCCTTATCGTGATTATTATGTTTGGGCAGATGGTCCAGACGAAGGGTTATATCCGAATAACTGGACAGCGGCTTTCGGTGGTTCTGCTTGGACAAAAGAGATGAATGGTGATCAATACTATTTGCATATTTTTAAAAAAGAGATGCCTGAATTGAATTGGGATCACGAGCCCCTAAGAAAAGACATGGCTAAAGTATTAAATTACTTGATTGATAAAGGGATCGATGGGATAAGATTGGATGCGTTCATTTTTATTGATGTCGATAAACGTTTTCCAGATAAAGATCCCGACATGGAAACACAAGACTTAATCGAATACGGTGAAAATCTGAAGAAATATGTAAAAGAACTAAAAGCATCCGTTCGAGCGCGTTCCAAAGATATTTTCGTGATTGGTGAAGCGACTAGTGCCGATGCTCAAAGAATTGATGAGTATACGCAAGAAGAGCTTTTAGATGGCGTCATTACATTGAGTCATTTCACAGATAATGATGACTTAAAAATTGATGAATTACCTGAGATGAATCAACATGTACCGTTAGATTTCGATAAGTTCAAACGGACGCAAAAAGCGATTCAAGAGCATCTAGCGGACAGACCAGGTCCCATTTTGTTTTGGAATAATCACGATCGTCCAAGATCCCCACAAAAATATGGAGATATGGATAACTATCGAGACGAAACAGCTAAGATGATGGCAACTTTGCTTTATCTACAAAAAGGTATACCGATTATCTATTATGGTGAAGAAGTCGGAATGAATAATTCAGGATTTGAAGATCCTTCTAATATCTCTGATAATGGCGCTTTATCATTTTACGAATCGGCATCTGAATTGGGCTGGTCACATGACAAGATCATGAAAAACCTCAACCTAACCGTCAGAGACGCGAGTAGAGGCATTATGCAGTGGAGTAACACTAAATGGTCAGGCTTCACTGAAGATGCAGCACCGTGGATTATTTCCCACCAAGAAGCCACCTACAATGTCGAAGATCAAGAGAAAGATGAAAATAGTATTTTAAACTACTACCGAAAACTGATCGAGCTGAAAAAACAGCCTTTATTTACTAGAGGTGGTTGGAAATTGCTGGATACTGAAAAAAAAATTTATGCTTACAAAAGAAACTACGAAGGCACTCAGGCGAACGTCTTCTGTAACTTTTCTGATGAAGAGCGAGTTATAGAAAATATTGTAAATGCTAGTGATGACCAACTGGTTCTTTCAACGCACGACGCAGAATTGAAAGATCAGAAGATGGTTTTACCTGCTTATAGTGCATTTGTGTTTGTATCTGAATAAAATGAGGCAACATTCTATTTAGTGAGAGCTGTATGGGATGTTTTTCTGTATTCGCATGTGAAATAGGGTGATAACTTATTGACATTTTCTTCGTCCCCAATTATAATAATAAAGGTGTTAAAAGTTTATTCCGCAATAGCTCAGTTGGTAGAGCGCGCGACTGTTAATCGCGTTGTCGCAGGTTCGAGCCCTGCTTGCGGAGTTTCACGATGGAGAATTGTCCGAGTGGCTTAAGGAGCACGCTTGGAAAGCGTGTATACGGGTTAACCGTATCAAGGGTTCGAATCCCTTATTCTCCTTTTTGGGTATGAAATAGAAGAAAACAAGAAATTTAAAAGCTCTCCAAAACGTCGTTATAATAGCATTTTGGAGAGCTTTTTCTTGTTGTTGAAAAAATAAGAAAATACAAGAATGCAAAATTTTTGTACATTTATTTTGGTATTGAATTCTATAATTGTACAATACCTATTCAAGAAAAATTACGTGTTAAATACTTATATGAACCCTTCTCAAATCTTTCAAATAGAGCTGTAAAAGATAATTTAAAAGATAGTGGTCTAATACACTTTACTAATTTTATGATTGACTATTCAAATTCACCTCAAAGTATAAAAGAAAATTATGATACAGGTTAGTTCACTTTGAAGTTCCCTTTTTTCTTGATAATAAATAAAACGGTTGCTGCGATTCCAGAGCCGAGAGAACCTATTCCTGTTACTACCCCTATAATAGTCACAACTGTTGTATAAGGCCCTACTAAATTAAGAACAATTTCTGAACTTGCTGTGGAAAGACCCAATGCACCAGCAAGCTGAGGTAAATTAGTTATACCCAAACACAACCAAGCGATAAAGAACAAAATAACCGAAGTTAATAACAGTTTTGTATGAATTTCGATTTTTTTACTTTCCATAACTTTCTCCTCCTATAACTATTATTTTACGCAAAGTACATATCCAATTACTTTGCGTAAGTTTGACATCAACAGCAACCTATCCAGCACCCAAGTGTTTACACTTAAAGTTAAATAGGAATTTAAGGACTTTCAATATTTAGTAAGTAAAAAGATTAAATAGCAAATAAGTAATTTATTATTTATTTGTCTATGTCTAGGCTTTTTTTACCTTCATAACATTAACAAAAGAAGGGTGATTCCATTATATCGGCAATACTCTTCTGTATCTTTATTTTTCTAATACAGATATTTAGAGCCGAGAGTAGTTGTGACAAACTCTAAATATTAAAACTCAAGTACATAGAATTTCAATAATAAAATTGAGCAAATATAAGATTAATAATCAATTGCGATAAAAAGAAAGCGTATTTATTTAATTGAAATTCTTGAAATCTAAATTTGATTGTTAATAGTTATCCTTGAACACCAATTCTCCTTCATCAGTTACTTCAGTAACAATCAACGAATCGGAATATCCTTTAGAATTACCACCAATATAAGCGTTCGCCATGTCTGTTTTTAATGTTCCATCATTAAGCTCATATTCCATAAGAATATTATAATCTCTTTCTATTACTTGAGAACTAATAAACTTGTCAGTTTCTCCGGGTTTAAGAGCGGAAGTTGAACCGAAATGAAAATCTTTTTCGGGTTCTGGATCATCCGATATACTAGGAGATAAATAAAAATTAATAGAGGGCACTAATTGATCCGTGTCATTTTCAATACTAATGGCATTTTCAATCTGATTAGACTCATAAATATACTTAATGAATACTCCGCTAATTAATATAACGACTAAAGAAAGTAAAGCAATGATTGATTTTTTATAGATCATAACTCAATACCTCATTCCCGAAATGATTGATAACATCGTCCTTTGAAAGAATCAGTTAAACAAGAAGGCTTTTCATAACATAAAAATAAAATAATTTTAACGGTTCATCATAGATTGAAATTATTATAATCATAATGTATAAGTCATTCAAGTTTTTCCTATACCGGAGT
This sequence comes from Marinilactibacillus kalidii, assembly GCF_017599325.1. Classification (GTDB taxonomy): domain Bacteria; phylum Bacillota; class Bacilli; order Lactobacillales; family Carnobacteriaceae_A; genus Marinilactibacillus; species Marinilactibacillus kalidii. Next base: position 12,836 of record NZ_JAGFVM010000028.1, on the reverse strand, counting down.
ATTTTAAAAAATAAGATAAATAATTGAAAAGGTCTTACGAATGCTATTTATAAAGCGTTCGTAAGACTTTTTTTAATTTTTGAAATGTTTAAGAGTGCAACATCATCTTACGTTATTAAAAAGTATCAAACTCAAACATCTTCTTATAAGTGACTCTTATCTGTAAAGGTATTTTTTACATATCCTAGAAGTGCTCATTTACAAAAATTAATATGTTACTCATAACATTTATCCCAAAAAAACAAGACGAATCATTATCTTTTGTACTCTTTTTAAAAGTTATCAATATTTGTATTCTTATAACAGTGCTCAGAAAATAAATCGTTTTCAGCAAAGAGGGGAGGAATCCAAACAGACTAATGGCTCGATTATACCAATAATTAATAGCTTAGCTTGATTTCAACTAGTTAGATAAGTTCCAAATTGAATCATTATCCAATGTAATTATATTTAGAAAGTTCATCTTATTACTATTTGCTCAATTATACACAAATCATTTTTATCAAGATGAACTTTCAAAATAATCCCATCTATCTCTATCTCAGGATAATGAGGAAACCCGAATTAAAATATAACAGATAAAAGGTGGAATAACCATGTTAAAGCAAGGTTCGCCAAAAGTAACGAAGATGAATGTTTATCCTATTGCAGGATACGATAGCCCAACACTTACGTTAAGTGGCTGTCATGCACCGTTTTTTACGAGAAATATCGTGGTATTGGAAGATGAAACTGGAAATAGAGGAATTGGTGAGATTCACGGTGGTGAGGCAATCACTAACATGCTAGAAAGCTATATTTCTTTTGTTGTGGGTCAAGAGATTGCGGATTATCGGAATGTGATCACATCGATTCGAAAAAACGGAGCTTCAATGACAGGGAATGATGGCGAAGGACTTCAAGAATTAGATTTAAAGAATTTAAAATTTGTTGTTCAAGCTGAAGCGGCTGTTGAATGTGCGATGTTAGATTTGCTAGGTAAATTCTTGAACAAACCAATGTGTGCTTTGTTAGGGGATGGTCAGCAAAGAGAAGAAGTAGAAGTTTTAGGTTACTTATTCTATATTGCAGACCCAATGAAGACGGATTTGCCTTACCGTATTGAAACAGACTTGAAAGATGATTGGGATTGTGTCAGAAGACAAGAAACACTGACTCCTGAAGGTATGGTTAAGCAAGCTAAAGCACTCGAAGCAAGGTATGGTTTCAAAAACTTCAAAGTCAAAGGTGGCGTTCTTAAGGGAACGGAAGAAATGGAAGCCGTTGATGCATTACATGAAGCCTTTCCACATGCAAGAATCAACATCGATCCTAATGGTGCTTGGTCTTTAGCAGAGGCGATTGATCTTTGTAAAGATAGATTAGAGACGATCTCTTATGTAGAAGATCCATGTGGTCCAGAATCAGGATTCTCTAGTCGTGAGATCATGAATGAATTTAAAACGGCAACAAGACATCAAGTAGCGACGAACATGATCGCAACGAACTGGCGTCAGTTTTATCATGCCTTGAATTCAAAAGCCGTCGACATCGTTTTAGCTGATCCACATTTCTGGACATTGAACGGTAGCGTACGGATGGCACAGGTATTGAATGATTGGGGAATGACGTGGGGATCACATTCTAATAACCACTTTGATATTACGCTTGCTACATTTGCGCAATGCGCTGCTGCGGCGCCAGGAAATATCACACCAATCGATACCCACTGGATTTGGCAAGATGGTCAAGAACTTTGTGACGACACAATTAAAATTCAAGATGGTGTAATCAAAGTGACAGATAAACCAGGTTTAGGTATTGAAATCAATATGGACAAACTGATGGAAGCACATGGACTATACCTTTCAATGGATCCAAAATATCGAGATCGTGATGATGCGATCGCGATGCAATATTTCATTAAAGATTGGACGTTCGATTCTAAAAAACCATGCTTTGTTCGTTAAAGATATGAAATGGATGAGGGAGAACGCAGCAGACCAAAACGATCTAAAGATTTACTTTGGTCTGATAGCGTTTACTTCTGATTCTCTACTTATTTAGGAGGGATAGTTTATATGAGCTATTTAGCTGTTTTAGGCTTTACCATGATGGCCTTGATCACATATTTATTAATGAAAGACAAAATCAATATACTTGTGTGCTTTGCACTCATACCGGTTATTTTTTCTTTTCTTAGCGGAAGTAGTTGGTCAGACACAGAAGGATATATCGGCTCTGGTTTGGAAATGACGCGAGATATTTTTCTAATGATCATGTTCTCCTTACCTTATTTTGCATTAATTTCTGATGCGGCACTGTTCGATATGATGGTGTTTAAATTTTTGAAAAGAGTAAAAATCAAAGCACCGATTCTATGTAGTTTAGCAGCTTTTGTTGCGGTCATAACAACATTAGATGGAAGTGTTATGTCCAGTTATCTGATAACGATACCGTTGTTCTTACCATTATTCAAGAAATTGAAAATTGATACGGTAATTTTAGTTTTTCTTTGTTCAGTAGGAATTATGTTAGGGGCGATTACGCCTTGGAATGCCCGTATTTTAAGAGCTGCTAGTCTTTTACCCGAATTAGATAATGGTCCAATGACTTTAGTTACGCAATTACTACCTGTTTGGTTCATTGTATTTGCCGGCGTACTCATTCTTGGATACTTCCTAGGATTAGGTGTTCAAAAAAGACAGCTTGCGAATGGCGAAGAATGTGAAGAAATTGATGATTCATTCACTAGTGAAGAGAATTATGGCGAACTAGCTAGACCTAAGTTGTTCTGGTTCAATTTAATCTTGACGATTTTACTTGTGGTGACTTTGTCTATTTCTAGCTTACCATCCTATTATATTTTTGCTGCTGGTTTAATCATTGCGCTTTGTGTGAATTATCCTGATCTAAAACAACAAAACGAGTTGATCAGTGAATATGCTTCAAAAACCTATCCAATCGCACCGATTGTTTTACTATCCGGTGTTGTAGTCGGTATTTTACAAGGGACCGGTATGATGGACGCTATGGTTCAAGTATTGGTAAATATTATCCCTTCGTCAGTCGGACCATATGTACACATCATCATTGCACTCCTCAGTACACCGTTAATGCTTCTATTCACGAACGACACTTGGTTCTTTGCTTTGGTTCCAATCATTGCCGCATTAGCGGGCGAATATGGCGTACCAGCTGAAGTTGTCGCATTGACTTTATTCTTTAATATCGGTGCCTTTACTTCTCTGATTGCACAGCCTCAAATTATTATGGCTTGTGAATTAGGGGAAACGGATGTTAGAAAATTTCTACGCTTTTCGTTCTTCAAATTCTGGGGCCTCAGCGTGGCATGGACGTTAGCTGGTGTCTTACTAGGGATCTTTATTTAAGGAATGGTCTATAGCACATATTTTCTAAATATTTTCAAAAAAGATTTGATTGATATACTCTACTTACTTTTTCAATAAGTGCGTATATTAAAACTATAAAATGAATAGGAGAGGTTTTATGATTCCAAAAATCGTCAAAATGGAAGTTATCCCTGTCGCAGGGCATGATAGTATGCTATTGAATTTGAGTGGTGCTCATGGTCCATATTTTACCAGGAATGTGGTTATTTTAACGGATGATAATGGGAACACAGGATTAGGTGAAGTACCGGGTGGTGAAAAAATTCGTCAGACATTAGAGGATTGCCAGGATCTAGTGGTTGGTCGTTCACTGGGAGAATACAAAAATATTATTAAAGAGATGCAAATCTGTTATGCACAATTAGATAAAGGTGGAAGAGGAAATCAAACCTTTGACCTACGCACAGCCGTTCACGTCATGACAGCTGTTGAGGCGCCGCTATTGGATCTATTGGGTCAACATATGCAAGTACCAGTAGCTGCTTTACTAGGTGAAGGTCAGGTAAGAGAATCAGTGAAATTTCTTGGATATCTGTTTTACATTGCAGATCATAATAAAACAGACCTACAGTATGCTGCTGACAATCAACTAGGTGATCGTTGGGGTACGTTGCGGCGTGAAGAAGCAATGACGTCAGAAGCCATCGTTGACTTGGCAAAAGCTGCTTATGAACGTTACGGATTTGAGGACTTTAAGTTAAAAGGTGGCGTACTAACAGGGGCAGAAGAGGTAGAAGCCGTTAAAGCATTGAAAAAAGAGTTTCCTAATGCACGAATCACGCTTGATCCCAATGCTGGATGGTTACTAGATGATGCGATTGAATTGTGTAAAGATCTTCATGGTGTACTCACTTATGTTGAAGATCCATGTGGAGCAGAAGGTCGCTTTTCAGGGCGAGAAACAATGGCTGAATTCAGACGTAAAACGGGTCTTCCAACGGCTACGAACATGGTCGCTACTGATTGGCGTGAGATGAAAGCAGCGATTCGCTTGGATAGTGTAACCATTCCTTTGGCAGATCCACACTTTTGGACAATGCAAGGCAGTGTCCGTGTCGCACAATTATGTCACGATTTAGATTTAACATGGGGCGTTCATTCAAATAACCACTTTGATATTTCATTGGCAATGGTGGCACATACGGCTGCAGCTGCGCCAGGTGAAATCAATGCGGCAGATACTCACTGGATTTGGCAAGATGGCGAGGGATTAACAAAAAATCCACACCAAATAAAAAATGGTGAGATCAAAATCCCGCATGATTCACATGGTTTAGGTCTTGAAATCGACCGTGAGAAATTAGAAGCTGCACATCAATTGTATTTAAAAGAAGGACTAGGTGCCAGAAATGATGCCATCGCTATGCAATACTTGATCCCAGGTTGGACTTTTCATAGTAAGAAACCGGCTTTAGTGCGTGATTAATCTAATTGAAAATGATTCGGTAATAGAAAGGAGTGACCTTGTTCATGAATAAAGAGAGAATCAAAGGTATTATCGTGCCTTTGATCACACCTGTGGATGAAGAAGAAAATATTTCTGAAACTAAATTACGAGACATCGTTCGACATGTCGTCGATCAGGGTGTACATGGCATTTTAGCTTTTGGAAGCAATAGTGAATTTTACATGTTTGAGCCCGATGAGATGATTGCGGCGACTGAGATTATCTTAGATGAGGTAGCTGGGAAAATTCCAGTCTTTTTCGGAATGGGACCGATTCGAACAAAGCGTGGTGTTGAGCTAGCAAAACGTGCTGCGAAACTTCCGATTGACGGCATTTCTATTTTACAGCCAATGTTCATCAAGCCGACAGAAGAAGCTCTTTATAACCATTTTGAAACAATTGCGCAAGCTGTTCCTGAAACGATGGTGCTTTTATACAATAATCCTGGTCGAGCAGGTTATTCATTAAGTCCTGCTTTAATCGAAAAGCTGGCACATAATGTGGAAAATATTGTCGGGATCAAAGATTCGAGTGGGGATTTAACGCTTTTAAGTGAGTTGGTTCGTCGGAATGCAGATATCGGGTTTCGAGTAATTGCTGGTAAAGATACGATTGTTTATCCTGCATTGTGCGTCGGCGCGGTAGGTGGCGTCTGTTCAACTGCAAATATTTATCCTGAATTAGTTTGTGGTATCTATGATAAATATATGACTGGTAATTTCCAAGGGGCATTAAACAATCAATTCACTCTAAATCCTATTCGCTTATCACAAGATGCAGCCAGTTTTCCAGCAGCGACTAAAGATATGGCTAATTTAATGGGATTAGATGTTGGACTATCCGTCTTACCAACAGAAGCAAGCCAAGGAACGATTTTAGAAAATATGATCGTGGAAATGAAAAAGGCTGGATTTCTATAGGTAAGAGAGTAAATGTTCAGAAGGAGGTGGATTTATGGATGAACAGCCTATCGTGATTGCAGCAGATTCTTTCAAAGGAAGTGCTTCAAGTGAAGAAATCTCGGTATGGTTAGAACAAGGGATTCGTCGTGTAGTACCGAATGGTTTGATTGATAAGTTTACGGTAGCTGATGGTGGTGAAGGAACGGTTAACGCATTGGTTAGTGCTTTAAAAGGAGAAGTGAAAAGTAAAATCGTTCAAGATCCTTTGGGAAATCCAGTGAAAGCACACTATGGCGTTTTACCTCATAACATTGTTGTACTAGAAATGGCGGAAGCAAGTGGAATCACGCTCATCGAACAGAATAGTGAGAATGCTTTAAATGCTTCCACATACGGTGTTGGTGAATTAATTTTAGCGGCAATCGATGAAGGGGCTAAAGAGATCTATATTGGAATTGGTGGAAGTGCTACAAGCGATGGCGGAACCGGCATGGCAAAAGCGCTAGGTGTTTCTTTTCTGGATAGCCAAGATAACCCCATACCAAATGGATTAAAAGGGTTAGATAAGCTTGCAAAAATCGATACGACAAAGATCGATCCGAGAATCGCTGGGGTTAAAATCAATATGTTGTCTGATGTGACGAATCCCTTAATTGGCGAGCATGGAGCAATTGCGGTATACGGACCTCAAAAGGGAATTCCTCAGGAGCTGATTCATAAACTGGATCGATCGATGGTTCATTATACAAAGGTTATTCAAGAATCTTTAGGCATCGCGATTGAAAACGTTCCGGGTGCTGGTGCAGCTGGTGGATTGGGTGCTGCGTTAAAAGTATTTTGCCAAGCGGAAACCTATAAGGGTATTAAAAAAATTCTCGAATTGATAGCGATTGAAGACAAAATAGCGCAAGCTTCATTGGTCATAACAGGTGAAGGTAAATTAGATGCACAGTCAATCAATGGAAAAGTACCTGTTGGCATCGCTAAATTAGCTAAGAAATATCAAAAACCTGTTATTGCAGTGGTCGGTAGTAGGGATAGAGATATCTCTAAAGTGTATGAAGCAGGAATTGATCTAGTCTTGCCTATTGTAAATCGACCAGTCAGCTTAGCGGAAGCAATGGATCAGGTTCAGGAAAATGTTGTAATAGCTGGTGAAACAGCTATTCGAGCGTATTTATTAAATAATAGAAAGTGGGAAATTTAAATGATGAAAGTAGGATTTGTAGGATTAGGAATCATGGGAAAACCAATGGCTAAAAATATCTTGAAAAATGGATATGAGGTCATCGTATTTGATTTCAACCAATCAGCTATTGACGAACTAGTAAAAGCAGGAGCAAAAGCAGCGGATTCAGGGGCGAAAGTAGCCGAAGAGGCAGAAGTCATTATCACAATGTTGCCCAATTCACCAAACGTAGAAGCGGCATTATTTAATCCTGGTGGCATCGCTGAAGGCTTGTCTTCAGGTAAAACAGTCATCGATATGAGTTCGATTGCACCAAAAGCTAGTCAAGATTTTGCTGCGCGATTAGCAAAAAAAGATGTTCAATTTATGGATGCGCCTGTTTCTGGGGGAGAGCCAAAAGCTATCGATGGTACCATTGCTGTAATGGTTGGTGGAGAGCAAGAAGTGTTTGATAAATACGAAGATTTATTAAACACGATGGCAAGTTCTGTGACGTTAGTTGGTGAGGTTGGTGCTGGAAATATTACGAAATTAGCGAATCAAATGATTGTGGCGATTAACATCGCGGCTATTTCTGAAGCATACAGCTTAGCAAAAAAAGCAGGGGTTTCACCTAATGCAGTCTATCAAGCCATTCGTAGCGGATTAGCAGGTAGTACCGTAATGGATCAAAAATCTGAAAAAATGCTTTCTGGTGATTTTGATCCAGGTTTCCGAATTGAATTGCATATCAAAGACTTGCAAAATGCTTTAGACACCTCTCACGATATCAATGTTTCCACACCATTTACGGCTTCAGCAATGGAAATTATGCAGTCATTAAAGGCTTACGGATTAGAAAAAAGAGATCACTCAGCAATCGCAAATTATTACGAAACAATCAATGACCTCAAATTGCAAGATTAAGCAAACTTGGCATATACAACAAAACAAGCCAATACAAGCGGGATGTCCCTTGTGTTGGCTTGTTTTTTAATCTGCAGATTCATATTTATTAATAGAATTTATGAAGATTTTGCGGATTGATCTAAGTGATGACTCATAAAGGCAGCAGACAAGATAGTGAAATCCTTCAACTTGCGCGGATTATAGCCTGTTTTATCAGCTAAGCGATTTAATCTATTCTGAAAGGTGTTTTTATGCAAAAAGAGCGCTTCAGCGCATCTCATAATACTGCCGTTGAAATGTTCATAGGTATCGAATATCAATTGGTACTGATCGATTTCTTCCTCTGTCAGATTACCTAGCACTCTTTTTTGTAATTGTTGACTATCTTCTTTAGAAATATCAACGAAAAGGAGACCATAATCCATCTCCTCATAAGTAGAAATAGTAGCTTCAAACTGATGAATCATCCATTTGATAGTCTTTTTAGCTTCTTCATAGCTATGCCAATAGTCATGAAAGCTCGTTGCACAACGACCGATACCAAATGAGATTTGGCGATCAAATTGCTGTGCAATATCATTTTGTAGTTGACTCAAAAAGTTGTGCAATGATGCTTCCGCTTGTTGATCTATAAATAAGCAGACTTCTTGATTTGCCAGTGAAAAGAAGCTAGTTGAATAGACTTTTAGATGTAACTGGATCGTATGTAAAAGTTCTTCATAATCTAGCACTTCTTTATTTTCATGAGTATGAAGTTTACCAACAACGATCCTGCGAGGACGTTCAAGATCAACATCCAAGAGTGATGCCAAATAAGCGACTAAACTATTATCTCGTTTAGGAGCTATCAACATATTCGCTAAGTTGTGAAAATTCTGACGTTGATGAAACTGTGTTATTTGAATATAATTTTCACGAATAAGGATTTCTGTCATTTTCTTGATAATGTTTCCTAGTGGTTCAACTTCTGAGGGCTCTCCAGTAATACCAATAATCGCAATAACGGATTGATTGAAAAGCACAGGGATATTAATACCTTTTTTGGCGCCTAAATACTGATCGTCTTGTTTGATTGTTATCGTTTCTTGGCTTTTGGCAACCAATTTAGCACCTTGATGACTAGTACCAATACGTGAGGTGTCGGTGCTAGCAACAATTGTTCCTGAAGTATCAAAAAGATTGATTTCATGTTTAATAATATCTTTTAGATTTTCAACGATCAATTTGGCAACTTTTGGTTCCAATTCCATATACTGATTACTCCTCAAAATAATGTTTTTTCTAGGTAAGATATTTCATTGCTTAAATATAAAAACATTTGCTTGGTTACTGAATGGGGTCAAGCTTATGTAGTACGAATGATTGTTGAATTAAACCCGAATAGTTGTATCTAATATAACGTGCTTAGTTCATTAATAACTTATCTTTCGATTATTATAGCACCCGGTATATTGATAGTTTGAATACATAATTTCATCTCGAAGTGAAATTTCTGAAGAATCATTTAGATGAAAAATTATAGAATTGTTTGATGATCCTCACTCAAGCAAATAGTGAGTATTGAATAGCGAACGTTTGGGGGTGTGACACAAAAGTAACGTGCAATAAAGAGAAAGGAGTAGGGTAATGAGCAAGGTTAACTTAATGATCGATCAGACTAATAAAAGGCTTGTAGAATTGATCCTCCCGCCTATCAAAGAGGATTGGATAAAGGTGAGGGATGTTTTAAGTAATGAAGTATACCTTCAGGAAAGAAAATTATTGAAGAGAAAAGATAAACTTTTTATATGAGCTCAAAAGATTTAGAAATGATTGATTAATCGAATTAATCAGAACAGGTAAGCAATCGAATAAGTGACTAAGTAAAAGATAGATTCATACTCTCTTTGGGACAATTAGAGAAAAATGGCTAAGGATCACCACACCAAGTGAAATAAAAAATTTAAGAATATACTGAATTTAAATAATTTTATTATTCTTGTGTTGGTGTCAGCTAGTCTTTGATAAAACATAATCTTTAATAAATAGAAGATACTAGAATAAGTTCTTTAAGATTCATGGTGTTATTCTTTATGACTAATGCCGTTTTAGCTTTTTATGTTCAAACCCGAAATCATTTGGTTAATATAATTCTATTTTATGGAATAGTACATTTTTTAAAATGTTGTTAATATATCCATAAAGTATAGCATTAACAAAGTAGTCACAAATATAATGAAAATATATTAATAATTATGTTATAGTTATATTATTGATTAAATGATGTATGAGGTGAATGAGAATGCAGGCAACATACGATTGGTTGTTAAAAAAGATTAAATTTGATATAAGTAATAAATGTGATACTCAAAATGTTTATGTTTTGACCAATAAAGAAGGGCTCTATAGTAATTATTTCCTAGATTTGGAAAAGGTACCTTCACCCTATGAACTAAAGCTATTTGATTTGACTGTAGTTAAAATGAGTTTGAATTCACTTCATGAAAAACTGTGCATAGAGTGTAGCTGTTGAGTAAGATTATTTAAATAGTTATTAACATATAATGATTTTCATTATTTCGAAAAAACATCTGACTTCTTTAAATGTTTTACTCAGATGTTCTTTTGAACATTATATTTAATGACGATATAACAATAATTTTTAACTATAGATCAAGGTGAGACCAGAGGCTAATAAAATAAATTAAAGAACATTGAAATAAATTTGTTGACACAAATAAGAAATTCCTGTAATATATTTTTTGTTGCTGTGTTATTAATTTCTTTAATTCCACTTCAAGGCCCCTTGGTCAAGCGGTTAAGACACCGCCCTTTCACGGCGGTAACACGGGTTCGAATCCCGTAGGGGTCATACCAATCATTCAGGCGCAGTAGCTCAGTTGGTAGAGCAACGGATTGAAGCTCCGTGTGTCGGCAGTTCGACTCTGTCCTGCGCCATGAAGAGATAGACTTAGAAGTTTTTTTGCGATAGGATAGGGGTATAGTTTAATGGTAAAACTATGGTCTCCAAAACCATCGATGTGGGTTCGATTCCTACTACCCCTGTTTACAATTTAATATTATGGCGATTGTGGCGAAGTGGTTAACGCACCGGGTTGTGGTCTCGGCATTCGTGGGTTCGATCCCCATCAGTCGCCCTTTTTTTTGGGCTATAGCCAAGCGGTAAGGCAGCGGGTTTTGATCCCGTCATTCCCCAGGTTCGAATCCTGGTAGCCCAGTACAATCGAAAGAGGCCGAGACAAAAGTCTCTTACAGTCTTCAAATATCAAAGAACCCTGAAAGAATTGTATTTTAACAATTCTTTCAGGGTTTCTTCTTGTTTATAATCTTTATTTTTTCTTTCTTTTGTTATATTTTCGTAGATTATTGGCCATGAAGATCAGATTTGTTTCATTCTCTACATTGGCTTTTCCACGAACTGAAAATCGAGTGAACCTCAAATTGGCCTTCACCTGTCCGAAAGTTGGTTCTACATCAATTTTACGTTTACTATAAAATTGAGTACCTTCTTCTGACGAAAGCTTTTCTCTAATATTGAGTTTTTGCTCCTCGTACTCATAGTTAATGGAAAATGATTTTCTTCCATTTTTGTAATTTGAATCCGTCGATTTATAAATATGAGATAATCTTACGAATCCAGAATCAGTTTTTTGTCTACTAACATGACTGTACGCATAAATGGTCCCATCAGGATGTGTATAAGTGTTTTGATCTTCATCGTACATCCAATTATCTCTATTTTTATCCGAAAGTACATATTTCTTTTTCAGTTCCTTTTCGTACATGCCGTATTTAACCAAGCCAGTCCACCGGGACTGCTCTAAATATTCTAAGTTTTCTTGGCTACCATATCCTGCATCTGCGACAATGTAAGTCGTTGGTTGAATGGACTCTGGAAGAGACTGTACAAATGGGATGAGTGTTCTGGTATCCGTTGGGTTAGAGTAGACTTGGGTATGCAAAACAAACTGATTTTCAGTTGCGATTTGGATATTATAGCCTGGCTTCAATTGACCATTCATCATATGATCGTCTTTCATACGCATGAAAGTGGCATCTTTATCTGTTTTAGAAAAGCTGTTTCGACCATTAAATGTATCGTAGTGCTCTTCATATTTCTGTTCTCTAGGTATAAAATCTTTTTTTAATCTATTTCTATGTTTTTTCAAAGAGCGACGCTTTTTCTTCAATTGACTGAGTACTTCTTGTTCTTTTGAGTCAATGATTTCTGTCTCGACTTTTTCGAGTTCTTCTTGAAGCAGTTCATGTAATGACTGAATCTCTTCTTTAGAAAATTCCTGCTCTTGATCTTTTATGACCGCTTGGTCGATTAATGGTGTGATTTCTTCTTTATAATAGTGCACTTCTTTTTCTTTCAATAGACGATAAAACCGTTCAGTAGCTTTTTTCCACACAAAGGTATATTTATTGGCGTCTGCTTCAAACTTTGTACCATCTATAAATAATGCTTTTCCTTCAATCAGTTGTTCTTCTTTTAAACGAAGAGAAAACGTGCAATAGAGATCTTGTAAGATATCTTTAGTCACTTTTGATACTCTGAAACGATTGAGTGTACGGTAAGAGACCATAGTTTGTCCAGTCAACCACTGCATTGCTAGATTTTCTTGCATCATTTTTTCTATTTTTCGACCAGAAAAAATCCCCTCTGAATAGGCAAATAATAACGCTTTGAGTAGAACTTTCGGATGATAAGCCGGACGACCAAAGTCGTTTTCAATTAAACGATACTGCGAGTCATCTAAATCTTCCACAACTTGATGAATAGAGTAGACGATATGATTTTCTGGTAAGTAACAGTTCATTTCTAATGGCAAGGTTGTTTGGTTCATGGTATATTGAGTATACATAAGGAGCACCCTTTCTATGATTTGTTGTGGTGACTTTATTATATCAAAGCCGTGCTCCTTTTGCTTACATAAACAAATAAGAACCGCTGAAAATCTAAATTAGATTTTCAGTGGTTCTTATTATTTTACTGGGACTTTTGTCCCAGCCTG
>NZ_JAGFVM010000027.1 GCF_017599325.1 Marinilactibacillus kalidii | reverse complement strand
ATTCCTTTAGACGGATAGCTAGAATGGTTGTATTGTTTCATGATTTTTACTCTGATTCTATTTAAAGATCGATTAATCAACTGGGTGATGTGAAAGCGATCAATAATGATTTTTGCATTTGGAAAAAGCTCTCTTATAAAGTACTCATAAGCTGCGTTCATATCAATCACGATGAGTTTTACCTGCTCTCTCACTTTTAGCGGATACTTTTGAAAGTGAAGTTTGAGATAAGCTTTTCTTCTATCAGGAAGGATATCGATCACCTCATGTGTATCGCCATCGGCGTAAATGAAGCTCATCGAACCTTTCACATTTTTGACTGATTTGAATTCATCGAAAAGCAAACAAGGCGGTAAAGATTGGAAGTCAGGGTAATAGACTTGGGCGAATGTGCTAATCACTCGCTTAACGGTGGAAGGTGATACCGTATGTTCTTCTGCTATATACTTCATAGAAAGATCTTCTCTTGATTGAAAGCCGATGTGTTGCTTTACTTTCTTAGAAATAAAACAATGTTCTTCGACTTCTGAGGAATGAGCAGAGAAGGTCTGTGTACAAGACTTACAATAGAAACGTTGTTTCTTTAGATAAAGGCGCGTTGGATACCCAGCCACCTTATTCCAGACCATTTTAGTTAGCTTGGTTCCGTACTTAATAATGTTATAATCGGCGTTTTTAACACCGCACTTAGGACAATAGCCTGGTGTATAAGTGATTGTCCCACTGACAATATTGGTTAAAGTTCCTTTTAGGGTTTGACGATCGATCTGAGTCAATGTGATCGATTCATCTTGGATATGAAGCAATTTTTTGATATCATTAGATTCAAGCAAGCGAGATTCCTCCTATAGATTTGGTGTGGTAACTATAGTCTATCAGAGAATCTCGCTTGTTTCATTTTACATAAAAATAGTGTTGGCGAATTCTCACCAACACCAAATATTATAGAACCACATTTTCTTGTCTCTAGTATTGTAATCGACTTTTTTAACGACTTTGTATATCTATCATTTGAAGCTCTTGTTCTACCAAGGCGTCTGACAGCTTCCCGAACTCTTTTAAAGATAATGTTTCGCCTCGTCTTTTAGGATCAATCTCTGACTGATCTAACGCTGCTTGTAGTTTTTCTCTTATTTCTGGCTCTTTTCCGTAAGCGACTTGCAGATTATTCCACAATGTTTTACGTCGTTGTACAAATGCAGAACGTGCTACTTTAAAGAATACGGCTTCGTCTTTTACGATCACTTCCGCTTCTTTTTTTCGTGTCAACTTAATGACGGCTGATTCTACATTCGGTTGTGGCGTAAAGACAGTTTTGGGAACAATAAAGGCTACTTCTGCATCCATATAATACTGAACAGCAATGGATAAAGAACCATAGGCTTTCGTTCCTGGAACTGCTGAAAGACGATTAGCTACTTCTTTTTGCATCATCAAAACTAAAGAATCAATTGGTAATGTTGATTCTAAAAAGTTTAAGATGATTGGTGTCGTTACGTAGTAAGGTAAGTTGGCAATCACAACGACTTTTTCTGCATCCATAAGATAAGTTTCTTCAAATGCTTTTAAATCTGCCTTTAAAATATCTTGATGAATAATTTTTATATTCTCGTAGGGAGACAATGTATCTTTCAGTACAGGTAATAAGCGATCATCGATTTCAAAAGCAATCACTTCTTTCGCCTTCTTAGCAATCTGCTCCGTTAGTGCACCAATTCCGGGACCAACCTCAATTACTGTCGTACGGTCGTCAATGTCTCCAGCATCTACTATTTTTTCAAGTATATTGGTATCCACGATAAAATTTTGTCCTAAGCTCTTTTTAGCAGCTAAACGGTATTTATCTAATATCGCTTTTGTTCTAGCCGGTGTAGCGATATCTTTATGTTCTTCCATTTGTCTCCTCCTCTCGTATTTCCTTTAATGCTTGTTCAACGCTCTCTTGCGAGACACCAAACATGTTCAATCTTTTTTCTAACTGTTTGCCATTAGTATACCCAATTCTTAAAGCATTTCCCAATTTAATTCTAAGGTCTTTAGCATTAGGGTGTCCGATTAACCCTTCTTTTAGCAGAAACGATCGGTCAACGGTAGGTGTAGCATCTATCTTTTCACTATAGAGGCCTTCAAGCGCTTTTCTGATGGTCTCTACAGAAGCGTGTTCAATCCCTAAACTACCTTTTTTTCCTGGTTGTGCTTCATCTCGATTTAAAAAGGCGTGTTTAACACCTGGGATTCTTCTCGAAATGATTTTCCTGATTTTTTCTCCTGGTACATCTGGATCAGTAAAAACGATCACCCCACGCTTTTGTTGGGCATGCTCGATTCGATCGAGCACTTCCTCGTTGATTGCTGATCCGTTTGTTTCGATAGTATCCGCATTAACAGCTAATTGGATTCTTTTTGTGTCGTCTCTTCCTTCGACTACAATCATTTCTTTTATTTTTTCCAATGATTGACTCCTGTCTTAAGTCAGTTTAAACAATTGATCTGCATTCAATGTCGTTTGTTTTGCGACTTCTTCAATCGAGCATTCACGCAGACGGGCAATCTCTTCAGCTACGAAACGAACATAACTTGGTTCATTTCTTTTACCTCTATATGGCATAGGCGACAGATAAGGTGCATCTGTTTCAATCAGCAATTTATCGAACGGGACTGCTTTTGCAACTTCTTTTACTTCAGGTGCATTTTTGAATGTTACTACACCACTTAGTGAAATATGCATACCAAGATCTAAGAATTTCTCCATCCAATACGTATCGACGTTAAAGCTATGCATGATCCCACCAATATCTTGAATGTTTGCTTCTTTAAGAATCTTGTACGTATCTTCTGTTGCCTCTCGATTATGAATACTAATCGGTAAATTCATTGATTTAGCCACACTGATTTGTCGTTTAAACGCTTCATGTTGTGCCTTCTTTGAAGCCGTATCCCAATAATAATCGAGCCCCATTTCACCCATCGCTACGACTTTCGGCAATTTTAATTGCTGAATCAACTTTTCTTCAACTTCATCTGAATATGTCTCTGAATCAGTAGGATGCCAACCAATGATTGCATAAACACCTTCATGATCGCGACTAAGTTGTAATGCCTTATCGATGGTCGGTGTATCAAATCCAACGATAGCCATTTTATTGACTTGTTGCTTTCTGGCTTCTTCTATCAACGCCGTTTCTTCACCTTTAAATTGATCAACATTTAAATGTGTGTGTGTATCAAAAAACATAAGCACCTTACTTCCTTTCCTATTTCTTCTTTATTGATTTAATCAAAGTGAAAGAGCCAGGGTTTAGCCCAGCTCTTTTCATTATGATTCGCTTATTTTGTATAGGTTTATGCAACGATTGATCCGTTTGGCATATGTGCCGGCGCTTCAACGATCGTTAAGTTACCCTCTGCATTTTCAGCCGATAAAATCATTCCTTGACTGATCTCCCCACGCATTTTACGCGGTTTGAGATTCGCAACAATGACTACTTTTTTGCCAATCAATTGTTCGAATTCTGGATAGTAAGCTGCAATGCCCGAAAGAATCTGACGATGTCCGCCTTCATCATTTGCATCTAAGCGGAATTTCAATAATTTATCAGCATTCTCTACACGTTCACAAGAAATAATTTCAGCGACTTTCAATTCTACTTTATCAAAGGTCTCATATTTGATTTCTTTGTCTTTAACGGAAGATAGAGTTGTTTCTTCAGGATCCCATTCAGCTTCAACGATTTCTTCAGCTGCTGGAGCTGTTGAGGCCATTGCCGCTTGTATCGCTGCCACTTCTTCCTCTTTATCTAGTCTTGGGAAAATCGGCTCGCCTTTTTTGACAACTGTTTTATTTTCTGGGAATTCTCCAAACGTGACCGTATCCCATGATGTGTCTTGGTCAGAAATACCTAATTGCTCAAAAATTCGTGCTGGCGTTTCAACTAGTACTGGTTGAAGTAAAATGCCTACAATTCGTAGACTTTCTGCCAGATGGGTCATCACGCTCGCTAATTGTTCTTTACTCATTTCATCTTTTGCTAATACCCATGGTTGTGTTTCATCAATGTATTTGTTTGTACGAGAAATCAATGTCCATACCGAAGACAATGCAGAACTGAACTGCATCGTATCCATGTGTTCATTGTAAGATTTGATAGCATCGGTTGCGGTCTCGCGTAAGGTAGCATCAAATGCGGTCACATCGCCTTTATAAGTAGGCACTTGTCCATCAAAGTATTTGTTGATCATCGCAACTGTACGATTTAATAAGTTTCCAAGATCATTCGCTAAATCAAAATTCATGCGGTTAACGAATTCTTCCGGTGTAAAAATACCATCACTACCGAATGTTACTTCACGCATCAAGTAATATCTTAAAGCATCTAAACCATAACGTTCAACTAAGAACTCAGGGTAAACAACATTCCCTTTTGATTTAGACATTTTTCCGTCTTTCATCAATAACCAGCCATGTCCAAATATTTGCTTCGGTAAAGGCAAGTCCAAAGCCATCAACATGATCGGCCAGTAGATTGTATGGAAGCGAACGATTTCTTTTCCTACCATGTGCACGTCTGCAGGCCAGTATTTTTTAAATTGTTCAGGCTGATTATCAAATCCACCCAGATCAGGATCATAACCAAGTGCAGTAATATAGTTAGATAAGGCATCGATCCATACATAAATAACGTGTTCCGGATTCGATTTGATTGGTACACCCCAGTCAAACGTCGTACGGGAAACCGCTAAATCTTCTAGTCCCGGTTTAATGAAGTTGTTGATCATTTCATTTTTTCTTGATTCCGGCAAAATAAAATCAGGATGCGCGTCGTAGTAGGCTAATAATCGGTCAGCGTATTTGCTCATTTTAAAGAAATAAGATTCTTCTTTAACCCACTCTACTTCGTGTCCACTTGGAGCGATACCGCCTGTAACATTGCCTTCTTCATCACGGTAAACTTCTTCTAACTGCGTTTCGGTAAAGAACTCTTCATCAGAAACAGAGTACCATCCAGCATAATCACCTAGATAGATGTCTCCTTGTTTCAATAATTTTTCAAAAATTTTCGCAACGACTTCTTTATGTTGTCCATCAGTAGTACGAATGAACTGATCGTTTGAAATCGCTAATGTTTTCCAAAGGTCTTGAATACCTTCTGCCATACCATCCACATATTCTTGTGGTGTTTGACCAAGCTCTTGCGCTTTTGTCTCGATTTTTTGTCCGTGTTCATCGGTTCCTGTTAAATAAAACGTGTCAAATCCTTGCAGTCTTTTGTAGCGGGCTACAACATCGCAAGCAATCGTTGTATACGCATTTCCGATGTGTAATTTTCCACTCGGATAATAAATTGGGGTAGTGATATAAAATGAATTTTCTCCAGACAAATTCGTGTCCTCCTAGATGTTTGATACTTGTTTATAAAGATGCGTGCATCTTATTCGATCGTCAGGCTCTTAAAACGGCTTCCCGTATATGACCCTCTCATTGAATACTTGAATAGTATAGCATACAACCACTATAGTTTGAAGGCGAGAACCGCACGCTAGACGAGTGCTATGTAGGAAATTTTTCGCTTTTTACAAAACTTATCTCATCAAGCCCTTACTTTCGGTCTGGTATGACAAATAAAATCATGATGGTCAGTAATAGGGTCAAACAAACTAATCCAACTTTGACCGGAAAGAGTGGCGCAAGTAAGATAGAAATCGTCATTAATACATAGACATTTAATAAAACTCTCCATTTTTTCTTTCTCGGAATCGTTCTTGTTTCAACATAGTCCGAGACAAACATCTGATAAACTTTTGTTTGTTTAAGCCAGTCATTAATGCTATCTGAACTACGTGAAAAACAATACCCTGCTAAGAGCAAAAAAGGAGTCGTCGGAAGCAAAGGGACAACGACACCGGCGGCTCCCAATAAGAAAGAGCCCATACCTATACTGATCAATAGATACTTTTTCATCTTACCCATCTCCTTTCTCGACTATATTGTATCAGAAAAAACGTACAAGAAAGCTTGATTGATGAAGCTTGACTTCAATTTTATCTTTTTAAAAACCCTTTCCTCTAAAAAAATAACTGCCTCAAAAAATCAAGGCAGTTACAGTGTGTTTAAGGAATCAAATTTAATTTTTTTAATGCTTTTTCAATACCATCATGAGCGACATTTTCCGTAACCATGTCTGCGACTTCTTTCAACTCTTTCCAGCCATTTCCCATCGAGACACCTGTTCCAACGTATTGAATCATTTCTAGATCATTCAAACTGTCTCCAAAGGCATAGGTATCTTTGACATCAACGTCTAGTTGCTGAATCATCTGCTCTATGCCCGTCGCTTTGGAAATGCCCGCACTGAGCACATCGACCGTATAGTCATTAGATCGAGCAAAATGAAGTTCTCCAAAACGCTCTCTGTAAGCCAGTTCTTCCGTTTCATCAACTTCAAGGATCACTTGACAAATATCTTTTCCTTCATAATCATCAGGCTTAGGTGGCTTTCGAATCAACCGACTGAATAGAGACATTTGTATCTTACTAGGGATTAGTTTCCCTACTTTCTTCAATATACTCAAGACTGAACTTCTTTTCACTAAAGAAATAAATGAATTACTGTAAATATCGTCCGTTCCACAAAGAACAATACCTTTTCGATCTTTAGCCGCTTGCTCCATCAATTGTTTTAAAAGCGCTTGTGGCAACGGGTTAACAAAGATTGTTTTACCTTCAAGTACAACAAGTTGACCATTCATCGCAATGTAACTATCGATCTCTAGTTCTTTTCTCACTTCTTCTAATAGCACTGTGGCACGTCCTGTTGCGATAACAGGCAATATACCTTGCTGTTTGAGCGCTTTGACTGCTCTTTTAGTTGATGGCGGGATGTGGTTCTGACTTGATACCAATGTACCGTCGATATCAAAAAACACAACTTTCTTCATAAATAAACTCACTTTCCTCAAAAGGATTTTGACGATCTTAAAAAATTGCAGTCACACTTATTTGACTTATTTTATATGTCTACACACTCAATAAGCGTATTGCTATTATACCATTCCTCAAAACTGAATCCTATTAAATGGAAAAGGAACTAGGATCGCTCCTAGTTCCTTTTTGTCTATTTTTTATTATTTTATTAATCAATGTCTCCAGGATTTGCCCAAATCAACTCACTGAGTGCTTCTAACAAATCTGGATCTATATCCAATGCAAGCAATCCACTAATGACTCTTGCACTATTTCGGTTCTTACGCACGGTTGTATAGATTTTTTCTTTTAAATTTGTTGATAGCTGTGCACGGTCCAAGAAGCTAAAAACCTCTCCAAACATATCATTTTTCTTAGCTGAAACACCTTTGAAACGAACATAATAAGAAGCTTCAATCGCTTGTTCAGGAATTTCAATCGTTGTAAAACGACCTTTTTTAGAAACTTTTGCATCGATTTTCTGATCTCTTACATAAACTTCCGGTTCGGTATCGTATGCAAAGCCAACGAACGTTAAGGTAAATTGACGTTTCTCTGGTAAGCAGTGCAAGTTTCCTTCTGGTTCATGTATCTGGAAAATCGACCAATCTGTATTTTCTTGATGCCATTTCAATGTCATTTTGGTTGTACTAGAGTCGGCATTTTTACCTAGACCATCATCTTCATAGATAGAAAAGCTTCCATCTGCTCCTGCAAAGACTCTAATATCCATCTTATCAGGATTATCTGTTGCATTTTCGATTGATTGATCCATCGGTACGATTCCACCAGCTTTTGCAAAAACAGGCATTGTGGTAACGGGTCTGTAAACGTCTAACACTCTTCCACCCTCGTAAACACGACCATTGAAAAAGTCGATCCACATTCCTTCAGGCAACCATGTTTTAACACGAGCTAGTCTTAAATCACCTTTTAATGGTGATGTAATCGGTGCTACAAGCAGTTGAGTTCCAAAGTAATACTGGTTTGGTACATCATATGCTTCATCTTCCCAAGGATGGTGATAGTACATTGGTCGAATCAACGGTAGGTTATCTTTATGCGTCAGTACATTCATTGTATACAGATAGGGAATCAGTTTATGTCTGAGCTGCATGAAGTCGGTAACGACGCGTTCAGCTTTGAGACCGTATCTCCAGGGTTCTTTCCCACTGAATTCACCATCTTGGCTGTGCAGACGGTTGATTGGTGAGAACACACCATACTGTACCCAGCGGATAAAGAGTTCACTATCTTTGACCCCACCTAAATGACCACCAATATCATGACTCCACCAATTGTATCCTACGTTCGCAGCCGTTGCCGTAAAGTAGGGCTGGAAGTTCAAAGCATCCCAAGTGGATGCGGTATCTCCGGAGAAACCGATTGGATAACGATGAGAGCCAAGTCCAGCATATCTTGAAAAGATCAACGGTCTTGTATCTCCACGCCCATGATCCATGAAGTGATAATGGTTCAACATCCATAGTGGATCTAATCCTTCTACTTTAGTCACACTGCCTTGTTGCCAGTCGATCCACCAGAAATCAACACCGATTTCTTCATGAGGATGATGCAAGTATTCAAAGTAAGCATTTAAAAATTCTGTATCCGCAATATCGAAACTGATTGGTTCATTACTTGAATAATCTACATTCAGTTCTTTTGCCATCGGTTCATACATTTCTTCAAAGGGCTGCACACCATTAGCTGGATGCAAGTTTAAAGTGGTTCTCATTCCTTGTTTGTGAAGCCAGTTTAAAAATTCTTCTGGTTCAGGGAATAGTTCTTTATTCCAAGTGTAACCAGTCCAGCCAGAACCATATTCTGGGGGAATATCCGTCATATGCCAATCCATATCCAAAACAGCTACAGAGAATGGAATCTGCTTTTCTCCGAATTCTCGAATCAATTTCTTATAACCCGATTGCGAATAAGCATAATAACGACTCCACCAGTTTCCAAGAGCGTATCTAGGGAGCATAGGTGTATGTCCGGTTAAGTGATGATAATCTCTTAATGTTCCAAGATAATCACGACCATATCCTAGAAAATAGATATCGACAATATCATTCGGTCTTTTTTCGACCCAGCCATCGTCTGTTATTCTCATAGAACGACTATCGTCAATAATAGAGTAGCCATTTTTACTCATCAAGCCTTCTTCTAATTCGATTGGACCATCTGAGAAATCTAATGTTCTAGCCGTTCCTTTTAATGTTTTTGGTTGATCGCCGAAGTACCAACTACTATGATACAAACTATAGTTTCCAAGCGCTTCTATATGAAGGTTGTTCTTCGTAAATCCCCCTTCTTCTTTATGGAAATGTAGATGTACATGTGTCGTGATGATTTCTATATATTCGTCTGTTTCTTTTAATTTAAACTCAGGTGTTGGAAAGTCCCGATTCAAAACTGTCTGTGTCGCAGAGTCTTCGAATGCGCCATTTGGATCGAATTCTACTCGAATCATTGCTGATGTCAGTACAGAGAATCGATAGTTTTCCCAAATTACTTGAGAGTCTTCCAAAACTTGTGGTTCTGATTTCATTTTAAACGTTTCTTTTCTCTTCGTTACCAATACTCGTCTTCCTCTCTGCTAAATACTATCGTAATTAATCTTATCATATCTAAAAGTCGGATTGAACTGCTTTGCCTTTTACCATTTTAGCTTACAACTCTTTTAGTCTCTGGAGCAACTTGTTCTATGCCAGATCTCTGTTGACTATTCGATTTGTATAAATTATACTGAAACTCATATAGAATGCAAATCAGCTATGAACAGGCGAAGTAGTTTGACTGTCACTGTCTCAGAAAGCGAATGGATGCTGAAAATTCGCACATACAGATCAAGTGAATTACACCTCGGAGCTAACCGATTTTGGCGCGGCCCAGCGTTATGGGTATGAGTGGAAGTGGATTAGGTTCTATTTCAATCAGGGTGGTACCACGGCTATGTTCGTCCCGGTAAAAAGTATATACTTTTTATGGGGTCTTTTTTGTGTTCAATGATTGATGATTTTTTGAAGGAGGTGGTTTTATTGGATGAATATGACTATCATAAACATTTTGGTGTCTACGGTGTCTGTATCAAGGATCAACGATTACTTTGTATCTTGAAGAATTCTGGCCCTTATCAAAATCGCTATGATCTACCCGGTGGGAGCCAAGAACAAGGTGAAGGATTGACAGAGACGCTTGTCAGAGAAGTATTAGAAGAAACAGGTCAAGCCGTATTATCGTACACACATCCTAGAACCTATGATGTATTCGTACGTCCAGACCACCTCAGTCCAAACACTCACCATGTCTTTGCGCTCTATACTGTTGAAGTTAGCGAAGAAAAAATGACACTACCAGAAATCGTGTCTGACGGTTTAAACGATTCAAACGGTACGAACTGGGTAAAATTAAGCAACTTAACAAAAGACAATGCTTCGCCATTGATCTTAAAAGTGTTGGATGAACAGAACCAGCTAGCAACTACGCTCGATAAAACAACTTATCCTAATTGGAAGGTTCGATCCGATTTTGAGATAAACAACTAATAATGCAAGACTATAGGAGATGACCAATGAATATATTAGATGAATTAGCATGGCGCGGTGCCATCAATCAGCAAACAGACGAAGAAGGATTGAAAGCATTAACGGATAAAGAAAGCATTGCTTTATACTGCGGAATCGACCCTTCTGGCGATAGTATGCACGTAGGACACTTGATTCCTTTCATGATCTTGAAACGATTCCAACTTGCCGGTCACAAACCCGTTATTCTTATCGGTGGTGGTACCGGCTCAATCGGTGATCCAAGTGGTCGTAATTCTGAACGTGTCTTACAAACAATGGATCAAATCGTTGCAAACGCAGAAAAACTTAGCGGACAAATGCGTCAACTGTTTGAAGCGGGTTCTGAACAATCAGGAATCAAATTAGTTAATAACTATGATTGGTTAAGTGGACTAAGCTTTTTAGATTTTCTAAGAGATTTCGGTAAAGAATTCAATATCAATACGATGCTTGCAAAAGATGTGGTTGCAAACCGTATGGATACGGGTATTTCCTTTACAGAATTCAGCTACCAGATCATCCAATCTGTGGATTTCTTGCATTTATTCCAAAACGAAGATGTACAACTTCAAATCGGTGGTTCAGATCAATGGGGTAATATTACTGCCGGATTAGATCTTATTCGTAAAAAAGAAGGCTCAGAAGCTAAGGCTTTTGGCTTAACGATTCCATTGCTACTAAAAGCGGACGGTACAAAATTTGGTAAATCAGCAGAAGGCGCTATCTGGCTTGACCCTGAAAAAACGACGCCTTATGAATTTTACCAGTTCTGGTTCAATCAAGATGACCGCGATATCGTGAAATACCTTAAATACTTTACGTTCTTATCCAAAGAAGAAATCGATGCCCTTGCTGAACAAGTTGAGTTAGCTCCTCATAAACGCGCTGCACAAAAAGCTCTCGCCGAAGAAATGACCGTATTTGTTCATGGGCAAAAAGCTTTAGACGAAGCACTTAAGATTTCAGCAGCACTATTCTCTGGTGATATCCAAGAATTAACTGCTGACCAAATCGCCACAACGTTCAAAGATGTTCCTTCTTCTCAAGCGAAAAAAGGATCCCACAATCTTGTCGAATTTTTAGTTGATATAACAGGTATTGAACCTTCTCGACGTCAAGCTCGCGAAGATATCAAAAACGGTGCAATCACAATCAAAGGTGAGAAAATCCAAGATGTAGATTACACACTTTCTGAAAAAGATAGCTTCGATAACCAATTCGTTATTGTTCGTCGCGGCAAGAAAAAATATTTCCTTGTTAATTTAGAAGATTAAAAAAACGCCTGACTCATTGAATCGATGAGTCAGGCGTTTTTAACTTAGTTAAAAAATCCAGTTATAGCATCCCAAATCGAGCGGAAAAAGTTGCCGATTTGATCAAAGACGCCACTATCTTCTGCTTGTTTGAAGGCATCACCAAAGCGGTCTTTAATATTACTAGATAACTGTTCAAGTTGCTCTCTTACTTGAGCAGAATCAATCGCACCTGTCTGCTGATATTTTTCAAAGAAAGCCAATAAGCGATCCATTTGTTCTTGAGAAATCACGTTTTGCAAGTTATTGTTTTCCAACGCATCATTAATGATTTGTTCAATATCTTCTCTCGTAGCCAGTTCCCCTTGGCTTTCTTTCAATTCAGCAAGTTGTTGTTTGATTTCCACGATTGCCTGATCGAATCGAGACGTATCAAAATCTGATTCTGTATTATTCTCTTGCGCAATCTGATTTGTCGTTTCCAACTCTTGTTGGGCAACTTCCATACGATCTTGATCTAGTTCTTCACCATTGACATCAAAGGCTTTGTAAATACCTGTCAAAGCACTTTCACCAGTTACCGGACGAATACTGGCCACCATGATCGTTACATCTTCTACACCGGCAGTAATAGCCGCATTTGCATATTGTTCTTGCGTGATCTGTGTGATATCATCGGGTGTTTCGATCAACACTTCGACGCCAGATCCTTCATTTTCTCTTTGGACAAGTACAGAAGAAATCATACTCGCCGTATTTCCTGAACCCGTTCCTAAATATTGCTGAAGGTCTTCACCTGTAACATCTACACTGGCAACGTTCTCCATATTATCAATCCCTAAGATATCTGCTGTATCCTGCACTTGCTGCTCGGTTAACCCACCACCATATACAAATGTCGGCAGTCCCCATGCTTCGTTCACTACACTAGTATCGATACCAGCCGCTTCGACTGGTTGAGTCGTACTAAAAGCCGCAATAGAAGTTACCATGGTGATCGCTGCAGTTGCCTGAATAAATTGCTTTTTCAATCGTTTCATTATTTTATGCTTCCCTTCATCTTTTACGTTTAACTTAAATAAATGCTCTCTAACTTACTTCATTATATCGACTCTCCTAAGAATTTGCACTTAATTACCAGAAACTACATAGTTTCTTAAACATTTTTTCTAACCTTTTTAAAAAACGCACATAAAAAAGAGCACCTCTTTGTAAAAGAAGTGCCCTTTTCTATCTTACTCGTATTTAACTATGCTTATAGTTGGTTTAATGCTTCTTCAATGCTTTGTTCACCGGTTGTTACATCAAATGACTGACGATAAGTCCGTTCATGATCAAGTGATTTAGCGATCAAGTCCGCAACATCTTTTCGTGGGATAGTCACTGGGTCAGTAAACTCATTCATCGCTCTGGTTAAAGCGACTTTACCAATTGCCGGTTCATTTTCTAGCATACCCGGACGAACGATGGTGTAGTCTAAGTCGCTGTTCAATAAAAATCTATCTGCATAGTGTTTAGCTGCATAATAAGGTTTCATATCTTCATTCCAGTTTTCTCTCACATCTGCTTGGAATGCACTGATCATAACGAAACGCTTGATATTCATATCTTCAGCTGCTTCCATTACTTTAACAGCGCCATCTAAGTCAATCATAACCGTTTTATCAACACCTGTACTACCACCAGATCCTGCTGCAAATACGATTGCATCGATATTTTTCATTTTTTCTTTAATATCTTGTACAGAACTTTCCAAGTTCCCTAAACGTGCTTCGATACCTTTTTCTTTAAATTTCTCAACTTGTTCTTCTTTTCTAACAAATGCAATCGGTGTATGTTTTCCTTCTTCTTTTAACTGTTCAACAAGGTGCGTTCCGATTTGTCCGTTAGCTCCGACAACTAATACTTGCATAAATTGATCGCTCCTTCAAATTTTGTATATACTTACTTTATCAAAGTCCGCAACAAAAACCAATTGTTATGCCTCACCTTTTAAAGATGTCGATTAAAAAGCTAACGGATAGCCTTAACGAGTAATTTTCAGTTATGTTGACTAGATTATTGCACGAGCTGATAACTTAACAGTGTTGGCTTACCTGTTTGGGGATCTTGTACAATACTTGCTTCAATATCGAAAACAGCTCTTAGAACTTCCGGTTGCATGACTTCCTCCGGCGTCCCTACTTTTACGACTTTTCCATCTCTAACGGCAATTAAGTGATCGGCAAATCTTGCTGCATGATTCAAATCATGTAACACCATCACGATTGTTCGATTCAATTTACGATTGAGCGTTTCGAGTACTTGTAATACTTCCAATTGATGTGCCATATCTAAAAAGGTTGTTGGCTCATCTAGCAACAGACAATTAGTATCTTGTGCCAATGCCATTGCAATCCATACTCTCTGTTTTTGGCCACCTGACAGCGAGCTGACAGTGCGATCCGCATCATTCAATAGCTGGGTTTGCTCTAGCGCCCAGTGAATTTTTTCCCAATCATGCGCTTGCAATTGTCCAAAACCTTTCTGGTGCGGCGCACGCCCATAGGAAACCAATTCTTTCACCGTGATATCTTCTGGGGTCTGCGGTGCTTGAGTCAAAATCGCCATTTGTTTTGCAATGACTCTGGTCGATTCTTTATGAATGATCTTTCCATTTATCGTCGCAGTTCCGCCGGAGGGTTTCAATAAGCGTGCCACCGTTTTTAACAAGGTAGATTTCCCACAACCATTCGGTCCTATAATGCAAGTAATCCGAGATTTTGGAATCGTTAAAGAAAGATCCGAAATAATCTCTTGCTTACCATAACCGACACTTAGTTGATTGGTTTTGATCTCCGCCACCTTATCGCCTCCTTTGGATTTTAAACTTTTTACTGTTTTACTCTGTGATACTTTCTGTTATATCATCCATCACTTGTTCACTAGCGATTGGTCCATAGTATAACCAAGATGTTTCAGGTCCAAATGTATATACTTGATCTTGTTGAACGGCTGGAATATTTTGCCACAAACGGTCTTCAAAGATTGCCGCATCAGGTCCATCACTGTTGATAAAGAATAAATGATCTACATCCATTTCTGCTAACGCTTCTAGTGATATCGCTGCCCAGTCAGCATCGCTTGATAATTCTGATACGACCGTTGGTACTGCTAATCCTAAGTCATTGTACATTACTGCGCCACTTGATCGTTCGGGATGGACGACAAACAAACTATTGTTTACCATCCAAATGGCAGCCGCAGACTCTCCTTCAGCGACAGCTTGAATGTTTTCCGCTTCTTCAGCCGCTTTTTCATCGTAAGATTCAATAACCATTTCTGCTTGCTCTTCTTTGTTCAGCACTTCTCCCATTTCTGTCAAAGTCGCCCGCCATTCAGTCGGACTAGCATTCAGGACATACGTAGGAGCAATCTGTGCATATTGTTCGTACATCTCTTGCTCGATTGCATCGCGTACGATCAAGAGATCTGGTTCATATTCAAGTACCGATTCGTAAGGAAGGTCATGAGGGATCAGCGGAACATCCATTAAATCTTCTTGCAAGTAATCTTGTATGCTTTCTCCGTTAGAGACAGACCACTGTGCAACGGGTGTCACGTTTAAAGCAACCAAATAATCTTCTAAATAGGAAGCCAATACTTTTTCTGGCTCTGAAGGAATCTCTACTTCATTGCCTAGCCCATCTGTCATTGTTTTCGGCTCGGTTGTTTCTTGATTTCCCGTTTCTTCACTTGCAGGCGCTTTTGTGTCGACCGGCGCTTTGACTGTTTGATTACTACACGCTGCTAACAACACCCCGGCACTAAGTAAAAAGCTTTTTGACAATAATTTGTTCATCATTTTTTCCTCCTTGTTATGCTTCTGTTGTGATTAATAGATAAATAAAATAGGGTGCCCCTAAAACTGCTACGATCAAGCCAACAGGGACTTCTGTAGGTGAAAAAATATTTCTTGCCATCATATCAGCCAATAATAAAATTAAAGATCCCATGCAAGCTGCTGTTGGAATTAATCGCTGATGCTTATTCCCCACTATTTTGCGTGCAATATGCGGTGCACCAAGACCGAGAAAGGCAATACCACCCGCCACAGAAACACTTGCCCCTGCAAGAGCAACGCCTATGGCAACGAGCTTAATTCTTTCTTTTTCTACATGGAAACCGAGTCCAGTAGCCATTTCGTCTCCTAGCTGCAGAAAATTCAGGGTTTTTGCTTTGTATAAACTGAATGGTAATAAGATCAATGTCCAAAAAAGCAAACTTCCTACTGCCGTCCAACTTGCATTCCAAATCGACCCCGAAAGCCAGATCGTTACTTGATTAAATGCACGCTGATCCATTCTCAGTTGCAATATGGTCAATAACGCACCAAAACCTGCATTAACACCAATCCCAACTAAAATCATTCGAATCGGCGTTATCCCTTTTTTCCAAGCAACGGCATAAATACAAACCGCTGCAGCGAGTCCCCCTAGAAAAGCAGCAATGGGTAATGTCATCATTTGCCAAAGGCCATCACTCCTTGTGCCTTGTGCCCGAAAAGTCAGGTAAAGGACAATGAAAAATCCTGCGCCGGCATTGATCCCCATCATCCCTGGGTCGGCAAGTTCGTTTTGCGTTACGCCTTGAAACAAGGTACCGGCAACAGCGAGTGCTGCACCTGCTAATATTGCGATTGCAAGTCTGGGCAACCTAAATTCAAATAGCAACAATTCATTACGCTTACTTCCTTCTCCCAGAACTGTTTTTATGATATCGGATGGTGTTAATGCTAGATGACCGGTCGCTAGACTGATCAAGCTCATTAATAAAATGAGCGTCAATAGTGAGAAGAGTAAATAGGAGACATTTTTTACAATGATTTTGTTCGTATTCATTTCAATATACTCCCTTCTTTCCGCGCTAAGAAGAGAAATACAGGGACCCCGATCAACGCTGTTAAGGCGCCTACTGGTATTTCGTATGGCGGATTGATCATTCTAGCGAAAATGTCCGCGGTTACAAGTAGCCATGCCCCAAGTACAGCAGAAAACGGCATAACCCAGCGATAATCCATTCCAATTAGTTTTTTTGTAATATGAGGAATTACTAAGCCAACAAATCCGATCGTTCCAGATATGGATACGGCTGTCCCGGTCAATAAGAGCACGATTAACAAACCACATAGTCTGACAACGCTTGTTCGTTGTCCTAACCCTCTTGCTACTTCATCTCCTAAACTCATCAGTGTTAGCGATCGCGACAACAAACCTGCCCCGACGAAACCTACAGCTGCAACCCCTACGGTTAAACGTACACTTTGTGCTGATATTCCCGCAACATGACCTGCATACCAGAAACTGATATCCCGAGTAACGTTAAAATACATTGCTATCATGGTTGACACAGACTGTAGCAAGGCCGTAACTGCTGCTCCAGCTAACGCGAGTTTGATTGGCGTCAATCCTCTTTTAGAGAAGAGTCCGACAGAAAAAACCATTCCTGCACCTAAGGTCGCACCAAAAAATGCCCAAATTACCAAACCAAATGATGTGGTTTGCGGAAAGCATGCTAAAGATAAAGCGACAGCAAAACCCGCCCCAGCACTTACACCCATGATCGAAGGAGAAGCGAGTGGATTTCTAGTCAACCCTTGCATGATCACACCAGAAATAGCAAGAAAAGCGCCAACTAATGCTGCTGCTAAAACGCGTGGAAACCTTAGATCATACAAAATTAAATGACTTGTCTTTTCTTCATCAAAGTTTAAAATCGATTCAACAATTACCGACCATTCTATCGTTGCAGCACCATAAGATAGAGATAGTACCATTGTCAGCAAAAGAATCATTAAAGCGAGTATAAAATAGGTTGCAGCCGATTTAGATCGAAACCGCTTAAGAATCCTTTTTTTAGTCACTTCTTTGTTTAATTGTCTCTTTCGAATTTGCTCCATAGTCATTCCTTTTCTATTTCAGTAGCCCAATAGGTTAAAAATCGAAACGATTCTTGATTTCGTTATTTTTCTCAAGGAACCGTTCATTATGTGAAGAAACTTGCGCTTTTTCGTCCGCACTCGGTTCTACATTCATTTTGATCTGGTTAACTGCATTCGCAGCATCGCTATAAGCGCCCGCAATCAAGCGTACCTTACCGTCGAAGTCTAGTATATCTCCAATCGCATATACCCCTTCAACAGCCGTTTGTGCCTTAACAGATCCCTCTATATAATAATCATCTTTTAATCTGAATTTCAGTGCAGGATCATGGTGAAAATTCAATTCATGATCAAATCCAATATTGACGATCAATTCATCCAATTCAATCGTCGTATCTTCTGCCGATTGACTATTCCTGATACGAATAGCTGTAAGCTTTTGGTTTTGCTCATCTGGAATCAGTTCTTTTACGATTGTGTGCGTATGTATGCTAGCATCTGATTCCAGAAGCATTCTCGTATGATACTCATGTGCCTTAAAAGACGCGCTTCTATGAATCAAGTGAACTTCTCCAGCAATTCCTAGTAAATCATTTGCCCAATCAACCGCAGAATTACCACCGCCGACAATGACCACTTTCTTATCTTTGAAATCATTCACTCGGTAAACATTATGGTGGAGATTCGTTTCTTCAAACTGCTTATCATATTGTAATGGTAACCTCTTCGGGCTAAATAGACCGCCACCAGTCGCTACGATTACCTGTTTACTTAAGTATACCTCACCAGCATGACTGCGCACTTCAAACAGTTGATCTTCTCTTTTTTCAAATGAGATGATTTTCGTGTTCAAGACAACTTCGGGATCAAATGTCAGTCCTTGCTTGACCATTTGTTCAATCAACTTTGCGCCAGTCAGCGCTGGTAACGCACCAATGTCCCAAATATATTTTTCTGGATAGAAATGTACTTTACCTCCAAGAAGGTTTTGTGTATCAATGATTCGAACACTCAAATCGCGCATCCCCGCATAAAAAGCAGCATATAGCCCTGCAGGACCTCCGCCAATAATTGTGATATCTCTTATCGTCATCGATGCACCTCCTCTAATAAAACAATTTTTCAGTGAGAATGATTATCACTAGCAACTTAGTTATAGCATTCACCCATGGTAGTGTCAAGACATACTAAGTGTTTATCGCTTTTTCTATTTAACGAGCTTTCTTTTTATGAACGTAGCTTATATAATCGGGTAGAATCGTGCATGTGTATAGATAGACTCATTGCCGCTGACCTATACTGGTTTTCTATAAAAAGGAGTTCGGATTTATGAAGAAAAGAGAATTTGTGATACAAGATTTATTGAGTAAAATTTATCAAGAACAGTTCAAAGATGGTAAGCTACCGAACCAGCGAACGATGGCACTAACCTACCAAGTGTCTAGGTATACTATTCAAGAAGCCATCAAAACACTAGAAGAAATCGGAATTGTTGAAACGATCCAAGGATCAGGGATGTATGTGAAAAAGCAATTTCAGATGAATCCACTTATTTTCAACACATTAACAAGAACACCTTATGAACGAATCAACTCACGAGTAATTTCATTACAAAAAAAAAAATCCACTCCTGAAGAGGAGCAGATCTTTCAACTAAGTGATTCAGAAGAAATTTGGACCTTTGAACGTGTAAGAATTGTTGATTACAAGATCGAACAAATTGAACGTTCTAAAATGCCGGTCTCTATGTTTCCAGATTTAACAGAAGAGATCATCGAGCAGTCTATTCAAGAATACGTACTCAGTAAGAACTTTGCGATCTCCCATTATATTACGAGCTATAGCCCAGTTACACTTTCTAAGAAACAATCAGAACTGTTAATGTGTAAACGGAATACGCCCGCGATGAAAATCGAGAACCGTTGCTTGCTCAATGATGGTAAAGTCTACGAATATAGCGAATTGACTGCTATAGATTATACTTGTACCTACATTACGCCTTTTGATAAAAAAGGACATCAAGCTAGACGAACAAATATCTGATTTAAGGCGTAAAGAGTGTCCCATCTGGCAAGCGACTTTGCGTCCATTCATGCGGCCGATAAACAACTGGGAAAGTCTCTGCCAGTTCTTCATCAAATCCGACGCCAATACCTGGGCGGTCAATCGGGTAAAAATAACCTTTGACCGGTTCTGGTGCGTTTTCGAAGAGCGCTTTGGTGTTCTCATTTAATTCGATATTTTCCTGTATGGCTGCATTATGCAAGTGAATATTCAAATGCGTATTGACAGCTAGTCCGATTGGAGAAATATCCGAAGGTGTATGCCACGCTACTCTAACACCATAAGCATCACACAAGTGTGCCAGCTT
Organism: Marinilactibacillus kalidii; assembly: GCF_017599325.1. Classification (GTDB taxonomy): domain Bacteria; phylum Bacillota; class Bacilli; order Lactobacillales; family Carnobacteriaceae_A; genus Marinilactibacillus; species Marinilactibacillus kalidii. Next base: position 37,412 of record NZ_JAGFVM010000027.1, on the reverse strand, counting down.
AAGCGCTGGCGTAATACCACCGATTTGTGAAATATGCACTCTTAGAAAATCGATTTGATGATTCTGGATGATTGATTTCCATTCCATAGGATTATTGAATAATTCACCTATCGCAATCGGTGTCGCAGTCTGACTTCTCACTTGATTCAACCAATCCGTTTGGTCTGGGGGCAAAATATCCTCCAGAAAATAGAGATTATACGGTTCTGATTTTTTTGCAAACTGGACTGCTTGATTAGGATGGAGTCTTTCATGTACGTCATGCAACATCTGAAAAGAATGACCGTATTTTTTGTACACGTCTTCAAACATTTTCAACGTTGTGTCCATATAGCCTTGCTGATCGAAATAACTTCCTTCGATTGCATGGTTAGCTGCTTGGATACTCTCTGCTGGGCCACCATAGAAACCTAATTGACAACGGATATAACGGTAACCTTCTGATCTATATTGATCGATTTGGTCTGTCAGTTCTTCCATCGTATCTGCCACAGCATGTGTATAGGCAGGAATAGCAGTTCTTGAACGTCCGCCTAGCAATTGATACAATGGCATATCCGCTAATTTTCCTTTAATATCCCACAAGGCCATATCTACGCCAGAGATCGCATTGTTCAATACTGGACCATTTCGCCAATAGGCATTCACATACATCATCTGCCAGATATCTTCAATTTCATTTGCATTTTTTCCTACTAATAATGGTTTCAAGTAATCATCTACAATTGATTGAACGGCTTTCGGTCTGAATTGGAAAGTTGCGCATCCATATCCGCTCACCCCTTGGTCGGTTTCAACTTTAACAATAACTAAATTATGTCTATCCGGTCTAATACCGTAACTTTTGACATCAGTAATAATAGTGGGCTTCAAATCACTACTTCCTCTCCTGCTAATCTTTGATCTATTAGTATTAGAACACGAAGAATAGAACGCTGTCAATTTGGACTGATAAACGATCTTTTAAATCGATAATACCAGTCCAATAATCTAACCAAACACTAAAAAACCTAATAATAACAACGTTTTTATATCATTTTCGCCGGATTAGGACTGGTTTACGAATCATTTTTTATTTGTTATGATTCTAACTGTAAACGGAAACAACCAATAGGGAAAGGAAGAGGTATATGAAACATCATGATGTTGCGAAACGCATCATTGAAAATGTAGGGGGAAAAGATAATATTCAAAACGTCTGGCATTGTATGACCAGATTAAGATTCAAGCTGAAAAATTATGAGATCGTGGATCACGACGCTTTGCTGAAAGAGCAAGCCGTAGTAGGGACAAATCATAAGAATGAACAATTACAAGTTGTCATCGGAACGAATGTAACCGAGTATTACGAAACGGTGGCCTCCATGCTTGGAATGGATAACGACGATTCGGCAACCAGTCAAAATGCAGATGAGCCTGCCGAACGTAAAGGTTTCATTTCCACATTTATGGATATCGTATCTGGTGTATTTGGTCCGATTGTTCCAGCTATTGCTGGTGCAGGTATGATTATGGGATTGATGTCAGGGTTAAGTGCACTAAATATTATTAGTAATGAATCTCATACCTATATCGTTATCGACATGATCTCTAAAGGAGTATTTACATTCCTGCCCTTCTTTGTGGCAGCTTCTGCGGCAAGGATATTTAAAACCAACCAGTATTTGGCCATTGCTATTGCGGCGAGTTTGCAAGTTCCCGCAATGACTAACGCAGTAGCTGAAGGTGTTATCGATCAGTTCAATCTGTTCGGATTTCTTCCAGTACCAGTCTTTAGTTATGCCGGAACGGTTATTCCAATTATCATTGCCATTTGGGCATTGAGTCATATTCACCGTTTCATTGATAAAGTGTTACCTGAAGTGCTTAGAACAGTCTTCACACCAACACTCTCTTTATTTATTGCCGGTATTTTGACACTTGTTGTCATTGGACCTGCAGGTATTTATCTTGGTAACTGGCTAGCTGCTGGTGTCGAATGGTTGTTTGGTGTATCTCCAATCCTAGCAGGTATCATCGTTGGTGGTATTCGTCCAATTGCCGTCTTTACTGGTCTGCATCACGCAATGACACCTATTGCTTTACAAAACTTTGCAAACCAAGGATACGATATGCTAATGCCAATGATGTTCATGGCGAATATGTCTATCACTGGTGCAACAGCTGCTATGTACTTGAAATTGAATACAAAAGAAGAAAAAAGTATCGCGATTTCTGCAGTCGTTTCTGGTTTCCTTGGCATCACAGAACCTGCCCTTTTCGGTATTTTGACTAAAAATGCAAAAGCCTTTATTGCTGCAACGATTGGTAGTTCAGTAGCTTCTGCATTCATCAGTTTCTTCGGTGTCCGTATTTACGGCTATATCTTATCAAGTGTATTCAGTCTTCCAGCATATGTAGGAGAGTATTTCATCTTCATCATTATTGGTATGATCATCGCGTTGTCCGTTTCGTTTGTGATCACTTATCTACTTGTACCAAATGCTGCTGAAGAAGCAAAATAAATTCACAAATAAGCCCGTCCTTTTTAGTTGAGAGATAAAAAGGACGAGCTTTTTATTTTCTAACGCTATCATTGAACGAATAAGCCGTTTCTTATACAATTTCCTAAACGATTCTGGAGGGGCCAATGATCGAAATAAAAATAATTGAAGCTAAACATCAAGAGGATATCAAGATAAAAAATGAAAGTTTCTTATTATGGGGTAGAATGATTCCTTCGTACGAGAATGAATCATGGCATTATTCGATTCGACACGATCATCCAAAGGAAATAAGTCAAATGTGCTTTCCTGATGAAGCGTACGATTACGAAGAAATGAGCAAGCATAGTACATTTATCGGTGCTTACGAACACAATCAGTGCATTGGACTTGCCATCATTCAAGAAGCGTTTTTTAACTATATGTATCTTTATGATCTGAAAGTTTCTACTACCTACCGCAAAAAAGGCATTGCTGAACAATTGATAGAGAAAGCAAAAGAAGTTTGTCACGCCAAAGGCTATCAAGGAATCCATACGATTGCTCAGGATAACAATCTATCTGCTTGTCTGTTTTATGTTCATACCGGTTTTTCTATTGGTGGATTGGACACACATGTATACAAAGGAACGAATCAAGAAGGTAAAGCAGATATCCATTTTTACTTAAATCTTCCTTAACCAAAATTTAGTTTAAGACTACTTTTCGTGCTTCTATACCTATCGTGATAAAAATAAGCGTAGCTACTCATTTGCTGAGGTAGCTACGCCTATTTTATTATTGATCAACGATTCTGTTTTGCTATATACTCTTTTAATATTGTTTTTGTTGGTAAGCCTTCATTGTCTCCAGCATGTTGTACTTGTAAAGACCCGATTGCATTAGCATGTTTGGCAGCTGCTTTCCAGTCCAAACCTTCCAAGTATGCATGTAGAATCCCTACAGCAAAACCATCGCCAGCTCCAACAGTGTCAACGACTTCTAAAACTTTAAAACCTGGAACATTGACGGTAGCTTTTCCTTTTTCAGATACATAAGCGCCCTCGCTACCACTTTTCGTTATCACGACTTTTGCACCTTTATCGTGATAAAAACGCGCGATGTCTTCACTATCAGAAGATCCCATCAAGGTTTCCCCCTCTGAAATACCCGGAAGCACAACATCAGCATAGTGTGCTAATGTGTTCAGGACAGATAACATTTCGTCCGTTGAGGACCAAAGCGCTGGTCTTAAGTTAGGATCGAATGTGATAAAGGTACCTGCGGCTTTTGCTTGTTTCATTAAAAATTCCGTTACTTCTCTTACTGATTCACTTAATGCCGGTGGTATACCCGTTACATGCAGAACTTTCACTTTACTAAAATCGATCTTTTCAACTTCTTTAATAGATAAAGTCGAAAAGGCACTCCCTTTCCTATAGTAAGCTGTATCAGGGTCTGCATCTTTCACTTTGTTCTTTAGCATTATTCCAGTTCTATTGATCTCGTCAAAGGTTACATAGTCTGTTCCAATTTTTTCTTTTTCAAGGGCTTCAAAAATAAATTCTCCAATTGGATCTTTACCTAACTTTGAGATGTATTCCACTTGATGTCCCAATCTTGAAAGACCGATACCGACATTAATTTCAGCTCCAGCAACGGATTTGTTAAAAGAAGTGGCTTCTTTTAATGACCCGTATTCTGTCGCAGAAAATAATCCCATCGGTTCTCCCAATAATAATACGTCTGTCATTCAATCCACCACCTTATTTAAGTTCGTTATATTTATCGACAAATTGTTTAGAAACAGCTGTGACACTTTCATAGCCACCGGTTTTCAAGTTCTGTGTCAATGCGCTCCCAATCCCAACTGCCCACGCACCATTTGCTGCCCACTCGTGCATATTATCTAAGCTCACACCACCGGATGGCATCATTTCTACTTGCGGAATCGGTCCATGAACGTTTTTGATGAAGACAGGTCCTAAAATACCGCCAGGGAATACTTTAACGACTTCTACACCAGTTGCCATAGCGCTTGTAATCTCTGTTACAGAAGCACATCCTGGCAAGTAAGGGACTGCATAAGTATTACAAACTTTAGAAATTTCAGGAACAAAGTTAGGACTCACAATAAATTCTGCACCCGCAATAATCGCAATACGTGCAGTAATATCATCCATTACCGTCCCTGCACCAACGACCATATCTGTTCCTGCAAATTTCTTGGAAAGATCTCGAATTGATTCGTCTGCTTGTGGTGTCGTGAACGTAACTTCAATATTTTTGATGCCGCCTTTATATACCGCTTCCGAAATGTCTGTAGCTTCGGCTGCTGAATTACCTCTAATGACGGCAAATAAGTAGTTTTCTTTCAGATTTGACAAAATTGCTTGTTTTTTAGTCATGATTGCCTCCTAGTAGTTAGCGTTTTCTTAACTCCCAGTATACCCTACTGCCTAGACCGACTCAATAGAGATTGGTCTTTCAAATGAATGAAAAACCAATCCAATTTAGCCACTCATCATTTTTTACGCTTCAGGTAATACAATAATTGTTGCAAGTCATCAATCTGTTCTTGAAGACTTTCTCCTATCGTCGTATCCTTAATCAGTCTTCTTTCCAACTTACCATCAATGATCTGTTTTAGGCTCGTCTCGTCTTTTCGTTTATCAAACAAAGCCTGAACAGATTCAAATGGTTGATGTGTCACAATCTGAAAGCCATAAGAATTGTTGATCAGTGAATAACCCGCAATTCCTGTCGATGCTTGGTAAGCTGCGCTCATGCCCCCATCGATCACGACTAATCGTCCATTGGCTTTAACAGGTAACTCCCCTTTTTTTGCCTTCACAGGTGTATGACCATTAATAACTTTCGCATCTGGAGAATCCAAATCAAAAGCTTTCAAAATATTGAGCATAACTTCTTCATTTCCTCGAAGCTGAAAATAAGGATTTCGATTTTCTTTCGCAACCGATTTGTCATCAATATAGTAACGTTCAAAGGTTGTCATGCGGTCACGCCCAAATAATGGAGACTTTTTACCGGTCCAAGAATACCAGAGTAAATCGGTGGCATAGTCTTCTGTTTCTTGTCTAGAAGACGCTGCTGTTCGGATATATTCTTCGAACTTATCTAGCATGGCTTTCCCTTTTAAGGCTTCCCCTTCAAATGTAAAGGTATCTAATTCTCCCGATTCTGTGAGCGGAATACACCCATGGTACAGTAATTGCCCATTGTAGACCAAATACATACTTCCTTCTTTCAATAAAAAGCCCATATATCTGATCAGTTTTTCAGACTGTTGGAAACTTTCCATCAATGTTTGAACAATATGCGCTTCTTCAGCGTTCAATTGATATGGATCGGCTGCATTGATTTGGTTAATCGGAAAATCGTTCAATGGATAGCTTTTTCCGTCTATTTCAATTTGTTTCTTATCCAAGTCTATTTTGTCTAACAATAGTCGATCATCCATATCGAAGTCTGGTCTCCGTTTGATGGTTTGTCCTTCTAACTTAAATTGAATAATCGCCAATGCTTGGTGCACCTTTGTTAAGAGTTCTTCGCTTTCTTCTTGAAAGGTATTGGTTGGCTCAACGACTTTTGGTTTAAAGTTCTCGTGTATGCCATATTGTTCTTCGGCGAACAAGAAAAGCGGTCTGAGATTTAATCCATATGTTTTTTCTAATTCGAATAAGTAGCCATATCTTGCGGCGATTCGCAGCATTGTGACCAAGTTAGCTTTAGATCCGTACATCGCACCCATCCAAAGAATATCATGATTGCCCCATTGGATATCCACAGAGTGATGCGTCATCAGTCTTTCCATCACTATTTTTTCTCCGCTCGCCCGATCAAAGATATCTCCCACAAGATGCAAGTGGTCGATGACCAATCGTTGAATCACTTGGCATAGTTTGATCATAAAGGTTTCTGCTTGCCCCAAACTGATGAGTCTATAAAGAATATTATTATAGTAAAGATCTTTTTCGTTTTGGGACATATCTGTATAAAGTAATTCTTCGATCACATAACTATATTCTTCTGGTAACGCCTTTCTTAATTTAGAGCGCGTATATTTGACTGCACAAAATTGCATAAAGTCGATCAAATCTCTAATCATTTGCATGTACCAGTCTTGATCTTTTTTTTGCGCATACTCGCTATTTTTTAATGCTTCTTCGGGATAACTGATAAACAGATTGAACTCGTCCATTTTTTCAGTGGTCCACTCATCACTGAAATAACTACCAATCTTCTCTCTTAGGTTTCCGGCACCTGTTTTCAGGATATGATTAAATGCTTTATCTGCGCCATGAACATCAGATAGATACAGTTCTGTTCCTTTTGGAAGATTCTGGATGGCTTCCAGATTGATAAGTTCAGTGTAAATCGCTTCTGGATGTTCAAACTTTTCATTTAATAACTCTAAGTACTTATTTTCTTTCATCTCATACCAGCCTTTTTATACGTTCATTTAGTCTGGTTCATTATAACACTTAGAAAAAAGAAGTTCCCAATCGACTTTTGGCGCATCGATATGAAACTTCTTTTTTGCTCATTATTTAGCTAGTTGATAGGCTTAAAAATTCCATCAGAATCTCAACTCATGTTTTCACTAAACGCCTGAATAAGCATTGAATCCGCCATCTATAGGTAAAACAACTCCATTAACGAAACTTGCCGCTTGCTCGTCGGTTAAGTAAAGCACACCGCCAATGAGTTCTTCTGCTTCTCCGAACCGTCCCATCGGTGTATTGTTTAAAATCTTATTTGCCCGTGCAGTCGGTTCTCCGTCATCGGTAAATAATAAAGCACGGTTTTGATTACTTACGAGAAATCCTGGTGCGATTGCGTTGACTCGAATACCTACATGTGCAAAGTGAACCGCTAACCACTCCGTAAAGTTAGAAATGGCGGCTTTAGCACCTGAATAAGCTGGAATTTTCGTTAATGGTGTAAAACCATTCATACTTGAGATATTTAATATGCTTGCATGCTCTTTTTCTAACATATCTTTTGCAAATACTTGTGTCGGTAATAATGTCCCTAAGAAATTAAGATTAAAGACAAAGGAAATTCCCTCTTCATCTAAATCAAAAAAGGTTTTTATCCCATCCAAACCTTCTACTTCATGAAATTCATTTTCTGTTGTGGCACGTGGATTATTTCCACCTGCTCCATTGATCAAAATATCAGCTTTACCAAGATCTTGTGCGATTGCTTTACGTGCAGCTTCAATCGATTCTTTTTTTAACACATTACATTCGTATGCAAATGCCTGACCACCCATGGCGGTGATCTCGTCTGCGTTTGACTGAGCAGCTGCTTTATTTAAATCAAGCAACGCAACACGAGCACCAGCAGCGGCATAGGCTTTAGCAAAATGAGAAACCAACACGCCACCTGCGCCAGTTAAAACAACGACTTTCCCTGTAAAATCGTAGGTTGGTTTTATCATGCTTTTGCTCCTCCTTTAGCTTTAACACAAGCTTCATACAATCCATTTAAATACGTAGCGCCTAAAGCACGGTCGAATAGTCCGTAACCAGGCTTACCTTCTTCTCCCCAAATCATTCGCCCATGATCTGGACGAAGTGGTCCAGTATAATCATGTGCAACTAAGGTATTCATAACGGCATACATATCAATCGAACCTTTACTTGAAAGATGGGCAGATTCTTGGAAGGATTTGCCACCAACCAATTTTACATTTCTCGTATGCATGAAGTTCACACGATCTTTTTCAAGCATCAATTTCAATATATTTACAGCATCGTTTTTAGGATCTGAGGCAAAGGAACCAACGCATAATGTAACACCGTTGTATGGGCTATCATACAATTCAACAAAACGCTTTAAAGCTTCTTCATCTGTAATAATGCGTGGTAAACCAAAAATACTATAGGGTGGATCATCTGGATGAATAGCCATTTTGACCTTTGCTTCTTCTGCAATTGGTATGATTTCCTTGATGAAGTAGGTCAGATTTTCCCATAACTTTTCTTCATCGATTTTTTTATATTCATCCATCAACTGGTTGATTTCTTCTTTTGTATAACTTTCGTCCCATCCCGGTAATGACAATTCTCTTGGATCCATTTTATTGACCGCTTCTTCATCGAAAATCAAAGCTTTAGAGCCGTCTTCCAATTCAAAGGCTAAGTCTGATCGTGTCCAATCAAAAACCGGCATGAAGTTATAGCAGACAACAGGAATCTGCGCTTTTCCAAGATTACGGATGGTCTCTTTATAGTTTTCAATATACTGATCTCTCCCAGGTTTACCCATTTTAATATCTTCATGAACAGGTACACTTTCGATAACGGACAATTCTAATCCTGCATTTTCAATCGTTTCTTTTAAGTCATTAATTTTTTCAACTGTCCAGACCTCTCCTACAGGAATATCATAAATAGCTGATACAATACCTTTCATGTTCGGAATTTGTTTAATATACGATAGTGAGATAGGATCTTCTTTGCCGTACCAACGAAATGTCATTTCCATTATTTTTGTCCTCCTGATTTATCGAAATAATTGACAGCATTGTTATAACAAATATTCTCAATCATTCGTTTTAACAAGGTCTCGTCGTTTGGGTATTTGCCGTCTTCTACTTGCTGACCAATGAAATTACAGAGAATCCTTCTAAAATAGTCATGTCTCGGATAAGATAAGAAGCTTCTTGAGTCCGTCAACATCCCTACAAAATTCATAAGCAAGCCATGATCTGATAAAGTTTTCATTTGTTTGAGCATACCTGTTTCAGTATCACTGAACCACCAACCAGCACCAAATTGTATCTTGCTCTTGATACCTTCATCATTCACTTGGAAATTACTTACAGCACTCGCTACTACAGCATTTTGAGTTGGATTTAAGTTGTACAGTATCATTTTCGGCAAGGTCTCAAGGTAGGCCATTTCATCTAACAAATGATTGAGTGCTTTCGCTTCTCCTGAAGCATCTAAGATAGAGTCAAAGCCTGTATCCGGTCCGAGACGTTCGAACCAATAACGGTTAGCATTACGTAATGCTCCAAAGTGGATTTGCATCGCCCAACCTTTTTTATGGTAGAGCGCACCCAAGTCGATCAGGATTCTTGTCAAATACTGTTCTTTTTCTTTATTCGTGATGGTTTCTTGCTTGACGGCTTTTTGAAAGATCGCTTCAATTTCTTCAGAACTAGCAGGTTCAAATACAATTTTATCTAGAGCATGATCTGAAGCTAGTGTCCCTTTTTGATCAAAGAAGTCGATTCGTTGACTCAGCTGATCCAACATTTCAACGTATGATTCAGGTGCGTTTCCAAATAGCTCCTGTAATCTTTCTAGAAAGCCACTAAATCGTTTATCTTCTATATGAAAGGCCTCATCTGGTCTAAAAGAAGGGGCTACGGTAACTGAAAAGCCTGTGTCAGCAGCAATTCGATCGTGATCCGTTAAGGAATCGGTTGGACTATCTGTGGTTCCTACAAAGCTGACATTAGATGTGCTGATTAGTTTTTGTGTAGTCAGTTTTTCTTCTTTGATTACCCGATTCATACGATCATAAATTTCTTTCCAGTTTTTACTATTGAGCGTTTCTTCGATCCCAAAATAGGTTTTCAGTTCCATATGTGTCCAGTGGTACAAAGGATTGCCTACAGCAGCTTCTGTCGTTTCTGCCCAAGCTTTGAACTTTTCTTCTGGAGAAGCTGAACCTGTAATTTTTTCTTCAGGTACACCATTTGCGCGCATCGCTCTCCACTTATAATGATCTCCCGCCAACCAAATTTCCGTAATCGTTTCAAACTCATGGTTGTCAGCAATCAATTGTGGACTCAAATGACAATGATAGTCAAATATAGGCATATCTTTAGCATAGTCATGATAAAGCTTTTTTCCAGTATCATTCAGTAACATAAAATCGTTATCGATAAATGGCATGCAATCAGTCCTTCTTTATTATTGGTTTGGAATGCTTAGCGTTTCTAAATGTTTTCCAATATGGTCAATTAATGTTTCTGTGTAGGCTGTTTCATGTTTTTTCATTTTCTCAAAGAAAGTCTGTTTGAAAAGGGATTTTCCTTCATCCGTTTCTGCAGTCAATAGTACACCGTAAGTTACATGTAAAACCTGTCTAGCATTGCGATCATTCAAGTATTCTGGTAGTTCTGTATCTGTCACTTCTTCCAATTCAGAGATACCAGAGAGATCAGGAGTAATATGATAATATTTTTGTGCTTCTGGGAAATGTTCGAATGCATAAGCGTGCATATGGCGATAAAGTTCAGGCTCTGTTTTCGCTATTACGCGCATCGCTTCCAACCAGTTCGTACCTGCTGTTTTCAAGTGGAATAGGCCTTTCGTATGCTCACCAATAATTGGGAATACTGAAAATTTGTCACTACCGGAGTGAATACTGATTTTGTAGCCTAACTTCTCCGCGATCGCTGCGTGCTTTTTGAAGTCTACTTCAAATTCTTCTAATTCCCCCATATAATCCACACCTTTTTGGAATTCACCAATGAATCTCGGTGCTAGACTATTCACTTTTACGCCTTTTTCAATCAACTCATGTGCAACAAAGAAATGAGAAACCGGGCTTGTCACAGTTTCTGTTTCGTCGATCGACAACTCAAAATCAATAGCCTGATCGGCTTGTTCAACATACTCATTGAACACGTAAACGGTAAAGTCTAAGGCTTTTTTATAAAGCAAGACATTGAACATCAGTGCTTCTTTTGTAAAAGAAATATCCAGATGGTCAATGGTAAATACTTTTCCCAAATAACGCTCTTCATACCCTGCTCGTTCTTCGGCCGATAATTCGTTGTAGTGTGCTTGAATATCCTCTTGTGAATAACGTGTGATTCGATTATCGATATGGTCTGAGCAGTCCAATGTCAGCATGGTCATCCCTGCATCCAGAGCCCGTTTAATATCTTCCTCTTCTTTCAAGTGGTCCCCATCTGCACCGAAACCCTCTTGGTAGTTTTCTTGGAAGACAGCATAACTCGCTGCGTCTACGATATCATCGATCGTTCTGTCCATTAAGGTCAGTTCTCGTATACTTTGCTGAGCCAAGATTGGTTTAGCCTGTTTTTTTCGGATAGCAGATATGTGTCCTGGAGAAGCTAATCCTAATCGATCTCCTAGTCCTATTGTTGTGACTTTTGTTCCAAAAGCCTTCGGAACTGTCCAGTCAAAATATTGGTTCAATACTAGTCGATTGCTATGGTTCATCGGACAAAGTTTTGCATCAGCTTCGATCAGCTCACCTTCTAACTGATTTAGTAGTGTCTCACTTCCAGTGACAAGTAATTTTTTGTCTAATCCCGTTTTGACGATTGCCCATTCACTATCTTCTAAACGCATCATTGAACGCTCATAGACAATGTAATTTGGATGATCCTTTAATAACGTGTGCATCTTTTCTGTTGTTTGCATCTTATCCCTCCATTGATTTTATGATCTAATTGGTTGCTTCATTTATTCTGTATCGTCGGTCATCTCTTTAAATGAACCGTAAGTTTCGAAGGCATTATCTTCTGGATGATACTGAATCTCTTCTCTTGCTTGATGAATATCAAGTCGGTTATAGGTGTTATTCGATACGCCATTGACTAGTAAGAATGGACGCTTCATCTCAGCCTTTAAGCAACGATCTACTAAATGACACATATCCTTGGGAGATAAATACTTAATCAAGTTCTCTAAGGTTTCTTGTTCTCCATCTATTCCATCAAATCCTCCGATACGTATACCGATAAAAGGTTGATCGTGTTTAAAGGCTAGGTGGCTTGCTAGCACTTCTGCATAAACTTTGGAAACTCCATATAAATCAGCAGGTCTTGGATACATATCCACAGATACTTGGGTGTCCAGTGGATAACCACCTACCGCATGAATCGAACTAGCAAAAACAACACGTTTTACCTGTGTCGATTCCACAGCTTCTTTAAACAAATTGAAGGTCACTTTGAAATTAGCATCCAAGAGCGAATCATAGAAATCAGCATCTGGTCTAGGATCACCTGCTAAGTGAACGACATAATCAATATCTTTTAACAGTCCTTTAGTTTGTTCTGGATCAGATAAGTCGCGTTCGATTTGCCTCACTTGTTTTTTAAGAGAAGCATCCAGTTCAGTTTTTTCTTTATCTACTAGCACCAAATCATATTGTTTTGCAAGATAAGGTGTCATTACCTCTCCAATCTGACCTGCGGCACCCGTTAACATGACCGTTTCCCGTTGATGTTCTTTTGCCATGATACTTTCTCCTTTTCTTATTTTCCTTCATATTTAAAATACTGGAATGCTGCTGTACACCCTTTGAACTGATTCATGTCCTGGCAAGATAAGGTCACAAAACTTCCTGTGAACCCACCCGATAGAAATGTAATAGACTGTTCCGTTCCGATTTTTTGAGCGTCAGCTTCTTTAGTAGTATGGTAGAAAAATTGCGCTTTGGCATGATCTACCTTGACACTCAGTTTCACAGGTTCGTTTTCAGGTAATGCCACCTTATCGGCTAATAGTTCAAAATTGCCGTTAACAGAACGCATCATTCTTAAGCACTTCTGCAAAGATTCATCGTAGGTTACATATAGATACAAATAATTTTCTGTATTTAGGTAGAGTGATAAACCTGCCATCTGCAAAAAGTGTTCTGGTTCGAATACTAATGCTGTTTCCGCAGTAAAGACAAATTCTTCCTGTCTTTTTCCAATAAGATGTTGTTGGAATAAGCTTTGGAGTGATTCACCTGATTTTATGGTTAGGTAACCTGGTCTTTCTTTTAAAGATAGCCAGTCCTCTTCCGCTGGAATACGTAAGGTATTCCACTCCTTATCGAGTTGTTCGCTTTCAAAATCATCCTTAAAGTAACGTGGCTTTGTTTCAACTATGCCGCCATGTTGCTGATAGGCTCTTGGTACTGGAACATTTATAGCCGGCAATTTCCCTTCATGGGCTAATTTCAGCCAGCCAGCCTCATCCCAATACACCTTCTGGATTGCTGTTTCTCTACCTAAGATAGCGTACTTTCCTTCTACGAGTCTGGTAGTCAGATGAACCATATACCATTCATCGTCTTTTGTTTTCAATAAGCTGCCATGTCCCGCTTGTTGAAGCAACCAATCAGGATGTTCACTTGATGTCATCATTGGAAACTCAGGATCGACTTCATAAGGTCCTTCAATCGATGTTGCTCTTGCAACAGTCACTGAATGATTGACCCCTGTCCCGCCTTCAGCCGTGATCAAATAATAATAGCCATTTAATTGGTAGAGATGAGGCGCTTCTGTTTTCTTCAAATAAGTGCAGTCGAATATTTTTTTCATTTGACCGGTAAGTACTTTATGCTCAGTATCATATTCTTGTAGTACGATGCCACTCGACTTGTTCGAAGTCGTTAAGCGGTAATCCCAAAGCGCGTTCAATAGCCATTTTTTTCCGTCTCTATCATGAAAAAGAGACGGATCAAAACCAGAGCCATTTAAATAAATAGGTTCACTCCATGGTCCTGTTATACTGGGTGCTGTAATCAAATAATTTCGACAGTCTTTGAAAGGACGATGCGTACTTTTGACATCCGTATAGACAAGGTAAAACGTTCCGTTTGAGTAACTTAACTGTGGTGCCCAAATACTGCAATTGGTTGGATTTCCTTTTAAGTCAACCTGATTGGTTAGGATATCTGTTTCGTGATTCCAATCAACCAAATTTTCTGAGCGATAGATTCTCACCCCAGGTAGCCATTCAAAAGAAGAAACGGCAATATAATATTGACCTTCTGCTTCGACGACGCTTGGATCTGGATTGAATCCTTTCAAAATAGGATTCTGTATTGTTTGATTCATGCTAACCTCCACTACGATTGTGTCATTTCTACGAAGTTAATTGATGGTTTTTGTCTAAAGAAAGATAAAATAGCAGCTACGAATAAAAGAAAAGCAAAAAGAAAGCCCAGTCCTTGTGTTCCAACGAGAAGAAAGATACCAGAGACGAGATAACATATACCAGCTAGCTTTGGTTTTTTATTTTTCGCAATGAGTACAGTCGCAATCGCAAGCGTTATCGTCATCAAGAATAAAAAAATACCCATCCATGTTGAGAATTGAGCCATCCGTTCGTATGCCTCCTCAACATTTTGAAATTGTCCAGTTTCCGGTAAGATTGGATAGAGTGTGGTTTCGAAGGTCGCTCTATCTGTTGATAATATCGTTGCTGAAAACCCACCAAACAATAGTAAGGCCAGCACGCCACCAACTAACCCTATAATCGCTTCTACTTTTCTTCTCATCATTCAGTTCCTTTCTCTTTTACTCTTTCATAAAAAGGGTTCTCGAATACATCAGCTAGCTTTAAGTTTTCTTCTAAAGCACTTTTATAGGTATACCAACTTTCTTTGTTGAGTATAGGTTCTGCTTGAATCGTTCCATATTCCAAAAACTGTGCAGTTTCTCTATTTTTTTGTTTCCCCCAGTCATCCCACCTATCTGGATGAATATGATCCGAAAGATAACAAGCTTGAAAACACACTTTTGCATAGGGTCTCCAAGGTCTTCCGAGGTAAACTTGATTGCATCCGGGTTCTGCAATCAAATAGCAAGATTGAAAAACAAATCCAATCTGTTGGTCTTCTGGTGTACAAGCTGCTGTGATATAACTGTCTTTATTTGTTTTTCGCTTTCTACTTTTAATAATGCATTGCTCAAAATAAGCGCTAGCTCCTCCAAAAATAAAATCAACGGTCCCTTCAATCGTACACTTTGAGTATACTTGTCTGTAACTTGCGTGCTGGGGTCTCATTTGTTGGAACGTTGAACCATCTTTTTGAGTCTCTGGTAGCCCTGCGCAAAATAAAGTATCCTGATACCCTTTGAAATGGCAGTTTTTGAATGTACTTTTATCGCAATTCGCATAAATAGCAAGTGCTTGGCCTACGTCTTCTCCTTGACCAGCACTGTTTTCAATCGTGAGGTTTTCCAAGTGCAGATCGCTACCATCTAAATAAAAGGTAGCTGTTCTAAAAGTACCGAGTGGTTGACCATTCGAATCTACTTGTGTAGCACTAGCATCATGCGTGATCACTACTGAACCGATACCAATTATTTTTAGTTTCGACCGGGAGACCGTTACCTGCTCTTCATAGATTCCTTCCAGAATCGTCATCGTTATCCACTCAGCTTCATTCGATTGCTTTTCACTAAAATCTATGGCTGATTGAATGGTCTGGAAGTCACAAAAGGGCGCTTTTCCTACTAACATGTGGTTCACATCCTATAAATGGTCTTTGAGGTAGGCGATCCACATTGCGCGCATATACGCTGTTTCCTGATGACCGCCGCTCGTTACCACTTGTTTAAAGTCGTTTTGTCCGGTTTGTTGGAGCGCTTTGCTGATTTTTTCTACACCTTGCAATGGACATAGTGGATCATTCTTTCCGACAAGTGACAGCCGCTTTCTTGGTAAAATCAGTTGTTGAATGTCGCTTGTTGAAAAGTGTTTGAGAAGATTAGGTACATAACTATAAAAACCATGCTTGTCTAGTAGTCCCTGCTCAATCAGTGTTTCTAGATCGACTTGAGCAGCGATGTCGATCGTGACTTTGATTCGCTCATCCAGTGCCCCGAGCCACCACGCCATCAAGCCACCCATAGACATCCCGATCGTCGCTAATCGTTTTACATCTACGTCCGTCCGTGTGTTTAAATAATCAAGCGCATGGATTGAATCATAAATCATCATTCCCCACATCACTTGTCCCTTGACGAGCATTTCTTTGAAGAGTTCACTTTCTTTTTTACCGCTTCTTTCATTGAATCCCCATGCATCAATGGCTAACACACCGTAACCTAAATCTGTTAGTGTTTTGGCGAACGATTGTGGTTGCAAATAGTGCGTTCCGTTCAATACTTCTTCTTTTCCTAATGTATAGTTACCACCGTGAGAATGATTGTATAAAACGACTGGTATTTTCTCTTTACTTTTTTTTGGTTTAATAAAATAAGCCGGTACACGTTCTATTTCATTAAGATTTAGCAGTACGGTTTCAACGATAAACGTCTCTTTATCCATTTCACAAACTTTAACGACGTCTTCTGGTTTAGAAGCTGGACGATCACCTAGTAGTGAAAAAAGCTTCTCCCTAATCATCTTCATTACCTTCCGACTTTATCGATACCACTAATTCTTCTGCTTTCTTTGTATTCTTGCTCAATATGCGACCGATAGCGATATCGTAACAATTTTCCATGTAGATGGCAGGTCCTTTGTGATTTTCGATAGAGATGTTTCTAAAAGAGACATCTCGGACATTGCCAAGAAAGAAGCCTTGATGGGTGATTGGTTCGATACCGGTCATCATAGCCGGTACCCCAGGTTCTGCATCATCAGTCAAACTAATATCGATATTCTCAAAGGTGATTTCAGATAGGTATTGCTCTGCCAGCCCGTATAAGAAACCTGCAGAAGCACGGACATTTCGTGCTGTAATATTAGCGAAATGGATTCTTCTAAATCTAGGTGTTTCTTCTGTGATTGGATAAGGCTGTTTATCCCAGACATACTTCTCTTTTCCTCTTGGTCCACAGAAGTAATATAAATTTAAAATAAATGGGGATAGCACACTCTCCATTACAATGTTACTAACACGTATGTCTTCAATCGTTCCGCCTCTACCACGACGAGATTTCAAGCGAATACCTCGGTCTGTTTCTTTGAACACACAATTGTTGATAACAACATTTCTAATATCACCACTCATTTCACTCCCCAAAACAACGCCGCCATGACCATGGCTCATTGTACAATTCGTGATCGTAATGTTCTCACAAGCGATTTTCTCGTCAGCATCTTCTGTGCCGGATTTGATTGCAATACAGTCATCACCAACATCGATATTGCAGTTACTGATTCTGACATTGGTACAAGATTCAGGATCGATTCCATCTGTATTAGGTGAATCTGCTGGATTCAATATCGATACATTATCCACCGTAATATTTGAACTTCTGATTGGATTGATCGTCCAACTCGGTGAATTTTTGACCATGATATCTTTGATGGTTAGTCGAGAAGTATTTTCAAAACTGATCAACTTAGGTCTTGGAAATTGTAATTCTTCACTTCGATTTCTAAATAGATCCCACCAGTCTGCACCATTTCCATCCAATATCCCTGTTCCTGAGATCGTTACGTTCTCAACGTTTTCTCCGTATACACAAGACATATAGACTTTTCTAGAAACACCTTCCCATCTTGATTGAACCGTCGCGTAATCTTCTTGTTTTGTACTGAATTTCAATACTGCACCTGGGGACAGGTGTAAGGTCATATTGCTATAAAGCCTAATTGGTCCAGTAAAATATGTACCACTTGGGATCAATATCGTCCCTCCACCTGCTTGACGTGCTGCATCAATAGCACGATCGATTGCTGCGCTTGCATTGCTTCCATCAGCTTTAGCGCCATATGCTTCAATAGAATAAGCCATTATAGATCACCTTCTCGTTGGTTTTTAACTTTTTCATATTCACTCATTGCTTGAATAAATGCGCCTACTGCTTTAAAGTCATTTGTAATGATCGGTTCACTCATGTAGTAAGCAAATGAGCCATCACGGTGCTCTTTCCCACCAAGACCTGCTACTTCACAACATTTATTTAAATTTAGCCAACCTTCTTTGGTTGTCAGCACAAATTCATCAATAATCCCTTCATAGGCTCGATCCATCGATTCAGTCCATCTTGATTCTTCCAGTAACCCTAAACGTCTACCCTTTGCTAGCGCATATAGAAACATGCTTGAACCTGAAGATTCGAGATAATTTGGTTTTCTTCCACCTTGATTGATGATTTGATACCATGTTCCAGACGTATCCTGATAACGAATGACACCTTCTAGCGTATCTCTGAAAATCGCAATGAGTTTATCACGATCATTGTTATTTTCTTTGAGTAATTCAATCACATCTGCCAAAGCCATCAAATACCAGCCCAGAGATCTTGACCAATAATGTCTAGATAGACCTGTTTTCGGATCACACCAAGGTTGTACGGCTTTTTCATCCCACGCATGATGTCTCAATTGATTTTCACTTGATCGAGTATGTTGATCACAGATCTCAAATTGTCTAATCACATCCGTATAATTTCCCCCTTCAAAGAGTTGGATATATTCCAAGTAAAAAGGAGCGCCCATGTAAAGACCATCTAACCAAATCTGATATGGATAAATTTTTTTATGCCAAAACGTCCCTTCAGATGTCCGCGGTTGATCTGCTAATTGATCACGTAAACGCGCTGCTGCTTTTTTGTATTTTTCCTGTTTGGTTTCTTTGTACAAAAACAGTAAAATCTTACCATTATTGATAAAGTCGATATTGAATTTTTCTTTATCATAATGCTTGATTGAACCCTCTTCTGTAATAAAAAAATCCATTGATTTTTTGATATAATCTAAATATTTTTGTTTATGTGTTTCCTTATAGACACTTTCAACCCCTTTTAAAACAACACCATAATCATATGACCATTTTCCTTGATAAGGTTTGAGGTTATACATTTCAGGATATCTACTGATTATTGTATCTGCCATCTCTACTGACCATCTAATTGTTTCTTTCAACATATACCTACGTCCAATCCTATGAATTTTATCTATATCTTAAGTAAAAAGTATTTCCTCTCTTTTAAGAAAAGAGAGGACTTACTTTGTATGTCATTATTACTGGTTTTCTGCAAATGCTGCTTCATATTCTTCAACAATTTTTTGTCCGCCTGAGTTATACCAACTTTCAACGACTGTTTCAAAGTCATCCAAGTCAATATCTCCTAAAATGTATTGATAAGTTGCATCATCTATACTGACAGCTAATTCAGAACCTTGTGATGTAAATGTATCCGATTCTAATGAATATGCTGGATTTAGAATGGCAATCTCTTCATTTTCTAAAATCAATTGATCTGAATAGTGTTTTAGTTCATTTCCTGTAACTAAGTCATATCCAATTTCTTTTGGTCTAGAAGATGCAAATGGCTGAACTTCTTGCTGCCATAAATCTTCATCTATACGAGTGGAGACATTCCCATCCATTTCATGATGAACCCCCTCGATACCTGCTGTCATCAATTGATACATTTCATCGTCATGCAAATCGTTGACGA
Organism: Marinilactibacillus kalidii; assembly: GCF_017599325.1. Lineage (GTDB taxonomy): Bacteria > Bacillota > Bacilli > Lactobacillales > Carnobacteriaceae_A > Marinilactibacillus > Marinilactibacillus kalidii. The sequence goes on along the minus strand of NZ_JAGFVM010000027.1, from coordinate 17,786 downwards.
ATTGTAGAACTGCTTTCAACTCTTCCTCATCTTGTACTTCACTCTTAGGAAATGCGAGTAATCCGCCGATACCATTGTTATCTGACCAGATAGCGTACCCATCACTACCATCTTTATTGATTTTATTTAGTTGTGCGAGATCCATATCATCTTGAATACCTTCGGCTAAAGTATAGAGATTAAGTGCATCCATTAAACCACCCACATAAATGCCAGCACGACCTTGTGCAAATCCTTCTTGCTGATCTGTTTTAGCTGTTACCGCAAAATCCTGATTAATCAAATCATTTGCATACAGATCTCTCATATAATCCATTGCTTCAATATATTCAGGTGTGTCAAATTGAGGAGTAAATTCTCCATTCTCTTCTTTCCACTCATTTGGCACACCGTGATAAGTTGCTAATGTTTTGAAGGCACCGTATTTAAGATCGGCGCGGTCCATAAATCCGGTCGTATCATCCTGTCCAGTTCCATTAGGATCATCTTCAGAAAACGCTCGTGCTACTTCATATAGTTCTTCTAGTGTTTTTGGCTCCTCCATCCCAAGATTTTCTAGCCAATCTCTTCTTATAATTACCCCATTACGCGCGAGCGGTTTCTGGAAGGGCACACCATAGAGCACACCTTCAATGGAGGCAGAACGACGGGTCTCTTCAGAGATTTCTGATAAGTTCTCATAATCGTCTAAGTAAGGTTCTATGTCCCAGAATTGACCTGCTTTCAAAGCGTTACGAACCGATGAATTTTCCATGATCGTTAATGTTACGATATCTGCTAAGTTACCGGAAGCCAATGCTGTATTTAACCGCTCTTCTTTAGAAGCATCTGGTATCCACTGAAATTCTAATTCTGTATTCGTGTATTCCTCAATTTCATTTGTGATTGTATCGGTTGGTGGAGAAGCTGTATGAAGCATATTCATCCAGGTGATTTTAGTCCGTCCAGATTCTGCAGCATCTGAATCCCCTTGTGTTCCTGAACTAGATCCACCATTACCACAACCAACTAATAAAGCGCTACCAAAAATCGTCAAAGCTGCAAACTGTTTCCATTTTTTTTTCATATCCATACTCCTCTGTTTTTTTAGTTTTTAATAGTTTGTATTTTATTGACACTTTCTTCTATTCTACTAAATATTAGATATGCCATCTTCATAATAATAAAAATCAAGAAGCTTGTTCCAAAGAAAGTTATCAAAGCTGGATAGAGACGAGCAATCACCACATAAATCCCTATAATACCTACGAAAAGAACAAGCGTGTACTGCAAGTAAGAAAATCCGATAAGGAAAGAATATCGAATCATTTCTCTAAAAGATTTCAAATTGTAGTGAACAAGTACCGGATAAATAAAAGTTGCAGATATCACATAGAGAAAAATCAGTAGTCCAAATACCACACGCCATTCCCATCGACTCACATAAATATAATCGAAAATCAAGATAAAACCTGTTGCTGAATAGAGTAAGCTGATGAGGTTACCTTGTATAAAATATTGTTTATAAAATTTAATAAACAATCTCGTTAGCGGTAAATCATCATTCCCCTTTAGCCATTCTCTGATGATACTAAATACAGCTGCTGTTGATGGTCCGAAACCTAGCACACCCAGACCAATGATTGTGCCAACGATCCACAATACATTTAGATAGGCTAGCTTCAATATCCGTGTTAATATTTGATTTAATTTTTCTACGTTTTTCATCGTATAACTCCCTTATGCAATGCTACTTCTTAATACACTCCGTCTTCTCCAATTTTCTTGGCTAATTTATTAGTCGCCCAAACCAAAATAAATCCAACCACTCCTTTGAACATACCAACCGCTGTACTAAAGCTCAATTGCCCATTTTGTAGACCTGCCGTATAGATATAAGTATCAAAAATCTCGGCAACAGAGCGATTCATTGAATTCAGTAACAAGTGAAGATGTTCAAATCCTAAATTCAAAACATTTCCGATTTTCAGTATGAGCAAAGTAATAATTGTTCCTCTAATTGCAGGCATCGTAACATGCCACATCTTTCTTAAACGGCCTGCTCCATCCATATCTGCCGCTTCATAGAGTTGAGTATCAACACTCGTAATTGCCGCAAGATAAATAATCGTTGACCACCCCAATTCTTTCCACATCACTTGGATAATATAAATTCTAGGTAACCAAGTAGGTGAAGTTAGAAAACTAATTTTTTCTCCACCCAAGTAGGCAATCAATTCATTCACTAATCCACCATCAAGCGATAATAGGACAAATGAAATTGACACAATGATCACCCAAGACATGAAATGTGGAATGTAGATAATCGTTTGAATTATTGATTTGAACCGTTTGTTGACGACCTCATTCATCATCAATGATAAAGCGATCGGCATAGGGAAAAATATGAAAATATTTAAAGCAAAGAGATTAAGTGTATTTCTTAATAACATGAAGAAAACATCATCTGTGAATAATCTTGTGAAATGCTTCAAACCTACCCAAGGGCTCCCGAAGATTCCCAAGAAGGGCTGATAATCTTGAAAAGCGATCACTAGACCACCCATCGGTAAATATTTAAATATAATAAAATAAAGTAAACCCGGTAAAATCATCAGATAAAGATATTTGTGCTGCCACCAATCAGAAGTTTTCCGCTTTGACTTGACTGTATTGGCTTCCAATAGTTGTCCTTCCAATAGAATGCTCCTTTCTTCCTGTACCTTTTTAACTACTGTACAACCACTCAAGGAATAACTTCATTAGTAATAAGTTATTTACACAATGAATGGTTTGATTTGTTTTCTAGCAAATACACCTAGAAAATTGTTGCTACTTGTAAGGCATCTACCAAAACAACTTACGAGATAACCTTAATCAATAATAACTGTTCCGTATATAATCATTTTATTGATAACGGTTACAAAAAGGCGGTTTCAGTAAAATAAGAAGTAATGATTATGTCATCTTAGATGATGATTACTAGTAAAATATAAATCATTACATTTTTATGATCAAAAAAATAAATTTATACAAATAAATAATTATTCGCTTGAACAAGCTAAATGTAAGCGTTATAATTTTCACAAATGCTGAAAGGAGTTTATAAATGAAATATAAAGGCAGTTTATTTCATACGATTTTTTTACTTTTGTCTTTCCTTACTTCCATTCTGATAATTATCTTCGTGTCATCCCTTTACTTATCTACTAGTAATAATCTTATGGACGACTTTCTCCTCAATCGTAGACATAATCTTGAGCAAATGTCCCACTCATTAGAAGTAGAATTGCAGAATGTGGAATACGCTTTTAACGCATACAGTACGACAAGTTCTTATCAAACCATCATCGAAAACCCTCTCTCTTCGAGTGACTTCAGTCATTATAAAGAAGTTAATACGCAGTTGAACTATTTTTCAACTCCTAGTCTTTCTAATACTACATATACCTTAATCAGTTTAAACGAAAGCTGGTCTATATCTGAAGGCCGATTACGGCAGCTTTCTGATGAAGAACTCGACGACATTATCCACTATTACAGTTCAGATAGTGCCTCTAATTTATATTGGGATAAAGATAACAAAGGCATGTCAGTCGTAACAATTTTACCGACGCATTCAAGTTATAAGAATGGCATTGGTATTGCTCATGTTGCTGATACCGATATTGATAGAGTTGTAAATAATAAAGAAATTCATTTTCCATTCTTGATAACGACACGAGATGGAGAATTATTGTATGATTCTCAGTATAAAGATGGGAATTTAGCAACCGTTCTTCCTGACATCTCTCTAGAAAATCATTGGGAACAGAATGAAAATAGCATAGAGATTGCCATTGATACAGGTCATACTGAACCACTTACACTATTAGCTAGCCGTTCTCCTTATAATAATCTCGTATATTTGACTGCTCTATACGATAACGAAATTCATGAGATACTTCTTCCTACAAAAATTGCTTATTGGACACTCGGCACTCTACTCGTCTTATGTTCAGTTAGTTTATCTTGGGTACTGGCATCTTTTCTATCTCGTCCATTAAGACAGTTAAAAGCTGCTTTGAATCTAGATGCTACCAGCAAATCAATCAATGAGTTTGATGATATTCAATCTTCCTTCGAGCTGATGCGAACAAAAACGGATACACTAGAAACCGTATTAGATTTAGAAAAACCTGCATTGAAGCGACAGTTCGTTTTAAACGCATTACTTGGAAAAAATACGATAGAAAACTTGGATGCCAAGCAACCAATTTATGGTTTTCCAACTTTTAATTCTCCACTTTACTATGTTTTAATCACTCAACTTGATAGTCGCAAACCCAAAGACGACAATGTCCGTCTATTTACTCTATTGCATACGATGGAAGAGCATATTTCTTCTCATTATCAATTTTCGCCCGTTGTTCTTTCCGATGAAAATGTTGCGACTATTCTCACCTTTGATGCGAATACAAAAGATCATAAGAAAAAGGTTATCGACTTTAGCGAAGCCATCGTAGCTAATGCTAAAGATGAAGCCGATTTAATGGTTAGTGTGGGTATTAGTAATCCTTATGCGAATTTCAATCATACTCGTCAAGCTTACAAGCAAACTAAAACTGCTTTATCTTATAAAATCTTACTCGGTCATCAGTCCATTATCTCCTACGAGGATGTACAGGAAATCAGCTCAGGGGTTTATTCTGGCGAATATGCCACTGACTTTGAAGACGCAGTATTTCAGTCGATTCAATTGGGTAATGTGTTAGAAGCCAAAGAACATCTCTATCCGTTTTTAGCAGCTACTTTTAAGAACAATCCAGATCCAATAGCAATAGAATTTTCTCTATTACGGTTTTTTATGAATCTTTCAAAGCTAGATCAATCTTTAGAAACAAACGTTATTGATAGATTTCTAATTGAAGACTATTACCAAACTGTGCTTTCCCACCATAATCTGGTTGCGATAGAAGAGAAATTACTCAAAAAGATGGTCGTCCCAATGGCAGAAAAAATACTGGAACGTACCACAGAACAATTCAAACAATTATCATACCAAATCAAGAAAAAAATTCATGCTTCATACGATGAAGATATCTCTTTAGACACGATTAGTGAAGAGTTGAATTATAACCCTAACTATTTGAGTAGTATTTTTAAAAAGGAAACGGGTGTAACCTTCAGTGATTACCTGATTGATTATCGCTTAACAAAAGCAAAAGATTGGTTAATCGATACTGAGTTAACAGTAAAAGAAATTGCTGAAAAGCTAAAATACGGTAACTCGCAAAATTTTATACGATCTTTTAAAAAGAGAGAGCAGTTGACGCCTGGTCAATATCGAAAACAATTAAAGTTAAAATAACTACTTACTTTTCTAAAAAATGCATATGGCTGGGACAAAAATTAGTCAAATAGAAGAAAGCCACCAATTCCAGATTATTTAAACCTTGATTTGACGGCTTTTTTCTTATCTGATTTTACAAAACAATATTAATCAGAGACTTATGTTCCAGTCTCAAGATATTAACTTTTCACATAAAGATTATTTAACATGTTAAGACTATCCTCAAGTTCAGGCTCTCTTGTTGATTCTAGCAAAACAAATAAATGAGGTTTCTGATATTTTATGAATTTCATAATCTTACTATAACTCATTTCCCCAGTACCTACTGGAACAATCTCTATTTTTCCTGTTTCAATTCTATAGTCTTTAAGATGAATAGCCACTATATCATCTCCAAGCAGTGCGAGTGCTTCGTCGATTACCTCAGCCTGGTACTTATGATTTCTTAGATTTATTAAATTCACACAGTCTAAAATCAGTTTAAGATTTGGAGAGTTAATTTCCTTTAATAAACGCTTAGCTAATTGCGCAGTATATAAAGGATGGTTCATACCCGCTTCTATCGCAACCGTTGTTCCTAATTTTTCTGCTGCAATCGTCAATTGTCTAACAGATTGAACAACTTCTTGGAAGGCTGCTTCTGTAAAGTTTTTTTTCGTATATCCTTTTTCAATACTTCCTGTTTCTGTAGCAACCATACTAGCCTTGAAATCACCAGCTAAACCTAAGTATCTCTCAAAGTACTTTAGTGCTTTTTTTCGCTTATCTTTATCTACATCTATAATATTGACATAACAGCCTAGGACAGATATTTTGATGCCTGCTTTTTCAAATTGATTACTATAATAATGGGCTAAACCAGGTGTCAATTGACTATCGGTTTCAATTAGCTCTGGAAAAGATTTTTTGACTGCAAACTGTATATGATTCAATTGGTAGTATTTCAATTTTCTAATCAGTGTAGTTATTTCAACTGGTCCTAAATCATGTGCTCTAATGCCTAAATTAAGGGAAGAAATCATCGCTCATCAACTCCTGTAACTCTTTTCCTTAAAGCAAAGGATGGCAATATATTAGACACAGAATTTGCCAATAAGCGAGCCATGATTTGAGCACCGTGTTCACTAAAGTGTGTATTGTCTGTTAAACCCTCTGGATAATTATCGTGTTCTCCGGGATTTAAATGTAAAAAAATAGCTTTAGAATCTTTTTCTCCTAGTTCACTCAAATAATTTGACGTTATTTCATGCATATCTACTAATAGTACGTCTAGCTTTTTCGCGAGTATCCGCATAGCTTCGGGGTACTCGCCAAGAGATTGTCGATTCAATTCACCTTTTACAAATTGCCTTCTACTGATTGAAGTTAATAAAACAACAGTCATCTGCCTTTTTTCTGCTTCCGCAATCATAAACTTTAAGTTAGTCATATAGTCTTCATATGGCTTAGTAAATCTTTCTGGGTCATCTATTTTCTGATCATTGTGACCAAACTGTATCCATAGGTAGTCTCCAGGTTTTGCTTTAGCTAAAATTGGTGCCAATCGATTTTGCTTCAAAAATGATTGAGTACTCCTTCCATTAATAGCATGATTCTCAAACTTAACAGTATCATCGAACTGACTTCCAATGAACTCTCCCCAACCACTCATAGGTTTCTCTTGCACCGACTTATCAGCAGCTGTCGAATCTCCTACGATAAATACGGTTACTAAATTTTTCCCCATCAATATTCACTCCTTTTCATTACTCATCATAATGAAGTTGCCATTTCAGGTAAATAATCATTTCAATAGTATTGGTACTCCTTGATAAGAAAGCGCTTTAATAATTCTAGCTGTTTTTCTCTTATCAAATGATTATCTTTTTATTCAATAATTTCCCCATGGTACTTCCTCTTTTTTTAAATTACTAGAATTATCCTACAAAAAGATTATATACGTTATTCTATATCCTTGATAAAGTTATTGCATACCAAACAACTTAGACTACTACCAAAACAACCAGCATTTTATTCTTACTTTTAGGAGGATTTTTTATGCCCAAAGTTACACCTTCATTGTCCAAACGACAAGAACCATTAAGCTCAAAAATTTTCGGCATTTTCAATACAATTATATTAGTAATGATTGCTTTAATCTGTATCGTTCCATTTATAAATATTATTGCTAGTTCATTTGCGACGACCGAAGAAATTGTATCGAAACCTTTCGTGATTTTTCCAGAGACCTTCTCACTTAATGCATATCGTTATATCTTATCTACTCCTACGATTTTCCGTTCTCTCGGAGTGACAATCTTCGTAACAGTAGCGGGCACAATTACTAGCATGATTTTAACGTCTATGATGGCTTATGGCTTATCACGCAGGTATTTACCAGGACGACGTGTTATGAACTTCTTAGTCGTTTTCACTATGCTATTCAGCGGGGGAATGATACCAACATTCTTGGTTGTCAATAGCCTCGGATTGATTGATTCACTATGGTCAATGATTTTACCAATCGCCATCAACGCTTTTAATATGATTATCATGCGAAACTTTTTCCAAGGATTACCAATGAGTTTAGAGGAATCTGCAAAAATGGATGGTGCGAGTGATTTCTTGATTTTCAGGAAGATTATGCTTCCTCTGGCCATGCCGTCCGTAGCTACAATTTCTCTATTTTATGCCGTTGCTTATTGGAATACTTATATGAATGCAATTCTTTATATAAACGATTCTGCTAAATGGCCAATCCAAATTTTGTTACGCCAAATTGTTATTGTATCGAGTGGTATGCAAGGCGAAGGCGTTGCTGTAGATGTTATTCCACCAGCTCAAAGTATAAAAATGGCGGTGATTGTGGTTGCAACCGTTCCTATGTTACTTGTTTATCCATTTGTACAGAAATACTTTGTAAAAGGTGCGCTTGTAGGTTCAGTTAAAGGCTAGCTATAAAAAAATAAAGGACTGATATTATGCCATTAGACGACGATTTGATTCCAAATGAGTCAACTACGAATATGACTGACGGTGGCTCAAACACACCAATTGAAGTTGCTAGTGAGAAAGCATTACACGATCGACACGTGGAAGAAGTAGTTTTATTTCCAGACAATAAAGGAACAGAAAGCACGGAAAAAGACTTTGTTAAATTTGATTTAGACGCTGTTGACGAAATGGAAAAACCTAAGGAATAAGAGAATATAAAAAATGCCCATGGAGACAACGATTTTGTCTGAATGGGCATTCTTTCTTATTTATAAGTCTTGTATTCTTGTTCGGTTTATACGTTTTTCTTTGTCCAACCGCTTACGCGTAACGATGTAGATAACCATAAGGATTACTGTGGGTATGTTAGAAATAAGCAAAATACCTATAGTAGATGTAACCGCAGATAATGTCGATGGTTGTTCTCCCTCTTCTATTTCTCTACTCTCATTACCGAATACAGTTTCTTCAGTTTGCTCTTCATCAAAAATGTCTTCATCCGAAAAGTCAGCGCTATCTTCTGAATCCTCATACTCACTGTCTTCTACTTGTAAAGTCGTCGTCCCTCCATCTGTTGAAGGTGCCATCCACATAAAGCTTACAATACCGATTGTTATCATTAAAGATAACACCAAACTGATTATCGGTAAGATAAGTCCTGGAAATTTACTGTCCGTTTTTGATAAATAAACTTGTAGTACTATCACAATACTTGCTAGTCCGAGCATAATAATTAGTGGCAAAATCGTTGCTAAAATCCCCATATTCATTTTCCCCTTTTTATGTAAATTATAAATCTTGTATTTTCGATCGATCAACTTGATCTGACTGTTTACCTTTTTCTCTGACAGTATAATAAATGGCTATACAAATCGCTGTTGGTATATTAAAGATAAATAAACTCGCTACTCCCATCATCAACAATTCCCCCATTGGGGTGTTATCATAAACCGGTTCATTTTCGTAGGATTCCGTCACTTCATTACCCTCATCATCTATATACGTTGTTGTCATCTCACTGACAACATATCCTTCCATAGAAAGGAGCGGAGCCAATGAATAAATAAAAAATAATGCTGGTATGACTAATCCAGGCCATCTTTTCTTCGATTTAGATAAAAATAGCTGTAATGCGATCAATCCTACTAAAATAAAAATCAAGACTATTAAACTATACACGCTCATTCTCCTCTTTTGTCTTACGGTACTCAGAAATCAAGAGTTTTGCTGTGGGGTAATCCAGCTTATCTTCCAGAGCAAGTTGTTTGATCGTAGTAATATAATCATCCATTTGTTGTTCTTCATTCAACTTGATTTTTTGAATCAGACGATCTAATCTTAGCCGAACGGTTGGGTAAGTCACGCCATACTCAGCTGCTACCTGTTTCAGTGAACCTGATGCTAGTAAAAATCTTTTGATAAATTGAATATCTTCATCATCTAATTTGCTGATCCACTTTGGGATAATCTCCATTACGTTCCACCTCTTTAACAAAGTTAAACTTATTTTTATTTTACCTTTAATAAAGTTATTATATTCTTTAACAAAATTAAAGTAAAGCTAAAAAAAGCTCGACATCAACTATCGATGTCGAACCGTTTTTAGAAATGTATTCGAGGCTTGCGATTATCTCGCACCCCCGCCGCCGCCGCCCATGGCACCGCCACCGCCACCAATAGCCGTTCCGCCGCCTAAGCCAGCGCTCGAATTATATCCTCCACTTTCCATACCTGATGTCATACTTTGAGAGAAACCATAGATCCCATAGTACCCACCATAAAAAACAGGATAATGCATCGACCATTCTTGATATTGTTCTGGATAGAATTTTTCAAGTTTTTCTACGACATCTGACCCTTTTCCATATATTGTCGCCCAAATAATAAAATCAATCCAAGGAAGATTTTGTCTATAGGCTAATGAGTCATCCTTCTCCAACTCATCTAAATGATTTCCAAATTGAGTAATACGATCAAACAATTGATCGCCTTCTCTAGTCGTTTTTATGAAAGAAGATGTTCCCCACATAAATTGAATAGAGTCTCTTTGTAAATAACCTTTTTCAATTAAAATTTCTTCAGACAGTTCTTTGATTTCGCTTGGAAGTTTAGTTAATTGTCGAACGTGTTGTCTAGACCAGGTTTTTATCTCTTCTTCTGAGATGATTCCGCTAAAATCCGAAGCCTGTTCCAGTATACTCCAAACCTTTGCCTCCAAAGGAGACATGTTCCGGATCAAGTGCTCATTTTTATTCACATTGTTCCCTGTCGCACCAAACACATCACTAGTAGTCGTTGTACTTTTTTTATAGCCAACCAATTCAATGATGGTCATTTCTTTCTTTTTCCACCCTAATTTTTCTTTGTGATGAATAGCAATTTTTTCTTCTTTTGACCATTTTAAGAGATAAGCAAAAAAGTAATCTTCAAATTTCCCATACTGTACTTCATTCAAGAAATAGGCAATATCAAGCATATCTCCATCTTTGTAGGGAATATCCGTATAAATTTGATGTTTGTTTCGACTTTTACGTGCGTAACCTGTTACAATTTTTCCGGCTTTTTTCTTACGAGATTCTATACCAATCAATAGGCTGCCAACCGTAATTGGAATAGCCAGTATAATTCCTATAATAGCAATAATAGCAGGTACATTTACCTCGCCTGAATCATTATTATAAGTTGCGCCTTCTTGTGAACGGTCTAATTGTTCTTCAAGTGTCTGATCCACTGTCCTACTTGCGGTAAAGGGTGACTCTGGAAATTGCATCAAGATAACAAAAGACTCATTCGCATTCAAACCTGTACTAGCAGTTGAAACAAGTTGACCATCATCTAACTCGACAAGTCCGTCATAACCAAATCCCCAAATACGTGCATTCTCTTGGGTGAACTCAAAAGGTCCATCAATCGTGACAGAAATAGCTTCTGGGGCAATATCACCATATGTATTGAAATCCCAGTTCAACGCCTGTCCATCTTCTAATTGACGAACTAAGTCAGTTATCGTATAGGTTAATTCATACTCATTCGTTCCATATTCTCCTATTCCCCAGACCAATTCAAGCGCTTCATCTTCTCCAATGATGCCGTACTTACCTGCTTTCGCTTCACGACTGTCATCCGTATCCCAGTTCGGATCAAATGTGTATCCATCTACATAAAAATCTTTCACTTCGGATCCATCAAGATTATTCATTTCAATATAGAGTTCTGTTCCATCTTCCATATCCATCGTTCGATGTTCTGTAATCACACCTGATCCATCTTCTTGGAGCTGAACTTCCACTTCCATCAATGGCATACGATTTTCTGCTGCTTGTACCGTCTGTCCTCCAACAACGATACCAAAACCCATTAAGTACAAAAGATAACCGACTAATTTTTTCATCTGCTTTTCCTTTCTGTTGTGTATGGTTCTATCTTATCAAAAGCTAGCGCCTTAGCCGACAGACTTAAGACTGATTTCCAAGCTTATTTAAACCTTGAAATAAGCTTGATCGTCTTTTTACTAACTATTAATAGACTTATTGATTCCAGTTTCCTGGACTCCATAATGTCCCATCTAATTGTCCTTGCATTTGTTCTTTTCGCTTCTCTTGTTCTTTGATCATGTCGATCACAGCGTTCAATAATGCTTTTTGCTTATAGTCTTTGCTATTTTCTATTAGTTCTTTTAGCTTACTGACTAGCCATTCTTGCTCATCCATCTTATCTTTTCCTTTCTATCGGTTTACTCGTGTAGATGATCAATATGCATGTTCAATTCATCTAATTCTATTCGATTATCTTCTAATAACTCGATTGCTTTATCGATTATAAATGAACTTTCTGAAGAATCGAGTAAGGTATGGTCGAGTGTTTCCAGTTGATCGATCATCCATTCTTCTCGGTATTTCAATGAATCTGGTCGATCAATGGTCAACCATTGTTGGTAGCTGATCAATAATTTCATTTTTTCTTCTTCAGTCATGTAAGGAAATTGATAGATCTCTAGTGGTTTCAAATAGTGCATACCCGTTTTGCGAGCAACTGCTTGGTAAGGTTTTGTTAATTCGCTGATACTGAAACCTTCCAAACCACCTGTTTGATATTCTTTTTCAGCAACACCAATCACTAATATCAAGCCAAATGCTTTGCCGTTAAGCTGATTTCCTCTATGGCCAAACGCGAAATGTTCTTCTAGCACCTCATCTTGCCATTTTTTTAATAGTGGCGGTGAAGAATACCAATAAAAGGGAAACTGGAAAAGAATACGGTCATGGTTTTTGAGTAAGGCTTGTTCTTTTTGTACATCGATTTCTTCGTCGGGATAGTTTTTTTCTAAATGATGTAACGTTACATTTTCGGATTCTGGAAATGACTGGACGAGGAACTGTTGACTACTCGATTCGTCTAATGTGGGATGAGAGATAATGACTAATGTTTTCACTGTAAAACTCCTTCTTCAATTAATTACGAATGAACGATTCGTTCTCATTAGTAGTATATCAAATTCCTTTTTATCATACCTTATCATTAGAACTATAGATATAAATGAATTACAATGAAACTGATCATGAATAAGGAGGAAGTAATAATGACAATGAAAAAAATCATCAACAACCCAGACCAAATAGTAGATGAAATGCTAAATGGTCTTGTTTATGCGTATGATTCAATTGTAGAACGGATTCCAGAAACAATGGTCGTTCACCGTAAACATGAAAAAAATGGTAAAGTCGGTTTAGTTAGTGGTGGTGGTAGTGGGCACGAACCTGCACATGCTGGTTTTGTTGGACAAGGTATGCTATCTTCTGCCGTTGCTGGACAAGTCTTTACTTCACCAACGCCCGATCAGGTGTTAGAAGGTATCAAGGCTGCAGATGAAGGCGAAGGTGTCTTATTAGTCATTAAAAATTATACAGGAGATGTATTGAATTTTGACATGGCAAAAGATTTAGCTGAACTCGAAGATATCGAAGTAGAATCGATTGTTGTAGATGACGATATTGCTGTTGAAGATAGTACCTTTACAGCTGGTAAACGTGGTGTTGCCGGAACCGTTTTAGTGCATAAAATTCTCGGTGCCGCTGCTGAAGAAGGGCTATCTCTTAAAGAAATCAAAGCTTTAGCAGATAAAGTTGTCCCAAATATTGCTTCGATCGGTCTCGCTTTGAATCCTGCAACAAACCCAGAAGTTGGTAAACCGGGATTTAAGCTTGAAGAAGATGAAATCGAATTCGGTATTGGTATTCACGGAGAACCCGGTTACCGTCGCGAAAAATTACAACCGTCAAAAGATTTGGCAAAAGAGCTCGTTACACAATTGAAAAAAACATGTGATTGGTCATCAGGCGATCAATACGCTGTACTAGTAAACGGTATGGGTGCGACGCCATTGATGGAACAATTTGTCTTTATGAATGATGTTAAACACCTACTAGCAGACGATGAAGGCTTAGATCTTGCTTTCAGAAAAGTCGGTGACTACATGACAGCGATCGATATGGCTGGTATTTCCTTAACCTTGCTTAAAATTGAAGATGCAAAATGGTTAGAATACCTTAACGCGCCCGCAAAAGTTATTGGCTGGTAAAACGAATAAATAGTGAAAGGAAGAGTTGAATGGTTGAAATAGATGCACTAAAAAAATGGATTGAATTATTTGGTGAAGCTGTAACAGAAAACAAAGAAACGCTGAATCAATTAGATTCAGATATTGGAGATGGTGATCATGGGAGTAATATGACACGTGGTGCTGCTGCAGTAAAAGAAAAAGTATCTGAAGCGGACTATGATAATCTCTCTGACTTCTTTAAAGATGTTGGTATGACTCTCGTGAGCAAAGTCGGTGGTGCTTCTGGACCTCTATACGGTTCAGCCTTTATCTCGATGGCGAAACAAGCGAAAGAATCAGACGATATCGCTTCGTTGATTGAAGCGGGATTAGAAGGCGTCCAAAAACGTGGTAAAGCAGAAACCGGTGAGAAAACAATGATTGATGTTTGGTCTCCAGTCGCTTCTGCATTAAAAGAGGATAAATTAACTTCAGACCTGATTCAAGATAGCGTTGAGAACACAAAAGAAATGAAAGCGACAAAAGGACGTGCTTCTTATCTAGGCGATCGTTCTGTCGGTCATATTGATCCAGGTGCACAATCAAGTGCTTATCTGTTCGAAAGTCTATTGAAAGCAGGTGTTTTAAATGGCTAAAGAAATTGGTATGCTCGTTGTTTCCCACGTTAATGCTATTGCAAATGGTGTCAGTACATTGCTTGATCAAGTTGCACAAGATGTGACGATCAAAGCGATTGGCGGAACAGAAGACGGTGAAGTCGGAACTGACTACGCCCGTATTCAAGAAGCAATGGATGCTTTTGAAGAAGATAAAGTTTGGGCTTTCTATGATCTAGGGAGTGCCAAAATGAATCTTGAAATCGCTATGGAAGCCACTGACAAGGCAGTTCGTTTATTCGATACTGCCTTCGTCGAGAGTGCTTATACCGCTGCTTCACTGATTCAAGCAGAAGTCGGCGAAGATGCGATCGTTTCACAATTAGATGAATTAAAAATTAAAGAGTAAGTAAAATAAGCCTGCCGGTTTAATCTGGTAGGCTTATTTTGTTGCTTTTCTCACGCTCGATCCATTGGCTTATCTGAGTAGCCGTATCTTCTGGTGACGAATGCGTATTGTTGATTCTTAAATAATGAATGCCTGCCAGTTTTTGTTCCACTTCATGTTCATTTGAGTTCAAGCGATGCTTTTCCATCATTGCTAGTAGCTCATTTTCTGAAAAAACAAGATCTCGCTTGGAAGGCTTTGCTTGAAGCCTAAATTCTGATTTGTTTCTTTTTAATCTTTCGTCTAGATCCGCTTCTAATTCTACAAAGTAAACTTGTCCATTTTTCTGAGTGAATAATTCGGTGATTTCTTGCAAAAACTGATATTCTCCAGCCATATCAAATCCTACAACAACCGTGAAAATAATGCCTTGTGTTTGATTCGTTTCGGGATGCTCAACGAAAGCTTTAAACAATGATTTTCTCATCCAGTCGGACAATCCAAAGGTCTCCTTAGTATAACCCAAGAATCTTGCGAAGATATCGATCGTTTCATGGTTATATAAAAGCTTTGCTTCTATTTGTTCTTCTAATGCTCTACCAACTGTCATTTTACCAACTGCTTGCGGACCAACAAGTAAGACCAGATCCATATGTCCCTCCTATTAATTATGATTGCTCGAACATTTTCATGAATACTGCGTATAGTTCTTTATGCTGTCTTTTCAATGAAATTGGTCGATAGGTTTCTTTATCTAAAAAAGCATGTTTCGTCTGTCCGGTAGTTTTCAACTCGTCTGTAACTGTATCGCGTATTTCATAATCAATCGTTAATTTGACGCCCGTAAATTGTGTGACGCGTGTAGTGATTTCGACTGTTTCTCCAAACTTGACCATATTGATATATTTAGCAGAAGCTTCTAAAACGGGAATCAATATGCCGCTGTCTTCCATATCTTTATAGCGAAAATTCATTTCATCTAGCATCCACGTTCTTGCTTCTTCAAACCATCTGATTGAGTTTGAATGATGAACGATGCCCATTTGATCTGTTTCATAATATTGTACTCGATGCTGCCAGTTTTCCAATTTCTCAGTCTCCTTACTTTTAAGCGCTATTTCATTATTCTAGCATAAAGTGCGTTCTTATTTTGAAATCATCTAAAAAAAGAGGCCGAGACAAAAGTCTCTTACAGTCTTCAAATATCAAAGAACCCTGAAAGAATTGTATTTTAACAATTCTTTCAGGGTTTCTTCTTGTTTATAATCTTTATTTTTTCTTTCTTTTGTTATATTTTCGTAGATTATTGGCCATGAAGATCAGATTTGTTTCATTCTCTACATTGGCTTTTCCACGAACTGAAAATCGAGTGAACCTCAAATTGGCCTTCACCTGTCCGAAAGTTGGTTCTACATCAATTTTACGTTTACTATAAAATTGAGTACCTTCTTCTGACGAAAGCTTTTCTCTAATATTGAGTTTTTGCTCCTCGTACTCATAGTTAATGGAAAATGATTTTCTTCCATTTTTGTAATTTGAATCCGTCGATTTATAAATATGAGATAATCTTACGAATCCAGAATCAGTTTTTTGTCTACTAACATGACTGTACGCATAAATGGTCCCATCAGGATGTGTATAAGTGTTTTGATCTTCATCGTACATCCAATTATCTCTATTTTTATCCGAAAGTACATATTTCTTTTTCAGTTCCTTTTCGTACATGCCGTATTTAACCAAGCCAGTCCACCGGGACTGCTCTAAATATTCTAAGTTTTCTTGGCTACCATATCCTGCATCTGCGACAATGTAAGTCGTTGGTTGAATGGACTCTGGAAGAGACTGTACAAATGGGATGAGTGTTCTGGTATCCGTTGGGTTAGAGTAGACTTGGGTATGCAAAACAAACTGATTTTCAGTTGCGATTTGGATATTATAGCCTGGCTTCAATTGACCATTCATCATATGATCGTCTTTCATACGCATGAAAGTGGCATCTTTATCTGTTTTAGAAAAGCTGTTTCGACCATTAAATGTATCGTAGTGCTCTTCATATTTCTGTTCTCTAGGTATAAAATCTTTTTTTAATCTATTTCTATGTTTTTTCAAAGAGCGACGCTTTTTCTTCAATTGACTGAGTACTTCTTGTTCTTTTGAGTCAATGATTTCTGTCTCGACTTTTTCGAGTTCTTCTTGAAGCAGTTCATGTAATGACTGAATCTCTTCTTTAGAAAATTCCTGCTCTTGATCTTTTATGACCGCTTGGTCGATTAATGGTGTGATTTCTTCTTTATAATAGTGCACTTCTTTTTCTTTCAATAGACGATAAAACCGTTCAGTAGCTTTTTTCCACACAAAGGTATATTTATTGGCGTCTGCTTCAAACTTTGTACCATCTATAAATAATGCTTTTCCTTCAATCAGTTGTTCTTCTTTTAAACGAAGAGAAAACGTGCAATAGAGATCTTGTAAGATATCTTTAGTCACTTTTGATACTCTGAAACGATTGAGTGTACGGTAAGAGACCATAGTTTGTCCAGTCAACCACTGCATTGCTAGATTTTCTTGCATCATTTTTTCTATTTTTCGACCAGAAAAAATCCCCTCTGAATAGGCAAATAATAACGCTTTGAGTAGAACTTTCGGATGATAAGCCGGACGACCAAAGTCGTTTTCAATTAAACGATACTGCGAGTCATCTAAATCTTCCACAACTTGATGAATAGAGTAGACGATATGATTTTCTGGTAAGTAACAGTTCATTTCTAATGGCAAGGTTGTTTGGTTCATGGTATATTGAGTATACATAAGGAGCACCCTTTCTATGATTTGTTGTGGTGACTTTATTATATCAAAGCCGTGCTCCTTTTGCTTACATAAACAAATAAGAACCGCTGAAAATCTAAATTAGATTTTCAGTGGTTCTTATTATTTTACTGGGACTTTTGTCCCAGCCTG
>NZ_JAGFVM010000026.1 GCF_017599325.1 Marinilactibacillus kalidii | reverse complement strand
GGACAAGTTGTGATGGGGAGGGAAATGATAGTACCGAAGTATCTGATGTCACACTGTCAAGAAAAGCTTCTAGTTAGAAGTAGGCTGCCCGTACCGCAAACCGACACAGGTAGTCGAGGAGAGAATCCTAAGGTGATCGAGAGAACTCTCGTTAAGGAACTCGGCAAAATGACCCCGTAACTTCGGGAGAAGGGGTGCTGACCATCTGGTCAGCCGCAGTGAATAGGCCCAAGCGACTGTTTACCAAAAACACAGGTCTCTGCTAATTCGAAAGAAGATGTATAGGGGCTGACACCTGCCCGGTGCTGGAAGGTTAAGAGGAAGGGTTAGCTTCGGCGAAGCTCTGAATTGAAGCCCCAGTAAACGGCGGCCGTAACTATAACGGTCCTAAGGTAGCGAAATTCCTTGTCGGGTAAGTTCCGACCCGCACGAAAGGTGTAACGATTTGGGCACTGTCTCAACGAGAGACTCGGTGAAATTATAGTACCTGTGAAGATGCAGGTTACCCGCGACAGGACGGAAAGACCCCATGGAGCTTTACTGTAGTTTGATATTGAGTGTCTGTACAGCTTGTACAGGATAGGTAGGAGCCAATGAAGCCAGGACGCCAGTCTTGGTGGAGGCAATGGTGGGATACTACCCTCGCTGTATGGCCACTCTAACCCGCAACCGTAATCCGGTTGGGAGACAGTGTCAGATGGGCAGTTTGACTGGGGCGGTCGCCTCCTAAAAGGTAACGGAGGCGCCCAAAGGTTCCCTCAGAATGGTTGGAAATCATTCGCAGAGTGTAAAGGCAGAAGGGAGCTTGACTGCGAGACTTACAAGTCGAGCAGGGACGAAAGTCGGGCTTAGTGATCCGGTGGTTCCGTATGGAAGGGCCATCGCTCAACGGATAAAAGCTACCCTGGGGATAACAGGCTTATCTCCCCCAAGAGTTCACATCGACGGGGAGGTTTGGCACCTCGATGTCGGCTCGTCGCATCCTGGGGCTGTAGTCGGTCCCAAGGGTTGGGCTGTTCGCCCATTAAAGCGGCACGCGAGCTGGGTTCAGAACGTCGTGAGACAGTTCGGTCCCTATCCGTCGCGGGCGTTGGAAATTTGAGAAGAGCTATCCTTAGTACGAGAGGACCGGGATGGACACACCGCTGGTGTACCAGTTGTCTTGCCAAAGGCATCGCTGGGTAGCTATGTGTGGACGGGATAAACGCTGAAAGCATCTAAGCGTGAAGCCCCCTTCAAGATGAGATTTCCCATTCCTTTAAGGAAGTAAGATCCCTGAAAGATGATCAGGTAGATAGGCTGGAAGTGGAAGTACAGTGATGTATGGAGCGGACCAGTACTAATCGATCGAGGACTTAACCACAAAACGTGGCTTAAGAGTATGAAGGTGTTGAATCAAAACATGTTTGCGAACCATCAACTATCTAGTTTTCAGAGAACGGAGTTCTCTTATAAAAGAAAAAGAGTCATTGTGCGGTAATGATGGCGGGAAGGATCCACCTGTTCCCATTCCGAACACAGCCGTTAAGCTTCCCAGCGCCGAGGATAGTGAGGGGTTTCCCCTTGTGAAAGCAGGACGTTGCCGTGCAGTTCTTTTTTTTTATCTAATACCATTTTTTGATTCCGCAATAGCTCAGTTGGTAGAGCGCGCGACTGTTAATCGCGTTGTCGCAGGTTCGAGCCCTGCTTGCGGAGTTTTTTTGTATCTTCAATTAAATTTTTATCGTTTAAAAAGGCAGTCATTCTCTACGGAGAATGACTGCCTTTTCTATATTCTATTTAGTTAGAATTTCATTTTAAGCTGTAACTGCATGGAAATGGTAGATAAGATCTTCTCGGTCATAATCAAAATCAATTTCGAGGTCGTATCCATTGAAGAACCATTCATCTTCTTTGCCCGCAAAATAAGTGATGCCGTTGATTTCCTTTTTAGCTAATGGTTCGCCTTCTGGTTGATCAACACTTAATCCTACAGAGAAGCCTTCATGTACTTCTGTATTACCATATGTTTTGCCAAAAAATCGTATTGCTTTTCCTTTATCCAATGCGAATTCTTCTTCAAACCATTGAACGGCTTTTTCAGTTAACGCTAATTTCATGTTATCACTCCTCTCCTTATCTATCATAATCTAATAAGAGGAAACTGTCTTCTTTTTTTACCTTAAAATTAGAGTATTCTGAGCAAACCAGTATTTAAGATTGAATAGCTTGTTTAACTGCTTCAGATAGTGTAGTTTCTTTTCCAATTAGTTCTTTTAAATCGTTACTAGTTTGTTGAATGTCACCTTCGGAAATTGAATCATATAAGGCAACTGTGAATTGTGCAACAGGTTCTGGTAATCCTGTAGAAGTGAAATAATCGAAAGCTTCTTTTTGAGAAACGGCTTGATAGGTTACTTCTTTGCCACTAACATGACTTAAGGTATCTGCTAGTTCTTGAAAAGACCAAGTTTCAGAGGCAGCTAATTCGACGACTTCATTCTCATTACTTTCTTTCATCAATAACGCAGCAGTAGCTTTTGCAAGATCTTCTCTACTAGCTGTATTCAAGCGACCATTACCTGTGTTTGAAACAAGTTTTCCATCAGAGATTGCTTGGTTTAAAGAAGGGTTTATAAAAACATCTGTATAAAGTGGATTTCTTACAAAAGTATACTGGAGTCCAGAAACTTTGATCATTGCTTCGGTTGCAATATGAAGTTTGGCTAATGGTATCGTAGAGTGATCAGCGTTCGCAAAACTAGTATAGTAAATGCGTGAAACACCAGCATCTCTAGCAGCTTTTACTACAGTTGCATGTTGAACAACTCTTTCCATATCATCGTTGCTAGGACTAGAAATAAACAAGAGTTGATCTATTCCTTTAAAAGCAGCTAGTAAAGAATCAAAGTTATCGTAATTAGCCTCTCTTGATTCAACAGATTCATCTAGCATGTTGTTTGCTTTTTCTTGATCACGAACGACTGCCACGATTTTTTCATTTGCTTTTTTTTCAATAAGTGTTTGGATAACTTGTCTTCCTAAGTGACCGGTAGCACCTGTAATTGCGATTGTCATATTGTAAACCTCCATTTAACTTTTAGCACTTATAATAAGTAAGTTATGATTCATTTTAAGTATAATGATGAGGGATGTCAAATGAATATAATGTATACTTCTTTAAAAGATTTGGTATGATAGCGAAAGGAAATTTTTAGAGGAGTTGAAGATGATGATCAATATTGTTATCGCATCAGATTCGTTCAAAGGTAGTGCAAGTTCGTCGCTCGTTGCAGATTCTATAGCAAAAGGCATAATGAATGTTTCAGAAGAGGTGAATATTGATAAATATAGCATTGCTGATGGAGGAGAAGGAACGGTTGAAGCTGTTATTGAAATGGTTGGGGGTACTTATCACTACGAAATGGTTACTGATCCTTACGGCGGAAAAGTGAAGGCTCGATATGGTATGATTGACCATCATACAGCCATTGTTGAGATGGCAGAAGCAAATGGTCTACAATTTAAGCAAATGAACAGTAATCCAAGCATTTCTAGCTCTTACGGGACAGGGGAATTAATGTTAGCTGCGATAAATAAAGGAGCTAATCATATATATTTAGGACTAGGTGGGAGTGCCACCATTGATGGTGGCATCGGTATGATTCAAGCGCTCGGGGTAAAGTTACTGGATAAACAAGGTCTACCTATTGGTAGTGGGATTGAAGCGTTAAGGCATTTAGATAGAATAGATACCCGTTCTATAGATCCGAGAGTAAACCAATGCCAATGGACAGTATTATCAGATGTAACAAATCCTTTAACGGGTCCAAGCGGTTCGATTGCTGTTTTTGGATCTCAAAAAGGGGTCGAGGAAGCCAAAAGTATATTCTATGATTCATTGTTAAGTCGGTTTGCTGAAAAAGTGAATAATGGACTGTACTTTAAAGAAGTACCTGGAGCGGGTGCTGCTGGTGGATTAGGCTTTGCTCTACTTGCATTTTGTGGAGCTCACTTGAAAAGTGGTATTCAGGAAATGATTCGGTTGATTGGTTTAGAAAAAGCGATTGAGCAGGCTGATTTGGTAGTAACAGGTGAGGGTAAAATGGATGGTCAATCTGTCCATGGGAAAGCACCTATAGGAATAGCAAAGTTGGCGAAAAAATATCAAGTACCTGTTGTAGCGGTTGTGGGTGGAAGAGAATCAAATCTTTCAGTTATTTATGAAAGTGGCATAGATTTAGTTATTGATATTATCACGCGTCCGATCCTTTTAAAAGAAGCGATGGAAAATGTTGAAGAATTATTGATTGAAGCAGGAGAAAGTGTTTATAGAGCGTACAGATTAGGAAATTAAATTCAGAATAAAGGGGTAGAGTAAATGCAAACAGAAAAAAACAAAATGATTGCTGGGAAACACTACAAACCAGGTGATGAAGAACTTGTTAAAGCAAGAGTAAGAGCGCATACACTAGCAAAAGAATATAATCAGTTGCCGGTAGAACAGGAAAGAACAGAGCGGATCAAAGAATTGTTTGGCTATACGGGCAATAAATTACATGTAGAACCAGGATTGAGAATAGATTATGGATTCAATGTGAGTGTTGGAGAAATGTTTTATGCTAACTTTGACTTGGTGCTACTGGATACTTGTCCGATTGTAGTTGGAGATAATGCAATGTTTGGACCAAGAGTCAGTCTCGTGACACCAGAACATCCACTTGATCCTGTAGAACGAAATTCGGGTATTGAATTTGGTCGTCCGATAACGATTGGCGATAATTGCTGGATTGGTTCAGATGCAACCATTATCGGAGGCGTTACTCTTGGAAATAATGTGGTTGTAGGCGCTGGATCAGTAGTAACCAAATCTTTTGGAGATAATGTCGTCATTGCAGGAAACCCTGCAGGTGTCATTAAAACAATTGAACCATAAATCATCAGTTTAAATATTTTGGTCAACGTGCACAAAAGCGCCTTCATTATTTGTGCACTTTACCGTAGAGAAATAAAACCGTTTACATTAGAATGAATCATGTAAAGAAGATAAACGATATCATATAAAACTAAAAGAGGAATGGTGGATACAATGGTAGAAATCGCTTTAAAAAATATTTATAAGAGTTATGACAATTCAGAAGATTATGCGGTATCAGATTTTGATATGAAAATCAAAGATCGCGAGTTTATTGTTTTTGTTGGGCCATCTGGTTGTGGTAAATCAACAACATTACGTATGATTGCTGGACTAGAAGAAATTTCTGAAGGCGAATTATGGATCGGCGATACATTAATGAACGATGTGGCACCAAAAGATCGCGATATCGCGATGGTATTCCAAAACTACGCGCTATATCCGCACATGACTGTTTTCGATAACATGGCATTTGGACTTAAATTACGTAAGTACAAAAAAGATGAAATCAAAAAACGTGTAGATAACGCTGCAGAAATACTTGGACTTACACCACTTCTTGACCGTAAACCTGCTGCTTTATCTGGTGGACAACGTCAGCGTGTTGCTTTAGGACGTGCGATTGTTCGTGATGCAAAAGTATTCCTTATGGATGAGCCTTTATCAAACTTAGATGCTAAATTGCGTGTAGCGATGCGTGCCGAAATCGCAAAATTACATCAACGTTTGAACACAACATCTATTTACGTAACACATGATCAAACTGAAGCGATGACAATGGCAGATAGAATCGTTATCCTTAAAGATGGCTTCATTCAGCAAATCGGAACACCTAAAGAAGTTTACGATTTCCCAGTAAATGTTTTCGTTGGTGGGTTTATTGGATCTCCAGCTATGAACTTCTTCAATGTAACACTTAATGGAAACAGAATTTCTAATGGTAATGGTATGGAAGTTGAAGTACCAGAAGGTAAGTTAAAAATGCTTCGTGAAAAAGGCTATACAGATGGTGCTAAACTTGTTTTTGGTATCCGTCCTGAAGATATTCATAGCGAACAAGTAGCGCTAGATGCTTCACCAAATACAATCATTACTTCTAAAGTTGCAGTTTCAGAACTATTAGGAGCTGAAACAATGTTGTATTCTGAAATTGGTGGCGTTGAATTTATCGCTCGAGTAGATGCACGTGACTATCATAAACCGGGTGAAAACGTAGATTTAGCTTTCGACATGGGTAAATCACACTTCTTTGATACTGAAACAACGAATGTGATTCGTTAAATCTTATTATAAATAGAAATCCCCCCCTCCAAACGAGTGAAGTTGGAGGGGGTTTTTTAATAAGTAAAGGAGAAAAAAGATACATTAAATTTTGAATATAGTGCATAAACATACATATGATTATTCTATATGAGCGGTAGTGAGTACCGCTCATTTCAAAATGAACGAGTAGTGGAATAGTAGACGGTTTCACGTTAAATAGAGGTTTTAAGGGTGCACTTTTTCGTGTAGAATAAGAACATATGAGTTTAGAGGAGAATAATAAATATGAGTGAACGTGTTCGTGGATTTGAAGTAGTATCTAAATACAGTGAGGAAACGATTGAATTGCCCAATAGAGCGACTAGAGGATCGGCTGGTTATGATTTGAAGGCTGCGAAAGATATTGTCGTGCCTTCGATTTGGAAAGCTTTATTAGCAAATCAAGGATTAGCGAATTTAATGCAAGGTAATCCAGTTGAAGAAGATAACAAATCCTTTTTATCTTCTACTTTAGTACCAACAGGAATCAAAGCATATATGCCTGAACAAGAATATTTGCTACTTGCTAATCGTTCGAGTAATCCGATGAAAAAGCAGTTAGCTCTTCCGAACGGTATTGGTGTCATTGATGCAGATTACTACAACAATCCAAACAACGAAGGAGAAATTTTTGTTCAATTGATCAACTATGGCTTCGATGATGTACAGGTTAAAAAGGGCGATCGTATTGCGCAAGGGATTTTCACGCCTTATGAAGTGGTAGATAATGAAGTGAGCGACTTCCAGACCAGAGTCGGTGGATTTGGATCTTCTGGAGAGTAAACGAACTAGAATCGCTCAATGAGAAAAAAATCAGAACGTTATATGTATATAGTGTGAAGTTAACTCGTTTATTACAGGTATATGGTATAATGGAAAAATCAGTTATTAATTGGAAAAAGACTGAATTATCCATATAAATCATAAGTAAAAGGGGTAAGCTGATTGGCAAAAAAGAAAGCATCAGTATTTGTTTGTCAGCAATGCGGGTATGAGTCACCAAAGTATCTAGGAAAGTGCCCAAGTTGTGGAACGTGGAATCAAATGGTAGAAGAAAAGATTCCAGATAAAACAGATAGTCGAAGTCGCGTGTCTCTGAGTGGTAAAGCTTCGAAAGCAGAAGCCATTACTGATATTACAATTGAAAAAGAAGAACGTGTAAAAACAAAACTAGTAGAATTTAATAGAGTGCTTGGTGGCGGTGTCGTACCGGGTTCTTTAGTGTTGATTGGTGGAGATCCTGGGATTGGGAAATCTACATTGCTTCTGCAAGTTTCTGCGCAGTTAAACAATGGCGGTGGAACTGTTCTATACGTATCTGGAGAAGAAAGTGCTAGTCAAATCAAAATGCGTGCAGAACGTCTGGAACTTCGTGGAACGGATTTTTATCTTTATGCAGAAACTGATTTGAGCTTAATTCAAGAAACGATTGAACAGATTAAACCAGATTATGTTATCATTGACTCGATTCAAACCATGCATCATCCAAACATTGATAGTGCTTCTGGAAGTGTCTCCCAAGTAAGGGAATCGACGGCTACCTTGATGCAGCTAGCAAAAATGAATAATATTGCAATTTTTATTGTTGGACACGTCACAAAAGAAGGTAATATTGCCGGACCAAGAATGTTGGAGCATATGGTTGATACGGTGCTTTACTTCGAAGGTGAGCGTCACCATACTTTCCGGATTTTAAGAGCCGTTAAAAACCGATTCGGTTCAACGAATGAGATTGGTATATTCGAGATGAGAAACGGAGGACTTGAAGAAGTCTTAAATCCTTCTCAATTATTTTTAGAAGAAAGACTTTCAGGCGCAACAGGATCATCGGTAGTTGCTGCAATGGAAGGTACAAGACCTATATTGGTTGAGATTCAGTCATTAATATCGCCAACAGTATTTGGAAATGCGAAACGTACAGCTAGTGGGTTAGATTACTCTAGAGTATCTTTGATCATGGCCGTTTTGGAAAAAAGAGCAGGTTTACTCTTACAAAATCAAGATGCCTATTTAAAAGCTGCTGGTGGTGTGAAGTTGGATGAACCTGCGATTGATCTTTCAATCGCCGTCAGTATTGCGTCTAGTTATAAAGAAAAAGAAACGCGTGCAACGGATTGTTTTATTGGTGAAATCGGTCTGACTGGAGAGGTCAGGAGAGTCTCTAAGATTGAACAGCGTGTTAATGAAGCTGCGAAACTTGGTTTTAAGCGATTATTTGTACCCAAGAACAATTTGGAAGGATGGACGTTTCCCGAAGGAATCGAAATTATTGGATGCGCGACTGTTTCGGAAGTCATAAAAAAAGCATTCACTTAGTATTGAAAGGAGGATTTGATGATTACTAATTTAATTATATTAACAATGGTTTTGATCGGAGGAAGTTTAGGATTTAACTTTTTTCCGAATCTAATGGAGCAGATTGATGGTGTACCTGTCTGGACAGCAAATCCTATTCTTGGACTTATTCTTGGGGCGGGAATCTTTTACATTTTATCTTCTCAGGTCATTAAGCCAATTGAAAAATCGATTAAGAAGATTGAGAAATTTTTTAATGAGCAGAGTGTATCTTACCTGATTTTTGGTAGCTTAGGTGCGATTCTTGGACTTATTCTTGCAATATTAGCTAGTATTCCCTTAGCGGCCTTAAGTTTGGGTGCATTGAGTGATGTTGTTCCGCTTATTTTAGCAGTTATTCTTGCCTATATTTTCTTTCAATTTGCTACATCCAGACGAGAAGAAATTCGCCGTTTATTTACTTCTAGAGCGCAAAGACAAGAAGAAAATGGTGTCTTAGAGAGAAAAGAAGGCGATTCTTTTAGACGGTACAAGGTACTTGATACCAGTACGATTATTGATGGTCGGATATTAGATGTTACAAAAGCAGGATTTTTAGAAGGTACTTTTGTCATTTCTCAACACGTATTGCAAGAATTGCAGTATATCGCTGATTCTTCAGATAGCTTGAAAAGAGTGAGAGGAAGAAGAGGGTTAGATATTCTCAATGCCTTACAAAAGGAAGAAAAAATTGAAGTGAAAATGGATGATAGTCCATTGCCAGAATCAGATGAAGTAGACATGAAGCTTGTTCATTTAGCCAAAAAAATGGATGGTGTCGTCGTAACAAATGATTATAATTTGAATAAAGTTGCTGAATTTCAAAAAGTTCCAGTATTAAATATCAATGAACTAGCGAATGCTGTTAAACCGGTCGTTATACCTGGAGAAAATATGAGAGTCATGATCGTCAAAAACGGGACCGAAAGAAGCCAAGGTGTCGCTTATTTAGATGATGGTACAATGGTTGTTGTCGAAGAAGGACAACACTACATGAATAAATCTGTCAATGTGATCGTCACAAGTGCATTACAGACAAATGCTGGTCGTATGATTTTTGCGAAAATGGAACACAGTCAAAAAGCAATCGACGATGGGAAGGAATCGAAGTGAGAGAATCCTATGAAGTGATTTTGTTAGGAGCGGGGTCTGGCAAACGTTTTGGAGCCACTACAAACAAAGTCGTAGTAGAGCTGAATAATCGTCCTATGTATGATTACGCATTGAAGCTTTTTATCGAAGATGCACGCTGCGAACATATTCTGTTTGTTGTCCAAGATGAAGATCAAGTACTGATTAAAGAGCAGATCGATAAAGGTTATGGCAGTCTGCCTTCAAAACTATCTTTTATTCAAGGAGGATCTGAGCGGCAATACAGCGTAAAAAATGCCTTAGCAGCACTTCGTTTTCCTAAAGATGGCTATTTACTGGTTCATGATGCCGCACGTCCGTTTGTCGATCAAGATATGATTGACCAGTTATTCGAAGCAGTTAAAGAGGAAGATGCAGTTTTATTTGCAGTACCAGCTAAAGATACAATCAAGGTCGTTCGAAATGGCGAAGTTCATCAGACACTACATCGTCCGGTTATCTGGCAAGTACAGACGCCACAAGCCTATAAAAGTGAATTATTGATTCGAGCTTATGAGCAAGCTTTTCAAGAAGAATATCTTGGAAATGAAGAAGGCGAACTGGTGGAACGATTGAATCATCCAGTGAAAGCGATAGAGGGTAAAGATCGTAATTTCAAGATTACTTCTGTAACTGATTTTGAAATTGCAGCGGCATTAATGAGACGGTAAAAATGAAAAATGAGTGTTTAAAAAGTAAAATTGTAAAAAGCTAGCGGGTTTTAGCTTGAGAATGTAGCATTTTTGTCTTAATCATGTTAAGTTTTAAAGAAGGAATAGCTAGTAGAGCGTTTAAAAAGGAGAATTTAAATGGATAAAAAAGTTCGTGTAAGATATGCGCCGAGTCCAACAGGTCATCTGCATATTGGAAATGCGCGTACAGCGCTATTTAATTATTTGTTTGCTCGTCACCATGGTGGAGAAATGATCATCAGAATTGAAGATACTGACAGCAAGCGTAATGTAACAAATGGAGAACAAAGTCAGTTAGATAACTTGAAATGGTTAGGAATCGACTGGGATGAAAGTGCAGATGTTGGTGGACCTTATGCACCTTACCGTCAATCTGAACGTAAAGATATCTATGATCCACTAATTGATCAATTACTAGCTAGTAATCAAGCTTATAAATGCTACTGTACATCAGAAGAATTAGAAGCTGAACGTGAAGCACAACGTGCACGTGGAGAAATGCCGCATTACAGTGGTAAATGTGCGAATCTTTCACCAAGTGAACAAAAAGCCAAAGAAGATGAAGGTATTGTACCCGTTGTACGTCTGCGTGTACCTAAGGGTAGTACCTATACATTTGAAGATATGGTTAAAGGCGAAATCACATTTGAATCAGATTCAGTCGGAGGAGACTGGGTTATTCGTAAACGTGATGGGATGCCAACCTATAACTTTGCTGTAGCCGTGGATGATCACTATATGGAAATCTCTCATGTGTTAAGAGGGGATGACCATATTGCGAATACGCCGAAACAAATGATGGTCTACGAAGCCTTTAACTGGGAAGCGCCGATCTTTGGGCATATGACATTGATCATAAACAGTGAAACAGGTAAAAAGTTGAGTAAGCGTGATGAAACGATTCTACAGTTTATTGAACAGTATCGTGAATTAGGTTATATGCCTGAAGCACTTTTCAACTTCATTACATTGCTTGGATGGTCTCCGGTGGGAGAAGATGAATTGTTCTCTCGTCAAGAATTTATTGACATGTTCGATCACCAACGTCTAGGGACTTCTCCAGCTGCGTTTGACTCTAAGAAGTTAGAGTGGATCAGCAACCAGTATCTTAAACAAGAAGACTTAGATGAAGTGACAATGAAAGCTGTCCCTCATTTAGTAAAAGCAGGCTACTTGGAAGAAAATCCAACACCTGAGAAAAGTGAGTGGGTTAAAAAACTCGTTGGCCTTTATCACGAACAAATGAGCTATGCTGCTGAGATTACAGATTTAGCAACATTATTTTTCGAAGAAGATATCGAGTGGGATGATGAATCAAAAGAAGTTCTCCAAGGAGAATCAGTGCCACAAGTACTGGAAGCATTCATTGAGCAGTTAAAAACGGTTGAACCTTTTGAAGCAGCTGAAATTAAGAAAGCAATCAAAGCTGTTCAAAAAGAAACAGGTATAAAAGGTAAAAATTTATTTATGCCGATTCGCGTTGCAGCAACTGGGCAACAACACGGTCCACAATTAAACGATGCAATCGAATTACTTGGTAGAGATCGCTCAATCGAACACCTTGAAAAAGCAAAACAACTATTATCATAATTGATACAGCCAAATATGAAGACAAGAAAAGTAGCTTGAATATCGGTATACAGAAAGCCTGAGTAGATGCGAACAGGTAACGGATGTTCAAGTGAAGTGCCTCTTTGAATTAAGTCACTGAACCGAAAGGATTAAGTAGGTGACTTCGTTTTATCTCCGTTAAAAGATAGAAAGGGAAAGTACTGAATCAAGGAGTCTTTCTGAAAAAAAGTGGAACCACGTATTTGGCGTCTTTTATAGAAGCTGAATGCGTGGTTTTTTGTTAGACTGAATAAAAAAAGAGAGTCGCGAAGTTGGGAGGAGTTTTATAGATGATTGAAGTATATAACACGCTGTCAAACCAGAAAGAACGCTTTGAACCACTTGAACAAGGAAAAGTGAGTATGTACGTATGTGGTCCAACTGTCTACAACTATATCCACATAGGAAATGCCCGAAGCACGGTGGCCTTCGATACGATTAGACGATATTTTGAATATAGAGGATACGAGGTAAACTACGTATCCAACTTTACAGATGTAGATGATAAGATTATCAAAGCGGCTGAAGAGTTGAAATTGACTGCTCCAGAAGTTGCAGACCGATTTATTTCGGCTTATTACGAAGACACTGAAGCACTTCATGTAAAGAGAGCTACACATGCACCGAGAGTGATGGATAATATTCAGGAAATCATTCAATTTATCGAAGTGCTGATTGAAAAAGGTTTTGCCTATCAGGCAGATGGAGATGTTTACTACCGTACGAGAAAGTTTGAAGGTTATGGAAAATTAAGCGGTATTTCCGTAGATGATTTAGAGTCTGGTGCAAGTAATCGGTTGGAGGCATCGGAAAATAGTAAAAAAGAAGATCCTTTAGACTTCGCGCTTTGGAAATCTGCTAAAGGAGAAGAAATTAGTTGGACTACTCCTTGGGGTGAGGGACGACCAGGGTGGCATATTGAATGCTCGGTGATGGCTACGAAATATCTTGGAGATACGATTGATATTCATGCAGGGGGACAAGATTTGACTTTCCCGCATCATGAAAATGAAATCGCCCAATCTGAAGCGAAAACAGGAGAGCCATTCGCAAAATACTGGCTGCATAACGGTTTCGTAACAATGGGCGAAGAGAAAATGAGTAAGTCACTTGGTAACTTTGTACTCGTGCATGACTTGAAAAAGGTACATGATCCACAAGTGTTACGTTTCTTCTTATCGACGGTACATTACCGCCATCCAATCAGTTATACGGATGAAACAATTCAAGAAGCCAAAACAAATTTGACTAAGATTCAAACAGCTTATGCAAATGCCAGTCATCGCGTTGAGCTTGCTGCAGCATCTTTAGCTGATGATGAAGCACACATTCAGCAATGGAAAGAACGAGTCGCACAATTTGAAAAACATATGGACGACGATTTCCAAGCACAAAACGGCATCACTGACGTTTATGAAATGGTTCGTAGCTTAAACCTTTATTTAAATAACGACGAGGTTTCTAAAGTTGTACTTCATTATGCGATTGAGCAACTGGCAATGATTATGGGGATTTTCGGTATACAATTAGAGTTAGTGATCGATAAGGAATTGCTTGATGAAGAAGTCGAAGGGCTGATAGAAGAAAGAACGCAAGCAAGAAAGAATCGTGATTTTGCAAGAGCTGATGAAATCAGAGATCTTTTACAAGAAAAGGGTATTGTGCTAGAAGATACACCACAAGGGATTCGCTGGAAAAGGAAGGACATCTGATGAAACCTAAGGATGCAGAACTTCTAAATGGGTTGGCACTTGCTTACATGGGAGATGCGGCCTACGAGCAGCTGGTGAGAGAACATCTATTGACGAATGGTCAAACCAAACCTAACCAGTTGCATCGATTAGCAACGAACTATGTATCAGCTAAAGCACAGGCTTGGTTGATTGATGCCTTACTAGAAGAAGAGCTATTGACTAGTGAGGAAATAGATTACTACAAACGTGGACGCAACGCTAAAAGTTATTCTAAAGCAAAAAATACAGATGGCTCAACATATAATAAATCTTCTGG
The DNA here is from genome assembly GCF_017599325.1 of Marinilactibacillus kalidii. Taxonomy (GTDB): domain Bacteria; phylum Bacillota; class Bacilli; order Lactobacillales; family Carnobacteriaceae_A; genus Marinilactibacillus; species Marinilactibacillus kalidii. The sequence goes on along the minus strand of NZ_JAGFVM010000026.1, from coordinate 119,140 downwards.
ATTTGAAGCGGTCATGGGCTATCTTTATCTGACAAAACAAGAAGACCGCTTGCACGAACTGATCGGTCTGTGTATTTCGAAAGTAGACAAGACATTGGCCTAGGCGCTTTGTCTTGAAAGGAGGAAATGATTTGAGTAAACGAGACGGTAGAAGACCTGACCGAAATCGGTCAGATAAGAATAGACCAAAGCGTAATCAATCAGACAAATTCAATAAAAATGCGACTGAACGTAAGCCAAGTAGAATTAAAGAAAAAATAGCGTCTAAACCAGAAGTCGTCGAACAAGATATCGCACAAGATGAAATGGTTATTGGAAGAATTCCAGCGCTAGAAACGATCAAATCAGATCGTGATATCAATAAAATCTTCGTTCAAGAAGGTTTATCTGGTGGTAAGTTGAAAGAAATCCAAGAAGAAGCGAAAAAACGTAAAATTCAAGTGAGCTTTGTGCCTAAAAGTAAATTAGATTTATTGAGTGACGGAGAGAATCATCAAGGGGTGCTGGTTGCAGCAAGTCCAGTAGCTTACGCAGAGATAGATAATCTCTTTGCAGCGGCTAAAGCCAAGGGAGAAGAACCCTTTTTCCTATTATTAGACGGGATTGAAGATCCGCATAATTTAGGTTCAATCATGAGAACCGCAGATGCAGCAGGAGTACATGGAATCATTATTCCGAAGCGTCGCGCAGTGGGATTGACTTCAACAGTAGCGAAAGCTTCTACTGGTGCGATTGAGTATGTGCCAGTTGTCCGTGTAACGAATCTCGTACAGACCATTGAAGAGTTGAAAGAACGTGGACTTTGGATTTTTGGAACGGATATGGATGGTAAAGATTATAGAAGATGGGAAGTTTCAGCGCCTATTGGACTCGTTATAGGTAACGAAGGTAAAGGTCTTTCTCGACTTGTCAAAGAAAAAGTCGATGAGACTTTGATGATTCCAATGACGGGTCATGTACAAAGCCTGAATGCCAGTGTCGCATCCAGTCTCTTGATGTACGAAGTCTTCCGTAAACGTAACGCGCTATAATGAGTAGACTTTTAAAGAAAGGAGGCGCACGATGAAAAAAGACCTGCTATATGTAGATGGGTATAATATGATCGGGGCTTGGCCTGAACTGGTAAAGTTGAAAAAGATTGACAAAATGGCGGATGCGAGAGACCAGCTCCTTCACGAATTAAGTAATTATGCTAAATATCAAGGTGTTGAGATCAGAATCGTTTTCGATGCACAGTTGGTTCCGGGGATTCAACAGCGATATGATAAATATGACGTCGTCGTTATTTTTACAAATGAAGGTGAAACTGCAGATAGTTATATTGAACGATCCGTTGGAGAAGAAAACTTGTTGATCACCAATGTAACAGTCGCGACATCTGATCTTGCAGAGCAGTGGATCGTCTTTCAAAGAGGTGCAGCCAGGACATCTGCCATAGAGCTGTATAAAGAAATCAATCGAATCAAAAGGAATATAGCTTTAGATGCTACCCTATATGAAATGCAGCAATATCGGCGCAACTCCCCTTTAAAAGAAGAAGACGAACAACGGCTAAAAGCTTTTTATCAGCAGTTGATTAAAAGTGACTCGTCCAAGACAGACGAGGATAGTAAGTGAATTTGAATAAAATGTGAACAGAAATCTCTTTGAAAAGGGGTTTCTTTTTTTTGAAATAAATAATGAAAACAAAAAAGAAAAAGTGATTTCTGAAAACCCTCAAATAGTTTCATGATGCGTTTTCCAGAATTAAGTTAAATTTCTCTGAAAAATGCAATTTTTTAAGTGAAATATTCGGAAAATCTGGCAGTATAATAGGTATGGATACATGTGTTATTTAACACCTATGCATATAAAAGAAAGGGGAATCTAAGCATGACTGAACAAAAGAAAGTAGGGAATGATAGAAGGAGAAAACAAGAAGAACATATTAACGAAACACTGATTTTTATGTTCCAGCATGATATTGAAGATACATTTGAAATCCTCTATAAGCGATGTGAGTCGCTTTTATGGAGAGCGGTATATAAAAACTGGCAATGTTTTGAGCGCAGTCGAGAAGATTTATGGCAAGAAGCAAGCTTGTGTTTTGTATGTGTAACTAAAAAATATAAACGTGATAAAAAGATGTGTTTTAGTCAATTTGTTTCACTAAGTTTGGATAACCATTTCAGTAGTTTAAGGAGAATGAAGTTTGCGAAAAAAAGAAAGGCTGATTCTAATGCAATATCACTAGACCATCTCTGTGAACAGAAAGGTATCTATGTGATGGGCATAGCAAAAGATAGTTCGCCGCTGGATGCGTTACTCATCGAAGAAACAATGCAAGAATTTCAAAAACATCTATCTGCATTCGAAAAGAAGGTTGTGATGCTTTTTGCTAAAGGATATAGTTACGACAGCATTGCTGAGCATTTGGATTGTTCCAGAGAGAAAGTAATGAATGCAAAACATAGATGTACACAGAAATATAAGTCATTATTTCTCGATAAATAAAACAGCGTAAAATCAGTCGTACTTAACGTTTTTATATGAACCCACGAAAAAATCCGTAAACTCATGATAAGTTGAGCTTGCGGATTTTTGATTTATTAACTAGATTGATTTTTGAAACGGCGAATAATAGACGTCTTTTCCATTAAAAAGTTAGCGGCTATACCGATAGCAATACCCGAAAGGATTCCCATGAATGATAATACTGGTAAATAAAGTAATACTGTCCACGTTTGTGCGATAAAGCTAGCAACAAGCAATTGCCCGAGGTTATGTAAAATGCCACCTGTTGCACTAACGCCGATGATACTAACTTTATCGCCGCCGACCGTTTTAACGAAGACCATGCCAATATAACTGAGAATAGCTCCAGCGGCACTATATAAAAGAGTGGAAATCGTTCCACCGAGCAAGGTTGTCATGATCAAGCGCATGCCAACGACTTTGGTGCTATCTTTAAATGGCAATGTATAGATCGCTACAATGGTAATAAGATTGGCAATTCCTAATTTAGCACCTGGTGCAAATGCAAAAGGGAAAGGAATACTACGCTCAATCAGTCCTAAAATCACCGCTTGTGCGGAAAGCAAAGAAATATAAATTAATTTTTGAGTCTTGGTCATAACAAACGTCCTTTACCTGTGAGTTCCTGTACAGCTATTGTGCCACAGATGGGCAAACTCTTCTATATATAAACGAAAATAAAGATAACTGGTTTGCAAACATGTGAACAAAAGTTTTTTAGTAGCGGGTAACATCTAAAGGAAAGGATGGATAGCCAAGCACAATTAAGAAAATCAAATCGTGCTAGACTGAACTAGTGGTTGACTATGTTATTGATAAACAGTATTATTTAGATTGGTACGCAATGTATTTGCGTAAGCATGTCGATGGGGATAAAAGAAACGAGGAACTGTATAAAATGAAAAATAAAATTGTCTTAGCCTGTACTGAGTGCGGATCTAGAAATTATTCTAAAAATGGCGGCTCGAAGGTTCGTACAGAACGCCTAGAAGTAAATAAATATTGTAGCTACTGCTCAAAACATACCTTGCATAGAGAAACAAAGTAAAAGTAATTCAAGTCAACCAAAGTAGTAAAGGAGGAAACACCGATGAGTAAAATCAAAAAGTTTTTCGGAGAAGTAAAGTATGAATTGAAAGAAACTACTTGGCCGACAAGCAAAGAAATGCGCAAAAACACATTAACTGTCTTTGGAGTTGTGGCATTTTTCAGCGTTTTCTTTTTTGGAGTAGATTCAATCATTAGTTTTTTATTGAATTTGATCTAAAAACAGTTGAACCACTGAATGAAATAGATTATCATTGATTTAAGTGATATAATACGAATATATTAAAAGACACGACAAAAAACCTTCTCACTCACCAATGCCGTAGAAGGTTTTTTATTATGGTTCGAAACAATTGTAGAATGAAAAGAAAACGAATAAAAAGGAGAACAATATGTCAGAAGTAGAATTATCAAAAGCATGGTATGTATTGCATACTTACTCAGGTTACGAAAATAAGGTGAAACAAAATTTAGAATCCAGAGCAAACAGTATGGGAATGGAACACAATATCTTACAAGTGTTGATTCCAGAAGAGCAAACATATGAAGAGAAAGATGGAGAAACAAAAGTTTCGACACACAAAACATTCCCAGGTTACGTACTAGTTGAAATGATCATGTCAGATGATGCATGGTATATCGTACGTAACACTCCAGGTGTAACGGGGTTTGTTGGTTCACACGGAGCCGGAAGTAAGCCATCACCTTTATTGCCAGAAGAAGTCGATCAAATTTTACGTAGCATGGGCATTAATCCACGTAAAGTAAATATTGATGTAGAGATTGGTGAACGTGTTAAAATCATCAATGGTGCATTTGCAGGCATGGAAGGCACAATCACAGAAATTGAATCTGATAAAGGTAAAGTGAAGGCACTTGTTGAAATGTTCGGGCGTGAAACAAATGCTGAACTAGACTATGATCAGATTTCACAGCTCAAAGACTAGTTCAAGTTTAGCCTTGACAGTAAAACAGTGAAGGACTATAATATGTCAGTACGCCCAATATGCAGTACGCATATTTCGCATGCGAAGAATTAGGTGGGAGAGGAAAACTATAACCTCATTTAACCACTCGCGAAACAAATCAAGGAGGTATGTCTCGTGGCAAAGAAAGTCGTAAACGTAGTCAAATTGCAAATTCCTGCAGGGAAAGCTAATCCAGCTCCTCCAGTAGGACCAGCATTAGGACAAGCACAAGTAAATATTATGGGATTCTGTAAAGAGTTCAACGCTCGTACTGCAGACCAAGCAGGAATGATCATTCCAGTTGTTATCTCAGTATACGAAGACCGTTCATTTACATTCATCACTAAAACACCACCAGCTGCAGTATTGCTTAAAAAAGCTGCCGGCGTTGAGTCTGGTTCTGGCGAACCAAACACTAAAAAAGTGGCTTCTGTAACAAGTGAACAAGTTAGAGGAATTGCTGAAACAAAAATGGAAGACTTAAACGCAGCATCTGTAGAAGCTGCTATGCGTATGGTCGAAGGTACAGCTCGTAGCATGGGCTTCACTGTTGAAGGTTAATTAAAAACCGACAACTCTAAGCTCTTGCTGTCTCCGGGTATCTCGTACACTTTCCAGATACTTTTAACAAAGCATCTGGAAAAGTCGGATGATGGAGAACAAGTGGGAGGTTAAGCCGTTAATACCACAACAAGGAGGAAATAATCATGGCGAAGAAAAGTAAAAAGTTTTTAGCTGCTCTGGAAAAAGTCAACAGAGAACAATTGTATGACGCTTCTGCAGCACTAGAATTAGTTAAAGAAATCGACTACGCTGGATTTGATGCATCTGTTGAAGTTGCATATCGTCTAGGAGTAGACCCTAAACAAGCTGATCAACAAATTCGTGGCGCAATGGTATTGCCACACGGAACAGGTAAAACATCAACAGTCATTGTTTTCGCAAAAGGAGATCAAGCAAAAGCAGCACAAGAAGCTGGAGCAGATTTCGTTGGCGATAGCGATTTAGTTGAAAAAGTACAAGGTGGATGGTTCGACTTCGACGTAGTTGTTGCAGCGCCTGACATGATGGCCGAAGTTGGTAAACTAGGACGTGTTCTAGGACCCAAAGGTCTAATGCCTAACCCTAAAACTGGTACTGTAACACCTGACGTAGCAAAAGCTGTTAACGATATCAAAGCTGGACAAGTAACTTATCGTGTAGACCGTCAGTCAAATATCCACGTTCCAATCGGAAAAGTGTCATTTGACTTGAACAAACTACAAGAAAACCTTGTTGCTATTCACGAAACAATCGTTAAAGCAAAACCTGCTAGCTCAAAAGGTGTTTACATTAAAAATATGGCTGTAGCAAGTACTTTTGGCCCTGGTGTCAAAATAGACCAGTCTTCAGTTTCTAAATAATTTTAATTTAAACCCTAAAAAATTCAATTAATTCTTGACCTGCAGAGTCTAGCTTGCTATACTTGTGCAGGTTAAGCAATTAACTGAACATTGATGAATATAAGTAAAGTGAATCTGTTTTTCATTTCGATTAACAGGAAAGCTGAATTATACCGAAGACAGTATGTGGCGAAAGCCTTAAATACCATACCGAGGATAATTGTGATGATAACTTACGTTAAACACACAATCCCTCTTCGTCTGCGGAGATATGGGGTTTTTTTATTGCCCTTTTACAATCGATCAGGAGGTGAAACATCAATGAGCAAAGCAAATATTCTAGCACAAAAAGAAGAAATGGTTCAAGACATTACTAAAAAATTCCAAGACGCAGCTGCAGTAGTCGTAGTAGATTACCGTGGATTAACAGTTGAACAAGTAACTGAGTTACGTAAACAACTACGCGATTCTGGTATCGAAATGCGTGTCTTGAAAAACACAATGTTACGTCGTGCAGCAGTAGCAGCGAATTTGGACGGATTAGATGACGTCTTCAAAGGACCTACAGCCGTAGCCTTCAGTAACGAAGAAGTAGTAGCGCCTGCAAAAATCATTGCAGAATTTGCTAAAGATGCGGAAGCTTTAGAAATTAAAGGTGGCGTATTGGAAGGTAAAGTAGCAAGTGTTGAAGAAATCAACAAAATTGCGAAACTACCAAGCCGCGACGGTTTACTTTCTATGCTACTATCTGTACTACAAGCACCAGTTCGAAACACTGCCTTGGCAATCAAAGCAGTTGCAGAGAAAAAAGAAGAAGAGGAAGCAGCGTAAGCGCACGTTCTGTTATGGAACAACCGATTCTACAGTTTTACTGGCACTACCAATTAACTAAAAACACAACTATCATACTGGAGGAAATATAAAATGGCATTAGATATCGAAAAAATCATTGCTGACTTAAAAGAGTCTACAATCGTTGAATTGAACGACTTAGTTAGCGCAATCGAAGAAGAATTTGGCGTTGAAGCTGCAGCACCAGTTGCAGCAGCAGGAGCAGGAGCTGCAGAAGCTGCTGAACAAACTGAATTTACAGTTGAACTAGCAAGTGCTGGATCTGCTAAAATCAAAGTAATCAAAGCTGTACGTGAAGCTACTGGTCTTGGCTTGAAAGAAGCTAAAGCATTAGTTGATGGCGCTCCTTCAGCAATCAAAGAAGGCGTTTCTAAAGACGAAGCTGAAGAACTTAAAGCTAAAATCGAAGAAGCTGGCGGTTCTGTAGAAGTTAAGTAATTAACTTTTCAGGCGTTTGCTGAATCACTAAACGAGCACCGCTACACTGGTCATTTTATGGTCAGTGTAGCGGTGCTTTTTTTTTATAATTTGAAATTATTAAGAAATCTTTGTTTTTCTGTGGCTATTTTGTGCTAAATGCTCGGCATGTCTATTAATGATGAAATGAATCTGTTAAAATGTTTTTTTGAAGAGTGAAATGTTAGTGACGCAATTAAGGTCAGATGCCCACCAGAATCCGTAACGTAAAAAGGAGTAAAATTGAATGAATGAAGACAAACAAACCAATCGTATAGATTATGGGATCATACTGAGTGTCATGTTATTGGCACTATTTAGTATAGCCATGATCTACTCAACCACAAGTTTGATAAATAATACAGGTATTCGCCAGACGATTATGCATACAGCATGGTATGGCTTGGGTGCAATCGCTATTGCGGTCATTATGCAGTTTGATTCTGAACAAATTTGGAAGATGACCAATTATCTATATGTTATTGGAATTTTGCTACTGATAGTGACGTTCATTTTTTATGATCGAACTTTATTTGAAAAGACAGGTGGGAAGTCTTGGATTAGACTTCCAGGGATTGGAACGATTCAGCCCGCCGAATTTGCTAAAATCTCCTTTATCTTGATTCTGGCAAAAGTAGTGACGAAACATAATAGTTACTTTCCAACGCATGAATATCGTAGTGATTTTATCTTGCTTGGGAAAATCGCTTTATATGCCGTTCCATATTTAGTGTTGGTCCTCAACGATTTAGGAACATCTTTAGTATATATGGCTATATTGGTCGGGGTCGTCTTGCTCTCGGGTGTTAAATGGCAGATTATTCTACCAACATTTTTAGTAGTCACTACACTCGGAGTTGGGTTGGTATTACTCGTTGTATATAATAGAGAATTTTTAATACAACTTGGATTTAGTAATTATCAATTTGCGCGTATCGATACGTGGTTAAATCCCTATCAAGATACTTCTGGGGCCTCTTATCAAATTACGAGGGTATTCTTAGCGATTGGATCTGGAGGGGTCTTTGGTAAAGGGTTTGGTGTATCAGATGTTCCGATCCCTGTTAGAGAATCAGATATGATCTTTTCCACCGTTGGGGAGAACTTTGGTTTCATCGGAGGAGCGTTCCTCATTCTTCTTTATTTCGTATTGATTTATCAAATGGTGAAAATCGTTTATGATACAAAAAATGAATTTTATGCGTACATTGCAACCGGTATTATTATGATGATTGCGTTTCACGTGTTGGAAAATATTGGAATGAGCGTCGGGTTGTTACCGATGACTGGGATTCCATTACCTTTTATTTCTCAAGGAGGATCAGCTTTGCTTGGAAATATGATGGCGATTGGACTGATTATGTCTATGCGTTATCATCACAAGTCTTATTTCTTCTCGGGTGAGTCTGAAACATTCCACGCTGGTTCATAAACTGAATAGAACAATAGCCGGCTAGTAAAATAAGCCGGCTTTCATTCAATAAAATATTTTAAAGAGTGAAAAAGGAGCCGAAAAAATGAAGAACAACGACTCCCGTCGAATTGATTACGGTATTGTTTTGATGATTATGCTGTTAGCGCTATTTAGCGTAACGACTATTTATTCAACCACTGTACTGATGCAAGGAGATTCACTTAAACACACAGTTATGCAAGTACTTTGGTATATCTTGGGTGTTATCACAGTGGTCATTATCATGCAATTTGATTCAGAAAAAATGTGGCGTATGACCACGTACCTTTATATTATCGGGCTGGTGGTTTTACTGCTTACCGTATTATTTTACGATAGACACCTTCATCTACTAACGGGTGGTAAAAGGTGGGTGAGACTCGGACCGCTTGGAACGATGCAACCCTCCGAATTTGTTAAAATCCCTTATATTTTGATGCTCTCAAAAGTAGTGACGCTTCATAACAGTCGTACACTTTTGAAGTCGGTTCAAACGGATGCCGTGTTGCTCGTTAAATTGCTTTTCTTTTCATTGATACCGATTACGCTTGTTTTTATGCAAAATGATTTGGGAACAGCATTAGTGTATATTGCGATCGCGATTGGCATCACGTTGCTTTCTGGGATTACATGGAAAATTTTAGTACCGATATTTTTGCTGCTCTCCATTTTCGGTGGAACCTTGATTGTTCTCGTCACTTATAATAGAGATTTATTGATGCGGCTTGGCTTTCAGGGATATCAGTTCGCAAGGATCGATACATGGTTGAATCCGCATGAAGGGTCAACAGATGCTACTTTCCAAGTTCTTCAGGCATTTAAAGCGATAGGATCTGGTGGTGTTTTTGGTAAGGGCCTGGGTGTGTCAGACGTTTATGTTCCGGTTAGAGAATCGGATATGATTTTTTCTACTATAGGAGAAAACTTCGGGTTTATTGGTTCTTCAATATTGATTTTTATCTATTTTATGCTTATTTATTACATGGTTAGGATTATTTATGACACAAAAAATGAATTTTATGCTTATATCGCAACGGGTGTCATCATGATGATCGTGTTCCACGTCCTTGAGAATATCGGGATGAATACAGGTTTATTACCGATGACAGGTATTCCTCTTCCATTTATTTCTCAAGGAGGATCTGCTTTGATTGGTAACATGATGGGGATCGGTGTTATGATGTCTATGCGGTTTCATCACAAGTCTTATATGTTTTCAGGAGATGATAAAAGCTTTCACGCTGATTCTTGAAAGCTTAAGAAAGCGGTGAAATGAAGTGTTAATGGAACGAATGAAACTGGTAGATAAATGCCTAATGATTCCTTTCTTAATTCTATCGTTATTCAGTATTGTGATGGTTTACAGCGCAAGTAGCTATACAGCGCTAAGACTTCATGATAATCCAGCTTACTACATGAATAGACAGTTTGTTTTCGTAGCGATTGGATTAATTGCAGCTTTTGCAGGGTTTCTTATGCCATTTCGCTTATTGAAAAGTAAGAAAATCATCCTGTCAGCGGTTATTTTTATGCTCTTGATGTTAAGTGTTTTGCTTATATTTGGACGAGAAGTTTACGGTGCTAAGAGGTGGCTGGAAATCGGATCTTTCAATCTTCAGCCGGCTGAACTGGCTAAACTAGTGACTATCTGGTACTTTTCTTATATACTTTCGAGAAAACAGCATCTCATTACAGAACGATTTATCCATAGTATTGTAGCACCATGTGTGCTCGTAGGGCTTTTGATTGTCTTAATTTTTATTCAGCCAGATACCGGATCTTCTCTAATCATTTTAGCAATTGGTTCGGTCATGATTTTAGCAAGTGGAGTGTCCGTTTATCTAGGCATTACCTTTGGAGTTTTTGGTTTATTACTTTTGACAAGCGTTCTTGGGCTAATCAGAACTTTCGGAGACCAACTATTTTTCTTGAAAGATTATCAGTATAAAAGGTTTCTAGCTTTTTGGAAACCATTCGAATTAGCTGATGGTCCGGGTCTGCAGTTAGTGCATTCTTACTATGCGCTAAGCCGAGGTGGCATATGGGGTGTGGGTATAGGGAAGAGCATTCAAAAAACGGGGTATTTACCCTTTGCTCATACCGATTTTATAGTGTCCATTATTGGAGAAGAATTTGGCCTTATAGGTATATTGTGTTTATTAAGTTTGTTTCTGATGCTTGTTACCAGCGTTTACTTGATTGGCATACGAACGAACGATTGTTTTGATGCTTTACTCTGTATCGGCATTGGGACGATGCTGTTGATTCAATCAATGATCAATTTAGGCGGAGTAGTCGGGTTGATGCCGATATCGGGAATGACGTTTCCATTTATTAGTTACGGTGGATCGAGTATGATCATTTTATCTTTCTCGATAGGATTGGTTGCGAATGTTTCTGCAAGAAGTAATAAACAAAGAAAATTAAGTCGTAAAGAGCGGTAAAATATTTTTTAAGGAAGTATAGAGAGAGGAAGTGAATGGACGATGTTTAAAGAAAGAATAAGAAATATGGATAAATATTTAGTGATTCCTTTCTTGATCTTAGCGCTATTTAGTATCGTGATGGTATACAGTGCCAGTAGTTATATGGGGTTGAAAGATTATGATAATCCACAATATTATCTGGTTAGGCAAACAGCTTATGTGGTAGGTGGTCTCCTTTTCGCCGTAATCGGTGCATTTTTTCCGTTTCGCTTATTGAAGAAAAAGAAAGTAGTCATTATCGGTATTATACTGACGATTGTATCCTTAGTGATTTTATTAATTTTTGGACGGGAAATTAACGGTGCAAAGAGTTGGATTGAGTTACCATTTTTCAATGTTCAACCGGCTGAAATTGCTAAAGCAACATGTATCTGGTACTTGGCTTACATATTGTCCAAGAAACAAAAAGTTATTGCAGATGACTTTTTGAATTCGATCATGGCACCGAGCTTGCTGATTGGATTGGTTGTAGCCCTGATTATGATCCAACCCGATACTGGGGCAGCTGTCGTTATTGTGACGATCAGTGCGATTATGATTTTTGCTAGTGGCGTTTCCGCTAAGGTGGGCTTAACGTTGAGTACGATCGGGACAGTGTTAGTTGTGGGTGTTTTAGAGCTCGTGAAACATTTTGGAGAGCATTTACCGTTTATGAGACCTTATCAGTATCAGCGTTTCTTAGCTTTTTGGGATCCGTTTGCTCTGGCTGATGGTGCAGGCTTGCAGTTGGTTCAATCGTATTATGCCTTGAGTCGTGGTGGTTTGTTTGGAGTCGGTATCGGAAACAGTGTCCAAAAAACGGGCTATTTACCTGAACCCTATACAGATTTTATTTTATCTATAACGGGTGAAGAGTTGGGTCTTGTAGGTGTTTTGGTCGTTCTTGGTTTGTTTACCTTTATGATTTCGCGAATCTATTTAGTGGGTATCCGCTCTAAAAAAAGTTTCGAATCGTTATTATGCATCGGTATCGGAACAATGTTTCTTATTCAAGCCTTGATTAATATTGGTGGTGTGATTGGTTTAATGCCAATATCTGGAATGACTTTCCCGTTACTCAGTTATGGTGGGTCTAGTATGTTGATATTGTCCGGCTCAATTGGAATCGTTGCGAATATATCTGCCAGAGACAACATTGAGAGAAAAAAAGCGAAGCTTAATTAAATGAAAGGTCTGTCTTCAAGCCGAGGATCGACCTTTCTATTTTTTTACTTTATAATAGCAATAATCAAATAACAGTCAGGAGGAGATTTTATGAAGTATTATATCAAGCAGAAGGTTTTTTCATTCAGAGACCAGTTTTCAGTACGTGATGATTCAGAACGCATGTTGTACCGAGTGGAAGGTAAAGTGCTGAGTCTAGGCAGTAAGTTACATATATATAATACTTATGACGAAGAAATAATCTATATTGAGCAGAAACTATTAAGATTCCTACCAGAATATGACCTGTATCAAAATGGCGAAAAAGTAGCAACAGTCAAAAAAGACTTTAATTTCTTTAAGAATAATTACGCTATTATTGGACCAGATTGGGATGTGGAAGGCTCTTTTATGGCGCATAATTATGTCATTAAACAAAATGGATCAGTCATCGCAGCGATTAACAAAGAATGGCTATCTTGGGGAGACACCTATGCAATCGATATTCTTGATAAGGAACAGACAGAACTTCTGCTAGGTGTGGTCATCGTGATCGACTGTGTGCTCTCTGCAGCTCGAAAAAATAATGGTGCTTCATAAGATTATCTGGACGTGATATAAATTTATTTCTTGCAACAGTCACAATAAATTGCTACAATAACAAAAGCAAAACACCTTTAAATTTTATCCAGTGAGGTAAAAAAGGATGGAAAAGCTTTATATTATTACATGCCTTCTAAACAAAGGGTGAGTGAGAATTTCTGAAAAAGGAAAGTGATCACTTGAACCACTGTGTAGAAAAAGCAAGTAATCCCATCTGTTTAAACGAGGTCCTTTTGCTTATGGCAAAGGGTATTTTTTTTGCAAAAAATTGGAAATAGCTAGTCAAATAAAGGAAGGAACGATAACAGATGGCAGTAGAAAAACAAACATTAATTCTTGACGTGGAGGATAAACCGGCTTTAGCTACAGGGTTGTTCTTGAGTCTTCAACATGTATTTGCAATGTTCGGGGCAACGATTTTAGTACCGATCCTCTTAGGGTTACCAGTATCCGTAGCGTTACTAGCAAGTGGAGTCGGCACATTGATTTACCAAATTGCAACGAAGGCAAAAGTACCTGTTTATCTTGGTTCTTCTTTTGCATATATTGCAGCGATGCAAGTAGCGATTGAACAAATGGGTGGCGACATCAGTGCGGCGCAGACAGGTATTGTAATGGTCGGTTTGGTATACATACTGATTGCGGCTTTAGTAAAAGTCATCGGGACAGGCTGGATTGATCGCTTGCTTCCGCCTATCGTTATTGGACCAATGATCATGGTTATCGGCTTGGGCTTAGCAAGCAATGCCGTTTCTAATGCAGGATTAGTAGCAGATTCCGATTGGAGAACGATCGTTGTAGCTATAGCAACTTTCCTCATTACAGCTTTTATCAATACAAAAGCAAAAGGCTTCTTTAAAATTATTCCTTTTTTAACAGGAATTATCTTTGGTTATATCATTGCCATTTTACTTGGGCTTGTCGACTTCGCACCGATTATAGAAGCGAGATGGTTAGCGATGCCAGAAATTTACTTGCCGTTTGAAAATAGTATGTTCGATTCTTATACATTTTACTTTGGTCCTGAAACGTGGGCAATCTTGCCAATCGTTTTAGTGACTGTCGCAGAACATATTGGCGATCATACAGTACTTGGGAAAATCGTTGGACGTCCGTTCCTGAAAAATCCGGGTCTTTCAAGAACCTTGATTGGAGATGGTGCAGCAACGGCAGTTTCAGCATTCTTTGGTGGACCGGCAAACACGACTTATGGAGAAAATACAGGGGTCATTGGGATGACGAGAATTGCTTCCGTATCGGTTATCCGTAATGCCGCGTTTATAGCGATCGGTCTTAGTTTCTTTGGGAAATTTACTGCACTAATTTCAACAATTCCAAATGCTGTTTTAGGTGGCATGTCTATCTTGCTGTATGGTGTTATTGCAAGTAATGGGCTAAAAGTTATGATTGAAGACAAAGTAGATTTCAACCAGTCAAGAAACTTGATTATTGCTAGTTCCATGCTAGTTATCGGCCTTGGTGGTGCAGTATTGGATTTTGCTGGTATCGTTACTTTATCTGGAACAGCGCTCAGTGCGATGACAGGTATTATCTTGAATTTGATTTTGCCACATGAAGAAGCGTTTGAAGCAGAAATTTAAACGCCGTTAAATAATGATAAACCAATAAAAGAGATGCGCAGGCATCTCTTTTATTTTTTATAGAAACCTAAGAATAATTTTTGATATTTTTTAATATTCTAGTAGAATATAAAGTGACGCAGAAAATGGTAGCTTATTAGCGTAGGATATAAAGAGCGTATTTAATAAAAAAGCAAACTAATCGATAAATGAGAAAGTGTGTAAATGGATGGAACGAAGAACAGAAACAGATGCAATGGGAATGGTGCAAATTGATGCTGCTAAAAAATGGGGCGCACAAACGCAAAGAAGTCTAGAAAATTTTCCAATCGGTAAAGAAAAAATGCCAATTGAATTGATACAGGCTTTTGGTCTTGTAAAAAAAGCAGCTGCTTTAACGAATGCTGAACTAGGTTTGTTGGATAAAAATAAAGCTGAACATATTTCAGAAATTTGTGATGAACTATTGTGGGGTATGTTAAACGAAGAATTCCCGCTGTCTGTTTGGCAGACCGGTAGTGGAACGCAAACAAATATGAATTTAAATGAAGTCATCGCGCACATCGTTAATGAAAAAAGAGAGACTGATCTTGTACATCCTAATGATGATGTCAATAAGAGTCAGAGTTCAAACGATACATTTCCGACAGCGATGCAAGTAGCAGTCGTGTTAAAAACAAATGAACGGCTGTTACCTGTACTTTCAAAAGTGAAATCGACACTCACCGTTTTAGCTGAAACGTATAAAGATACCATTAAAGTAGGTCGGACGCACCTGCAAGATGCGACCCCATTAACCTTTGGTCAAGAGATCAGTGGGTGGATTGGTATGATTGAACAGAACGAAAAGATGATCATCGATTCTATGGAACGCATGTATGATCTTCCACTTGGTGGAACAGCAGTCGGAACGGGCTTGAATATGGAACCAACTTTTTCTGAAAAAGCGATTCAAAAAATCTCACGTTGGACGAATGAGCCTTTCACGCAAAAAGATAACAAGTTTCACGGCCTTTCAAGTAAGGACAGTTTTGTCTTTTTCCATGGCGCACTAAAAGCGTTAGCGGCAAATGCCATGAAAATGGCTAACGATATCCGTTGGCTAGCAAGTGGACCGCGCGCAGGTTTTTCTGAAATTACGATTCCTGCCAATGAACCAGGCAGCTCCATCATGCCTGGGAAAGTTAATCCGACTCAAGTAGAAGCATTGACGATGGTTTGTGTTCAAGTCATGGGAAATGATACTACTGTCGGTATAGCAGCATCGCAGGGTAATTTTGAATTAAACGTATATATGCCGGTTATTATTTATAATACGATACAGTCGATTACCTTGTTAGCAGATGGGCTGGAAAGTTTTGATGAACGTTGTCTGAAAGGCTTGACCGCTAATGAGGAGCGAATGCGTGCGTACGTTGAACAGTCTTTAATGCTCGTTACAGCTATTGCACCTGTGGTTGGTTATGACCAAGCGAGTCGATTTGCTAAACAAGCATACGAAGAAAATAAAACATTAAAAGATGTCGTGATGGCTTCAGGAGTCATGAATGAACAAGACTTCGATGACTACACAGACCCTAGAAAGATGGTATAACTTATCATGAGCGATCATTACTATACGAATAACCCCCATTCGAAAAGTGAACAAAAATCATGGAAGACAACGCTTAGAGCGTTCGATTTTACATTTCATACTGACGCTGGTGTGTTTTCGAAAGAAAAAGTCGACTATGGTTCTCAAGTATTATTAGAAGCAATCGATTTGAAGATGTACCCGGAAGGCCCTTTGCTGGATGTAGGTTGTGGCTATGGACCAATCGGGTTGACGTTGGCAAAACTCGATCCTAATAGAACCGTTGAAATGGTTGATGTCAACGAGCGGGCGCTTGCCCTTGCCGAGAAAAACGCGCAAACGAACCAAGTGACGAATGTGTCGATCCATCCATCTTCTCTCTACGAGAACGTTACAGAAACAGCCTTTGCTGGAATCGTTTCGAATCCACCGATTAGAGCGGGGAAAAAAACAGTACACGCTGTACTTGAACAAGCCATTCATTACTTGAAAGACGAGGGTTATCTAGTCATTGTTATTCAGAGGAAGCAAGGTGCCCCAAGTGCCAAAAAGAAAATGGAAGAAGTCTTCGGAAATGTTGAGCGAATTTCATTGGATGGTGGCTATTGGATATTAAGATCGCAGAAAGTAGCCGATTAATAAGGTATGTAAATATAAAAGATAGAAGGATGTCTAAAGTATGAAAATAGGCTTGACACCCTTCTATTTGTCGTGTAAACTAAGTAGACGCTAAACAATGTATGAAAATGGAATTTTGTGCGAAATATTGTCCGTACAAGGTTTTGAATGCTAAACAAAAGAACGTGAGAATGAAATCTATCGATTCTTCACATATCTTTTGTATTTTTTTTGGTCTAAAACAGGAAAACAAGCGACATTTTAAACAAATTGTCACACTTGTAACCGAAACGTAACAATTAGACTGAGTAAATGAAACAAGCCATACATTGAATATTAACGAGGGGTGAAATAAGTTGGCAGGCCATAATGTGAATTACGGTAAACACCGTATCAGAAAAAGTTTTTCACGAATCAACGAAGTGCTGGAACTCCCGAATTTGATCGAAATACAGACAGATTCATACGAATGGTTTTTAGAAGACGGATTGAGAGAGATGTTCAAAGATATCTCGCCAATCGAAGATTTTTCTGGGAATCTATCATTGGAGTTTACAGATTACAAATTACAACAACCAAAATATACAGTAGATGAAGCGAGACAACATGATTCAAACTACTCTGCTCCACTATATGTTAAATTACGTTTGATCAACAAAGAAACAGGAGAAGTGAAAGAACAAGAAGTGTTCTTTGGAGACTTCCCGCTAATGACTGAACAAGGTACGTTCATTATCAATGGTGCTGAACGTGTAATTGTTTCTCAACTAGTCCGTTCACCTGGTGTTTATTTCAGCCCTAAAGTTGAAAAAAATGGTATGGAAGGCTTCGGCACAACAGTTATTCCTAACAGAGGTGCTTGGTTAGAGTATGAAACAGATTCAAAAGGATTATCAAATGTTCGTATTGACCGTACACGTAAGATTCCGTTAAGTGTACTTGTTCGTGCATTAGGTTTTGGTTCTGATGATGAGATCTTAGATCTTTTCGGATCAAACGAAAGCTTGAAAGCGACATTAGAAAAAGATGTTCACAAAAACAGTGCAGATTCTCGAGTAGAAGAAGCGTTGAAAGATGTATACGAACGTCTACGTCCGGGTGAGCCTAAAACGGCTGATTCATCAAGAAGTTTATTAACGACTCGTTTCTTTGATCCTAAACGTTATGATTTAGCACGAGTAGGACGTTACAAAATCAATAAAAAACTTGATCTTAAAATCCGTTTAATGGGCTTGACGCTTGCTGAGACACTTGTAGATCCTGAAACTGGTGAACTACTAGCTAAAGAAGGTACGGAAGTGACACGCGATGTCATGGATAATCTAGGACCGCATTTAGATAATGGTCTTGGTGGTATAACGATTCACCCTTCAGATGAAGGTGTTGTACCTGAACCAATCGAATTACAAGTTGTTAAAGTGTATTCGCCTATTGATTCTGATCGTGTAGTCAACATCATCGGAAACGGTACGCCAGACCGCGAAGTGAAATATGTGCTTCCAGCTGACATGATCGCTTCAATGAGTTACTTCTTTAACTTACAAGAAGGCATCGGCGAAACAGACGACATCGACCACTTAGGTAACCGTCGTATTCGTTCAGTTGGTGAATTATTACAAAATCAATTCCGTATCGGTTTATCTCGTATGGAGCGTGTTGTCCGTGAACGTATGTCTATACAAGACACGTCTACAACAACACCACAACAATTAGTTAACATTCGTCCAGTTGTTGCATCAATCAAAGAATTCTTTGGTTCTTCACAGCTATCTCAATTCATGGATCAAACGAATCCACTAGGTGAGTTAACACATAAAAGACGTCTATCAGCATTAGGACCCGGTGGTTTAACACGTGACCGTGCTGGATATGAAGTTCGAGATGTTCACTATTCTCACTATGGTCGTATGTGTCCGATTGAAACGCCTGAGGGCCCGAACATCGGGTTGATCAACAGTTTATCAACATATGCGAAAATCAACGAATATGGGTTCATTGAAACTCCTTATCGTAAAGTAGACCGTGAAAATTTACGTGTTACAGATGAAATTCACTACCTGACAGCAGATGTGGAGGATCTTTACGTTGTTGCTCAAGCGAATGCACCGTTGAATGAAGATGGTACATTTACAAACGACATCGTATTAGCACGTACAAAAAATAAAAATGAAGAGATCGATGTTAAGAAAGTCGATTACATGGATGTATCGCCTAAACAAGTTGTTTCCGTTGCGACAGCCAGTATTCCTTTCTTAGAAAACGATGATTCAAACCGTGCATTGATGGGTGCGAACATGCAACGCCAAGCCGTTCCGTTGATGCAACCTGAAGCACCGCTTGTTGGTACAGGTATCGAACACCTTGCAGCACGTGACTCTGGAGCAGCGATCATTGCAAAACATGATGGTGTTGTTGAGTATGTAGACGCGAAACAAGTACGTGTTCGTAGAGAAGACGGTACACTAGATCAATATAACATTGCGAAATTCAAACGTTCAAATGCTGGTACTTCTTATAACCAGCGTGCCCTAGTGAGTAAAGACGAAAAAGTAGACAAGGGAGATATCTTAGCGGATGGTCCTTCTATGGAAAATGGAGAAATGGCGTTAGGCCGTAATCCACTGATCGCTTTTACAACATTCGACGGTTATAACTTTGAAGATGCGATCATCATGAGTGAACGTCTGGTTAAAGATGATGTATACACTTCTATTCATATTGAAGAATTTGAATCAGAAGCACGTGATACAAAACTTGGACCTGAAGAAATCACACGTGAATTACCAAACGTCGGAGAAGATGCATTGAAACATCTTGATGACCGTGGAATTATTCGTATCGGTGCAGAAGTAAAAGATGGCGACATTCTTGTTGGTAAAGTAACGCCTAAAGGTGTATCTGAATTATCTGCAGAAGAAAAACTGTTACATGCAATCTTTGGAGAAAAAGCTCGTGAAGTTCGTGATACATCTCTACGCGTACCACATGGTGGCGGCGGAATCGTACACGATGTTAAAATCTTTACGCGTGAAGCTGGAGACGAATTGTCACCAGGCGTTAACTTCTTGGTTCGTGTATTCATCGTTCAAAAACGTAAAATCAACGTTGGAGATAAGATGGCGGGTCGTCACGGAAACAAAGGGGTTATCTCATTGATCCTTCCTGAAGAGGATATGCCATTTATGCCAGATGGAACACCAGTAGATATCATGCTGAACCCACTGGGTGTGCCTTCACGTATGAATATCGGTCAAGTTATCGAACTTCATATGGGTATGGCAGCACGTAAACTGGGTATCCACATTGCTTCACCAGTATTTGATGGTGCACATGAGGAAGATATCTGGGAAACAATCAAAGAAGCTGGAATGGACGACGACGCGAAAACCGTCTTATATGATGGACGTACAGGAGAAGAGTTCGACAACAAAGTATCTGTCGGCGTTATGTACTATATCAAACTAGCCCACATGGTTGACGATAAACTGCATGCTCGTTCAACAGGTCCGTACTCTCTTGTTACACAACAACCACTTGGTGGTAAAGCACAATTTGGTGGACAACGTTTTGGAGAGATGGAAGTTTGGGCACTGGAAGCCTACGGTGCAGCTTATACACTACAAGAAATCTTGACTTACAAGTCAGATGATGTAGTCGGTCGTGTGAAAACTTATGAAGCGATCGTTAAAGGCGAACCAATTCCACGTCCAGGCGTGCCAGAATCATTCCGCGTACTTGTAAAAGAATTACAGTCACTTGGATTAGATCTGAAAGTTCTAGATAAAGAAAGCTTGCCAATTGATCTTCAAGACACAGAAGAAGACGATGATTACGGTAATGTAGACTCACTAGAAGAAATGAAAAAAGAACAAGACATTAAACGTGCTGAAGAAGCGCAACAACGCGCTGATGAAGAAGTATTAACTGAATCGCAAGAACAAGAAACTGAGTAACTCGTTTTAAAAGAAACACCATAGAAGGGTAAGACAAGCTGAGCAGCTTAGATGCGTGGAGGCCACCTCTAAAATGTATGTAATCATTTGGAGCTGGCCCTATCGCGTTCTCTGGACTGCTCGGTACCGTCTTGTTCTGGAGCTTTAGGGCAGCTCACAATCTAATAAAGGGAGGTCGCCCCTTTGATCGATGTTAATAATTTTGAAAGTATTCAAATTGGCTTAGCTTCACCAGATAAGATCCGCAGCTGGTCTTTTGGAGAAGTTAAAAAACCAGAAACAATCAACTACCGAACACTTAAACCTGAAAAAGATGGACTGTTTTGTGAAAGAATCTTTGGACCAACCAAAGATTACGAATGTTCTTGTGGTAAATACAAACGCGTTCATTACAAAGGAATCGTTTGTGATCGTTGTGGCGTAGAAGTTACAAAGTCTAAAGTACGTCGTGAACGTATGGGACACTTGGAACTTGCTGCACCAGTAACACACATCTGGTACTTTAAAGGTATCCCAAGTCGTATGGGTCTTGTATTAGATATGAGTCCTCGTGCACTTGAGGAAATCATTTATTTTGCATCTTACGTTGTAACAGATGCTGGTGAAACACCACTTGAGAAAAAACAATTGATGACAGAACGCGAATATCGCGAACGTCGTGCACAGTATGGTACTGACTTCCAAGCAGAAATTGGTGCGGAAGCAATCAAAACATTATTGAACGACGTAGATCTTGTTGAAGAAGTTGCAGAGTTAAAAGAACTTCTACAATCAGCTACTGGTCAAAAACGTACGAGAGCGGTTCGCCGTCTAGATATTCTAGAAGCATTCCGTAACTCTGGTAACCACCCGTCTTGGATGGTTATGGACGTTGTTCCTGTTATTCCTCCTGAGCTTAGACCAATGGTTCAGCTTGAAGGTGGACGTTTTGCAACAAGTGATTTGAACGACTTATATAGACGTGTGATCAACCGTAACAACCGTCTGAAAAGACTGTTGGATCTGAATGCACCGCATATCATCGTTCAAAATGAGAAACGTATGTTACAAGAAGCCGTTGATGCATTAGTAGATAATGGCCGTCGTGGACGTGCTGTAACTGGACCGGGTAACCGTCCGCTTAAATCACTTTCTCATATGCTTAAAGGTAAGCAAGGACGTTTCCGTCAAAACTTACTGGGTAAACGTGTAGATTATTCTGGCCGTTCTGTTATCGTAGTAGGACCAAGCCTTAAAATGTATCAATGTGGTTTGCCAAAAGAAATGGCGATTGAACTCTTTAAACCTTTCGTTATGCGCGAATTGGTTGCTAGAGACATTGCAAATAATATCAAAAACGCTAAACGTAAAGTAGAGCGTATGGACGAAGAAATCTGGGAAGTGCTTGAAGATGTTATTCGTGAGCATCCGGTTCTTCTTAACCGCGCACCTACATTACACCGTTTGGGTATCCAAGCGTTTGAACCGATCTTAGTTGAAGGAAAAGCCATTCGTCTTCACCCATTAGTCTGTGAAGCATATAATGCCGATTTCGATGGGGACCAAATGGCGGTCCACGTACCACTAAGTGACGAAGCACAAGCAGAAGCACGTATCTTGATGCTAGGTGCACAAAACATCTTGAACCCTAAAGATGGTAAGCCAGTTGTTACACCATCTCAGGATATGGTATTGGGTAACTACTATCTGACAATGGAAGATCCAGAACGCGAAGGAGAAGGTATGATCTTCTCAAGCACTTCAGAAGCGATTCAGGCTTACCAAAGTGGATATGTACACTTACACTCACGTGTAGGGATCCATACTTCAGCGGTTCCGAATAAACCATTTACAGAATGGCAAAAAGACAAGTACTTGATTACAACTGTTGGTAAGTTGATTTTTAACGAAATTATGCCTGCAGAATTCCCGTACTTGAATGAACCAACGCAAGTTAACTTAGAAAAACAAACACCCGATCACTACTTTGTTGAATATGGTACAGATATTCCTGAGCACATCAAAAATCAGGAAATCGTTAAACCATTCAAGAAAAACAACTTAGGGAATGTTATCGCGGAAGTTTTTAAACGATTCCACGTGACAGAAACATCAAAAATGCTCGATTTAATGAAAAACCTTGGATACAAGTATTCAACTAAATCAGGTATTACTGTTGGGATCGCAGATATTTCAAACTTGAAAGAAAAAGAAGAAATTCTTGAAAAAGCACACGAACAAGTTGAACGTATCGATGCTTCTCATAGACGTGGTCTGATTACAGAAGAAGAACGTTATACTTCAGTTATCAATGTCTGGACAAAAACGAAAGACTTGATTCAAAATCACTTGATGAATTCATTGGATGCTAAAAATAACATCTTCATGATGAGTGATTCTGGAGCTCGTGGTAACATCTCCAACTTTACTCAACTTGCGGGTATGCGTGGATTGATGGCCGCTCCGAGTGGACGTATCATGGAATTGCCGATCACTTCTAACTTCCGTGAAGGGCTATCTGTATTGGAAATGTTCATCTCTACCCACGGCGCTCGTAAAGGTATGACGGATACGGCCCTTAAAACAGCCGATTCAGGTTACTTGACTCGTCGTCTAGTAGATGTTGCACAAGACGTTATCATTCGTGAAGATGACTGTGGAACAAAACGTGGTCTATTGGTTACAGCAATCAAGGATGGAAACGAAGAAATCGAACCATTAGAAGATCGTATTATTGGTCGTTATGCTCGTAAAACAGTTAAGCACCCTGAAACAGGTGCTGTGATGGTTGCAGAAAATGAATTGATCACTGAAGATCTAACAAAAGAGATCATCGAAGCTGGTATTGAAGAAGTAACAATCCGTTCCGTATTCAACTGTAATACGAATCACGGTGTATGTAAGAAATGTTATGGTCGTAACTTAGCAACTGGCCGTCAAGTAGAAGTTGGGGAAGCAGTTGGAACAATTGCAGCTCAATCTATCGGACAACCAGGAACGCAGTTGACAATGCGTACGTTCCATACCGGTGGGGTTGCCGGAGACGATATTACACAAGGTTTACCTCGTGTACAAGAAATCTTCGAAGCACGTCACCCTAAAGGACAAGCGATGATCACTGAAGTTACCGGAGAAATTGCGTCTATCGATGAGAATCCATCAGAACGTACTAAAGATATTGTGGTAAAAGGTGCAACAGATACACGTACCTATACACTTCCAATCAACGCACGTTTACGTGTTAAAGAAGGAAGCTATATCGAACGTGGTGATGCATTCAACGATGGTTCAGTAGATCCTAAAGAATTACTCGCAGTAAGTAATGTGCTCAAATTACAAAACTACTTGCTACAAGAAGTTCAAAGTGCCTACCGTAGTCAAGGGGTAGAAATCGGAGATAAACACGTTGAGGTTATGGTTCGTCAGATGCTTCGTAAAGTACGCGTTCTGGATCCAGGTGACACAACGATTCTACCAGGTAGCCTAATGGACATTCATGATTTCAAAGATCAGAACAAAGCGACACTATTATCAGGTGGATTACCTGCAACAGCACGTCCAGTACTATTGGGGATTACGAAAGCATCGCTTGAAACGAACAGTTTCTTGTCAGCTGCTTCATTCCAAGAAACGACACGTGTGTTAACAGATGCAGCGATTCGCGGTAAAAATGATAAACTGATCGGTCTGAAAGAGAATGTTATCATTGGTAAATCTATTCCAGCCGGAACAGGTATGAAAGTTTATAATGAGATGAAACCTAAAAGTGTAGGCGTTGTAAGCGAAAATGTTTACAGCATCAACGATGAAGTAAGTTCATCAACAGAAGAATAAAAAGACTGATGAGAAGAGTAGGAGCATGATTCTCCTACTCGAAACTCATCATTATATAAAAAAAATCTATTAGAACGTTGACACCTTATACTAGACGTGGTACTATTCTAGAGGTGCTTTTGTGTACAGATTCCTGTTCTAGATCGTTTAAGCTCGATAGAGTCAACAGTCGTTCAGACTGGAATACAAGAGCCGTTAATCTACCGTATCATTTAGGAAATGTTCCTTCAACGACAGTAGTCAGATGAAGGTCTGAGTATGTCGGGATGCAATTTGATGCAGTCGCTTGAACAAGCGATTTATTCTTTTGCTCAATGAAGAACCGCCTGGATGTGTGGGTCTAGAAAAACCATTATTTATAAGAAAAGACGGAAGGAGGAAACAATAAATGCCTACTATTAATCAATTGATTCGTAAACCTCGTAAATCAAAAATTGAGAAATCTGAATCACCAGCATTGAACAGAGGATATAACACTCAGAAACGTAAACAAACGACTGTATATTCTCCACAAAAACGTGGTGTTTGTACTCGTGTAGGAACAATGACTCCTAAGAAACCAAACTCTGCTTTACGTAAATATGCTCGTGTTCGTTTATCTAACATGATTGAAGTAACTGCATACATTCCAGGAGAAGGACACAACTTGCAAGAACATAGTGTTGTCTTGCTTCGTGGAGGACGTGTTAAAGATTTACCGGGAGTTCGTTACCACATCGTTCGTGGTGCGCTTGATACTGCTGGAGTTGCTGAACGTAAACAAGGCCGTTCTAAATACGGTACTAAAAAACCTAGCTAAGGCTGGTTAAAAAAACATTAAACCTTAAAATACTATTCTGTGAAAGGAGGAATTTACATGCCTCGTAAAGGTCCTGTTACAAAACGTGACGTGTTACCAGATCCAATTTATAATTCTAAATTAGTTTCTCGTTTGATCAACCGCTTGATGGTTGACGGTAAACGTGGAAAAGCTTCTACAATCTTATATGATGCATTCGCTGCAATCAAAGAACAAACTGGAAATGATCCAATCGAAGTGTTTGAAGAAGCACTTAAAAATATCATGCCAGTTCTTGAAGTTAAAGCTCGCCGTGTTGGGGGTTCTAACTACCAAGTACCTGTAGAAGTACGTCCTGATCGTCGTACGACTTTAGCATTGCGTTGGTTAGTTAACTACGCACGTCTTCGTGGAGAAAACACCATGGAAGATCGTCTAGCTAAAGAAATTATGGATGCAGCTAACAACACTGGTGCTTCTGTTCGTAAACGTGAAGAAATGCACCGTATGGCTGAAGCTAACAAAGCTTTCGCTCATTACCGTTGGTAATATAAATCAGGAATGTGTTCAGCAGAGGTTGTTTCTTGTCTTCAAGAAGCAATACTCGCTGACTCATTCTTTTATGCTGTATAATTGATTCATGCATAAGCATGAATAGAATGAATTAAAGAGAGGTGTAGAGACAAGTGGCTAAAAGAAAATTCCCTCTAGAAAAAACACGTAATATCGGTATCATGGCTCACATCGATGCTGGTAAAACGACTACTACAGAGCGTATTCTTTATTATACTGGTCGTATCCACAAAATTGGTGAAACACACGAAGGTGCTTCACAAATGGACTGGATGGAACAGGAACAAGAACGTGGTATTACAATCACTTCTGCAGCTACAACTGCTCAGTGGAATAACCACCGCGTAAATATCATCGATACTCCTGGACACGTAGATTTTACCGTTGAGGTAGAACGTTCATTAAGAGTATTAGATGGTGCGGTTGCCGTATTAGATGCACAATCAGGTGTAGAACCTCAAACTGAAACAGTTTGGCGTCAAGCTACAACTTATGGTGTACCTCGTATTGTATTCGTAAACAAAATGGATAAACTAGGTGCTAACTTCCTAGATGCTAACCATTCAATGCACGATCGTCTTATGGCTAATGCACATCCTATCCAATTACCAATTGGTGCGGAAGATGACTTTAGCGGAATCATTGACTTGGTTCGCATGAAGGCTTTCATGTATGGTAACGACTTGGGAACTGAGATTTCTGAAGAAGAAATCCCAGCTGATTACCAAGAACTTGCTGAAGAATGGCACAACAAATTAGTTGAAGCTGTTGCTGAAATGGATGAAGATCTAATGATGCAATACCTTGAAGGAGAAGAAATCTCTCAAGAGCAACTAAAAGAAGGTATCCGTAAAGCAACTTTAAGCGTTGAATTCTACCCAGTATTAGTAGGGTCAGCATTCAAAAATAAAGGTGTACAATTGCTATTAGATGCGGTTGTTGACTATCTTCCTTCTCCGTTAGATGTACCTGCAATTCAAGGACACTCTCAAAGAGATCCCGAAGAAGTTATCGAGCGTACTGCTGGCGATGATAAACCTTTCTCTGCATTAGCATTTAAAGTTATGACTGACCCTTATGTAGGTCGTTTAACATTCTTCCGTGTATATTCAGGTTCATTAGAATCAGGATCATACATCTTGAATGCAACTAAAGACTCTCGTGAGCGTGTAGGTCGTATCCTACAAATGCATGCAAACTCGCGTGAAGAGATTCCAGAAGTATTCTCTGGAGATATCGCTGCTGCAGTTGGATTGAAAGATACAACTACTGGTGACACTTTGTGTGACACTGACAGCCCGGTTATCCTTGAATCAATGGACTTCCCTGAACCGGTTATCCAAGTAGCGATTGAACCAAAATCAAAAGCTGACCAAGATAAAATGGGTATTGCATTGCAAAAACTAGCGGAAGAAGATCCTACTTTCCGTGCTGAAACTGATCAAGAAACTGGGGAAACATTAATCTCTGGTATGGGCGAGTTACACTTAGATATCATCGTTGACCGTATGAAACGCGAATTCAAAGTTGAAGCTAACGTTGGTGCTCCTCAAGTATCATATCGTGAGACATTCACTAAATCAGTTGAATCAGAAGGTAAATTTGTTCGTCAGTCTGGTGGTAAAGGTCAATTCGGTCACGTATGGATTGAATTTACACCAAACGAAGAAGGAGCAGGTTTCGAATTTGAAGATGCTATCGTTGGTGGGGTTGTTCCACGTGAATACATTCCTGCAGTTAAAGCTGGACTAGAAGCTTCTCTAGACAACGGAGTATTAGCTGGATATCCATTAGTGGACGTTAAAGCGAAACTTTATGATGGTTCTTACCACGATGTCGATTCGAATGAAACGGCATTTAAAGTAGCAGCTTCTCTTGCATTGAAAAATGCAGCGAAAAGAGCTGGTGCAGTAATTCTTGAGCCGGTTATGGCTGTAGACGTTACAGTTCCAGAAGATTACATGGGTGATATCATGGGTCACATTTCTGCACGTCGTGGAAATATCGAGGGTTCTGAACAACGTGGTAATTCAATGATCGTTAGAGGTATGATTCCTTTAGCTGAGATGTTTGGTTACGCAACTACACTACGTTCTGCAACTCAAGGTCGTGGTACATTCTCTATGCAATTTGATCACTATGATCAAGTGCCTAAGAGTATTGCTGAAGAAATCATCAAGAAAAATGGCGGATCTGACTCAGAATAATTTATTCTGAGCATTCGCTCAAACTGATTGATTAATTACTGATTACTCGGTATAATCATATGTGATAAAATGGAATAAAAACTGTGATTTTTATTCCAATTAAATGAACACAATCTAAGGAGGAAATGTTTAAAATGGCTAAACAAAAATTTGACCGTACAAAACAACACATGAACATTGGTACAATCGGACACGTTGACCACGGTAAAACAACTTTAACTGCTGCAATCACTACTGTATTATCTAAAAAAGGATATGCAGAAGCACAAGCATACGACAGCATTGACGGAGCTGCTGAAGAAAAAGAACGTGGAATCACGATCTCTACTTCACACGTTGAGTACGAAACTGATACTCGTCACTACGCACACGTTGACTGCCCAGGTCACGCGGATTACGTTAAAAACATGATCACTGGTGCTGCACAAATGGACGGAGCTATCTTGGTAGTTTCTGCTGCTGACGGCCCAATGCCTCAAACTCGTGAGCACATCTTGCTTTCACGTCAAGTAGGTGTTCCATACATCGTTGTTTTCTTAAACAAAGTTGATATGGTTGATGATGAAGAATTACTAGAATTAGTTGAAATGGAAGTTCGTGACTTATTATCAGAATACGAATTCCCTGGTGACGACATTCCTGTAGTTGCTGGATCAGCGCTTAAAGCTCTTGAAGGTGACGAAGATTACCAACAAAAAATTCTTGATCTTATGGATGAAGTAGATAACTACATCCCAGCTCCAGAACGTCACGCTGACAGACCATTCATGATGCCAGTTGAGGATGTATTCTCAATTACTGGACGTGGAACTGTTGCAACTGGACGTGTTGAGTCTGGTAAAGTTTCTGTTGGTGACGAGATTGAAGTTATCGGTATCAAAGATACTGCTAAAACAACTGTTACTGGTGTTGAAATGTTCCGTAAATTGTTAGATTACGCTGAAGCGGGAGATAACATTGGAGCACTTTTACGTGGTATGTCACGCGATGACATCGAACGTGGACAAGTATTAGCTAAACCAGGTTCAATTACACCACATACTGTATTTGACGCTGAAGTTTATGTTCTTTCAAAAGAAGAGGGTGGACGTCACACTCCATTCTTCACTAACTACCGTCCTCAGTTCTACTTCCGTACAACTGACGTAACTGGTATCGTTGAATTGAACGAAGGTACTGAAATGGTTATGCCTGGAGACAACACAACAATGAAAGTTAGTCTTATTGCACCAATCGCTGTAGAAGACGGAACTAAATTCACTATTCGTGAAGGTGGCCGTACTGTTGGAGCGGGCGTTGTAACTAACATCATCGAATAATTATTATTCGGTTGAATCTTGCTTAACAACTTAGAAAGAACACCATCTCGGATTATTCGAGGTGGTGTTCTTTTTTTTTTAATCGTTATAAGCTAGGTGTACATTCTATAGAAGAAACACGTCTTTAAGATAGTTTCATCCATAAATATCGAGTGTTAAAATTTATTTATCCTTTTTTTGAAAATAAATAAAAAAAGGGTTGATTCTGTATTGTATTGTCTGTATACTTGTATAGGTGTCTGCGAGGTACTTATTTTGTGCGGAGAAATAAAAAAACGTGCAAGTGGGTAATAACTTCAGATCCAGGGCTTTGAAGCGAGAGGTTGCGACACACCCGGGTGCATTGCCATGGTGGGTGAGTTGGAAAAATTTTCGTGGAGCTAGGTTTATTTTTTAAATAAGCGAAGGAGGGAAAAACATGGCAAAACAAAAGATTCGTATTCGTTTGAAAGCATATGAACACCGTGTGCTTGATCAATCTGCTGACAAAATCGTAGAAACGGCAAAAAGAACTGGGGCAACTGTTTCAGGTCCGATTCCATTACCTACTGAACGTAAATTGTATACAATTATCCGTTCACCGCATAAATACAAAGATTCACGTGAGCAATTTGAAATGCGCACACACAAACGTCTAATCGACATTGTGAACCCAACACCGAAAACAGTTGATGCTTTAACTAAGCTAGACTTACCATCAGGTGTAGATATCGAAATTAAATTATAATACTATAAAAAACTTATAACGGAGGTGTACTCATGACCAAAGGAATCTTAGGTAAGAAAGTCGGAATGACACAAATCTTCAGCGAAACAGGAGAATTAGTTCCTGTAACAGTAATCGAAGCAGCTCCTAACGTTGTTTTACAAGTTAAAACAGTTGAAACTGACGGTTACAATTCAGTTCAATTAGGATTCGACGACAAACGCGAAGTACTATCAAACAAACCGGCACAAGGTCATGTTAAGAAAGCTAACACGACTCCTAAGCGCTTCATTAGAGAATTACGAGATGCTGAGCTTGGAGACGTCGAAGTAGGAAACGAAATTACAGTAGAAACATTCGCAGAAGGCGACATTGTGGATGTTACTGGGACTTCAAAAGGTAAAGGATTCCAAGGTGTTATCAAACGCCACGGACAATCACGTGGGCCTGAAACTCACGGATCTCGTTATCACCGTCGTCCTGGTTCAATGGGTGGCGCATCTGATCCATCACGCGTATTCCCTGGTAAGAAATTAGCAGGACGTATGGGTGGAGACACAGTAACTGTACAAAACCTTGAAATCGTACGTGTTGACGCTGAGCGTAACGTACTATTGATCAAAGGAAATGTACCAGGAGCTAAAAAATCACTTATTCAAATCCAATCTGCACTTAAAGCAGGGAACAAGTAATAGATTAGGAAGGGAGGACAAGCAGAATGCCAACTGTAGCGTTATACAAACAAGATGGAACGCAAAATGGTGAAGTAACATTGAATGATGCGGTCTTTGGTATCGAACCAAACGAAAGTGTCGTATTTGATGCAATTACCATGCAACGCGCTTCTTTAAGACAAGGAACACACGCGGTTAAAAACCGTAGTGCAGTACGTGGCGGGGGACGTAAACCGTGGCGTCAAAAAGGAACTGGACGTGCTCGTCAAGGGTCTATCCGTTCACCACAATGGCGTGGAGGTGGAGTAGTCTTCGGACCAACACCACGTTCATATGGCTATAAATTACCGAAAAAAGTTCGTCGTTTAGCGATTAGATCTGTACTATCAACTAAAGTGATAGATCAAGAATTAGTCGTAGTAGATGGTTTGAACTTTGACGCACCAAAAACTAAAGAGTTCAGAGCTGTTCTAACAAACTTAGATGCTGGCAAAAAGGTCTTAGTAGTGTTGGAAAACGACAATGAATTTGCAGCGCTGTCAGCTCGCAACCTTCCAGGGGTAAAAGTTGTTGCACCAAACAACGTATCTGTACTGGACGTAGTTGCTCATGACAAGCTCATCTTAACGAAGGCTGCTCTGGAAAAAGTAGAGGAGGCACTTCAATAATGAATGCACGTGACGTAATTTTACGCCCGATCATCACTGAAGCTTCTATGAATGCTATGGACGATAAAAAGTACACATTCGAAGTAGATGTTCGCGCTAAGAAAACTACAGTAAAACAAGCAATCGAAGAAATCTTCGATGTTAAAGTTAAAAAAGTAAACATCATTAATACTGCACCAAAACCAAAACGTATGGGTCGTTACATGGGCTATACTAAAAAACGTCGTAAAGCGATCGTTACTTTAACAACTGATTCGAACGATATCACTATCTTCGGAGAAGAAAACGAATAAGAATAAGACTTACTTCTAGAGAGGTAAGTAAAGCTGGTTCAATAGTAGAAACAGCTACATGATTATTACAAGGAGGGGAATTGCGTGGCGATTAAAAAGTACAAACCTACCACAAACGGACGTCGTAACATGACTGGGTCAGATTTCGCTGAAATCACAACTAGCACACCAGAAAAAAGTTTGCTAGCTCCAAGCCCAAAACGTGCTGGACGTAACAACAAAGGTAGAATCACAGTCCGTCATCAAGGCGGCGGCCACAAGCAAAGATACCGTATCATTGATTTCAAACGTCAGAAAGACGGCGTTCGCGGTATTGTAAAAACAGTTGAGTATGATCCAAACCGCTCAGCAAACATTTCATTAATCCAATATGAAGATGGTGTTAAAACTTACATTTTAGCTCCTAAAGGTATTGAAGTTGGACAAAGCATTATGTCTGGTGAAGATGTAGATATCAAAATTGGTAATGCACTTCCACTAGCTAACATTCCTGTTGGTTCTGTTATCCACAATATCGAGTTGAAACCTGGTAAAGGTGGACAATTAGCTCGTTCAGCTGGAACTTCTGCTCAAATCCTTGGTAAAGAAGGAAAATACGTACTTGTACGTTTGAGATCTGGAGAAAGCCGTCTGATTCTTGCTAGCTGCCGTGCAACTCTTGGTTCAGTTGGTAACGAACAACACGAATTAATCAACATTGGTAAAGCCGGTCGTAACCGTTGGAAAGGCAAACGCCCTTCTGTACGTGGATCTGTAATGAACCCGAACGATCACCCACACGGTGGTGGTGAAGGTAAAGCACCAATCGGTCGTCCAAGCCCGATGACTCCATGGGGTAAACCGACTCTTGGTAAGAAAACTCGTAATGGTAAGAATCGTTCAGATAAACTTATCGTTCGTCGTCGTAAAAACAAATAATAAAACTTAAATGAAGAAAACTCAGGATTCATCCTGGAAGGAGGGCAATACATGAGCCGTAGTTTGAAAAAGGGACCTTTTGTCGATGCTCATTTGATGAAAAAAGTTCGTGAACTTGGTGAAGACAACAAACGTGTTATCAAAACATGGTCACGTCGCTCAACGATCTTCCCGAACTTTGTAGGTCACACCATTGCCGTATATGATGGAAGAAAACATGTGCCAGTTTATGTTCAAGAAGACATGGTTGGTCACAAACTAGGTGAGTTTGCACCAACAAGAACATACCGTGGACACGGTAAAGATGATCGCACAACTAGACGTTAATAGCGAAGGGAGGAAATTTCCATGGCAGAAACAGTAACAGCAGCAAAAGCGACTGCTCGTACAGTCCGTATTGCGCCTCGTAAAGCTAGATTAGTAGTCGATACTATTCGTGGCAAAAGTGCTGCAGAAGCTATTTCTATCCTTCGCTTCACTAACCGCGGAGCATCTGAAGAGGTAGAAAAAGTTTTAATGTCAGCAATTGCAAATGCTGAGCATAATTACGATATGGATATCGAAGAATTATTTGTAAGTGAAGCCTATGTCAACGAAGGAGCTACTTTAAAAAGATTCCGTCCGCGCGCAAAAGGTGCAGCTTCAAGAATCAACAAACGTACAAGCCACATTACAGTAGTGGTATCAGAGAAGAAGGAGGGGTAATCTGTGGGACAAAAAATAAACCCTAATGGTATGCGTGTTGGCGTCATCCGTGATTGGGACGCTAAATGGTATGCAGAAAAAGACTTTGCGGACACATTGCTAGAAGACTTAGCTGTTCGTGAATATATTGCAGAAAAATTAAGCACTGCTTCAGTTTCACGTGTTGAGATCGAACGTGCTGCAAACAGAATCAACTTGTCAATTCACACTGCTAAGCCAGGAATGGTTATTGGTAAAGGTGGATCAGAAGTTGACTCACTAAGAAATAAACTAAACAGTATGACTGGCAAACGTGTTCACGTCAATATTGTTGAAATTAAAAGACCAGATCTTGATGCTACTTTAGTAGCTAAAAGTATCGCTGAACAACTTGAAAACCGTATCTCATTCCGTCGTGCTCAGAAACAAGCAATTCAACGTACTATGCGTTCTGGCGCTAAAGGAATTCGTACAATGGTATCAGGTCGTTTAAACGGGGCAGACATGGCCCGTAACGAAAGCTTTTCTGAAGGAACAGTTCCATTGCACACTATCCGTGCTGACATCGATTTTGCTAACGAAGAAGCAGATACAACTTACGGTAAAATCGGCGTAAAAGTATGGATTTACAAAGGAGAAGTTCTTCCAGGAATGACTCAGAACCAGAAGGGAGGAAAATAATCAATGTTAGTACCAAAACGTGTAAAACACCGTCGTGAGTTCCGTGGTAAAATGCGAGGCGAAGCGAAAGGTGGAAAAGAAATTGCTTACGGTCAATACGGCTTACAAGCAGTTGACTCAACTTGGATTACAAGTCGTCAGATAGAATCTGCTCGTATCGCTATGACACGTTACATGAAACGTGGTGGGAAAGTATGGATTAAAATTTTCCCTCACAAACCGGTGACAGCTAAAGCAATTGGTGTACGTATGGGTTCCGGTAAAGGAGCTCCTGAGAGCTGGGTAGCACCCGTAAAACGTGGTAAAATCATGTTTGAAATCGGTGGCGTATCTGAAGAAGTAGCTCGCGAAGCATTGCGTTTAGCTTCACACAAACTACCAGTTAAAACTAAGGTAGTAACTCGTGAAGAAAGTGGTGACTCACATGAAGGCTAATGAATTAAAAGGCTTATCCACTACTGAATTAATTGAAAAAGAAGCAGAGTACAAAGAAGAACTATTCAACTTGCGCTTTCAGTTAGCTACAGGACAACTAGAAAACACATCGCGCATCAAAGATGTCCGTAAAAACATCGCACGTGTCAAAACAGTTTTGCGTCAAGCTGAATTAGTTAAGTAATCGTGCCTGATCTGTATTCAAAGGAGGCTGGAAAATGGCTGAACGTAACAACCGTAAAGTGTATCAAGGTAAAGTTGTTTCTGACAAGATGGACAAAACTATCGTTGTAGAAATTTCTACACAAAAACAACACCGTAAATACCAAAAACGCATGAAATATTCAACAAAATTCAAAGCTCATGACGAAAACAATGTTGCCAAAACTGGAGATATCGTTAGAATCATGGAAACTCGTCCATTATCTAAAGATAAACGATTCCGTTTACTAGATGTGGTTGAAGAAGCAGTAGTTTTATAGGATAAAATTATAGTGTGAGCCTATTAGGCGACACAACGAAGAATTCGTTCTTCGTGAGTTTGAAAGGAGGATCCTAACGTGATTCAAACAGAAAGTCGAATGAAAGTCGCTGACAACTCTGGTGCACGCGAAGTACTTGTTATTAAAGTACTAGGCGGATCAGGTGCAAAGACTGCCAATATCGGAGACGAAGTAGTTGTAACTGTTAAACATGCAACACCAGGCGGCGTTGTTAAAAAGGGTGAAGTTGTTCGTGCCGTAATCGTACGTACAAAATCAGGAGCTCGTCGTCCAGACGGTTCATATATTAAATTTGACGAAAATGCTTGTGTTATTATTCGTGAAGACAAAGCACCACGTGGAACACGTATCTTCGGACCAGTTGCTCGTGAATTGCGTGAGAATGACTTTATGAGAATTGTTTCGTTAGCTCCGGAAGTTCTTTAATTCCGACAAATGTCATAAGGAGGTGCGCTAGAGAATGTTTGTAAAATCAGGAGACAAAGTTAAAATTTTAGCTGGTAAAGATAAAGGTAAGCAAGGTACGATCTTGAAAGCTTTACCAAAACAAAACAAAGTTGTTGTTGAAGGTATCAATATCATGAAGAAACATACCCGTCCTACAGGTATGGGCCAAGAAGGCGGAATAGTCGAGACAGAAGCGCCTATTCACGTTTCTAACGTTCAATTGATCGATCCTAAAACAAATGAACCTACAAGAGTAGGATATAAAGTTGAAGATGGTAAAAAAGTACGTTACGCTAAGAAATCTGGCGAAACACTTTAATAATAGTAGGAAAGGAGGGCATTCATAAATGACACGCCTTAAAGATAAATATCTTAATGATGTACGTCCATCATTAGTAGAAAAATTTGAGTATAGTTCAGTTATGCAAGCACCAACTGTAGACAAAATCGTCTTAAACATTGGTGTTGGTGACGCTGTATCTAATACAAAAAATCTAGATAAAGCAGTAGAAGAATTAACGTTGATCGCTGGTCAAAAACCAGTTATTACTCGCGCTAAAAAATCTATCGCTAGTTTCCGTTTACGTGAAGGTATGCCAATCGGTACTAAAGTAACTTTACGTGGGGAACGCATGTATGATTTCCTGGACAAATTAGTAACTGTTTCTCTACCTCGTGTACGTGACTTCCGTGGTGTTAGCAAAAATGCTTTCGACGGACGTGGAAACTACACGTTAGGTGTTAAAGAGCAACTAATCTTCCCAGAGATCGATTATGATGATGTCGATAAAGTTCGCGGAATGGACATCGTTATCGTTACAACGGCTAATACAGATGAAGAAGCTCGTGAATTACTTGGACAATTGGGAATGCCGTTCCAAAAATAACCACGACACCTTATTAGGAGGGAAAATGTAGAGATGGCTAAAAAATCTATGATTCAAAAGAACAAAAAACCAGCCAAGTTTTCGACTCGTGAGTATACTCGTTGTGAACGTTGTGGACGCCCACATTCAGTATATCAACAATTTAAATTGTGCCGTATTTGCTTGCGTGAGCTAGCTTATAAAGGACAAATACCTGGCTTGAAAAAAGCAAGCTGGTAAAAACAGAAAACTTGTCATAAAGGAGGATATAACGAATGGTCATGACAGATCCTATCGCAGATTTCTTGACTCGTGTACGTAACGCTAATAATGCTCGTCATACGAAAGTAGAAATTCCTGCTTCAAACATTAAAAAAGGTATGGCCCAAATCCTGAAAAATGAAGGATTCGTAAAAGATTTCGAATTCGTGGAAGATGACAAACAAGGAATCGTCCGCATTTTCTTGAAATATGGTCAAAATGACGAACGTGTTATTACTGGTTTGAAACGTATTTCAAAACCAGGATTACGCGTCTACGTTAAAGCTGAAGAAATGCCAAAAGTATTGAACGGTCTAGGAGTTGCGCTTGTTTCTACGTCAGAAGGCGTTGTAACGGATAAAACTGCTCGTTCTAAAAACATCGGTGGAGAAGTCCTCGCGTACGTTTGGTAATAAACATAAAGAATGAAGGAGGTGCCGTACTTTGAGTCGTATCGGAAATAAACCTATTACTATTCCTGAAGGTGTAGAAATCGACCTTAACGGAACAGAAATTACAGTTAAAGGTAAAAATGGCGAGTTATCTCGTACACTAAGCCCAGTTATTTCAATCAACATTGAAGATAACGTAATGACATTCACAAGACCTGATGAATCTAAAGCAAGCCGTACTATCCATGGAACTACACGAGCTGTCGTGAACAACATGGTAGAAGGTGTAACTGAAGGATTCCAAAAAACACTTGAATTAGTGGGTGTTGGTTACCGTGCACAATTGCAAGGTAAAACATTAGTATTAAACGTTGGTCTTTCACACACAGTTGAATTCGAAGAAATCGAAGGATTAACTGTTGAAGTACCATCAAATACTGTTGTCGTAGTTAAAGGTGCTAACAAAGAAAAAGTTGGCGCATTAGCTGCAAACATCAGAGCCGTTCGTCCACCTGAGCCATATAAAGGTAAAGGTATTCGTTACCAAGGCGAACAAATTCGTCGTAAAGAAGGTAAAACAGGTAAATAATGCATTCAAGTCGAACTTAAACTTGAAATGTCCAGAATCAGTTGCGGATCATACACTTCGTATGATCTTACTGCTCGGTCTGAAACATTTCAGCCTATTTCTAAGTCAGTTAGCTGATTTCAGTAATAAACTTGTTCGACTTAACTTTGCGTTGACCTAATGAGTAAGCTATACTCAATTTAGTTTGAGTAATAAATATTAAAGAGGTGACAATTGTGATTTCAAAACCAGATAAAAACAAATTACGTCAAAAAAGACACAAACGTGTCCGTAGAAATCTTTCTGGTACTGCAGAGCGCCCACGTTTGAACGTATTCCGTTCTAATAAAAACATCTACGCTCAAGTAATTGACGACGTAGAGGGTGTAACGCTCGCAAGTGCATCTACCTTAGATACTGATGTTTCAGGTGATTCTAAAGTGGCTCAAGCTGCAGCTGTTGGTGAACTAGTAGCTAAGCGTGCAAGTGAGAAAAACGTTACAGAAGTAGTATTTGATCGTGGTGGATACCAATATCACGGGCGTGTTCAAGCATTAGCTGACGCAGCTCGCGAAAACGGACTAAAATTCTAGAGTAAAGGAGGAGTTAAGGTACATGACAACTCATATTGATGCAGCAAAATTAGATCTTGAAGACCGCGTTGTAGAAATCAACCGTGTAACTAAAGTTGTTAAAGGTGGACGTCGTCTACGATTCGCAGCACTAGTTGTTGTTGGAGATAAAAATGGACATGTTGGATTCGGTACTGGTAAAGCACAAGAAGTTCCTGAAGCAATCCGTAAAGCGATTGAAGCAGCGAAAACTAACCTTGTTGAAGTACCAATGGTCGGAACAACATTACCTCACGAAGTCATTGGACGCCATGGTGGCGGAAGAATTATCATGAAACCAGCTGTTGCCGGTTCTGGAATTTCTGCTGGTGGACCTGTTCGTGCCGTACTGGAATTAGCTGGTGTACAAGATGTTTCTTCTAAATCAGTTGGATCTAGTTCTCCAATTAACATGGTTCGTGCTACTATCGATGGTATTAGCAAATTAAAACGCGCTGAAGAAGTTGCAAAACTTCGTGGCAAATCTGTAGAAGAATTACTTGGATAAGGAGGGATGACACAATGGCAAATCTAGAAATTACTTTAAAGCGTAGTTTAATTGGTCGTCCTCAAAACCAACATCAGGTAGTTAAATCTCTAGGTCTTAGAAAAACAAACTCGTCTGTTGTAAGACCAGATAATGATGCAGTCAGAGGCGCAATCAAAAAAATCGCTCATTTAATTGACGTAAAAGAAGTTTAGTAAGTCTAAGTTTAACTAAAGGAGGTGCCAAGATTTATGAAACTTCATGAATTAAAACCTGCAGAAGGTTCTCGTAAAACACGTAACCGTGTTGGACGTGGTTCGTCTTCTGGTAATGGTAAAACATCAGGTCGTGGTCAAAAAGGACAAAAAGCTCGTTCAGGTGGCGGAACTCGTCTAGGGTTCGAAGGTGGACAAACTCCATTATTCCAAACAATACCAAAACGTGGGTTCACAAACTACAACCGTAAAGAATTCGCTATCGTTAACTTAGATTCATTGAATCGTTTTGACGCAGATACAGAAGTAACTCCAGAATTATTGATTGAAACAGGTGTTGTTAAAAACAAAAAATCCGGTGTGAAAGTATTAGCGAAAGGAAATATCGATCGCAAACTTACTGTTAAAGCACACAAGTTCTCAACTGCTGCTAAAGAAGCGATTGAAGCTGCCGGTGGATCAGTAGAGGTGATCTAATTTATGATCGAGCTGATTAAAGGTGCTATTAAAGAAAAAGATGTTCGAACACGAGTGTTGTTCACTCTTGGAATTTTAATCGTTTTTCGTCTAGGTACACATATAACAGTACCCGGCGTAAATGCCAGTGCACTTAACGAGTTGTCTTCATCAGGTTTGTTTAACCTGTTGGATACATTCGGTGGGGGAGCCTTAGGGAGTTACTCAGTTTTCGCTCTAGGGGTTTCACCATATATTACAGCTTCTATCGTTGTTCAACTTCTTCAAATGGATGTCCTTCCTAAATTCAAGGAATGGGCAGAACAAGGAGAGGTTGGTAGAAAGAAGCTTAATCAGGTAACTCGCTATCTAACAATTGGTTTAGCCTTCTTCCAGGCTATGGGGATTTCTTACGGATTTAATGCGTTGACTGAGTACGGACTGGTAAATAATCCAGGTCCGTCTACGTATCTATCGATTGCAATCATGCTGACTGCAGGTACGATGTTAGTAATGTGGCTGGGTGAGATGATTACAGTAAATGGTTTCGGTAACGGAACATCACTGATCATCTTTTCAGGTATCGTTGCACGCTTACCAGAAGATATCGTTGAGTTTTACAATATTCAAATCCGTAATGCTGGTGATGAGATCGTACAAAGTGTATTATTCACTATTGGTGTCGTTCTCGTTTTCATCATACTTGTTATTTTTGTAACTTTTATGGAGAATGCTAAACGCAATATTCCTGTACGTTATTCCAAACGTGCAAGTGCATCAAAAGATGGTGCAGTACTACCACTTAAAGTGAATTCAGCAGGTGTTATCCCAGTTATCTTTGCGAGTGCTTTCTTACAAACACCGCAAATTATATTAGGATATTTTGCTGCAAGCTACCAAAATGCTGGATGGTATAAAGTATTGAATAGTATATTCAATTTACAAGAACCAGCCGGAGCTGTTTTATATCTTCTGTTGATTGTCGTATTCGCATACTTCTACGCATTTATTCAGGTAAACCCTGAAAAAGCTGCGGAAAATCTTCAGAAACAAAACGGCTACATTCCAAGTATTCGTCCTGGGAAAGCTACAGAAGAGTATCTTGGATACATGTTGATTCGCTTGAGCACAGCTGGTGCATTCTATTTAGGTATTATATCCATACTTCCGATCGTAGCTTCTGCATTGTGGCAATTACCTAGTTCCATTGCATTAGGTGGTACAAGTCTACTAATCGTAGTCGGTGTAGCATTAGATTCAATGAGACAGCTAGAAGGATTGCTCAGTAAAAAAAGCTATCAAGGATTTATTCAAAGATAAAGTTGAATCTTTTATCCTTTGTACGAAAATAGACGATTTGCCCCATAGGTATCTTTATACTCATCGATGGGTAAATCGATCTTTTTTTCCTAAGAATCAAACTTTAGGAATTAGTCAAGGAGGAAACAACCATGAATCTTATTCTTTTAGGCCTTCCGGGCGCAGGGAAAGGAACTCAAGCTTCACGTATTACAGAAACCTATGGGATACCACATATCTCAACGGGGGACATGTTCCGTGCAGCGATGAAAAACGAAACCCCTCTTGGCAAGGAAGCTAAAAAGTTTA
Source organism: Marinilactibacillus kalidii (assembly GCF_017599325.1). Classification (GTDB taxonomy): domain Bacteria; phylum Bacillota; class Bacilli; order Lactobacillales; family Carnobacteriaceae_A; genus Marinilactibacillus; species Marinilactibacillus kalidii. Next base: position 78,349 of record NZ_JAGFVM010000026.1, on the reverse strand, counting down.
TAGATGCTGGAGATCTCGTGCCGGATGAAGTCACTAATGGTATCGTTAAAGAACGTCTGGAAGAAGCGGATGCTCAAAACGGATTCTTATTAGACGGTTATCCTCGTACGTTAAATCAAGCAGATGCTTTGAAAAAAGCACTTAGCAGCTCTGGTCGTACCTTGGACAATGTGTTGTACATTAAAGTCGACAGAGAAATCCTAATGGAACGTCTAACTGGTCGCTTCATTTGCTCTAATTGTGGAGCAACGTATCACAAATTGTTCAACTCTACAAAAGTTGAAGGCACTTGTGATCAATGTGGCGGACATGATTTTTATCAGCGTGAAGATGATAAACCAGAGACTGTTGAAAGACGTATCGAAGTAAATGAAGCACAGACGAAAGAGCTTGCTGCATATTACGAAGAAGAAGGAATCGTAAGAGAAATCAACGGAGAACAAGATCCGGATTCTGTATTTGATGATATTAGAAATATTTTGAAATAATCGTTCAAGAGGGGCTTGCAAGAGCTGTTTTTGCGTGGTATAATATTTCGAGCGTCGTGTTGGCATGACGGTTTAACTAAACATTTATAATAAAGAAAATGTGGGAGCAGTCTGCCCTCACAATTTCATGCGTACAAAAGAGAGTCATTGAAGGAGGAAACTCGACATGGCAAAAGACGATGTTATTGAGATTGAAGGAAAAGTACTAGAAACGTTACCAAATGCAAGCTTTAAAGTTGAACTTGAGAATGGTCACGAAATTCTGGCACATGTTTCGGGCAAAATTCGTATGAATTATATCCGTATTCTACCTGGAGATAAAGTAACTGTTGAAATGTCTCCATATGATCTAACTCGTGGACGCATTACGTATCGATTCAAATAACTTAAGACTCCGTAAAACCAAGGAGGGAAAGTTTCATGAAAGTAAGACCATCAGTCAAAAAAATGTGTGACAAATGTAAAGTGATTCGTCGTAACGGCCGTGTAATGGTTATTTGCGAGAATCCTAAACACAAGCAACGTCAAGGTTAATAAAAGAGGAGGTGCTCATATATGGCTCGTGTAGCAGGAGTAGATATTCCACGTGACAAACATGTGGTAATTTCATTAACTTATATTTATGGTATTGGTAAAACAACTTCTAAATCAATTTTAGAAGCTGCAGGTGTACCTGAAGAAACACGCGTACGTGAATTGACAAATGATCAATTGGATTCAATCCGTGCTGAAGTAGATAAACTTAAAATTGAAGGTGACCTTCGTCGTGAAGTAAACCAAAATATTAAACGTTTAATCGAAATCGGATCTTACCGTGGTATTCGTCACCGTCGTGGTTTGCCAGTTCGTGGACAAAACACTAAAAACAATGCTCGTACTCGTAAGGGTAAAGCAGTAGCAATCGCTGGGAAGAAAAAATAATCACCTAAAGTTAGGAGGTCAATATACGTATGGCTAAAGCAAATAGACCCGCAGCACGTTCTCGTAAAAAAAGAGCTAAAAAGAATATTGAACACGGAGTTGCACATATCCGTTCAACATTCAATAATACAATCATTATGATTACTGATGTTCATGGTAATGCTATTTCATGGTCTTCAGCTGGATCTTTAGGATTCAGAGGATCTAAGAAATCAACACCATTTGCTGCTCAAATGGCTGCAGAAGCAGCTGCAAAAGGCTCAATGGAAAATGGTATGAAATCAGTTGAGGTTACTGTTAAAGGACCTGGTTCTGGTCGTGAAGCTGCAATTCGTTCATTACAAGCAACAGGTTTAGACGTAACTGCAATTCGTGACGTAACTCCGGTACCACACAACGGATGTCGTCCTCCAAAACGCCGTCGCGTTTAATAGTAGTGACATTTAAAAAATATTGCGTGAACTGAACGTTTTGAAAGGGGTAAACGACTAAATGATCGAAATTGAAAAACCGGTAATAGAGACAGTTGAGATCAGTGAGGATGGGAAATTCGGCAAGTTTGTCGTAGAACCACTTGAACGTGGCTATGGTACAACTCTAGGGAACTCTCTACGCAGAATTCTTTTATCATCCTTACCAGGTGCTGCCGTCACAAATATTCAGATCGATAGTGTTTTACATGAATTCACAGCGATCGATGGGGTAGTAGAAGATGTGACTGCCATCATCTTGAACTTGAAAAAACTTGCACTTAAGTTGTATTCTGATGAAACGAAAACGATTGAAATAGATGTTGAAGGACCAGCAACTGTAACAGCAGCTGACATTATTTATGACAGCGATGTTGAAATAATGAACCCAGACCTATACATTTGTACGGTTTCTGAGGGTGGTCATTTACACGCTCGTATGGAAGCTCAAAAAGGTAGAGGATATGTTCGCGCTGAACACAACAAACATGAAGATATGCCAATTGGTGTACTGCCGGTTGATTCGATTTATACCCCAATCAGCCGTGTTAATTATCATGTTGAAGATACTCGTGTAGGAGAGAAAAATCAGTTCGACAAGTTAACGCTTGACGTATGGACTGACGGATCTATTTCCCCTGAGGATGGCGTGAGTTTAGCGGCGAAAATCATGACAGAACACTTAAACATTTTTGTTAACTTAACAGAAGAAGCACGTGAAGCAGAGATCATGGTTGAAAAAGAAGAAACTCAGATGGAAAAAATGCTTGAGATGACTATCGAAGAGCTTGATTTATCTGTTCGTTCTTACAACTGTTTGAAACGTGCTGGTATTAACACTGTTCAAGAATTAACAAATAAAACAGAACCAGAAATGATGAAAGTTCGTAACTTAGGACGTAAATCACTGGAAGAAGTAAAATATAAATTGGGTGAGCTTGATTTAGGCTTACGCGAAGAAGAATAATCTTGTAGTTAAGGAGGGTTTCGACTAATGGGCTATCGTAAATTAGGACGTACTAGTGCACAACGTAAAGCAATGTTACGTGATCTAACGTCTGACTTAATTATTAACGAGCGTATCACTACGACTGAAACTCGTGCAAAAGAAGTATCTAAAATGACTGATAAAATGGTTACTTTGGGTAAACGTGGAGACTTGCACGCTCGTCGTCAAGCAGCAGCGTTTGTTCGTAACGAATTAGCAACTGTTTCAGAAACTGACGATGAAATCGTAGTACAAACAGTTTTACAAAAATTGTTTAATGATTTAGCTCCTCGTTTCGCTGAGCGTAACGGTGGGTACACTCGTGTTTTAAAAACAGAACCTCGTAGAGGAGATGGCGCTCCAATGGCTATCTTAGAATTCGTGGTTAGAGCAGAAACTGCTGAAACTGAAGCAGAAGAAGCTTAATTTAATTCATAAAAAGAATTTAACCAAATTCACTTTTGGATGTATGATGGGCGTTATGATGATGGAATTCGATTCCAAGTGTCTAGCTCAAGTTTCTCCCTTAGGATTCGTTCCTTTGGGAGGACCATATATCGTTTAAAGTGTTTTTTTTGTATTCTTTTACATAATTGAAATTGGAAAGCTGAAATACATAGTAGCCTGCATAAGTAGTGTAGGCCAAAGAGGATGAGAAAAGGTTTGTTTGCTATACTGATATTTGTTAATGTTATAGCGTTAGTGGCTGTCAAGACACCATTAAATAATGTATAATAAATGAGATGTGTCTATGGTTGAAGCGATTGAATTGCCAATTACTGATACGTAGATAAATAGAGTAATTATTACTTAAAGATAGAGGTTAAAATAATGAGTGAAATCATAACAGTCAATCATATTTCTTATAAATATACAGACGAACAAGAACGTAATGCATTAAATGATGTATCCTTTACGATAGCTAAAGGTGAATGGGTGGCTATCATTGGTCCGAATGGTTCTGGAAAATCAACGTTGGCGAAAACGATCAATGGGCTTATTGAACCTATGAGTGGAGACGTGACCGCAGGAAATCTTACATTGAATGAGAAAAACATTTGGTCTATTCGCGAAATGGTCGGAATGGTTTTTCAAAATCCTGACAATCAATTTGTTGGGTCAACGGTGCAAGACGATGTTGCATTCGGTTTAGAAAATCTTGGTGTACCTAGAGATGATATGGTCGATCGTGTGCGAGATGCACTCGATAAGGTCAATATGCTTGAATTCGCTGAACGTGAACCAGCACGCTTATCTGGTGGTCAAAAACAACGAGTAGCGATTGCAGGGATAGTTGCGTTACGTCCAGATATTATGATTTTGGATGAAGCGACGAGCATGTTAGATCCAAAGGGTCGTCAGGAAGTTTTGAGAACTGTCAAAGAAGTAAAAGAAAAAGAGAACCTATCTGTTATTTCAATTACGCATGATATCGATGAAGCAGCAGCTGCAAACCGAATCATCGTTATGAAAGCTGGTGAGCTGATTAAAGAAGGGACACCGGAAGAAATTTTTTCTTATGGTGATCAGTTGATCGAAATGGGGCTAGATTTACCATTTCCTGAGAAATTGAAGTCTTCTTTGAAAGAAATAGGCATTTCGGTACCAACAGAATATTTAACAGAGGAAGGCATGGTGGATTGGTTATGGACATACGGTTTGAAGAAGTAGGCTATACGTATCAAAAAGGGACGCCTTTTCAGAGCCGTGCTTTATATGATATCAACCTTTCTATCAAAGATGCTAGTTATACAGCCTTAGTCGGTCATACTGGTAGCGGAAAGTCGACTGTTCTGCAACACTTGAATGCGTTGAAGAAACCGACTGAAGGGACAATTACGATTGGGGACCGCTTAATTACACCGACTACCGATAATAAAGGATTAAAGTCACTGCGTAAAAAAGTTGGGATTGTTTTTCAATTTCCTGAAGCACAGCTATTTGAAGAGACGATTGCTAAAGATATTGCCTTCGGTCCGAAAAACTTCGGGGTCAGTGAAGAAGAGGCCATTGAACGCGCGCGCGTATTATTACCTCAAGTAGGCTTAGATGAGAGTTTTATGGAACGATCACCGTTTGACTTGTCAGGTGGACAAATGCGTCGTGTAGCAATCGCTGGCGTTCTGGCGATGGAACCGGAAGTACTTGTACTAGATGAGCCAACTGCAGGACTTGATCCACAAGGACGTAAAGAGATTATGGATATGTTTTATGACTTATATAAAACACAAGGACTCACGATCGTGCTAGTAACGCATCAGATGGACGATGTGGCACATTACGCGGATCACATGGTTATCCTTGAACAAGGAACAGTAAAAAGAGAAGGATCGCCTAGAGAGCTGTTTAGAGAGTCTGAGTGGTTGTCGAGCATGCAACTAGGTGTGCCGTCTACAGTCGCTTTTGCATTAAAGCTTGAAGATAAATTTGGTTGGACATTTGATCGATTACCGATGTCAACAGATGAGTTGGCCTTGGAAATTAAAAAAAACCTAGGTGGGAATGTGGGTGAGCGTGTATGATGGATAAATTGATATTCGGTCGCTACATTCCAGGTGATTCATTGATTCACCGATTAGATCCTCGAACAAAATTGATGAGTGCAATCTTTTTCATTATTATCATTTTTCTTGCAAATAACTTATGGACCTATTTGGCGTTGGCAGTATTCGTTGGTCTGGCCGTTAGTCTATCGCAAGTTTCGTTGAAATTTTTTATTAACGGAATCAAGCCGCTACTATGGTTGATTTTATTTACTGTTATTCTTCAAGTACTGTTTACGAGTGGACAAACGATCTTCTTTAGTTGGGGACCCATTATTTTATCTAAAGAAGGATTGATCAATGGAGGATTCATCTTCATGCGTTTTGTTTTGATCATCTTTATGTCGACATTACTAACCTTAACGACGATGCCGCTATCGCTGTCAGATGCAATAGAGTATTTACTGAGACCTTTTGGCAAAATCGGTGTACCGGTTCATGAAATTGCCTTAATGTTGTCGATTGCTTTACGTTTTGTCCCTACATTAATGGACGAAACAGAGAAAATTATGAATGCTCAGCGTGCACGTGGAATCGATTTTGGTGAAGGAAATATCTATGAACAGATGAAATCAATCGTGCCTTTGCTGATACCGCTATTTGTAAGCTCATTTAACCGCGCTGAGGAATTGGCAACGGCAATGGAGGCTAGAGGATACAAAGGTGGAGAAGGACGTACAAAGTACCGTCAGTTGATCTGGAAGCGCAGAGACACGCTTGCAATGTCAAGCTTCGTAGTGCTAGTCGCAGTATTAATCGTATTTAGAACGTAACATAAGAAAGGATAAGGATGTAGGTCTTTATCCTTTTTCTGTATAAAAAAGTAAAGGAAGCTGTTCGATTTGGAAAAAATAAGATACAGAATGAAACTGGCTTACGATGGTACCCATTTTTCAGGATTTCAGGTACAGCCTAATAAAAGAACGGTTCAAGGTGAAATTGAGAAAGCTTTGAATACAATGTCGAAAGGGAGCTTTGTTCGGATCAAAGGAGCGGGTAGAACCGATGCAGGTGTTCATGCTAGAGGACAAGTGATTCACTTTGATTACCCGAAGGCGATTCCAGCCGATGGTATGCTACGTGCCTTGAATGCACTGAGTTCAGAAGATATCGTGTTTTATACATCTGATATTGTAGATGATCGTTTTCACTCTCAGTACTTAGCAAAAGGGAAAACCTATCAATATCGTGTAGATAATCATAAATTAGAAGATCCATTTACACGTTTATATGCGCATCATCACCCATTTAAGATGGATCTTGAGCGAACAAAACAGGCCCTTAACTATTTAGAAGGTACACATGATTTTACTAGTTTTGCTTCAGCACAATCAGATAAAGAAGATAAAACAAGAACCATTTATGAAGCGAGTGTGATGATTGATGAGCGAACCGAAGAGTGGGTTTTCACGTTCAGGGGAAATGGCTTTTTATACAATATGATTCGAATCATTGTAGGAACAGTGCTCCAAGTGGCGGATGGCAGAAGACCAGTAGAAGATATCCCAAAAATATTAAAGGCAAAGGATAGAACAGTCGCAGGACCAACAGTTGCACCCAAAGGCTTGTGTATGATGGAAGTGTATTACGATTGAATAGATTTCATAAGGTAGATATATTACATCGTTCCATTAAGATAACCCAATTGATGAAAGAGGATGATACCAACATTCACCGCAAGTAAGAGAGGAGATAAAAGTGATGTTTAATAAATGGCATTTACGGTTAGAAGACAAAAGGATTTGGCAGGTGTTCGGTAGGAGCATGGCACTGTCACTCATTCTTTCTATGCTCATGATTTTTCTTGATACAAGTACGTTGCATCTCCTTAATGATTTACCGGAATGGATGTTGACAGACCTCACAACAGCAAGACAAGTATTAGCCACGCTTGCAGGAACATTATTGACCGTAACGACCTTTGTATTTTCAGCTATCCTTACAATCGTGACACTTTATACCTCTAATTTCAGCCCACGTGCGGTAGAAGACTTTTTATTAGACACTACCTCCATGCGTACATTGGGTGTTTTTTTAGGAGGGTTTATCTATTCATTGACCTCACTCGTTTTTATGGACGGCAGTCAATATGACGGTCATGTATTTTCAGTAGTCATTGCTTGGTTTTATGCAATTGGAAGTGCGTTGTACTTCACAAAATTCGTCTATCAAGTTTCCAATTACATCCAAGTAGATAAATTGGTCAGTAGAATGTACAACGAAACAAAAGAGCAGTACGAGAAGAACATCGATTTCTTTCAAAAGCAAACACGTATCGAGAAAATACCTGAAATTAAGACGACTTACCAATATGAAATGAAAACAAATAGGGAGTCTTATATTGGGACGATAAAGTTTGAAAAGTTGGCGGAACACTGTAGAGAATATGGGGTGATCTGTGTGATTACTTTAAAAATTGGTGATTTTGTTTCTAAGGATCAGCCATTTGCTACACTTTACACCAACAAACGAATAAAGGATGTTGAAAAACTAAACGAATTATTCAACCAAACGATCGTATATGAAACCGAGCGTTCAGCCTCGTTTGACTCAGGATATTCCAGAAACAAATTGAACGAAATCGCGCTAAAAGCAATGTCTCCTGGCATAAACGATCCAAACACAGCAATTCATGCCGTACATTATAAATCATTACTAGAAGCCAAATTTGCGGCATTGAAAGGCAGATACGCTGTGATCGGAGAGACAGAAGACATCGTTATAGAAGAACCAGACTTTTCTGGAGTAACCGGTATGATTGTCTATGACTTTAATGATTTCTTCAGTCACTTGCACGTAGGTTATAGACAACTCGTCCATTATATGAAAGATGATATCTCTAGTATAGAAGCGATATTCGACGCCCTTGTTCTTATTGCCCATGCTGCAAATGAAGATAAGCTGAGCATCGTCAAAGAATATAGTCGCTATGTCTATGAGTCAGTTATTGATAATTTTCCACAACCATTAGATAAAACCGCTATTGATGACCGATATAACCGAATTCTATCCATAAAGACGGAAGAACGAGCAGTCGTTGAACCTGATGAAGAGACATCAAAGGAGAAAGCGGAATGAATCTCTCACTAAACGTAAATGGTCTAACCGTCGATGCAAGCTATACGAAAACAGAAATCGATGAACAGTTTATACCCTTACTCGAAAAAATCGATGCGATGAAAAAAATCAAAAATACTCGTATCGTTGTCTATCTAGCGGCACCTCCGGGAACAGGAAAGACGACACTTAGTCAGTTCCTAGAAATACTTTATAACCGTCTACCGTTATCGCACACCTTTCAATCGATTTCGATAGACGGCTTTCACTATCCGAATGCATATCTGACAAGTCATAACATCGAAATAGAAGGGAAAAGCGTCCCTTTAAAAACAATAAAAGGAAGCCCAGAATCGTTTGACCTAAAAGCGCTTCGCGAAAGCTGTGCAACACTACATGAGCATTCTCAAGTGGAATGGCCACTCTATGACCGTAAGTTACACGACGTTAGTTCTCAGCGGTTGAAAGTGGATGCAGACATTGTCCTTGTCGAAGGAAATTGGTTGCTATTAGATGAACCAGGTTGGGGCGAACTTAAAGCGCTAGCTGATTTGACCATTTTTATCGAAGCACAAGAAACAGCCTTGAAATCACGGTTGATCAATCGCAAGATGATGGGTGGATTAAGTAAAGAAGCGGCAGAAGCATTTTACGAACAAAGCGATGGTAAGAACGTCAAGAAAGTACTAAATAAACCCAGCGAACCAGATATATACTGGAAAATGCAAAATGATGGTACGTTAAAGGAAGGATAAGCAGAGCGGTTTTAAGCGGCATTTAGTTCGATGAGCTGTTATCATAAGCTGAGAAGCAACGCAAACGACAAGAAAGGAATGTTTTGATGAGAGAATGGCTTAATCCATATATAGAAGCTTATCCGCTAATCGCTAGCATAGTGGTGTTTGCTATCATCATCTTAGTGCTTCTAATGACGAGGAAACTTGTATTAAATCGATTATATAAACAGTTCAATGAGTCAGAAAACTGGTACGTCACACGTAAAGTGGCAAAATGGATTACCAACGCAATACTTGCCATTGCATTTATCTATATTTTTGGAAATGATCTGAGTGGTTTCACAACGGCAATTGGGCTTGCTGGGGCTGGCGTTACCTATGCCTTGAGAGAAGTGATCGTCAGCTTTGCAGGTTGGTTTGCCATCATGTTCGGGGATTTCTTTAAAACTGGAGACCGCGTCCTTTTAGGCGGATCTAAAGGAGATGTCGTGGATATAGGGCTGCTGAGAACCACTTTAATGGAGATGGGTGAGTGGGTAGAAGGCGATCAGTATACAGGTAGAATCGTACGAGTAGCGAACAGTTATATCTTTACTTCACCAGTTTATAATTACACGGCAGATTTCAAGTTTTTATGGGATGAAATCCATATTCCGATTCGCTTCAAATCCGATATCGCTTTAGCGAGAGAGCTAGTAATGGAAATTGCGGAAGAAGAAGTTGGTACCTATAACGCAAAAGCTGAAGAAGACTGGGACAATATGAAACGCAGATACCGCATTGAGAATGCATCATTGAAATCACAAGTATTTATATCGTTTGATGATAACTGGATTACACTAAGTTTGCGGTATATTGTTGACACGCGTGAAAGAAGAGCTGTTAGAGATCGCATTTTCATGTCCATTCTGGAGCGGTTTAACGAACATGATGACAGTATCGAGCTAGCATCTGAGACCTTTGAGATCGTTCATGAAGAAACAAGCGAAAAATCTTAACGATGATTGAACAAGATAAATAAAGTCAAACAGAAATAAAGCGATCTGAAAGGTGAGAAATCCGCAGCTTTCAGGTCGCTTTTTAGTTAATAAAAATTATGCTTCTTTTTTAAAGTAAACAAGCGCAAAGAGTGTGCCGACAGAGATGATAGCGACTGCAATCCAAGTACTTGATTCAATACCTGTTTGTGCAACACTCATTTCATCCATGTCTACTTCTTGTAAAGTGAAGTTAGAAGGAACCAGTACTTTGTCGATGACATGTACCACACCATTTGTTGCAGCCATATCTGTTGCAGAGATTATTGCGTCATTAACCATTGGATCTCCACTTAAATCAAACATGACCATCTCGCCATTAACGGTTTCTGCTTCCATACCATCCGTTAAGTCTGCAGCCATTACAGCACCAGGAACAACATGGTAGGTCAATACTTTTGCTAAATCAGGTTGTGCGAGTAATTCTTCCGCTGTAATATCTAAATCAGCCAGTAAAGCTTCAAAAGCAGCGTTCGTTGGTGCAAAAACGGTAAAAGGCCCTTCGCCTTGTAAGGTTTCAACAAGTCCGGCTTTCTGTAAAGCGGTGACGAGGATACTGAAGTCTTCATTTCCCATGGCAATTTCTGTAATATCTTGTGTAGGTTCATCGGATTCTGCGGCGTCTGCTGTAGGGGATAGGGCGAATGTGAGGGTGAATAAGGCGACAATGGATAATAAACCTTTGACAATTTTCTTCACTACTAAACACTCCCTTAATATAAGTTATAAAGCTAGCGTTACTAACTTTACTTCTTTATAATAAGCTTGTAAGAAACCGCTGTCAAAATATATCACTCCATTAAATAACGATTGTTTGAAAGGAAGCAGATTATGATGCGAAAAGGACTATTAAGATTTTTGGGCAGCTTATTTATAGTGCTCGTAGGGTACTATGTCTATACAGTCATTCCTCAGATGCAAGCTGTTTCTGTACCGGCGGTTGAAACCCCATCGCAAATAAAAAAAGTTGCTGACTTACATGAACCTTCGAATCCAGCAGCTACCAAAAAGGGAAATAAAGTATATGCGATTGAAGAGAATCCATACGCTGACTATTATAAGTTAAACTCTGATTATACTGGATGGCTGAAAGTCAATCAAACAAATATCGATTATCCAGTTGTTAGAGGAGAAGATAATGCGTACTATCTATCTCATAATTTTTACAAAGAATCAGATGTTCTAGGGGCGATTTTTATGGACTATCGGAATGTAGGGATGGGGTATGATGAAAATTTGATTCTCTACGGTCACTATAATACCCACAACCAGATGTTTGCCGATCTTGAAAAATACCTTGAGAAATCTTTTTTAAAAGAGAACCCGACAATCACCTTTCATGATCCGTACACAGAGCGAATCTATGAAATTATTTCCGTCCATGTAGCACCGGCAGAATCAACGTATATTCAAACGAGTTTTGAAGCAGATGAGTTTGAACAGTACTATAATAAAGTGAAAAGTGAGTCGATGCATGAAATCGATTCTGCCTTTGAACCGGAAGATCGCTTACTAACGCTGATTACTTGTAATTACGGTGTAGAAGATGGACGACTTTATATTCATGCAAGAGAAATAAAATAATAAAGATTAAAAGGACGAAGCCAGAATGTAGCTTCGTCCTTTTAATCGTGTACAGACAATAGTAAAAAAGGGCGAAACGGAAGGAAGTTGAAAGGTACTGAATAGATTGATAGGTAACAGCAGCAGCTAATCATTTTTATTTCAAATAAATTAGTAAAGTGTGTTGACTTAATCTGATATTCGGGGTATTATGTTAGATGGTATTGTTTGCCACCATGATAAGCCCCGGAAACTTGTTATGTCACAAACAAAACGAAGCTCTGATCAAGAAAGTTCTGTACTATTCACAAGACTAAACATTAGAGCAAGAATGAAAATCACAATAACTGAAATCGAAAATGAAATTATGGAGGTCAAGATCGTGCGTACAACTTTTATGGCGAATGAGAGCAACATCGAGCGTAAATGGTATGTAGTTGATGCTACAGATATCCCATTAGGACGTCTTTCAGCAGTAGTTGCATCTATTCTTCGCGGAAAAAACAAACCTACGTATACACCACACGTCGACACTGGCGATAACGTGATCGTAGTAAATGCTGAGAAAATCAAATTGACAGGTAATAAAGCTAGTGACAAGATCTATTCTCGTCACTCAGGATTCCCAGGTGGATTGAAACAAGTTTCTGCTGGTACTCTACGTGCTGAAAAACCTGAACGATTAATTGAATTGTCTATCAAGGGAATGCTTCCGCATAACTCTTTAGGACGTACTCAAGTTAAAAAATTACACGTATACGCTGGTCCTGAGCACAAACAACAAGCTCAACAACCAGAAACACTAGACATCACGAACTTAATTTAAGGAGGGACATTCATTGGCTCAAGTACAATATTTCGGAACTGGCCGTCGTAAAAACTCTACAGCTCGAGTAATCATGACACCAGGTTCTGGTAAAATCACATTCAACGGTAAAGATATCACTGAATATTTAAACTTTGAACACTTGCACCTGATCGTAAGACAACCACTTGCTCTTACTGATACAGTTGAAAGCTATGACATTAAAGTCAACGTTCATGGTGGAGGATTCGCAGGACAAGCAGGCGCTGCTCGTCACGGAATCTCTCGTGCACTATTAACAGTAGACCCAGATTTCCGCGGAGCACTTAAAGCGGCTGGACTATTAACGCGTGACCCTCGTATGGTTGAGCGTAAAAAACCAGGTCGTAAAAAAGCCCGTAAATCACCACAATTCTCAAAACGTTAATTGTTGGAGCCCTGGCGAATTTATTCGCTTGCGGATACAATACAGAACGAAGAAAAGCATTGGCATCTTGCTGATGCTTTTTTCTTTTATAATCTAAGGCGGTGAAAATAATGACTCCAAAAGAAAAAATGTTAGAATTAATCAAGAAAAAGCAAGGTGGCGGAAAAGGTGAATACAATCGTACACCAAAAAACGACCAAAAGTACATGCGTAAAGCACCAGTTATCCATAAATAATAGAAGTATCACCAGTACAGGAGAATTGCATCGTGCAATTCTTTTTTATTTACCATAAAATAGGGATATATCATTCTCTAAGGAAGGTAATAGAAGCATGAATAAACACACGCTGATATTTTTGAAAAAGAAAGATAAAATACTGATGTTAAATCGTGAATCGACACCGTTGATGGGATTGTGGAATGGTATCGGTGGGAAAATTGAAGAGGGAGAAACAGCATTACAAGGAGCTGTTAGAGAAGTAAAAGAAGAAACCGGTATTGATGTACCGATTGAACAAATGATACATAAAGGGCATATTACGTATATATTCGACAAAACTTTCAAAGGAGGAATAGAATTATATACCGTGGAATGCCCTGAAGAAGAGAGCTATCCAACGCCTAAAGGTAGTGTGGAAGGTATTCTTGACTGGAAAAAAATTGATTGGCTTCTGGATAAAGATAATACAGGTGTTGACAACATGATACCGAAATTACTACCAACGGTATTGAATGAAGCTAATCGATATCAACATCATTTTGTTATTGAGAATAGTCACATTGAACAGTATACTTTAACTCAAATAGACTGAATAAAAATACTGCGAGGCTAAAGATGATAATAGAATACGAAATAGAAGAGGAAGATTACATAAGTTTTAATTACCAACATACGCTAAACTCTCCTACTAATAAGAAGGCTTTAAAGCAATTAAGATTTGGATTAGCAATCTTAGTTATACCAATCGCCTATTTTACAGGCACATTATTATTTAAACAACCTAGTTTATACTGGGTGATTATTTCTTTAGGGTTATCTCTTTATTTACTGTACGCCTATCCCAAAATGTATAATAAAGCCATTAAAAAGCAGCTCTCAAAACTTGTTAATGAGGGAGATAATTCTTCGTATTTTGGAAAAAAGAAATTAGAAATTCTGGATAATCAGTTGATCTTAACGGATGAGGCGAGCACCTCAAAATTGATGAAAGGGAAAATTAAAGAGATTAAAGAGTACGATGATATCATTGTACTTTATACATCCTCCGTCTCGGCATATATTATCCCTAAGCGATACTTGAACCAAGAAGAATTGAATGCTATAAAATCAATAGTAGTCTAGATTTTTATAAGATAACTAAGTTCTTATATTAAGAAAATCATCCTTCCTATGGGATGGTTTTTTTTGTACCAAACACCTCTATCATTTTTTGTTCTAATTTAGCTTAACGGGACCATATCCTTTGAAGGATCTATTTAGTGAGTGTATCTTTATAGTATATATCAATTAAATTAAACAGTAATATTGTCTGGAATACGAACAAGTAGGAGGATCAATTTAATATGTCTAAAAATAATGGCAAAATAGAAGCAGGGGTAGCGGCAATCAAAGTATTGGAAAGCTGGGGCGTCAAACAGATTTATGGCTTACCAGCAGGTTCATTGAATTCTTGGATGGATGCATTAAAACATGAAGAAACGAATATCGATTTTATTCAAGTGCGACATGAGGAAGTCGGTGCTATCGCCGCATCTATGCAAGCTAAATTTAATGGAGAAATCGGTGTCGTCTTTGGATCAGGCGGTCCCGGTGCGACCCATTTGATGAACGGTTTATACGATGCTAGAGAAGATGGCGTGCCAGTGTTAGCGATCATTGGACAGCGTGCGGAAAATGAAATTAATATGGATGCTTTTCAGGAGATGAATCATAATCCATTGTTTGCCGATGTCGCCATTTATAATCGTCGAGTCGCGTATGCTGAGCAATTACCGAAAATGATTGATGAGGCGATTCGTACAGCGATTACCCGTAAAGGGGTAGCGGCTGTAGAAGTGCCGGTCAGTTTTGGATGGGTTGAAATGGATAACGAAGGTTGGTATTCATCTGCCAGTGCCCACCGTACACCAACTTATCCAGTGCCAGACAAAAAAGATATTGAAGAAGCTGCTAAAATCTTGGAAAATACGAAGCGTCCGGTCATTTATGCCGGTATCGGTACAAGAGGTAATGGCGATGCGGTAATGGAGCTGTCACGTAAATTAAAAGCACCTGTCGCAATCACTGGCCTTAATTATGATAATTTCCCTCATGATTTTGAAGCAATGCTTGGCTCAGCCAACAGAGTTGCTAGAAAACCAGCAGTGGAAGTATTTGAAGAAGCCGATGTCGTGTTGTTCGCAGGAAGCAATTATCCCTTCACTGAAGTAACGGGTGTATTTGACCATATTGATAAATTTATTCAAATCGATATTGATCCTCATAAATTAGGGAAAAGACATCCGGTTGATGTCGCAATTTTAGGCGATGCCGGAGCAGCTATCCGTTCACTGACAGATCAGATTTCTGAAAAACCAGAAAGCGCATGGTACCGTGCGAACATCAATAACATTAAAAATTGGGCAGCCTATATCGATAAGCTTGAAAAGAAAAAAGATGGTGAGTTACAAGTCTATCAAGCGTACAATGCTATCAATCAAGTAGCAGACGATGATGCGATTTATTCTACAGACGTTGGGAACACAACGCAAACGTCTATCCGTCATTTGAAAATGACACCGAAAAATATGTGGAGAACGTCAGGTATATTTGCGACAATGGGAAGTGGATTGCCTGGAGCCATCGCAGCGAAGAAATCTTTCCCAGATAGACAAGTATGGGATTTGACCGGTGACGGCGCCTTTTCAATGGTGATGCAAGACATTATCACTACTGTTCAGCACAAATTGCCAAGCATCCATGTGGTTTTCTCTAATGAAGAGTATGCCTTTATCAAAGCTGAACAAGAAGATACCAATCATTATTACTATGGTGTAGATTTCCAATCCGTTGATTACGCTAAAATTGGAGAAGCACAAGGAGCAGTTGGATTCACGGTTAAAGAAATCAGTGAGTTAGAAGAAACCTTCCAAAAAGCGGTTGAATTAGAGAAATCCGGACGCACGGTAGTTATCAACGTCAAAATTACTGACGATCGTCCGATACCGGTTGAGCACTTGAGACTAGATCCGAAACTATTCTCAGAAGATGAAATCAACGAGTTCAAAGAACGCTATGAAGCACACGATCTCATACCATTCGGTCAATTCTTAGAAGAAGAGGGATTGGATTCCAAAGTGCACGAGCGTAGAAGTAAATCCAAACAAGATGATTCAGTCGTTAATACAGAAGATCAAATCTAGACGTTACATGAATGAACCTCACTCGTTGAGGTTCTTTTTTTTGCTTTATTTTTATTCAAAGCAAAGTAACATTACTTGGATTTTTTCTATAGTTAGAAGGGGTCATTTTCGTTTCTTTTTTAAAAAGACTCGTAAAATAATTTGAATCTTCAAAGCCTGTTTCCAAAGAGATATCAATAATTTTTAAATGAGTATTCAATAGTAGATATTCAGCTTTTTTGATTCTCATCCGATTGAGATAGTTCACAAAGGTCATTCTAAAATATTTTTTGAAAAATCGACAAAAATGCTCTTTGCTAAAACCGATGTGGGTACTGATTTCTTCTAAAGTAATCTTGGTTTGATAGTGTTCTTCAATATAGAGAACGATTTTTTTGCACTTATATGAATCAACTTCATCTTTACTATCAGCGTAATGATCGTGACGATGTAAATGATCTTTATTGAGATACAAATTTTTTATAAATAATAATAGATTTGCTTTCAAGGATAATTCAAAAAATGGCTCTTTTACTACGAATTCATCGATGATCTTACCGACGAGCTCTCTGAGCGTTTCGATATTCGGTAAGTTGTGAGAAGCATGAAGAATATATTTTGAAGGGAATGCTAATAATGAATCGATGTAAGACTGTTGAATGAGGTCTGAAAAGTGGCTTTTAATAAAAAATGAGTCGAAGACGATAGCAAAGAAGGCACAAGCAGAGTGCTTGTAAGAGATTGCCCCATGCAGTTGATTCGGCGGAATAAATAAAATATCTCCTGTATTTCCAATGTAAGACTTTCCCTCGATTTCGACAATCATTTTCCCTCGGGATATATATAGAATCTCCATTTCTCTATGCCAATGTGTATGGATCATATTATTTCTATATTTATCATGATTTGTAAAATGTACAGCAACTGGAAATAGACTCTGACCATGCTCAGCAAGTTCGTGTAATGAACTGTCGATATCTTTTTCACTTGGATTCGGCGTAAAAAGATTTTGAGACATGTATATTCCTCCTTTTAAGTTATTCGTGAAATATCAATATAGCAAGGTTATTTTACTAAGATAACGATTACATGATACCGCGTGTATCAATATAATCAACGTAAGCTATATTAATCAGGAGGAGATTATCAATGAAACAAAAGTCAATGTTTTCTATTCTTGCGCTTACGGTTTTACCGACACTCGTTGGATGTGGCAGTTCAGATTCAAGTTCCTCTGATGAGGACAGTGTTACGTTAGAAGTGTTCAATATCAAGACGGAAACAGCAGAACAAATGGATGCGCTCGTAGAAACCTTCGAAGAAACACATGAAGATATTCAAGTTAATATGACGACCGTTGGGGGCGGAACGGATGCGACAGCGGCATTGCAATCGAAGTTTTCGTCAGGAGATGAACCGGATATTTTTATGCTTGGTGGATTAGCTGACGCGCAAACATGGGAACATAAACTGTATGATGTTGGCGGAATCGAAATAGCAGAAAATGCAATTGAAGGTACACTAGAAGGTGCGACTTTAAACGGAACAGTCTTGGGTGTACCTATGAATATCGAAGGCTATGGTTGGTTAGTCAATACGGAGATTTTTGAGAAGGCGGGTATCGATGTCGCGTCTATCCAGTCTTTTGCTGACTTTGAAGCAGCGGTCCAAACATTAGACGAACAAAAAGCGGAGTTAGGGTTAGATGGTGTATTCGGTTTTAGTGGTGGAGAAACATGGGTATCGAGTCAATTCAGTTCGAATTTTTTTGCACCAGAATTTAATAATAGCTTGAAAGAAGCTTATGAGGGAGAAACTTTAGAGCTTACTTATGCTGATAGAATGAAAGAATATGCTGACATGGCAGTGGAATATAACGCTAGACCGTTAGAAGCGATGGATTACAGTACTTCCGTAGAAGAACTCTTTGCGAGCGAAAAAGTTGCGATCATCCATCAAGGAAACTGGATCGTGCCGACTTTGAATAGTTTAGATGAAACGTTTGCTGAAGACAAATTATCAATTGTGCCTATGTTTGTAGAAGATGATACAGAAGGTAAGATCGTTGCTGGACCTGCTTGGTACTGGGGAGTGAATAAAGATAAAGATCAAGAAGTCATCGATGCTTCTATCGAATTTTTAAATTGGATGTACACAGATCCAGAAGCGATGACCTCAATCATAAATGATTTTGAATTTATTCCGGCATATACGAATTTCTCAAGTGACGACATAACAGATCCTTTGTCAAATGAGATCTATACCTATTTAAATGATGGGAACACAGTTCCTTGGGTTCATAATTCCTATCCGGATGGGTATGGACAAAATACCTTTGGTGTCAATTTACAAGCATATGCAGCTGGTCAAATATCCTGGGATGAGTTCACATCTACATTGATCGATACATGGAATGATGAGAGAAAATAGAACGGATAGGCAGGAAGTTTTTTTCCTGCCTATAAAGGACAGATTCTAGGAGGACTTTGAATGTTAACCAATCGCTCGAAATCATTTTGGATCTTACTAACACCAGCAATAGCTGCGTTGGTAGTCGTATTATTCATTCCATTAACAACAGGAATGTACTATTCCCTGACCGATTGGAACGGGAATACAGTCGGTGAATTTATTCAATTTGATAATTACATCCGTGCCTTTAAAGATGAAGGGTTTATAGACAGTTTGATATTTACCGCTAGTTTCTCTTTTCTAAGTGTCCTATTGATCAATGTAAGTGCGCTAGGACTTGCAACACTGGTTACGCAGAAGTTAGGAAAATGGAATACCTTATTTCGTACAGTGTTTTTTATGCCGAATCTTATCGGCGGAATCGTACTTGGTTTTATTTGGCAATTCATATTCAATAAAGCGTTTGAAAGTATAGGGAATCTAACCAATATTGATTTCTTCAAAGGATGGTTGGATACTCCTGAAACGGGCTTTTGGGGTCTTGTCATTTTATTCGTCTGGCAGATGAGTGGGTACATGATGTTGATCTATATTTCATTTTTAAACAATATACCAGAAGAAATATTAGAAGCAGCCGATATGGATGGCGCCTCACCGATGCAAATTTTTATTAGAATCAAATTGCCAATGCTGATGCCAGCATTTACTGTGACTTTATTTCTCACATTATCAAATGCATTCAAATTATATGATCAAAACTTGGCTTTAACACAAGGTGGACCATTTAATTCGACACAAATGACAGCGATGAATATTTATAATGAAGCTTTCTCCATGAGAAATATGGGATTTGCCCAATCGAAAGCAGTCATTTTTCTGGTCATCATTGTGATCATTTCAGTCATTCAAATCTCGGTAACGCGTAAAAAGGAGATCAGTGCATGATGAATAGAAATAAAGAACAAACGAGTAAAAAAAAGTTCAAAGGTTCTGCCATAAAAAAGCAGCGAAGTAGAAATAAAGCGATCATGATTCTTATCGGTATAGCAGTATCATTGGTATGGTGCTATCCATTTTTCTTGATTATCATCAATTCCTTGAAAACAAAAGCAGAAATATTTCAAAACACATTAACTTTGCCGTCAGGACTCAATGTCGAAAATTATACGACAGCCTTTGAACGATTAGATTTTATTAGAAGTGCAGCCAATTCTTTATTGATAACAGTAGGGTCACTAGTGCTGATTGTGTTTGTTTCTTCAATGGCTGCCTATGCGCTATCAAGAAACACCAGTAAAATGAGTTCGATCCTTTATTTCATTATTGCGATCGGCTTATTGATTCCGTTTCAAGGCATCATGATTCCACTCATTTCATTATTCGGTAAAATCAGTATGCTAAACCGACCGGGATTAATGATCATGTATCTAGGTTTAGCGACAAGTATGTCTACTTTTCTGTACTTTGGTGCACTAAGAGGGATACCGAAGTCGTTAGACGAAGCAGCTGTGATCGATGGTGCGAGTACATTTCAGATTTACTGGAAAATCATCCTGCCACTTTTAAAACCAACTACGGTTACAGTGGTTGTCTTAAATTCGTTATGGTTCTGGAATGATTACTTATTACCATCGCTAAGTGTCAATAGAGAAGGAATGTACACCATTCCGCTGAAGATGTTCTACTTTTTTGGAGAATTCAATAAGCAGTGGCATCTGGCTCTAGCGGCATTAGTTATGGTTATTCTTCCAATCATCCTATTGTTTATCGTACTTCAAAAACACGTTGTAAAAGGCATATCAGATGGAGCAGTCAAGTAGGAGGAAAGTGAATGAAATTTACCGAAGGCTATTGGTTGGTTAAAGAAGGCTTTAACTTGAATCATCCTCAAGAAACAAGAGATTTCAGGTGTGATGATAAGGGGCTAGAGTTATTTTTACCGTACAAAAAAATTGAAAGACGTGGAGACACATTGAATCTGGGGTTAACGACTTTACGGTTCGAATCTCCCCAAGAAGATATTATCAAAGTCAGATTGACGCATCACGATAAACCGCTTCTTCAACCCAGCTTCTCGATTTCTGAGACAGCGCATCAGATCACCATTGACACAACGTCTGACGATCATTATCAGTTTAAAACAGGCGCATTGGAAGCAATCGTTCCTAAGACAGGGGCGTTTAAAATCGATTTTTATGGAGATGGTCAATTACTGACATCCTCAGCGCACAAAGCCCAAGCAGAAATCAAATCTGATGATGGAAAGCACTATATGAGAGAGCAGCTTTCTCTAGATCCTTATGAGTATGTATATGGAACTGGCGAGCGCTTTACCCCTTTTATAAAAAATGGTCAGTCTATTGATAGTTGGAATGAAGATGGCGGGACAGGCAGTGAGCAATCCTATAAAAATATTCCTTTTTACTTAACGAACAAAGGATATGGTGTGTTTGTCAATCATCCAGAAAAAGTATCGTTCGAGATTGGTTCTGAAAATGTATCACGGTCACAGTTCAGTGTAGAGGGAGAGACGCTCGAATATTTTATTATCTACGGACCAGATTTGAAAAGCATACTGAAAAAATATACTGATTTGACTGGAAAACCGGCGCTACCGCCTGCTTGGTCATTTGGACTCTGGTTATCCACTTCCTTTACAACCGATTATAGTGAAGAAACGGTCATGCATTTTATTGAAGAAATGCAAAAACGAGACATTCCTTTTGATGTGTTTCACTTTGATTGTTTTTGGATGAAAGAATTTGAGTGGTGCGGTTTTGAATGGAATAAGGCGTTATTCCCCGATCCAGGAAAACTCATTGAGCGGATTCACAAAAAAGGATTAAAAGTATGCATGTGGATCAATCCCTACATTGGACAGAAAGCGAAAGTTTTTAAAGAATGCAAAGAAAAAGGCTATTTTATCAAATCGAAAGATCATGATGTGTGGCAATGGGATCTGTGGCAAGCTGGTCAGGGCATAATCGACTTCACGAACCCTGAAGCAAGAGAGTGGTATAAGCAACAGCTCAAAGGATTGATCGATTTAGGCGTAGATTCGTTCAAAACCGATTTTGGAGAACGAATCCCAACGGATGTTCTTTATGATAACGGCGCTGATCCTGAGAAAATGCACAATTACTACGCCTACTTATACAATGAAGTTGTCTTTGAATTGCTAGAAGAATTGAAAGGAGAGGGACAGGCAGTCGTTTTTGCGCGTTCTGCTTCAGTAGGTTCGCAGAAATTTCCTGTACATTGGGGTGGAGATAATCTATCAGAATATGCTTCTATGGCTGAGTCTTTAAGGGGCGGACTTTCTTTTGTATTATCAGGATTTGGGTTTTGGAGCCATGATATTGGTGGATTCGAAGAAAAAGCAGAACAAGATCTGTATAAACGTTGGACACAGTTCGGACTTCTTTCCACGCATAGTCGCTATCACGGGAATATTGAATACCGTGTACCTTGGAATTTTGGGGAAGAAGCAGCCTTAGTGAGTCAGAAATTCTCAAAATTAAAGAACTCGTTGATGCCTTATATCTATTCGGAGGCTGTAGAGACTGCCAAAACGGGTGTCCCCATGATGCGCCCGCTTATATTAGAATTTTCAAAAGATTACACAACCCATACGATAGACAAACAATATATGTTTGGTAAGAATCTTATGGTGGCACCCATCTTCAATGATAAAGGTAAAGTAAAGTTCTATCTTCCAGAAGGGACTTGGACCAATTATTTGGATAATACGACACTTCAAGGTGGACAGTGGCATGAAAAGACCTACGACTATTTCAATTTACCGCTGATGGTGCGCCCAAATAGCTTGATCATTGAAGGAAATACGAACACAATGGCTGAATATGATTATTCTAGTGATTTGACCGTGCATGCTTTTGAGGTTACAGAAAGAGTTGAAGCAATCGTAAACGATAGTAGCGGAAACTATATTGGGAAAGTAACCATCACCCCAGAAAAAGATTGTTACGACGTTCAGGTAGAAAATCTCCATAGAGTACGTGTCCTGTTCAGAAATAGAGTGATTGAAGGGATGGAAGCGACGCCCGAGGGTTCTTTGTTTTTATTAAATGAATAGATAAACTAGTGTTATAAATCATAAGTATTGTGGTTGAAACATAAACAACTGAGAAGCCAAAACGACTTGAAGAAAATCCACCAAACAAGGATCAATATCCTCGATTTGGTGGGTTTTACTTTTAAGTTACTTAACTGAAGTTTTTCTGTTCAATCAAGTAATGATCGGAGTAGTTAGTGGATGATTAAAAGGAAGTATTCAACTGTTTTCATTTAAACACGTCACCATCAAGGTAGTTTTGATGATGAAAGGACAGTCAAATGTTTGCTGAGTAATAAGCCGTGGGCATAAAAAAGCCTTAAACAGCTTCTCGATTAGTCTTACTTGAATCTAGAGCGGACCTTTCCAAGCAACCGCTGAAAAAATAAAAACTGTCGACGCGATTGTTCTAGCTTTTTATAGCGTTTACGATTTTTTTTATAAAATTGCTGGTGATAATTTTCTGCTGGCCAAAAGATGCTGGCTGGCTCAATAGCAGTTACGACTGGTTTCGTATATTTTTTGGAATCAATGAGCTGTTGTTTAGAGACTTCTGCGATTTTCCGTTGATGCTCGTTGCCATAAAAAATAACAGGACGATAACGTTCACCGCGATCTGCAAACTGGCCATGTGCATCAGTAGGATCTGTCAGCTGCCAGTAAAGTTCTACAAGATCAGCATATTGAATGCTGCGGGTATCAAAAATAATTTCCACAGCTTCCACATGTCCTGTATAATCGCCGCTGACTTGGTCATAAGTTGGGCTAGCAACCGTTCCACCAGTATAGCCGGATAGAACAGATAGAATGCCATCGTGTGTTTCGAAGGGTTCTACCATACACCAGAAGCAACCACCGGCGAAAATAGCCACTTCTTGATGTGCTTGGTCAATAACAGTATGATCATCCATATCAAATGTCGTCTCAACGGTTTGATTGCCTGTGATCAGATTATAAAAATCCATCACATCAGGCGTGAGATTACCTCTTAAAGCCAAAGGGCGCAAATCAGATTCAATTTTCGATAAATGGTTCTCCAGACGACTGCCATCTTCCAATCGGTTCTTTGTCTCTGAGAGAAGTTTACGCTCCCAATCACGTGTGGCTGGATTGAGGATCAGGTTGTAGATGGTGTTAATCAGTTCATGTTGATCTATTTGCATGTCTCCACCGCCTCGTACAAGATTTATTCATTCAATCAATCTTCTTTCGTACATAGTATACAACAGATTCTCTAAAAAGCGATTCAGGCCATTTCGTGAGCATCGATCACTAGATGTTTTATTGAAAACCTGCATAGAACCATCAAAGAAAATATGCTATACTCTAATCAATTGAAAAGAACATTTGGGGTGCTATTTGGCTGAGATTATACCCATTGAACCTGATACAGTTAGGACTGGCGCAGGGAAATGTAGTTGTAAACGGACATGATGCAATCGTTTTATACGAATGGCATGATTCCGTTTGTCTTAGACCACACTCCTTTTGCTTTTCGCAGGAAGGGGTTTTTTTACGTGGAGAAAAATCGAATCCACAAGCTAATGTTATTGTCATTGATGATCGCATTGGATGTTGTTTTATCACCATTGATGCGAATCGAAGGGATGGCACCGATGTCTAGTGTCATGAATATTATTGCTGGGGTACTGTTGGGCCCCTTATATGGTACCATGATGGCGCTCATATGTGGCTTGATCCGGATGTTGTTGTTTGGCATTCCGCCATTGGCTTTAACAGGCGCGGTATTTGGCGCATTTTTTGCAGGCATGCTTTATAAGCTAGGCGGTAATATGTATTGGTCGATGGCCGGAGAAATTATTGGAACCGGCATTATCGGTTCACTCCTGTCATATCCTGTGATGGTCTGGTTTACCGGAAGCCAGCAAAATTTCTATTGGTTTATTTATACACCGAGATTTGTTGGCGCAACACTGATTGGCTCAGTAATCGCCTTTATGGTGCTTGTCAAATTAAAAGAAACATCGATTTTCAAAAGATGGCAGAAATTGTTTAATGGAGGAATGCTTTATGGAACAAAATGATGCACTGAAAACACTTTTTCCACTGAAACAGGCACCGCTTGTTCAGTGTATTACTAATGAAATCACTTGCGAGTCCATGGCCAATGCTTTGTTGTATATTGGCGCAAAACCCATCATGGCAGACGATACAAGAGAATTTGAGCAACTATTCAAACAAACGGATGCGCTACTCATCAATCTAGGGCATCTATCGGAAAAACGTCAAGAAAGTATGATAGAAGCAAGCCGGTACGCAAGAGTAGTCTCGAAACCAAGCGTCGTTGATTTGGTAGGGTACGGTGTCAGTGATATTCGTAACCAAGTCAGTCTCTCGATCGTTGAGAACCAGCCAACAGTCGTGAAAGGTAATACATCAGAACTAAGAAAATTCTGTCAACTGGCGAGTCGCGGACGCGGTGTAGACGGCGATACATTGGATCAAAAAGAAGCTAGTTTGAATGAATTGATCGACGCATTAAAAGAAATCAGTAAAGATTATTCCAACACGGTGTTTCTAGCGACCGGACCAAAAGATGTGGTCGTCTCGGGTGAACGCGTTGCGCTACTTTCTAATGGTGTAGAGGAACTTGATCGATTCACGGGAACGGGAGATATTGTCGGCGCCTTGATCGCAGCACTCCTCGGAGACGGACAAGAACCATTTGACGCCGTAATCGGCGCGGTCAGCTACTTTAACCTTTGTGGAGAAAAAGCTAAAATAAAAAGCGAAGGATTAGCTGAGTTTCGTTTTCAAACATTGAACCACTTATCTTTACTGATGGCAGAAAACTGGGTTGAATCCGTGAAAGGACGAGAACAATGAAAGAACTGACACTTTATTTAGTAACCGGAAGATATGATTTTGATGACGAAAGTTTTTTGAACGTCATCAAAATCGCTTGTGAAAATGGCGTAACACTTGTTCAACTGCGTGAAAAAGAAGCATCCACACACGACTTTTACAGACTAGCTCAAAAAGTAAAAGAGCTAACGGATCGCTTTGACGTTCCTTTAATTATCAACGACCGAGTCGATATTTGCTTAGCGGTTGATGCAGCAGGCGTTCATATCGGTGATGATGAATTACCGATAACGGTCGTACGTAACCTGATTGGGAAAGATAAATTACTCGGTGTTTCTGCAAAAGATGTCGACCGAGCGAAAGAAGCTGAAGAAGCGGGCGCCGATTACCTTGGTGTCGGTGCAATCTATCTGACAAAGACGAAAGACGATCCACAGCCAACATCGATTGAAACCTTGAAGAAGATTGTATCGGCTGTTGATATTCCCGTCGTAGCAATTGGTGGACTAAAAGAAGCGAATATCGATTCTTTACGTCACACCGGTATTGCGGGTATTTCTGTTGTCTCAGAATTGATGCTGACAGAAGATGTTGCTCAAAAAGCACAACGCTTAAGAGCATTAACAGAAGAAATCGTTGCATCACATAACTAAAAATAGCTCAATGGAGGTTTTTATGTCTTTTACAACAATGGCAAAACAAGCAGCTTTAGCATCATGGGAAGGTAGTTTTAACCACCCATTTATTAAGGAATTACAAGCAGGGACACTGGATAAAGACATTTTCCGCTATTACCTGATTCAAGACCATTATTACCTGAAACATTTCAATGAACTCTATGCATTGATTGCTAAAAGTACAACGCATCCAGAATTAAAAGCATTATTGATGGAAAATGCTAAAAACTTGGCATTAGGTGAAATCGCCATTCGAGAAGACTTTTTTTCTGAATTAGGAATCACGGATGAAGAAATCGAGCATACACCGATTGCGCCAACAGCGTATCACTATGTTTCTCATATGTACCGACAACTCATTGAAGGGACGATCAACAGTGCAGCTGCGAGCATGCTGCCTTGTGCTTGGTTGTATCAAGAATTGGGAGACACACTGATCACTAAACAGTCGCCTGTCCCCATTTATCAACGTTGGATTGAAACGTATGCAGGGGTTGAAGCGCAAGAACATATTCAACAGGAGCGAGCGCTACTGGACGAACTGTATGCAGCAAGTCAGCCAGATGAGCAAACGCAGATGATTGAAGCCTTTGTCATCAGTAGTGAAATGGAATTAGCTTTCTGGGAAATGGCTTATCAAAAAGAGCAATGGTATAAAAATCAATAAAAGTAAAAAGAACGACCCTTTTAGTCATAGAAGGGTCGTTTTTTTGTACAAAAGATAAGGATAATCGGTATGATGAAGATACTTAAAAAACTAGGGCTTTAGTCCGAGGTCAAATAGAAAAGAACGGCGTATGCTATAAAAGATAGCGTATTTGTACAAGCTTGATGTACATAAGGAGAAGATTGGATGACAAAAAAGTCGAATTACCCTGGATTGAGTTACGCTGAAGTAGAAACGCGAAAAGTCCGAGGCGAAAGTAACGAAGCTTTACCGCCTATGACCAGAAGCTTTAGACAGATTTTTTTAGAAAATAGTCTAACCTTGTTTAACTTGATCAATATTATTATTGCGGGATTTGTTATTTATACCGGTAGTTACAAAAATTTACTGTTTCTAGGCGTGATTCTTGTCAATACAGCAGTAGGGGTCTTTCAAGAATTACGTGCCAAGAAAAACATTGATGAATTGACCCTGTTGAATCAAGCAAAAGCAACAGTCATTAGAAATGGTCAGCAGGAAGAAATTTTACAAGAAGAAATCGTTAAGAATGATTTACTCGTCATCAAGCGTGGTCAACAAATCGTGGTAGACGGTACCGTGATACAAACGACTGGTATAGAGTGCGACGAATCGCAACTCACAGGAGAAGTTGATCCTATACTAAAACAAGCAGGGGATGCCGTTTATTCAGGTAGTTTCGTCGTTAGTGGTCAAGCCTTATTAGAAGCAACGAAAGTCGGAAAAGAAAGCTATAGTTCTAAGCTGACGCTTGAAGCAAAAGGTGAAAAGAGTATCTATAGTGAACTGCTACAAACGATGAAGAAAGTGATCCGTATTCTTACATTTGGGATTATTCCGATTGGAACAGCTCTTTTTATGTCTAGTTTACTGAGTGACATGTCTGTAAACCAAGCGATTCTTGGTTCGACTGCAGCGATGATCGGTATGATTCCAGAAGGGCTGATCTTATTAACGACGGTAGCGTTGGCTGTCGGTGTGATTCGCTTATCAAGAAAAAAGGTACTTGTCAAAACAATGGGATCAATAGAAACGTTGGCACGGGTTGATATTTTATGTCTGGATAAAACCGGTACGTTAACAAGTGGGGAACTGAAAGTCTTACAGACGAATATTACTGGTGGATGGTCAGAAAGAACCTTTGAAGAGATGGTTGGTCGCTTTGCACATGACTTAAACGAAGACAATGCTACTGGATTGGCACTGATGGATGCTTTTCCGAAAGCTAAAGACTCATGGATCATGGCGAAGACGATTCCTTTTTCATCTGTTCGCAAATGGAGTGCTGTGGAATATGAACAGAAAGGTACCATCGTGATGGGGGCACCAGAATATTTATTTGACGCATTCACACCAGAACTCACAGAAAATTTACACCTTGCAACGAAAGAAGGACTAAGGGTTTTAGCCATCGCCACGAGTAAAGCACAGCTCGTAGGGCAAGACTTACCTGTAGCGCTGAAACTAGAGGGGATCATCGTTTTAGAAGACGAAATTCGTGAGAATGCACCACAAACGCTACAGTATTTTAAAGAACAAGCTGTTGAAATTTGTATCATTTCAGGCGATCATCCACAAACAGTCGCTCATATCGCGAAACGAGCGGGTGTAGAAGATAGTGATAAATTGGTGGATATGAGCCAGCTCGAAGAGCCAATCGATTATCCCTCTCTCACTAGAGAACATCGGATATTTGGACGTGTCAGTCCAGAACAGAAGCGTGCATTGGTTGAAGCTTTTCAAGCAAATGGTCGAACGGTTGGGATGACCGGAGATGGCGTAAACGATATTCTAGCACTCAAAAAGGCGGATTGTAGTATCGTGATGGCCAATGGAAGTGATGCGACTAAGGGTATCGCTGATTTTGTGCTACTTGATTCTAACTTTGATTCCATGGTTGGCGTCGTGCTAGAAGGGCGAAAAGTTGTCAACAATATTCAAAGAGTGGCGTCACTGTATTTAACCAAAACTGTTTATTCAATTTTACTAGCGGCACTCTTTATCTTTATCAGCTCACCGTATCCATTTCAGCCGATTCAGTTGAGCCCCATCAGTACATTAATAGTGGGGATTCCATCCTTCTTTTTAGCTTTAAGACCAAATGTTGAGCCCATCAAAGGCCGATTTTTCCAGAATATACTGGAGCCCGCTCTGGCAAGCGGACTGAGTGTCGTCTTATTTACGTTAACGATTTTATTTTTTGGCACTCGGATGAACTGGACTTACGAAGAAACCTCGACTATAACTGTTTGGATGACAGGCATCGTGTGTTTCGTTGTCCTTTATCATATCTCTAAACCAAGTAATTGGAAGATTCTGTTGATGATTGGGACACTTCTAGGGTGTTTCATAATTTTGTTTCTCTTTTTTGGAAAAGTCTTTTCCCTAGTGAGTTTATTCCAGTGGCACTTAGCACTCGTCTATGTTCCTTTGATGCTGGCTGTTGTACCGCTATTCTACTCATTAAAACAAATCATGCATCTATTATTGGGTAATCACCGCCAAGTCAGTGAAACAGCCATTCATTAAAGAGAAAGGACAGCTATAACTACGATAGAAGATCTTTCGATTCTGAAAGATCTTCTTTTCTTTGATCGATTATGAACATCAAATAAAACGGTTCTATTTTGAAGGAAGTCTGTAAAAAAGTAGAAAACGCATGTGATAATGGGTAAAATTAACTTACTAAAAATGAGAAAATACCTTTTTTTTATTTATTGTAAGTAAAACATGATAAAATAGGGAAATCACATCTATAAGGAGATCATGAGTAAATGACATACGCACTAGAAATAAAAGACTTGAAAAAAGTCTATGGAAGCGACGTTAAAGCCTTGCGTGGGATCGATTTAACAGTAGAAGAAGGCGATTTCTACGCATTACTAGGCCCAAACGGTGCCGGTAAATCGACTACGATCGGTATTATTACATCACTAGTCAATAAGACTGCGGGTAAAGTGAGTGTTTTCGGTCATGATATCGACTCAGACCTCGTTCGTGCCAAGCAACAGATTGGGCTCGTTCCACAAGAATTCAACTTCAACCCTTTTGAGACCGTTCAGCAGATCGTTGTTAATCAAGCAGGCTACTATGGTGTTTCTCGTCAAGAAGCATTGAAACGTAGCGAAAAATACTTGAAGCAATCAGATTTATGGGAGAAAAAAGATGTACGTGCTCGTATGCTTTCTGGGGGTATGAAGCGTAGATTGATGATTGCGCGTGCCTTAATGCATGAGCCACGTCTATTGATTCTGGATGAACCAACAGCAGGTGTCGATATTGAGTTGAGACGTGAAATGTGGACATTCTTGAGAGAACTGAATGAACAGGGAACCACGATCATCTTAACGACCCACTATTTGGAGGAAGCAGAAATGCTATGCCGCAATATCGGTATTATTCAATCAGGCTCATTGATCGAAAATACGAGTATGAAAGCACTTCTGGCTAAACTACAGTTTGAAACATTTATTTTTGACTTAGATTATTCAGATAAACAACCGGAAATCACCGGCTATCAAAGTTATTTTGAAGATGAACACACACTAGCGGTAGAAGTTGAGCGAAATCAAGGTGTGAATGATCTATTTGAACAACTATCGAGACAAGGTGTCAAAGTTCTTTCAATGCGCAATAAGTCTAATCGACTCGAAGAACTATTCTTGAAAATCACGGAAGAAAAACATCAAGTGGAGGAAACCAATGTTTAATCTTTATTTCACAGCACTAAAAAGCCTTTCAGTAAAAGAAACACATCGTTATCTACGCATCTGGATTCAGACGCTTGTACCACCTGTTATCACGACATCACTTTACTTCGTTATTTTCGGTAACTTGATTGGTGGACGAATCGGAGAGATGGAAGGCTTCTCTTATATGGAGTTTATCGTACCCGGTCTAATTATGATGTCTGTCATTACCAGCTCTTATGCTAATGTATCTTCTTCATTTTTCTCGCAAAAGTTCCAAAAAAATATTGAAGAACTATTGATTGCGCCCGTTCCGACCCATGTGATTGTTTGGGGGTTTGTTGTGGGTGGATTAGGAAGAAGTGTGTTAGTAGGGATATTGGTCACTGTTATCTCGCTATTCTTCGTTCCCTTACAAGTCTTCTCTTGGAGTATCATTGTAGTCACTTTATTGATGACATCGATTTTGTTTTCACTAGCAGGCTTGCTAAATGGTATTTTCGCACAATCCTTTGATGATGTATCGATTGTACCGACATTTGTCTTACAGCCGTTGACCTATCTTGGAGGGGTATTCTATTCTATTTCTGAATTACCTGCTTTCTGGCAAAATGTTTCTAAAGTTAATCCAATCGTTTATATGATTTCCGGATTCCGTTATGGTTTCTTAGGTATTATTGACGTACCCTTACTATTATCGTTAGGCATTCTTATTGGATTTATTGTTGTATTATATGGAACATGCTGGTATTTGATCGAAAAGGGTCGCGGATTAAGAAGCTAAGTAAATAAAAAAATTAAAGCTGATGCAAGACGGTTCCTCGTCTTTCATCAGCTTTTTTGATCATGCTATTTAAAGGGCAGCTTGATTAGCAATCAGTCGCTTGTTCCCTTTGTATAGCTCGATGATGGTCCAAGTGAGTAGAGCGAGGACCAGTAGAATGATGATATAAGCCGCTAAGTCAGCCATTGTCTTTTCGAAACCAGCGCTAGTAACCCCTAAAAGCGATTCTACTTGAGCAGGCAGACCGACTAAATCAAGACCCGTTAAGGCAATAACAGATAACCAGCCGAAGATTCTGACGATCCATGTATTTTTAAACTGCACCCCCATCTCTGCCTGACTGTCCGTTATCATAAGCAAAGGAATGATAGAGAAGGGCAAAGCAAAGGCTAGAAAAACCTGAGAATTGTTCATCAATGTATTCAGTGCTTCATGTTCATTAAGTGTACCTTGTCCACTGGTTATCCATACGCAAATCAGTACAGGTAAGACAGATAAGAGACGGGTGACTAGACGTCTTAACCAAATGGGCATTTTTAAGTGAATAAAGCCTTCCATGATCACTTGACCGGTCAGTGTTCCGGTGATCGTAGAATTTTGTCCCGATGCAAGTAAGGCGACGGCAAATAAGGTTGACAATAAGCCAGATTTTGCGATAGTGATAAGGAATTCGTTACTGAGGGTGGAAGGATCCGATAAAGCTTGATAAAGACCAAAAAATGATGGGTCCTTAACAGCACCCGTTTTAAACATTGCAACACCCATAACTAATAACAAAGCATTTACAAAAAAGGCAAGCGTCAACTGAATATTTGAATCCCATGTAGAAAAGCGGACAGCTTCCGCAACATCGGCAGTATCCTCGTGATTGATTTTGCGTGTCTGAGATACCGCCGAGTGAAGATACAAGTTATGTGGCATAACCGTCGCACCGATGATCCCTAGCGAACCGGATAGAGGGGTCTGCCCGCCAATAGAAGGCGTAGTCACAAATGTCTGTGTAGTTGGCACAAATCCTTTTAACAGTGCAGCCCAAGAGGGATTGGACAATGCAACCTGATAGACAAATACAAATAAGATTACAAAAATCAGACTAACGACCAGTGCTTCTATTTTCCTGAAACCAACTTTAGTTAACAATAAAAGGAGTAGGACATCGAAGACCGTGATAAAAACAGCAATCCCTAAGGGAATATTGAATAATAAATAGAGTGCAATGGCGGCACCGATCACCTCGGCAATATCTGTTGCCATGATAGCGAGCTCTGTTAGAATCCATAAAATAATCCCTAGTTTCTTGCTCGTGCGCGCACGAATCGCTTGAGCCAAATCCATCTGTGTAACGATGCCCAGTTTAGCTGCCATATACTGTAACAGCATGGCAATTAAACTCGACATCAAAATGACAGACATCAATCGATATTGGAAATTTTGACCTCCCGTAATAGAAGTGGACCAGTTACCAGGATCCATATAACCGACAGCGACAAGCGCACCAGGTCCAGAGTAAGCGAGTAAGGTACGCCAAAACCCTTTTCCTTTAGGAACAGAAACAGTACCATTTACTTCTTCTAAGGAAAGACTATGAGTGGCATGTAGCTTAGAATGTTTTTTAGTGTCCTTCGTTTTCGGGTTCATATAAAAGCACCTCTTTGTTTTGATCATACCTAGCTTACTCCTAATTAAGCATAAGCGAAAGAATAATTAAGGTTAACCTAAAAATAATTAGAAATTTTTGTTTGAGATAGCTTTCATGCAAACTATTTAAGTGAATCGTTAAATAATCATAAGCAAGTAACTGAATAAAGAAAAAAATTTCCGTTAAATAAATTGCGCACAACTATTTACTTTTATTAAGAGTTATATTATACTTGACTAGTCAATCGTTGACGCGTCAATGATGAGAGAAAAGGAGGACATTAGTGAGCTTAAGAGGGTTTAGCAGGTTACTTTATCAACTAAAGATAGCGAATCAGGAGCTGACATCCAAGTTTGAGAGAGAAACAGGGTTCAGTTTGACGAGGTATAAATTGATGATGTTCTTGAAAGAGACTGGCAAGTGCTCACAGACAAAGATTCAGTCCGAGCTTTGTATTGACAGTGCAGCTGTTACAAGACAGTTGAAGATTCTGGAAGAACAAGGCAATGTCATTCGAGAAAGAAACAAGGAGAACAACCGTGAGGTCTTTGTAGAGATTACTGAGAAAGCGAGAGAGGGTCTTGAGAGATGCGAAAAAGAACATTCTGAATCGCAGCACCCTTTATATAGCGCGCTTAGTAAAGAAGAAGAAGAACGATTAGCCAAATTGCTTCAAAAATTAATTAAACAAGAAGAGGGTTTAGCATGACAATGAATAACGATTTTGCAGATATAGCTTATAACAGAAAATCTATCCGTGTTTACGATGAAAATGTAAAAATTCCAAAAGAAGAGATGCTTGAAATGATCCAAAAATCAACGATTGCACCTTCATCTGTGAATATGCAGCCATGGCGTTTTGTTGTCGTTGAGAGCGATGAAGAAAAAGCAAAACTGAAACCATTGATTCGTTTCAATACAAGACAAAACGATACATCATCCGCAATGCTTCTTATCTTTGGAGATATGGAATGTTACGAATACGGTGAAGAAATCTATGATCAAGCTGTTGCAGAAGGCAAAATGACGCAACAAACAAGAGATGATCAACTAGCGGCGATCATTCCTTACTACAAAAACTTCACAAGACAAGAAATGAACGATGTCATTAAGATCGACTCAAGTTTAGCAGCGATGCAATTCATGTTAGTTGCACGTAGTTATGGTTACGACACAAACCCAATTGGTGGATTTGAAGCGGATCAACTAGCAGAAGCCTTTGGTTTAGACAAAGACCGCTACGTACCCGTTATGATTTTATCGGTTGGTAAAGCTGTAGAAGAAGGCTATAACTCCATTCGATTGGATGCAAAAGAATTCACAACGTTTAAATAAGAGAGGACAATAACCTATGAAATTAATTAATGCACAGTTTTTTATTAAAGAAGAAAAACGCGAGATCTTTTTATCAGACATCAACGAATTGATCGCAGAAACAAGAAAAGAAGCAGGTTGTGTAGAATATAATCTATATGAATCAATCGAAGAAAGAAATACCTTTATCATGGTAGAAGTTTGGGAAAACCAAGACGCTATCGAAGTTCATAACCAAAGCCCATTATTACAAAAACTATTCAACAACGTAGCAGACTTCAGTGCTAAAGCACCTGTTTTACGCGTTTCTGAATTAGGCGAATAAGATGGCAATCGTATCGATGATTTTCACGCTAATCGTAGCACTGGAATTTTTTTATATTATGTACCTTGAAACAATCGCGACGACTTCTGATACAACGAGTCGCGTATTCAATATGAATAAAGACGAATTAGAGCGCAAATCGACAAAGGTTTTATTCAAAAATCAAGGAATCTACAACGGATTGATTGGAGTTGGCTTGCTGTACAGCACCTTCTTCGCAACAGCTTCTCTTGAAATCACGAGATTGTTACTGATTTATATCATTCTAGTAGCCTTATATGGCAGTGTGACGAGCAGTAAGAAAATCATCCTGACACAAGGCGGACCAGCTATTATCGCGCTGATTACGACCTTGTTCCTTTAAATAAAAGACCGACTCCGCAATAACTGGGAGTCGGTTTTTTTGTTCGTTTCTCTGGTCAAATATCATCGTAAATTAAATGATCAGTGATTGATAGAGTTTTAGGTACGAACACTGATAGCGATTAAGACGTAAAATATCTGTTAATCGGTTGTTGGTTCTGGTATGATAATCATTAAACAATTATACGGCTAGCGGCGACGCTAAATGAATCAATCAGGAGGAAGAGATGGACAGAGCACGCATACATCAGTTACCTAAAGTAGAACTACACTGCCATCTGGACGGATCTGTCCCGATGAAATTCTTAAAAACATTAGCTAGAGAACATGGAATAGAAGAAAGTATCATGGATCAGGCGATTGCACCAGCAGATTGTGAAAATCTAAAGGATTACTTAGATTGTTTTGATGTGATTTTATCTGTTTTACAGACGAAAGAGAGTCTGACAAGTGCCACTTATGCAGTAGTTGAAGCAGCTGCAGAAGAGAATGTACAGTACCTTGAACTTCGTTTTGCACCTTTACTGCATCAGCAAAAAGGACTGACTGCAAAGCAAGTGATTAATGCAGTCAGCCAAGGCGTCATTAAAGCCATGCAAGACTATCCGATTTATGTGAACATACTGGTTTGTGCCATGCGCTACGATACTGAAGAAAAGAATACGCAACTTTACCAAGATGTCTTCGATCTGCAAGCAGACCATGTTGTGGGAATTGATGTCGCAGGTGATGAGGAACAGTATCCGAATGAATCTGTTCAAAAAGCAGTAACGAGCGCAAAAAATAAAGGCTTTCAGATTACGATGCATTCTGGAGAATGTGGCTGTGCACATAATGTCGTAACGGCGATGCATTTTGGTGCGAAACGAATCGGACATGGGGTGGCGATTGAAAACGATCTGGATGTAATGAAAGAGGTCAAAGCGCGCAATGTCTTACTGGAACTCTGCCCAAGCAGCAATATTCAGACGCGCGCGGTAAAGGATTGGTCGGTTTATCCATTGCGCCGGTTTATAGACCAAGGACTTGCGATCAGTATTAACACAGACAACCGTACAGTATCGAATACAACATTGACTGATGAGTTTTTGCAATGTGTAAAGCACTGTCAATTGACTGAACAAGAAATGGGTATGATTACACAAACTGCCATGCATCACGCATTCGCAGCGCAAACGCTAAAAAAAGAAATCCTCAAAACGATAGCCGTAGCGTATAAAATGTGATACAAATTTTTCGTTATAGAAAGAAAAAATTCAACGGCATCACCTAGAAATCGGCGAAGTACGCCCAGATAGTACTTCAAGTTTATTCGAAAGAAGCTAGAACGAAAGTCTCAGTCTCTTTTTTTTTCGATTTCTAAACGATTTGAAGGATGCGTTTGAAAGTTTTAAAAACTAGATAGAATTTCGAACGCATCGAGTGTTTACATTCGAAATTCTCGATAGTCAAGGTTATTTTTGCACGCATCACGCGATTTTCATTGCGATTAATTTAAAGAAATAAGATCATAAAAAAGAAAGACCCCTGAGAGTATTGTAAGCACACAATGCTCTCAGGGGTCTTTTTAAAGGCAAAAGCTGTCCTAGCCTATAACGTCACGATGATAGGACCATCTTTGGAAACGATAATCGTATGCTCAATCTGCGCAACTTTACTTTGGTCGACCGCTAGCGTCCAGTCATCATCCTTTTGATAGAACTCTTCTTCGTAAGAGGAGATAAATGGCTCAAAAGCAATCACCATACCTTCACGTAGTTGGACATCATCACGTCTGTTTTTATAATTGAAAATATGATTTGGAGATTCATGAATCGAACGTCCAATACCATGTCCCGTCAATGTCATGATAACCGTTAAGTTGTTTTCCTTCGCGGTTTTATAAACAGCCTCTCCAAGATCACTCGTATTGAATCCAGGCATAGCCTTTTTAAGACCTGCCTCAAAAGCTGCTTTGGCCATTTCGCAGACTTTAGTAGAGATTTCTGGACCCTCACCAACCACAAAAGAACGGCCTGTATCTGCAAAATAGCCATTCTTAGAGGCAGATACATCAATATTTACAAGGTCTCCTTCATGAATCACCCGGTCACCAGGAATCCCATGAGCGATTTCTTCATTCACACTGATACAAGTGTACCCTGGGAAATCATAGACACCCTTAGGCGCAGAAACCGCACCCGCTTCTTCGAGCATCTTACCAGCTAACTCATCTAATTCCTTCGTCGTTACACCAGGCTTTGTCTGTGCGATCAACTCATCTCGAATCGTACCGCAAATTTTGCCAATCTCTTTTAGTCCAGTATAATCTTCTTCTGTTTTTGCAATCATAGTATGTCCTCATTTCTTTTATTGAACCAATGATCACTAAGAGGTGATCTGTTATCTTTATCATACTATCTTTTCCAGCACTAATAAACAATAATTGATAAATCCTATTAAAATCTAAACAGATTGAATGACAAAAAAGTTTTTCTAATTAAAACCTTTTGTTATTTTATAGTGTCTGATAAAATAGTGAATCATACAGATCAAAGACAAAGCACCGTCAAAAACTGTTCGACGAAAGGAAGCAATGAATATGAGAATTGAGCACGTAGCACTATGGGCCACTGAACTAGAAAGCATGAAGACGTTCTACGAAACGTATTTTGAAGCAACCAGCGGTCCACGCTATTATAATCAGAAAACAGGCTTCACCTCTTACTTTTTATCTTTTACTTCGGGTGCTAGAGTAGAAATCATGCACAAAAAAGGGATCGAAGAGAGCGCAGCCTTAGTCACCGGCTACGCACATCTAGCTTTTTCAGTCGGAACGAAGCAAGCAGTTGATGCATTGACGGAGCGACTAGTAAAAGACGGATTCTCATTACTAAATGGTCCTAGAACGACTGGAGATGGCTACTACGAATCAGTTGTTGCTGATCCTGAAGGTAACTTGATTGAAATCACAACAGATTAATAAAGGGTGATCAATCAAGGTTGCTCACCAAGAAATCTAGGCGTTCATTATACAGAAAGAACGCCTAATACATAAAAACAGAACAAATAACTGACACAGTTTAACGAACTTTTTGTAAGAATATTTGACAAACGCGCTGTAAAAGATAAAATAGATAAAGTTGGATTAAATGCATCGTATAAACCATTAAATGAAATAGAAGACCTTAAATAAGGAAGGAAATTGTTAGTAGTCATGGAAAATAATTTTTGGAAAGAATTACCGAAGCCCTTTTTTGTGTTGGCACCGATGGAAGATGTTACGGATGTCGTTTTCAGACATGTAATCAGTGAAGCGGGTAGACCGGATGTTTTCTTTACTGAATTCACGAACACGGTCAGTTACTGCCATCCAGAAGGACGTAATAGTGTACGCGGTCGTCTGACCTTTACAGAAGATGAACACCCGATCGTTGCGCACATTTGGGGAGACCAGCCTGAGTTTTTCCGTGAAATGAGTATCGATATGGCAAAAGAAGGATTCAAAGGTATCGATATCAATATGGGCTGTCCTGTACCGAATGTTGCTAAAAAAGGAAAAGGCAGCGGACTGATTCTCCGTCCAGAAGTGGCGGCGGAACTGATTGAAGCAGCCAAAGCAGGCGGCCTACCTGTCAGCGTTAAAACAAGACTTGGTTATGCGAAATTAGAAGAATGGCGTGACTGGATCACCCATTTATTGAAACAAGATATTGCGAACTTATCGATTCATTTACGGACGAGAAGAGAAATGAGTAAATATGATGCTCACTGGGAAATGATCCCAGAGATCAAGCAACTGCGTGATGAAATCGCTCCTGATACCTTATTGACGATCAACGGAGATATTCCTGACCGTGCAACAGGTATGGAACTAGTTGAAAAATACGGTGTAGATGGTGTGATGATTGGACGTGGCGTCTTCAAGAATCCGCATGCTTTCGAAAAAGAACCAAGAGAACACAGCGGTGCTGAAATGCTAGATTTGTTGAGAATGCACTTGGATTTATTTGACAAGTATTCTGTGAAAGATAATCGCTCATTCAAACCGTTACGTCGCTTCTTCAAAATTTATGTACGTGGGATGAAAGGGGCAAGTGACCTGAGAGTGAAATTGATGGAAACAGTCACTACAGACCAAGTACGAGTATTACTAGACGAATTTGAAGAACAATACGAAAAAGATCTTGAAGAGATGGAAGAAAATGTTTCTATAGAAAGTTGATCTAGACAAAAAAGGCTTTACTCGAAAAAGGAGTAGAGCCTTTTTTGTGTAGGGTCGATAGTAGCAAAAAGTGAATGAATCAAATATTGTCGACTAACGGACGAAGTTTTTTAATAAAGAGGCCAAGTAGCGGTGCAAAAATCAACATACCAATAATCGTACCTTCTCTAGCCGTGAATGGCACACTCAGCGTAAAGGCAAAAGTAAAGGTCAAAATGACTGCCAAAATATCTACTGATTGGCGGAGCACAGCAAAACGATAGCCTGTTTTCAGTGCAAGTGCCATACAGAAAGCTTCTAAAGGGAAAGTGACAATATTGACGGCCATAACCATACTGACAGCTATTGCAGCGAGTAAGGTTCCGGTCAAGAAGATGAGTAGTGTGACGCCGTAGTTTGGAAGGATCAGTGAATCGAACAAAGTATAATAGAAATAATTGATCAATGTACCGATCAGAACACTAACAGGAATTTGTAGTAATTGTCTAAGTGGAAATTCCTTTTTCAATAAAATGATTTGTCCGAAGACACAGGAAATATTTAAAATCATTCCAATCGTACCAACTTTTATTGTAGAGATATGAGAAAGTGTTTGAGCAATCGCGTCCCAAGCGGGTAAGCCGATTGCTGCTTTAATGTTGATGGAAGCTGAAAATGCCACGAATACCATGGAAATCAGCATCAAACTGACTTTTTTTAGCTGTTGCACAGGCATGTCTCCTTGTGGAAATAGTTAGTGAAAATGACACACATCACCATAAAAAGAATCCCAATGACGAATCATTTCGTATCAGAATAATGGATTTGTTATACTTAGTATAAAGGAATTAGTAGAATAGATGAATATGTATTTAAATAAAATCAGAAGGAGATTGGATAGTTGATGACTACAATAGAAGAAATCAAACAAGCCATTATGAACGATCCTGAAAACGAATCTTATACAAAACGTGGTGTACCACCTCTGTTTAGCGCACCTAAAGAAACCCGTATCGCCATCGTTGGCCAAGCACCAGGGCGCAAAGCAGAAGAATCTCAATTATTCTGGAATGATGCTAGTGGAGACCGGCTGCGAGAATGGATGGGGATAACGGATGAACAGTTTTATACTTCGGACAAAATCGCTCATCTACCCATGGACTTTTATTATCCAGGCAAAGCAAAATCAGGCGATGTCCCACCGCGTAAAGGCTTTGCAGAGAAATGGCATCCCCTTATATTAGAAGAGATGCCAAAATTAGATACCATTATCCTGATCGGAGCATATGCGCAGAAGTATTATTTGGGTAAACGTCGTGAGAAGACCCTTACTGAAACGGTTAGAAATTATGAAAACTACTTACCAGAATACTTGCCACTCGTTCATCCTTCACCACTTAACCATGGCTGGCTGAAACGAAACCCGTGGTTTGCAGAAGAAGTTATTCCTGCACTCAGAAAACGTGTTGCGATCGATTTATAATGTTGAAAGATTTAGTTCTTTAAGTGTAGCGTCAATAAAGGTTCTACGCATTTTGAAGTCACTACCGTGTTTTTTAACTGCCGTGACGGTTCCTTCATCAGAGTAGACCCCAGCATATACTTCAGGTTGCTGAACCGCTGAAATGACAGATTGACTGCCTTCTTCGACGGTTACAAAAAATGGTGATAACAGACCAAAAACAAGATCACCGACTTTTTGACCGACATTGTTTTTACCAATATTTGTGGAAACCATTCCTGGGTGAACAGCAGTGGTTCTTAAGCCTTGGTTCTTATACATCTCATGCAACTCTTGTGCGAGATAAAGCGTGCCTAACTTGGAGCGACCGTAACCAGTGATTGGATCAAAATGCTTGGGATTAAAGAAAGGTGCTTTCATTGGTGCGAATTTGTAGGCACCAGAAGATACAACAATGATCTGTTTGCGGTCACTGTTTAGTACAATAGGCAAGAGTGCGTGTGTTAGTAGAAAAGGACCAAGATAATTCGTGGCCATCATCAGCTCATAGCCATCGACACTCTGTTTTCTCGAAGTAGATACCATTCCTGCATTGTTCACTAGGCAGTCGATATACATAAATTGCTCACGAATCTCAGTCGCTGCGGCGTTGACGGAACTGAGGTCACTTAAATCGCAATGAATCAGTGTAACGGTTAACTTGGGATGAGCTGATAATAATTCTTGCTTTAATTGTTCCCCTTTAGTGAGGTTGCGACAAAGCAATAAAACGTGATCGAACGAAGCAGCAAGTGCTTTGACTGTTGCTTTTCCGATACCGGAAGTTGGTCCTGTGATAGCTAAGATAGATTCTGACATGAAATGCCTCCATTCGATAAGGGGTCGTTAGAAACTGACTGTACGTGATAATTCTTCTAAAGTATTGTAATCGAGAATCGTATAGGTCGTTTTATGCTTTTCTAAAATGTTTGCTTCCCGGAAACTGGTGATGGTTCGCAGTAGATGGCGATAGCTGACATTGAGGATGACTGCGCAAGTAGTGAGCTGATAAGAAAATACTTGATTTTCTTCATGTTCTAGAATAAATTTTGCTAAACGAGTTTCTACTGGCTCAGTTAAAGAATTCGCAAGATTGACACCAGAATTCAATCGATAGCTCAAAATTTGGCAGATGTTTTGGAGAAATTTTACATCATTTTGTAAGGTCTGACGATACTGCTTTAAACTGATCGCCACACAGACGCAATTAGTCATCGCTTTTACATTGCTTTTAGGCGTCATGCCCCAGAGAGATGAAGCTTCGCCAAGTAAAGTTGCCGGATAGGAATAGTCGATACAAATGTTTTGTGTATCAGACGAATATGAGTAAATCATGACCGTTCCTTCAACCAAGAAATAAAGAAATTCTGAACTACGCTCTGTTTGGATCAAATGCTCGTCTTTATTGAAAGTATAAAGAGAAGCGATGGGCGCTAGTGATGTATCCATATAAGCTTGCAAATTATATTTTTCGATATATTTAAGCAATTGATCATCGCGATTCAATTTAATCATCGGTTTGAGAACTCCTAAATAAGGTTTTCTTTTTATTATAAAGGAATCTGTTGGACGCTACAATGCGAATGAAGAGAGATTACAGGTATTAAATGTATGTAAAATTCTTGTAAATGTGACGTGTGTCACTTTCAAGTAACGCTATAATTGCTATGATAGAAACGTACTAGAATTGAGTTCCGGCAGGAGGATAAAAGATGGCATTTAGGCGTTTTGTAAGAGCCTTTTTTGGGTTGATTGTCTTAATGATACTGACAGCATGTGGTTCAAGTGATGGGGGAGACGATAAGCTTGTTGTTCAGTTTGTTCCAACGAACAATGATGGAACGATGGAAGCAAAGTCTGAACCATTTGCAGAGTATCTTTCCGAAAAGCTGGATCGCGAAGTGGAAGTCACAGTCGCGACGGATTATTCGACAATCGTGGAAGCAATGGATGCAGGTCAAGTCGATATAGGCATCATGCCACCAGCAGCTTATGTGCAAGCAAGAGACTCAGGTGGTGCCGAAGCGATTTTGACTTCTCAGTTAGGTGACTACGATCAAGAGACAG
This sequence comes from Marinilactibacillus kalidii, assembly GCF_017599325.1. Lineage (GTDB taxonomy): Bacteria > Bacillota > Bacilli > Lactobacillales > Carnobacteriaceae_A > Marinilactibacillus > Marinilactibacillus kalidii. The sequence goes on along the minus strand of NZ_JAGFVM010000026.1, from coordinate 35,391 downwards.
GGTTACCGTTAGAAGGTGAACGCACGAATACATTTAAGGGTGAGATATTGGTTCGCTCAGATAGCGACATGACTGAATTGACAGATTTGCGAGGCAAAACTGTCGTCACACTCAGTCCTAATTCTGCGAGTGGTTATATATACCCAATCGCCGAGTTACGAGAAGCCGGAATCGATACGACCAATGATCTAACGATGACAAGCGTCAGTGATATTCCAAGTGAATTATCTGCTGTTTTGAGTGAACAAGTGGATACTGCTTTTGTATTCGAAGGAGCACGAAATGTATTTGCTTCATTCTTTACAGAAGATGATCTGTTTGAAGACCTAAAAGTCTTGTATCTAACGGAAGGTGATATTCCAAACGACGCGATCGCCGTACAACCAGAGATGGACGCCGAACTCAAAGAAGAGATCAAGACGATCTTTTTGAATATGGAAGAAGATCCTGCTGGAGCAGAAGTGATGGCAATATGGGGACATCTAGGGTACGAAGAAGCTGCGGAATCTGCATATGATACAATCAGTACGTATACAGACAAAGCAACGGAATAACGTTGATAAAGGGTGTAGAGGACTTTTGCCAATGCTAAAACTTCTAGGACACGTTTGAGAGCGTCGACCGTTGAAGAGATAGACAGCGTAGAGGCTGTCTAAGTATATAAAAGAGGTAGTGGATCAGGCGACTAAGCTGTTTGAGAGCGGCTTGGTCACTTGATATAAACGTATAGAAATCGTGAATACCGTCTTGAGTTTTCTCAGGGGGGTATTTACAAGTGTTTCTACAAACGTAATTTTAGGAGAGAAATTGAGTATAGATGAATATAGTACACTTATCAGATATCCATTTTAGACAATCATATGAGCAAAGCGAGAATGGCTACCAAGAAATGCTAGCGCTGATGCAAAGTCCATTGATTCCGCTTGCTAAATGTCTAAAGAATATTCAGGCACAACAGGCAATCGATCTTTTGATCATTAGTGGCGACTTGACCGATAGTGGTGAGGCAGAGGATTATCGCGTACTGAAACGATTTATCCAAGAACAAATCGGAGATGTCAAAATAATCGTGACGATGGGCAATCACGATATTAAATCAAACTTTAGGATAGGATGGTTAGACGAAGTGCCATCAGAAGAACCCTATAATGTAGTAGAACATTTTGACGACTTTACAATCCTTTCTTTTGATAGCGCGGTTCACGGTAATTCCAATGGCTATCTCAGTGAAGAACAGTTAAAGTGGCTGGATCATGCATTGGAAGAAGCAAAAAATAAGCCAATCATCTTGGTCACTCACCATCATCTGTTTGAAAACCAGAGTCCAATAACCGCCCTTCCTGAAGCGAATAGATTATTAGAAAAGCTTTCTAGTCGAAACGTCTTGTGTGTATTGAATGGACATACGCATCATTCTTACGAGACAAAAATTGATCAGACCACTTATTTCACCGTTGTGGGCATGTCTTTTGTGGGAGAAGACTTAGGCGCAGCGCAAGTAAGATTCGAGGAGAAATATGGTTATCATGTATACCAGATTGAAAATGGAAAAATAGTAGATACGCAAAGTAAAGTCTATGAAACAGGAAATATCTTGAAGACGTTAAATATGAGTCAGTAAATCGGAAAAGGCCTGTATAGTCAGTATGGATTACTGACTATACAGGCCTTTTTTTGTACCTCAGTTATTAATAACTCTCTTTATTGATTAGAACAAAGTAACTAGTAAAATAAGCTACAGTGCCGCTTAGAATATAATAAATTTCAGGATGAGGTTCTGGGTTAATAGAGGGGAGAATCATGCGGCCACCCATACTGAAAAGAATACACATCCAACTAAGAGCGGCCGATTTTAATTTGATTTCATTACGTTCAGCAACTGATAAACTAGATTTCAAAAAGTTAAAACGGGATGCTTTTGTACTGAAGGATATGACTAAAAGGATGATCAATATGATAGAAAAAATAATGTATGGATCCATTGTTAAAAATGCCTCCTTAAAATTAGTGTTGTTATTGAGTATTGGCGCTACCTTTTGAGCGATAGAAGAAATGAGAAAGTACATAAGAGACTAAAAGAACAAGCAAATAAAAGAAGGAAGCGTATGTATCAGTAAAAGCACTTTGATAAAGATGGAAGACTTCAAAAAGCGTATTGACGAGGAGAAATAGCAAGAGAATCGTCCAGCTGTTTATCATTGCTTTTTGTTTAACTGATAATGACTGAAACGTATTTTCTTTAGAACCGAAAATTGAGCGTTCGGTTAGCCAGCTGATTGGTAAAAATAGGATAATGGAGAGAAAAATGGGTATGAGCGTTCTAAGTATCATGAAAAAGCTCCTTTATGTAGAATATAGAAAAAGCATAACATAAACCGTCCTTTATGCTAAAAGATTCTACACAAAAATCGGAAAAGGCTACGTTATTATAAAAACTATAGAAAGTTATAGATGAGAAAATATTCATAAAGTACGTCGGTATATACAGGTATACAGCGGATTTATGTATAAAAGAGGGCTATAATTGTGATTGCGTGGCGCATATGCTACGCTAAAAAATGACTGAAATTGGAAGGAGCTAGGAAAATGATCAATAAATTGAAGTTTGTTTTGCTATCTTTGTTAGGGTTTATTTTCTTTCTTTTCCCATTTAATATTGATGGGGAAAGTAGTATTTTGATTTCTCATATTATTACTTTTGTAAATACGTATATCTTCGATGCATTCATTTTAATGACCATTGCTTGTTCGTGGATCGTCTTACTCGCAACGATTGTCTTTACTTTTTATACGTCAGAGAACAAGTATGTAAATTCTGTGTTCAAAGCATCTCCTATCAATGTGTTTTTGAGAATAGTGGGATCACTTCTGTACCTAATCATAGTCAATGGTTGGTTTGAACAAGCCTCTTGGGCGCAATTCCTGTATGACGAAGGAACAGGCGGAACCATGGTTGGAGATGGTGGACTGTTAACAACGCTTTATATTACCTTTTTTGTAGGTATTCTTGCTTTACCGTTACTGACTCATTTCGGAGTGGTTGAATTTATCGGCGTTTTACTTGGCCCAATTATGGAAAAGGTCTTCAAAGTTCCTGGTTATTCGACCATCGACGCTATCGCATCATTCGTTGGAGACGGAACGATTGGTATTGTTGTGACCGATACACAGTATCAAAGAGGCTACTATACACAAAGGGAAGCTTACATCATCTCAACGAGTTTCTCGATCGTTGGTATTGCTTTTGCGGCAGCAGTCGCGCAAGAATTAGGCTTTAGTTCGATTTTTCCGATTTTCTATGGTTCAATCGTTCTCATCACCTTAATCTTAGCCTTCATCACTGCACGGTTACCGTTGAAGAAGTTTAGTCGGACTTACTATCAAGATAAGACACCTAAAGAAGTGAACATACCAGAAGACAAATCTACCTTAAGGTACGCCTATGATTCAGCGATCGAACAAGCGGAGTCGACAACTATTTTAGAAGCTTTAATTTCAGCAATCAAAAATATCATCAATATCTTTGTAGGATTTTTGCCGGTCATCATGGCGATCGGTACGTTCTCGTTGATACTGGCAGAGTATACACCGTTGTTTGACATCATTAGTGCGCCACTCGTTTATGTCTATGACTTTATTGGATACAGCACTGACGTTGCGAGACAAATGGCGCCGGCTTCATTGGCTGGTTTTGCGGATATGTATCTACCTGCTTTATTTATTACTGATTCAGCATCAGAAGCCTCAAGATTCTTTATCGGTGTATTGGCATTTACTCAGCTTGTCTTCATGTCAGAGACAGGGATGATTCTTGTTAAAACTAAAATTGGTCTGAACTTTTTAGATGTTGTCAAAGTCTTCTTGTTTAGAACAGTTATCTCTATACCCTTGCTTGTGATGCTCACAAATATTCTAGCCGCAATGAACATTATCTCATTTTGACCCATCAAATTGAAATCAAGCCAGACTGGTATGTATCTGCCAGTCTAGCTTGATTTTTTTATTGTTCAAGAGTTTATTCTGTGTTATCGTTTCTTAAGAGGAGGGTTACTATTAAAAGGAATCGAGCATTATTTATCACAATGATCTGTACTATTATTGGGCTTATGCTGCTTAGTTTTTTAGGCTATCAGTATCTAAAAATGGATCGTCCGTTATTTTTAAAATACAATCGTGATGAGAACTATTACATATCAGAGGATACTTATAAAGAATATCGGTTTAAATTGGAATATATAACCAATAATGATACCGATAATGTGGTTGAACAAATAACCTTTCCAGAACACCCTGAACTTCAGGGAGTTGTTTCTGAATTGAATTATCAAGATTATTTAAGTCAAGGCACGTATGATGGCGTACATAGTGGAGCTTCGTATGGGACGTACAGTGTCAGACAAGTATATATTTTACTTAGAGATACAAGTGAGAACCGACTGGAAACAGAGCGAGTGTTACAACAAGCAAAGTTTTATTTTAGTGATCGCACAGAAATATTGGCAGATATCGGAGCGCTGCATTTGAAAAATAATCAGCCTCTCAATGAATCTCTTCTGGAAAGAACAATAGAGGAGCAGAATAATGGAGCAAGTGAAACGCACTACCGTATTTTGAAAAATACAACAATAGAAAATATTGACCAGAAACGAATGAAGAATACGAACATGGATCTTCAAATAAAACTAGAAAATAGTTGGCTCCAATCTTTTGATAGCATAGCGCTACAAGCAGAAGATGAACTCATCTTTTACACTGAACCAGAAAAAGAAAATCATCAGCCAGACGCGTTCATGTCAGTAGACTTTTCACCCGATGTGACATTGATAGATGGAGAAGGAAATACGTTCACTCAATCATTATTTAGAGTGAAAAATGAACGAAAAGATTTTAATTTTAGAAATCTCCATCGTTATGTTAAAGATAGGGAAAAGAGAGCGGATAATTAGCGGGAATTCTAGTGAGAACGAAGGTCACATTAAAGGAGCGATATTATTAAACGAAACAATCTTTTATTTTTGACCATTATTAGCCTTATCGGTGCAGTGATTCTTGTAGGATTCACCGGACGTACTTATTTCTATTTGGACGAGCCACTATTTTTGAAAAGTGATCAAGCAAAGTCGCCGCTAAAATCTGGAGAACAAAATGAACGATATCAAATCAAACTATCGTATCTTACAAATGCGGAAGAAACAAAAAGGATTGGCAATATAGACTTTCCAGAAAATCCAAATATACGATTAGATAGCTCATCAAGAACACTAATTGATGAATTGGAAAATACGCAAGCGATAAGAAATCAGAAACACTTCGATATCTATCGTTTAAGAGAAGTATTCGTCAGCGTTCGTGATTATTCTGATGAATATGATCATACGGATAATGTCCTTAGAAAGGCAACGATTTATTTTACGGATGGAAGCGAGACCCATGTAGATTTAGGGGAAATCCATCTAAATCATAACGAAAAAAGAGAAGGACCGCTAGAATTGTACTCAACGATTTTATTTGATGGTGTACTTGAAAATAAATTTGAGGTTGCTAAGAAGGTCACGTTGACGGATACCAATATGAATCAGCTAACAGATTATGAAGGCTTATTAGATATCCAAATTGATGGCGTACCTATTAGTGAAGCAGAGGGCATGACGTTTTCTCCAGAGTCTACGGTAATGATTACTTCAGAAATGAAAAGTAGTAAAAATCGATTGACTGAATTTACTCAGATAGATTTTACAATAGAGGCTACCTTTGCAGATGAAGAAGGCAACAAATTTACACAACAAATTAGCTCGGTAATCAACGAAGAGAATGATTACGGTTTTTGGGATGTTCATGACTATATCAAGATAAGGGGAGAAGAATAAAAAATGGTTTCTGGTTATAGGCTTGTTTTTTGGGGACTGATCCTCGCACATGTAAACTTTACGGTAGGTATTTTCACAGTAGTTCCAGCTTTTGTGGGCTATATGGTTTTGCTTCTCGGATACTATGATATAGAAAAAGAAACAGAAGAACAACGATTCTTAGTTCCTAGAGTTGGGACGGCGATGCTAGTGTTGCTTACATTCATCGTACCGTTTATGGAGTATTATTCAAATTTCGATGTCTACTCGACATTAATGTATCAGTACTATCAAAGTGTGTTGATGTTATTGGAATTGATCGTCCTTCACTACATACTACTAATCGGTATCAGTGAACTGGAAAGAAAAAGGTTAGATGATGATATACCAAAATTTGTGAGAAAAGATCAACTGTTCTTATGGTTGATGGGATTAGGAACGTGTGGTGTTGCGATTGGAGTAACAACCAATACGAATTATTTTCAACTAGCAACTCTTTTAGGCAGTGCGTTGAGTTTTATAGGTGGCATCGTCCTTCTTTATACGCTGAGCGATTTCAAGAATGCTTTTCTAGCAGAAGAAAATGTAAAGTAATACTACAAGAGCTGATTGAAGCTTTCTTGTCATCAGTCAAGAAGGTATACTGGTATTAACGTACAATAAATACTGGAGGACAATATGAATAATAATGATAGACTAGTTCGACTAAGATATGCCTTAGATATTAAAGACAGTGACATGGTAGAAATTTTCAAATTGGGTGACAAAGAACTAACAGTAGAAGATGTACAACAATTGCTGGCGAGAACAAAAAATGATCAAGAAGACAATGAAGAAACACATACAGAAAATGAATACGCCAAAACGTGTGATAATGCAACGTTAGAGTCTTTTCTAAATGGCTTAATTGTGTTTAAACGCGGAAAACAAGAAGAGAAACCTGGCGACACGAAGAAACATAAAAGCATGATCAAAAATGATCGTAGCGTCAACAATGTACTCCTCAAAAAAGTCAAAATTGCCCTATCACTGACAAGTGAAGACATGCTAGATATTTTGGATGAGACTGGCGTTTATATCTCAAACAGTGAACTCAGCGCAGTACTTCGAAAAGAAGGCCAACGAAACTACAAAGAATGTGGCGACCGTTACGCTAGAAACTTCTTAAAAGGATTGGCTTATAGATATAGAGCTTAATGAATAAAAACAGACACGAAAGAAGATGATTCCGATAAACAGTCGGAATTATCTTCTTTCGTGTTTCTTATAGTCATAATCATTTTAAGTAGTATGCATGATTTTAACGGAGTATGAGACATTGAAAATAAGCAATAGAGCTGTTCTTTTTACTGATAACTATTAGACTAGTAATTTTAGATATGTAAACGTTCCATTTTAAATATTCACAAATATTCAACGTTTTTGATTTAGAGTAGTCTAGGCACAATAATGCGTAACAAATGAAGAGAAACGTTTTCTGTTAAACAATTAAAAAACCGAAAATACTTTGTCAACAACATGGTTAACTTAAACTTTACGAAAATACTTTATCCGCTTATACCATTGTTATTAAACGAGCTATTTTTAAGGGATGAAGAAGATGTTTCTAAAAAACTAAAAAAATTAAATGAGATGTTAAATAAATTGAAAAAATCTTTTTCTAGCAATTCCATTTTCGAAACAGTTCAGATGATTAAGCGAGAGAATCCAGAAATATCTTTGGGAGTAATAAAAAAGAATGTAGATAAAATCCATAGAGAAAAATTCGAAAAATAATAAAGAAAGGGGTAAGTATGAGATATAAATTATAGACCTAAAACATATTATCAAACGAGCAAACTAAGGTGATTAAAAACAAATCATCCTCTAAATCGTAATTGATGATTTCATAAAAATCACTCAATGAGAAGATTCTCTTTTCACCAGAGGCGACAATTAAATCATCTTTTTTGATATCAAATTTTTTAGCAGTAGGGTTAGTTTCAATTATATATTCTCCATAGATAGAATTTATAAAAATTTTGGGGACACCCGATGTTTTTTGCATCTTAATAGAAGCAATTAATTTTTCTTCTTTAAAAATTTGATATTGATTGAAGAAAAAACTAAATGTTCTTTTTAAGATCATTTTTTCTCCTGAATGTGAATGTGTTATCGCGAAGTCAAAAGGTAATCCGATTATTGTACCTACATATTTATCGAGATTTGCAATAAAAGAGTTGCTACTTATTTCAACGACCATCTCATCATCAACCGTTGCAGCATATTTATAACCGAAAACTGGAATCATTTGTTTTACATTGAATACTTTAATAGTAGGGTTCTTCCTTTCTATAGTGGCAATTTCTTTTCTTTGAAAATAACATAGTAGCTCAATAAAAAACAATACCCAATATGTCCTATATCTATTCAGGTTATTCTGACTAAATGCCTATCTATATTTTATTCTAAAAAAAGTACCCAGAAGTTGGATGTTCAATCTAACTTCTGGGTACTTTTTATTTTTTAGACACTAGATAATCTGATGTATACTAAGTGATTTTGAGAGATTAACTAGATCATTCTAAGAAAATTAAATGCTTACAGTTAGGTTAGTTTTAAATTTAAAATATCAGTTAAACCAGAAATATTAACATTGTAACTAGACGAAGGTTGAGTTAGATTAATGCTTTTGATGCCAGCATTAATGGCTACATTAACATCAACTATTCTATCACCAATGTAATATGTTTCTTCTTTTAGTAATTTATATTTAGTGATTAAATAGTCAATTGCTTCAGCATCTGGTTTTCTTCTAAATCCATTTGAACTCGTAATGACTTCTGAAAAATACTCTGCTATTTTTAGAGAGCTTAAGATACTCAAAGCATTATCGCTTTTGTGAGTATAAATATAGTTTTCTATTCCTTCTCTTTTAGTCCAGTCAAGAAATTTTATAACGTGGTCCATCAAAATGACCTGATCATTTTTAGAACGAGTTCTTATAGAGAAGTCAAACTTTAATTCCTCATAAGGGATATTAAAGTCTGTGGACGTTTGTTTTAGTAAACTTACAACTGATTTATCCAAAATAAACGCTCTTATTTCATTATACTGACAAGGGATTTCGAATAAGTTAAATATTTCTTCCAAAGATTGTAAAATAACGGGATAAGAATCAATCAAAGTCCCATCAAGATCCCAAATAAAATTCATCAATATTTTCACTCCATCAACCAATTTTCATTAAAATAGTCATCGTTTGAAAAGCCATACTATCTAAACGATATCGTACTTATTCAATGCTAAGGGTATATATAGTCTAATAGTATATTAAATAGCGTACATTTCGAAAGAAGATTTGTAATAACGTAGTTAGTTTAAGTGTGTTAAGTCTCAAATAAAAAATCCGAGAATACGAGTTTAGCTTTTGGATTAAGTAAGACAAACAAGCGCTGCCAATCCTTGTGGGTTGGATAAGGCTCAAATAAAAGATGTGTGCATTCATAAAGATATTCAGAAACGTAATGACTATAGTTCGTTATCACGATGCTTATCTCATTATCCTCGAAATATTCTGGCGTCATATCTGTGGCATCAGGAAAATAGAGGTTATGATACTTTCCGACTGATTTTATGGCCATAGCCCGGATATTTTCGCAGATATAGCGATTGCCTTCCAAGAAAAATGCAATATTCTTAGTTGTTTTCCAGTACATAATACGCATAGAGTCCAAGTAAACAGACAAATTTGCACTGATATCTTTTGTCTGCTTTTCATTCAAGTCAAGAATAGGAGATATGTTTTGCTGTATGAAAGAATAAGTCTTTTTATACGTATTAACGGAATACTGCTCAATCAAATAAGAATTTTCAGTTAAATTTTGATTCAAAACAGGCGATAACTGGTAGACAAACAAAAGATTAGAGAAAAAAGATTCAAAAAATACTAAGCTTCTTTCTTTTTCACTAATTGGTGGAGCTGCGATTAACATATAAGCTTCTGCCCATTGTAGCGCCTGTCTTTTCAAGGGGAGTTTTTCTAGGAAAGCTACCTCAGAACAAATACTCATCAAGGAACGCTTGCTGAGTAAAATAGCATAAAGGTATAGCTTTTCCGTTTCCGATAAGTCTGTACCAAAATACTTTACCATATTATGTTTCACATTAGCACAATAATAAATAGGAATTTTCTTTTTTAGAAAATTGATTTCTTTCGGAAGTTCGTCAATGGTTTTTCCATTGATAAAACGTTCAATGGTAATGTGGAGAGTATATTTAAAATCGTTGAAAGAAATATGCGCAAACTCTTCGAAAAATTTTGATTTTCTAAAAACCAATGTTAAATGATAGACAGCTAATGAAGGAAACATCGTGTGAGAGGTAATGTCAGATTCATAATAAAAGTCATAAAAAAATCGACGAATATTGATTTCTTTTCCAGAAAAGTCAAGTGGGTTTGTCAAAACTGAAATTTCATAATCATCTAGCACAGGTTGGATACACTTTAGATAGCGCACAAGACTACTTTCGGATAGATGTAGTGTATCGGCCCACTCAGAAAGGCTCAAGCATTGATTATAGAATATACTTTCAATTAGCTTGAAAAGTGGTTCATCTTCGATTAATTTCTGTTTCTTTTCTATAAATAAAGTTTTGTCTACTACCGAGAAATGATATCCGGAAATAGTGGAAGTGATAGCGATAGATTCTTCAAAATATGTTTTAATCACTTGGATATCTCTTAATAGTGTCCGGTCTGAAGTAGCTGTCTCACTGGATAGGGTTTTTAAAGTACATGTCGTAAAACGTTCAAAAACATTCAAGATATTGTAAAGTCTCTTCGTTTGATTATTGATGATAAAAGCCATCTGAATTTCTTTCACGCCAGATAGTCTCCTTTCGTTTGGTAACGGTTTTTATGAGATTGATTATGCTAAATAAAAGTTTTGAAAGCAAGAAAAGGCAAGAAAATTACAGAATCACATTTTTCGTCAATAGGTGAAAAATGGCTATATAATTCGCTTAAACTTTAAATCATTCTGTATATCGTTAAATTTAAGTGAAGTAAAAAAGTAGCACAGCTTGGATGAATAACCAACGTTGCAACTACAGAATTAGGAAAAAGGATTCGGATCTAAATGGATTGGTAAAAACGGTATCTTTAAATTCTCGCGTGAAGTAAACACTCTTGGAGGCAAAAAAGGATGAAGGGAAAGAGACGTGCCTTAATCGCTTCGATGACCAAGTAAACATTGACGAAAGTATGAGACTAGAGGTTTAGTTAGATATAAATCTTGAATTGAAAAGCTGTTCTACCAACCATATCCTATAAGTGGTAATAGTTCCTACTAATGATATTTAAAATTCTAGGTGAAAGAATCAGTTAATATTTCCTGCTAGCCTAACGTAGTCAAAATGGATCTATCGAAGTGATTCGGTAGATTCTTTTTATTGATTGATAAATTTAATAATAGATGATTAAACAATCGTCATATTAGTCGGGAATCATTTTTTTCGCTGAGCATTGAAAAAGGAGATTCATTAAATTTGGTTTCCTTTGCTATAGTTACCACAGAGACGTGCGAAAGACTTTACGTTTCGTCGAGATTGTCATACCTAACTGACAAACGTGATGATAAGCAGTTAGCTATACTACATGCTGATAGGATATTTATCTATGAAGGACGTCTCATGATCAGTGGCAATCTCCGTTTTCATCATCTTATTAAACCAAAGGAGGGAGTAATATGAAAAAAAAAGTTTTTTAGTTTGGCTTGTACTGATCCTTGTTACGATTTTCATACACTTGCCTAGTTATCAAGCACAAGGAGCAGAGTTGCGAACAATAGAAACAGAAGGGTCGATCGGATTCACTGGGACCTATGTATCAGAGAATCTACCTAATCCAAAACCACCAACTGGTCCTATATCATTACCACCATCATCAAAACCTGCAGAAAAACCAAGTGGTAAATTGCCACAAACAAGTTTTGGCGCCCATCAATATTGGATATGGCTAGGTTGGATTTTAGTTATTCTTTCAATAAGGATATTGTTTAAAAGGTTTAAAGAAGAAATAATAAGCAAAAAAATAATTAAAAATAGAAAAGGATGGAATAATAACAATGAATTATATTAAATTAGCAACGATTACAGCACTCTCTTCAACAATTCTATTAAGTGGTTTGAGTGCATCTGCTCAAGAAACGAGAGAAGTAGAGACAGATGGAACAATTGAATTTATTTCTGATACAGATCAAGAATTAATCGTTACACCACCGGAACCAGGCGAGCCGGGTGAACCGGGACAACCAGGACCGGATGAAATCGTGATTAACCCTGAAGTTCCAGGAACTACAGGACCATTATCAATTATAAAAGCAGTGACAATGGATTTTGGGTCACAAGTCATTTCAAATCAGGATCAAACGTATAATATGATTGCCGAAATGGTTGAATTAGCAGAAGCTAGACCGGATGGTACAACAGAAGTTCCTTATGTCAGTTTTGCACAAGTTTCAGATACGCGAGGAAGTAACGCAGGATGGGACTTACAAGTGAGCTTAAGTGATTTCACATCAAATACACAAAATAATGTATTAAATGGTGCACAAGTAGCACTGAATGACGCTCGTATTCAATATGCTGGAAATAATCAGAACAATGCGCCTACTACACAAAGTGGGTCTATAGAATTAATTCCGGAATCTGGCTCAGTTTCTATTATGAAGGCAGATTCAGGTAAAGGTGCTGGTGTTTCTTCAGTCGTATGGGGTAATCAAGCAGATCTAAGCAGCCAGTTTGAGGATGAAAGTGTTGATACTGTAGAAAATAGTGCAATTCAGGTATCAATTCCTGGTGCTACAGCGAAAGATGCTACAACGTATACATCAAACCTTTCTTGGGAATTAGTGACATTACCAGGTGAGGATGGAGAAACAGTCCCAGAAGTATAAAATAAAGTGATTAACAAAGTTTAGTTGGAAAAGGTAGCGCTAGAAAAAACTATAGCGTTACCTTTTTGAACTGAAAGGAGTAGTTAGATGAATGTGAGACAGCATAAGCACAAATTAAATAAGAAAATCGGATTTTTAACGTTATTATTGATGATGATTTTTTTTAGTACTTCTGATAACGTACAGGCCAATGAAGATATGCTTGGATTCTATATTGATCCCATATTTCCCGATAGTCAGGTAGAAGACTCGAATAGTTATTTTGATTTAAATATCGAACCAGGTGAAGAAGAGACACTCGAAGTGAAAGTGAGAAATGCAACATCAGATGTAAGGAATATTGAGATTTCTTCTCATACTGCGTTCACCAATGTCCACGGGGTTGTTGAATACGGAAAAACTGATGAAAATCCAGATTCATCACTTTCTCATAAGATAGAAGAAGTTCTGGAAGTTCCTGAGCAAATCGAATTAAAAGGTAATGAAGAGAAGATCATATCTATCCCTTTAAAAATGCCAAAAGAATCTTTTGAAGGTGTAATGGCAGGTGGATTGCGAGTTCAGGAAGTCAGTGATAAAGAACTTGAAGACGCATCTGAGGAAGGTTTAGCCATAAAAAATAAATTTTCTTATGTGATTGGAATTGTTATCAGCAATAATAGATCTTTTATAGAGCCAGATTTAACCTTACAAGATGTATTTGCTGATCAGTTGAATTACCGAAATGTTATCAGTGCAACAATTCAAAACTATACACCCACATTTGTTAATAAATTAGCTGTGGATGCAAAAGTAAAAAGAGCGGGCGAAGAAGACATCTTATATAAAGCCCAAAATGAAGATATGCAGATGGCGCCAAACTCTCATTTTGATTTCCCGATTTCCCTTGAAGGTGATCGTTTTAAAAGCGGAGATTATGTTTTAGATATGACTGCTCGTTCAGGAGAGAACGAATGGACATGGCAAGAAGAATTTACGATTGAGGCGGATACAGCAAGAAGTTTTAACCGAGAAGACGTAACTATTGATAGTGGAATTAGTTGGTGGGTTTTAGGTACTGTTTTGTTAATATGTGTACTCACTAGTCTAGTGATTTATTTGTTTTGGAAAAACAAAAAAGATAAAGATTCAAATTAAATAGAGGTGAAATGATGAGGAGATCAGGAAATAAAAAAAAAATTTATTTAACTACAATAGTGCTTCTATTACAAACAGCTATTTTACCAGCAACTATAGTTTACGCTGAAACAAAAAAAAATGATGAATTATTAGAAGGAAACTTGAAAAATGAAACTATAAATAATAGTACATCCATACAAGAGGTTTGGAAATCAGATTTAATCGAAAAAAATGAAGTAGAAGATTCTTTTAACGCCTTACTTTTGTCTGCTAATGAAAAATATAAGAATGATACTAGATCCGAAGAACCCGAAGAACCCGAAGAACCCGAAGAACCCGAAAGTACGAATTTTCCAGAAGTATCTTCCGATTCAACTAATGATGAATTACTTGGTTCATCATTAGAGAAAAAAATAGAAACAGAAGAAAAATCTGAAAGTGAAGTAGACGAAGAAATTCATTTTTCTATCAATGTTGATGAATATATAGAAGTCAATGTTGATGAGGAATTTGAACTAGAAGTTACAGTGAATCAATCGATTGAATCTTTTAGAATTATAGTACCAAATGGAGCTGATTTCTATTTTCAAGATGAGAAGGAAAGAACCTTATTAGATTCATTTCAAGATGGATCTAATTTATACCTCATAGAATTTAACCAAGAAAGTTCTACTTTTCTAACACGATTAAAATTTATCGAAAGTGGACAACTAACTATAGAAGATAAACAAGGGGAAGTTCATGCAGCATTTCTTCATGTTAATACTGGAGTAATTGGACGGAATTCTAATAATTTTTCAGAATTAAGTGCACGCTCTCAAGTTGTTGTTAGTACTTGGGCGGCATTTAGATCTGCTTGGAATAATAATGGTAGAACAACTATACTCGTTCAAGGAAATATTCCAAGTGGGACAACCAACTTAAATACTAGAACAACGGGGGTCAATATTTATGTGGCTACTGGGAATCCTATGGGCGCTTCTTTAGATTTATCTGGAGGGCAAACGTTATCATGGAGTTCTGGTTTAGTAGAATTTCATGTACCAGTAAATAATGCTGAAATTTCAGGACAGGATTTGCTAATAATGGGTAGTGTCTCGACCAGAGAAAATTCTAATAATAGTTTAAGAAGTTTGACTGTAAACGATAGTTCGGAAAATCCTTCAGGACAAATAGCCATAGATAATTTTGGTTATTTTAAAATATTCCAAGCAACAATTGTGGGAGGATGGTTACGAACTCATTCTTCTTCATTTGATATAGATTTTGTGTTATTGGGGAGTAATGTACCTTTTTTATTTAATAGTATGAAAACGGATGTACCTGTACTCAAGACTAAATCTATACAATATTCTAAAGTTGGCTTGGCAGTATGGGATTTGGGCACTGATCCTTTACAGAATCAGGAGGCAAGTCGATTCTGGCGTAACTTAAGCTTTACTATATCGGGAGGGAATATTACATCAAGTACACAACCTTCATTTAATAACGAGAGTTTTCAAGTAAACAATACGAGACAAATGGCCTCTATTAACTTTAGAGGAGCTGGGACTTTACCGCCAACAGCCGTAGATGAAAGAGGAATAGTAACTGTAAAGTATATGGATCAACAAAGTAATGAGTTAACTAATACAGAAATATTAGAAGGAATTGTTGGGGATTCATATGTAACTGAGCCAAAAATAATTGAAAATTACAGAGTATCTGATATTCCCGAAAATGCAAAAGGGATATTCACTGAAGGCGAAACAACTGTTATATATATTTACGAAGAGATCAAAGACATTGAACCAGTGGAACCAGTAGATCCAGTAGATCCTGAAATAGAAGTCAAACCTGAAAATAAACCAGAAATTCCAGAAAGCCAAGGGTTATTAAGTATTGATTTCGTATCTCAGTTTGATTTTGGAGAGCAGAAAATTTCTAGTCAAAATCAAACATACTACGCCAAACCACAGATGATATTAAACGAGGAAGGGACTAGTAGTGAGCAAGCAAGGCCAAATTATATCCAAGTAAGTGATCGTCGTTCTGAGAATACTGGATGGCAATTATCAGTCGTTCAAAAAAATCAATTCGTCGCAAGCGACGGTCATGAACTTCTTGGTTCCGAACTTAGCTTCACAAATCAAGAAGTTGTGTCAGCATCTGAAAATGAACCACCTAGTATTAACCATAGAGACGATACTTTAACTTTGCTACCAGGTGAAAGAATAGTGCTTCTAAAAGCCGAAGAAGACAAAGGTGAAGGAACATGGATTTACCGATTTGGAAACGAAGATACTGCAACTCAGAGTGTTCAACTTTTTGTGCCAGGTGAAGCTAATCCAGAAGCCACTAAATATCAAACAACTTTAAATTGGGAATTGAGTACAGTGCCTAGTAATGAATAAGATAGTATACGAGGGGGTATTTACACTTACTGTTAAAAAAAATGGACAAAATATTCAGTTAAATAATAAGATCTACCGAAAAAATCTACTTAAGATTTTCCGGCAGATCTTATTTGTGCTATGAAAACAAAAGAGAGGTATTTGAGTGTCTGTAATTGTCGAATTTAGTGCAAAGTATTAGAAAACTTTGCATAGTGCATTTCCCAATCCAAGCACTTACTTGGTCGTAAGTTAAGTTTGGGAGTATAGTAATGTATAAGATGACTGAGAACAGTGACCATCTCTCTTGTTTCTGGAAAAATTCACTTATTAGATTATTAGTTTCATTTTCCACCCTAGACAGAGAGAATGCGGAATAGAAAGTAGAACGAGAATGTTATAACCCTATCTTCTAAAGATTTGAATGATGGTTTCTTCGAGTATAACGTTCGTTTATATTTAATAATCATTTGTTGTTTAACCTCTTCTTTACTAGAGCGAAGTATCTGCAGCTGAAGTTCTCCCTACCTTCTCTCGACCTTACTATTTTAGGTACACTGCAAGACTCATCTGAATGTAAGCCAATGCTATCCGATTTTTCTTTCATAATCTCAAAGGTAAATAGTATTCTTTTTAAGAGCATGTTAACCTTAATGCTAATCGAGTACGAAAGGATTTATTCAAATCACCTATTGTTGCTAGGGTCTGCATGATAGCGGTAGAAAAATTCTTTTTTATATTTGAAAAAGATTCTATTGACCTCTCTATATAAACGTTATTTATCGTTATTTAGACCAAATAAATAAGTGTACCTAGGGTTAATTAGTGTAAACAACTTTTTCCAGTCTTTAGTTGTAGGATTGACTTCAAACAGAATATATTCACGATCCTCTATATAGTCAGCAATATACTCATTGTAATTTGTCACAATAATATCAATATTATTGTCATCAAAATAGGTCATTGACATGTCGGCTGCGTCAGGGAAAAAAAGATTATGATAATTACCGATTGACTTTATGGCAATTGCACGGATATTTCCACATACATAGCGATTACCTTCCAATAAAAAAGCAACATTCTTATAAGTTTTCCAATACATAAGTGTTAAAGAATCTGTATAGATTGTTAAATTTGCACTGATATCTTGAACTTGAGTATCCGTCAAATGAAGTGGCTCTTTGAGGTTTTGGCTGATAAAAGCATAGGTTTTATCAAACAACATACTAAAACGTTCTGTTGTGAACTGATTTACATCATGTACATTCTGATTTAATGTAGGCGAAAGAAGGCTTTTTAGATAAATACTGGTAAAAAAAGATTCTAAAAAGACGAGTGTTCTTGCTTTTTCTTTATAAGGTGTTTCAATCAATTGTGCATATTTTTCTGCCCACATAACGGCTAGCCTGCTTTGAGGAACTTTCTCTAGGAACTTCATTTCAGCATTAAAATCCATTAGTGACCTTTTACATAATAAGACAGTGTATATATATAACTTTTCAATATCACTTAAATCAATACCAAAATAGTCAACGACTATTTTTTTTACATTTGAATAATAAGAAGGTTTTAAATTTTTCTTTAAAAAATCTAATTCTTTAGGCAATTCCTGAATGGTCTTTCCATTTAAGAAACGTTCGATTGCGATATATATCGTGTAATTAAAATCACCGAATGTGATATGTGTATACTCATCAAAAAAGTTTTCCTGACGTAAAGCCAACGTAATATTATGAATCGATAAAGGAGGAAAAACGGTATGTGAAGTTATACTGGATTCGTAATAAAAATCATAGAAAAACCGTCGAATATTAATTTCATTTCCCACAAAATCAACTCGATTTTTCGAAATCATGATGCCATATTCACTGAGAATCGGCTCAATGGTTTTCAAATATCTTAAAATACTACTTTCGGATAAAAGCAATTCTTCAGACCATTCAATTAAGGTCAAACATTCATTGAAAAAAATTTGTTCTATTATCTTAAATAGCGGTTCATCTTCTATGAGTAGCTGTTTAGACTGTGTGTATTGTGATCGGTCTAGAATGGTAAATGTATAACCGATAAGAGAAGATTCAAGAATAACAATCTCTTCAAAATAATCTTTTATAAAATGGATATCGGTCAAAATCGTTCGATCACTTACGCTTAATGTTGTTTCTAATTCTTTTAAAGTATGTGCTGATGTACGCTCAAAGGTATCAAGTAACTTGAGGACTCTACGTGTTTGTTTATTAACGATAAACTGTAATTGAAATTCTTTCATACGGGATCCTCCATAACCACAACGAATAGTCAAAGTGATGACTGTTATTCTATAATTTTACCTTTAATAGAAGAGTAGAACAAGAAAAATATAGCATAAAGCCTGGAAAAACAGGCATTAAAGAGAAGAATAATGAATAAATTAAATGGTAAAATCGCAATCGTTACGGGTGCTGCTTCGGGAATGAGTAAGTCAATTGCAGAGCTATATACAGCTGAAGGTGCGGCAGTTATGCTCGCAGATTTTAATCTGGAAGGTGCACAAGCAGTTGCTCAGGAATTAAAGGATAAGGGATTTAAAGCTGAAGCCATTAAAGTAGATGTAGCCAATTCAGATGATTTAAATGAAATGTTTAAACAAACCATCAATGCATTTGGTAGCTATGATATTTTAGTTAACAACGCAGGGGTAATGGATAGTTTTGAGCCCGTTGGTGAAGTAACCGATGAAAACTGAGACCGTATTTTTGATATCAATACAAAAAATGTCATGAGATCTTTGCGTCAAGCCGTCAATTATTGCCTTGAAGAAGATAAAAAAGGCATCATCGTTAATACAATCTCTACAGGCGGTTTGAATGGCGCACATGCCGGTGCTACGGAGCATCTAAACATGCAGTAACGGCATTAACGAAAAATAGAGCCTTTATGTATGCAGAAAAAGGTATTAGAGTAAACGGCATAGTACCAGGTGCTGTAGCGACTAATATTCGTTCTTCCATGACAGGTATGAGTGATTTAGGGACAGCCAGAGCACGTATCGCTCAATCTGTTATACCTAAAGTTGGAACAGCTGATGATATTGGTAAAGTGGCAGTATTCTTAGCTTCAGAAGATTCTGACTTTGTTAATGGGACAATCATCGTTGCCGATAGTGGTTGTACATCGGCATTTTAATCAATAGATTTAAATAAACTAGAAAACATTGGTTTTATTGATGAATGTAAAGGAGCCCTTTCCTTTTGTGGAACAGCCTCCTTTTTTACATAATTTTTCAGTTGGAAAAGCATATGAATAATATGCAGAGAAAGCGATTGGACAACACTATCGATCGCTTTTTTTGTGCTTAAGATGAAACTTTTACAAATCGTTTTCATAAAAGGGTTAACGTGGTAATACGTCCTTATAGCGTTTACGCAATTCTTGCAGCTTATCTAACTGATTTAATTTGACGTCTTTCTCATAAGCACTAATGGCGATAATCAATATCTCGATCAACAATGTAGGGGCAACCATCGAATGAAACTCCCAAGGCTCGCCACGACTGCCAAACAAGGTAATATCTGCCTGATCAGAAATGGCAGATACGAGTTGATCGGTCAGCGCAATCACCTTGTAGCCAATGTTTTTTGCTTCAGAGAAGATCACAGCTTCTTCAGGTAGGACCTTTCGACCAAAGGCTAATAGAATGAGAACATCGTCTTTTTTTAGATGAATCATATCTTCTAGCAATTCACTACCACTATGTTCTATCTTATGCAGGGACAATCCGTAACGCGCCAATCTAAAATAAAGTAGATCCTGCAGACCAACTGAAGAACCTTGGGCATAGATATAAACATGATTAGACTGACTAACTAGTTTAGCAGCTTCATTCAAAGTCTCTTCCGAAAAGTGCTGGGCAGTAAATTCGAGATGGTTCATTGCAGTGTGAAAGTGATTAGATAAACCTTCTCCTTCATCAGATTGAGACAAAATGGATTCAATTTTTTTCGCTGGTGTAGGTGTCATTTGCTGGTTGGTTTTCTTTTTGAAATCTTTCATATTGTTGAAGCCAGTAGAACGCCAAAATCGCGAAACAGAAGCAATGCTTAACCCTAAAGTGTCAGCTAGTTCTTGTTCGGTAGAAAGCAAAACAGTTTGTAGATGTCGTTCGACATATTCAGCGATTTTTTGTTGTGCGGGGGTCATATCTCGAGTCTGCCAGTTAAAATTCATCGTAATTCCTCCTTCAGCGGTTACAGTAGTGAATACAATGTAAGTATAACACGCAAATGTAAGAAAAATTACATCATTATCTAAGTGATATAATTTTTACAATCAATTTACATGATTCATGTTCTAAGTTAACAATCGAACGGTATAGTGAAGACAGATATAAATTGGAGGGATAAAAAATGGGTCAATTGAAAACGCGATATGTAATGACAGAACAACAGAAAATGATGGTATTTATTCTATCCATGTCACTCTTTGGCATGGCAACGATGGTATCAGAATTATTGCCAGAATTGAAATTTGGATTAGTCGAATTCAAAGTGGAGTACTTTCTATTCATTCCTTTATCATTAGCGATCCTGTTCCATCCACTACATGCAGCTGTTGGCGCAGCATTAGGCAGAATCATTTTCGGGGAGATCATGCTTGGACAGTTTGAAGCACTCGGAGAGATCGAAAGCTTTTTAGGACTTGTCTTAGCCTTATACGTAGCAGGAATCATCGTCAGAGACCCATCGAATAAAAAGATGGTTGGATTCGCAGCCCTACTCGCAGTGGTGATTGATCAGTTTATTAGTATGGGAGTCGACATCGGTAAAGTTTGGATCGGTGTAGAGGAATTTGAAGCTGTACCAGGACTGATAGAAAGTATCGTCGCCATAGAAGGCTTTGCCTTTTTAAATGACGTTTTATTTTCTGGCATCCTGTTTGCGATGATTCCAACAATGTATCTGGTCCCAAAATTATACGGAAAAATCGAGCCGCTTTTAGGTATGAAACCGAAAACCAAAGACTTAAATATTCCAATCAGTGATATCATCACACCCAATTTCATGGTTGGTGCAGCAGTGATAGCGGTCGTTGCATTTGTAGCTGAAGCCTTTTCCGAATCGGAATTTGCGCCATCCTTTGAATGGGCATTTGCCGTCGAAAATGAAATTTTATTTATGATGATCAGCTTGATCGTCGCTTCCTTAATCTCTATCCTAATTATCTGGAAGATTCTGAGTAACCGAGAAAATAGAAAAACAACCAACTAGACGATTTGCAGTAAAGCAAGAAGAGAGGACAGATTATGAGCTTAATCGAGATCAATCACGTGACATTTCAATATCCAGGAGCGACAGTGCCCTCGCTTTCTGACGTTTCGCTGAACATCGAAAAAGGAGATTTCATCGCCATCATGGGTGGGAATGGATCTGGCAAAACAACGTTGTGTAAGTTACTCAATGGACTGATTCCTCATTACTACGTCGGAGATATCGAAGGCGAAGTGATCGTTGATAAAATGAAAACCTTAGAGAGCAAAGTGACGGATTTAAGCGGTTCTGTAGGATACGTTTATCAGGACTTCGAGAATCAGTTGGTGCGCGCCAAAGTCATTGAAGATGCAAGTTATAGTCCACTCAATTTTGGTTATCCAGATTATTTGGAGCGCGGAAAGAAAGCTTTAGAAAAAGTAGGGTTAAAAGGGAAAGATGATGAGTATATCTGGGAGCTCAGTGGTGGACAGAAACATTTACTGGCATTAGCAGGTGCGATTTCTCTTGAGCCGGGTATTCTGATCGTTGATGAACCCGTTGCACAATTAGATCCTCAACATGCTAAAGCGTTGTACGATGTATTGAAATGGTTGAATGAAAAAGAACAAACGACCATTATTGTGATCGAACATCATACAGAGTTTATCTCTGAATACTGTAAAAATGTGGTATTGATGGCAGACAGTAAACTCATATGGAAAAAAAGTGTGCGAGAAGGGCTAACACGCATCAATGAATTAAGAGAAAGACAAATTTATCCGCCGCAAATCACTCAAGCAGCCTACGCATTAACAGAAAAAGAAGACAGAACACTACCGATCAATTTAAGTGAAGCGACGGAGTATTTCAAATCCTTTAACCTGACGGAATGTTTTCAGCCGTATTTAACGCCTGTTCCAAATCATACTGGAGAAAAAATCGTAGACATCCAGCAAGTTGATTTTTCCTACAAGATGATTTCTAGGCAGAAAAAGAAAATCTTAAAAGATGTCAGTTTGACTATTCATAAAGGAGACCGTATCGCACTGGTTGGAAATAATGGTGCAGGTAAATCCACATTGATGCGACTGATGACAGGAATCGAAAAGCCGGAATTTGGTGACGTCTTGCTCAAGAACATTAATACAAAAGGTGTTGCCCCAGAATCTTTTGCGGATATGGTTACCTACATTTACCAAAACCCAGAAGAAATGTTTATTGAAGATTCGATTCAAGCAGATATTGAGTACTTTTTGAAAGCAAGAAAGGTCAAAGATTATTCGGAAACAGTTGAAAAGATCATCGATCTATTTCAATTAAGAGAAATAAAAGACCGCGATGGGCGATTATTAAGTGGTGGGCAACAAAGAAGAGCTTCCCTAGCTATTGGTGTAGCGATGCAGCCTTCGCTGATTTTACTGGATGAACCAACAGCGAATTTAGATATTGGGACAAGAAAACATATTGCGCAATTTATTCAATCCTTAAAGAACGAGGCGGAAGCAGTAATTATTGCGACACACGATATGCAACTAGTTTCTGAATGGGCCAATCGAATCATCGTGATGAAAGATGGACAGATCATCCATGATGGCGATAGAGCTTCTGTCTTTTCAAATAAAGCCCTATTAAATAGTGCTGGGTTAACACCGCCACAAATTATGGAACTGAGTCAACTACTTGGGACGAAACTAGCTTATTCAATTGAAGAATTTGTTGCCTATGCACAAGAAAGTAAGGAGGAAGTCACGTTCGATGGATATTACAAAGAAGCTGCAAGGGTTTATTAGTGTAGAACAATTAAAGATTGAAGTACTGAACGCTGCTTATGGTAATACCGATACGACCATAGCAAAACTAGATTCAAGAACAATTTTTATGTGGTATGTCTTTTACGCGATCTTCCCTTGGCTGACGCATAGCTGGATCGTATTGACCGGTATGTTTTTGATGCTCGTAGCTATGATCTATCTGGCTCGAGTGAGTTACTTACTACTATTCTTGTTTGTTTTTGGACTGGTTGGACAAGGCAGTATGGTGCTTGGCGTCTCCCTCTTTTTTGGTGGGAATCTGACGACCATTTTACCGCTGCTCATGTTTGAATTGAAACTTGCCATTATCTCTCTGGCGGGATTAATTGCCTTTTCAACGATGGAACCTGAAAAGCTTAGTGATGGATTGTTGAAAATAGGTGTACCAGCGCAAGTTTCCTTCAGTATTTCCTACGGCTATAGAATGCTGCCAACCTTGATTGAAGAGTATCATCACGTATTTATGTCTTTTCGTCTGAGAGGAAAAGCGCCCGACCAACATGGTCTACTATACTGGCGGACGGTCCTCTATTTTATGACGCTCATTGTAAAGTCATTTTATCCACTGATGTTGAGTTCAGCGAAGCGCGCACGTACAACAGTAGAATCCTTAGAATCAAGAGGGAGTTTATACTCATTCAAGAACCCTGCTGTGAAAAAAGTTAAATTAGGCTACATGAAATTTACGTATAAAGATGGGTTGTTTGGTCTCTTTAATCTTTTATACGTTATCATGTTATTCATGTTAGCAGTCGCATTACACTAAAAAGGAGTATACACATGAGAATAGATTTCCATACACACATCAAAATCGCAAAAGTTTCTAGATTTATGCCCACCTACTTTGAAGACATGGTCGATGAAGCAAAAGCTGCAGGGTTGACAGCGATTTGCATCACGGAACATTTCAATACGTTCCAATCGATGGATACCTACGACTACTTAAAAGAAAATTATGCCTATCACAAGCACTTTTACGATGTGAGAGGGCTGAAAGTCTTTACTGGAATGGAAGTAGATGTAAAAGAAGTAGGTCATATTTTGATAATCGGGGAACGAACAGAAATCGTCGAAATGCGAAAGGCACTGACTGAGTATGAGCAAAAGCCGGATTTTATGCCCTTTAAAGCGTTGATGGATTTAGCAGATACGTATGATGTGCTCAGAATCGGCGGGCATCCTTTAAGAATCAGTACACCATTGACGCATCATGATCCAGAACAATTGAAGCGACTAGATGCTTTTGATTTAAATGGTAGAGATCTTTATGCACAAGGACAGCATCCTTACAGAGAACAATTGAAAACTTTCGCAGAAACGATTGGATTACCAATCGTTGGCGGAAGTGATACGCATCAGTATTTACAATATGGTTCGATTTTTAATGAAAGTAATCGTGACTGTGAAACGATAGATGACTTGAAAGCCATGATTCAATCTGGAGATTACGAAACCATTGTCTCCTCAGCGTTAGATTTGAAAGTGAAATCAGCCAGCCTTGTTAAAAAATTGATCAAAACATCTTTAGACGAAAATGGCATTGCTGCTGGATATCATCAGGTTGCCTTAAAAAGAGAAGCAACAAATAAAGTATTCAGTTAATAACAGCAAAAAAGCGGCCAGGACATCGTCTCGGTCGCTTTTTTAGTTGCTGATTACAACAAAAAAATCCTATTTTAGTCGGAAAAAGTTTATTAAGAATTAATTGAAATTCGAATTGAGGCTTGTATACTGTAAATAACAGATAAAGTGATGAGAATAAGGAGGAAAGTGATGAATCGTTTATTTGATACCAATAAAAAAACATACGTAGAAGATGAAGAGGAAAAAGAAGAAGAGATGTATAGGGGACAAGCTTTTTCTTGTTTTGGCGTATTCGCCTTGATCATCATTATAATGGTCGCAAGTATCATCGCTTACTTCATGTTCGTTGGTTATACATTCAATACACCTTAATAAAGGGAGGAAACACAATGGATTCAAACTCAGAAGACCGTACAGTGGATAAAGCCATCTTTTTTACATATTTATGCTTAACTATTTTGACACTCGGAACACTTATAGAGCGGGTGATCAAAGGTCGTTTGGCAATAGAAGAACTACCAGGTTCACTCTTAACGATCATGTCCATATTACTGATTTTTAAAACAGTGATTAGCTATAAAAAGTGGCGAATGAAAAAAGGAGAGTAATATGTCCAGAAAAAAACGGACAACATTTGAGCAAAGGATTTTTAGATGTCTACTTTTAGTCATGGGCATTTTTCTAACAGCCTGTCAGCAAAATGATTTTTTTGTAGAAGAGACGTCAATTGTCAAAATAGATATTTTAGATCAAAAAACGGATAGAAAAATGGCGACCGTTACAGATGATTCTTTTATTCAGTCACTCATAAAAGAATTAGGAACAGCCCAGACTAGCGATACCGCTAATATGGATATAATGAGCCCCGATTATCAGCTAGTATTTATCGATAACGAAGGAACTGTCGTTAAGGAAATCGGCTATTACATTGAGGTTAAGAACTTCGGGGTAAGTGGTCGCTATCAGGTGGATGGAGAACACATTGCTGTGACGACAGAACTGCCGATTGAGTTCTAAAAGAAATAGAGGCGTATAATCAGGTGAATGACCAACTAAAATAGGCACACGTGAGTAGGGTTACTCAAGTGCGCCTATTTTTAGTTGAAGGCTTAAAACTTCTTCTTAGGATGTTTATCAATAATCTCAGGATATTTACCAAGGAGCGAAAGGCCGATTGAGGTCAGCGTATAACCGCGTACATGAAAAAGCGTTTCTAATTCATCTTCGAGGTAAGCTCGTTTAACGCGTACCATTAGCTGTCCTTTGGTTAAAGTGGTGTAGCCAGTTGCATTTTTTTCTTTTAATAAAGCTTTAAGCTGGGCAGTGTTCAAGTAAGTTAGAGAAGCCACCGCTGACATCTCTTTGGCATAATGTTTTTCTAAAACTTCCTCGAGGGCTTGTGCTGGATTGATTCCATAAGTATATTCAAAATATTTTGGAAAGCCACTTTCATTGGTGAATGTTGAAAAACTGATTCTCCAAAGTAAAATCAAGTGTCCGGGAAGAATCCCTTCTTCTAAGCGAACCATATTTCTTTTTGGTACAAGTGAAGACGAGCCAATCTCAACGTCTTTCAACCAAGTATCTAAATCACGATCTGGAGATAAGTAGGGTGCTTCATCATGTTGATCGTATAAGGATAAATATTTTTTAATCTGCTCATCCTTTTGATCTAACTGATCGTTCTGACGTTCAATATTATGTGTATTCATGATGGTTCTCCCCTTTATTGAATAGACTGATTAGACTCCATCATAACAGAAGATGGGGATAGTGACAAAAACAAAATACGGTTGTTATTTGTCACTGAAAGACGATCGTTTATTTTTTTTAGGCTCTCCAAAAGACAACCCTACAACAAAAATGATGGTACCGATAATGATTCCAATATTGGAAATGATTAGACCGAATAGATGGGTTAAAAGAATCACGATACCGGAAAAAATCAAACAAATGAAAAAGACTTTTTTTCTAATCAGAATGATCTGATCCCAATGATACTGATCCCGTTTATGCGCTAATACATAATAATCATGAAACAGTCGCCTTTGATTTTTTTTAGAAAGCACGTTAAGAAGTAAAGTGAGCGTCAGCATTAGCCCAAAAATAACATAAAACATATCCAAGGTGGTGGGTTTTCCTATTGCAAAAAACACGGTAATGTCTTACCTCCTTTAAAAAATGTATTATCAAATATGCAATGATAAAAAGCACTGTTAGTAGCTATAGTTTACCAAAAGGATCGAAAAAATTAATGTCAATTTAACTCAAGATTCCGGACTTCAACAGTGAGTTTTTTAGAAAAAAAGTCCAAAATAGAAATAAAACGCTTGCATTGGCTGGGATGTTCTGTATAATAAAAATTAATCGAGTGGGTAGTTACTGGTGAAGCAGGCTATACCTTAAAGTAGGTGTCAGGTACCGGCACATATTTTAATGGTATAGTCTTTTTTTATTATCAAAGGGGGTACTAGACGTCTTGAAGATCAAAAAAATATTAAATAACAATGCTGTTTTGGTCCGACAAGATGACAAAGATTTTATCTGGATAGGAACTGGGCTAGGATTTGGGAAAAAATTGGGAGAAGAAGCAGATCAAGACAAAATTGAGAAAGTATTCATTATGCATCAAAAATCCTCTGAACGCTTCGGTCAGCTCTTAAAAGATATTCCGGTAAAATATGCCGCTTTAGCGGATGACATCATCGATTACGCTAAACAGCAAATCCAATATCAGTTGAGTGATACGATTTATATTTCCCTAACAGATCATCTTTATAATTTGATTAACTTGCACAAAGAAGGCATCGCAATCAGTAACAAGTTATCTTGGGAAATACAGAAATTCTATCCGATAGAATATGCTGTTGGCGAATACGCTGTAAAACTGATTCAAGAAAAAGAACAAGTGAACGTAGATGAATCAGAAATTAGTAATATTGCGATGCATTTCATTAACGTTCAAATCAATAGCAGTAATGAAAAAGTTGAAGATATCCAGTCGATGACTAAAAAAGTGAAAGAAATTATAGGCATTATTAGAAATTATAATAAAATTCATATTGATGAAAATAGTATTGCTTTCGAGCGCTTTGTCACCCATTTACGCTTCTTCTTTAAACGTCTGGAAAAAGCGTCGACGTCTAGTCAAAAAAGTAATTCGCTTCTGGAACATGTTGTTGATAAATATCCAGAAGCTTATGCCTCTACTCGATTGATTGAAAAGTACTTACAAGTGACCATGTATGATGATGAACAACTGTATTTGACATTACACATTCAAAAATTAATTGAAAATGGTAAATAGTTAAGGTGTTACTGGTAAAGCAGGGAAGACTTAACTGAACCGCTACTTTAGTGTGGTGGTTTGGTTGTGTCTTGTCTTTTTATTTGAAAAAAGGAGGAAATAAGCGATGGAATATAAAGCATTTAATGAAACATTATTGAATAAAATTGGTGGAAAAGAAAATATTAGTGGTTTGACCCATTGTATGACGCGTATGCGATTTAAACTAAAAGATGAATCAAAAGCAAAAACAGATGAAATCAAACAGATGGCTGGTGTGGTTACAGTTGTTCAGAGTGGTGGTCAATACCAAGTCGTGGTGGGCAATCATGTTGCGGATGTATATAAAGAATTCGTCCAAGTAGCGGGTATCCAAACAGATGATAGTAGTGAAATGGAAGAAGACAAACCTAAAGGAGTGTTAAATAATTTTATTGATATCGTGTCTTCGATCTTTACACCGATCATCAGTGTATTGATGGCATCCGGTATGATCAAAGGGCTATTAGCTCTTTTAACGGCTTTCAGCTTATTGGATAAGACGAGTGGTATTTATCTGATATTAAATGCTACAGGAGATGGATTATTTTACTTTTTCCCTATTTTTCTAGGCTATACAGCGGCTAAGAAATTTGGCGGTAAACCCTTTTTAGGAATGGCAATAGGTGCAGCTTTGGTGTATCCGACAATCGTAACAGCGAATAGTGGCGCAGGTGAATCGCTGCTTACCTTGTTTCAAGGAACTGCCATTGAATCACCGATTTACGTCACCTTTTTTGGGATACCTGTTATCTTGATGAGCTACACTTCAAGTGTTATTCCAATTATAGCGGCGACCTACATGGCATCGAAAGTAGAAGGGTTCTTTGAAAGAATCATTCCAAGAGCAATCAGAAGTTTCTTCGTTGCTTTCTTGACATTATTAGTGACTGTGCCACTAACGTTTTTAGTAATTGGTCCACTGACAACTTGGGTTGGATTGATTATCGGACAAGGACTATCAACAGCGTATGAATTTAGTCCAATCATCGCCGGAACATTGATCGGTGGTTTCTGGCAAATCTTTATCATGTTCGGACTCCATTGGGGATTTATTCCAATCGCACTGAACAACTATGCAACATTAGGGTTTGATGTAGTTGTAATGGCAGGATTGGCTACACCATTAGCGATGGCAGGCGTAACATTAGCCATTTTCTTTAAAACAAAAGATAGAAAGTTAAAAGAAATCTCTCTTCCAGCATTCTTGTCAGCGGTGTTTGGGATCACGGAACCTGCTTTATATGGGGTAACGCTACCTAGGAAAAAAGCTTTTTATGCTACTTCCGTTGCAACAGCAATAGCTGGTGGGATAATGGGGATCTTCAAAACAAGAGTATACATCAATGGTGGAACAGGTATCTTTGCCATTCCGAGATTTATCAATCCTGAAACAGGGATTGATAATAGTGTCATAGGATTTGTTGTAGCGATTGCATCAGCGTTTGTATTAGGATTTGTCTTTACCTATTTCTATGCATATAGTACAAAAGACGATCAGAGTAATGTGAATGAAAAACTCGATGAGCAACTTGAAGAAGAAGAACAAGTGAATGGAGAATTAGGTCAAAATGTTATGTACAACTTAGCGACGCCAATCAGCGGAGATATCGTCCCTCTCAGTGAAGTGGAGGACAATGCGTTTTCCATTGGATTGTTAGGTAAAGGAATTGCGATCATGCCAAGCGAAGGAAAGGTATTTGCGCCAGCAGATGGATCAGTTACCACTTTATTTCCAACACATCACGCTATCGGTATCACAACCACAGATGGTATAGAGGTATTGATTCACGTAGGAATGGATACAGTCAACTTAGATGGGCGACACTTTTCTCCGAAAGTTAAGCAAGGAGATATTGTCAAAAAGGGACAATTATTACTAGAATTTGATAAAGAAGGTATACAAAAAGAAGGGTATTCCGTGATTACACCGGTAATCATTTCAAATACCAATCAATACTTGGATATTTTGGAAACGAGTAACAAAGAAATGACGCAAGTTGGAGACGAAGACTTTATTACGGTTATTGCCTGATATAAAAAGAACCATAAAAAATAGTAGCTGCGAAAATGATTATTTTCGTAGCTACTATTTTTCATTTTCGAACATTATGCATCTACCGCACATCGGAACCCCATATTCCCAGTAGAAGAGTCGATGGTATTAGACGTTCTAGCGGCGACCCGATACCGATTACAGTAACTATCGTGACAAAGGTAACTACCTCCGCGAACGGTTTTGACTGTTGTATCCTTATTTTCTAGGTCCCAATCGAAGTTATTCGTGCACCATTCCCAAACGTCTCCGGCCATACTATAAAGACCATACTGATTTGGAGGAAAAGCTGTGACAGGGGCAGTACCGATATAGCCGTCTTCTGCTGTATTCGTGTAAGGGAAATCACCTTGCCAGATATTGCACATATGCTGACCTTGAGGGTGTAATTCATTTCCCCATACATAGCGTTGGCTGAGCAAGCCACCTCTGGCTGCATATTCCCATTCTTTTTCATGGAGAAGTCTTTTACCAGCCCAACGACAATAAGCCTGCGCATCATTCCATGAAACATGAACGACAGGATGGTCCATGCGCGTTTCTATGTCTGAATCGATCCCTTCTGGATGATGCCAAGTTGCACCAGGGACGACTCGCCACCAAGGGCTTTGTATCGGGATTTCTTTAATACTTTCTTGTGTTTCTTCTGATAACAACAAGTGAAATACAAAAGACCAGCCATATTGCTCTGCTTCTGTTCGGTAGCCTGTTTCACTAATGAATTGAGAAAATGCTGCATTTGTTACGGGGGTAGGGTCAATATAAAATGAAGAAACTGTTTCTTCTCTGATAGGACCTTCTCGATCAGCCACATGGATATCGGCATCTTCTGACCCCATTAGAAAAGTCCCCCCTTTAATCAGTACCATATCATTCAAGTGTGTGTCCTTTGAATCGATAGATACAAGAGAAGGATCGGATGCGATGGCTTCTAAGGAAACTTTTTTTCCGGATTGGTTTGGTTGACAACAGCCCATAAAAATACCTTCTTTCTATTGAATAAATATGAAAAATTAGACAAAGGTAAAAGACGAGTAGGATTTACCTGCTCGTCTATCCCTTAATTGAACTCTCTTTAGCCTGAATTAAAAGCGGCTATCACGTTTATGTGGCACGACATCGCTGGTTTCAACGAAGTAACGAAGCATTCTGTTTTGGAACGTGGCAATTTCAGAAGTGTATTTCTCTGAGTGAATCAAATTGTTACGCTCGTTTGGATCTGATTTTAAATCATAGAACTCGTCATCTTCGTATAAACGATAAACATACTTATAATCTTGATTTCTGATCATAGTGGCTTTCGTATGTTGTGGCATTTTCTCTTGTTCAGTTGTTCTTGGCCAATAAGGATTATTAGGCTGATGTCCAGCATCCATAGCATAGGCGCCTTCTTCTTTCAGTCTGCCACCTTCTGAGAATACGACATCTCTATGGGTATCGGAACCTTCAAACACGGAACGAAGCGATTTACCGAACTGTGTATGTTCCGGTGTAATGTCCGTTAGATCCATTAATGTAGCTTGAATATCGATCAATTCAACCAAAGCGTCTGTATTTCGTGATACAAAATCAAAGTTTTTGGCAGGTTTGATAACTAAAGGAACATTTGTCAGCATATCTTCAAAGGTATTCTGATTCTTTTCAGCAATTTCGTAATCGCCGGTATAGTCTCCATGGTCACTGAAAAACACAAAAATCGTGTCATCGTACAAGTCTTTCTCTTTTAACGTATCGATGAGTTTACCGATATGATGGTCAAGCTTCATGCCCATTGCATAATAAACTTGTTTGATTTTTTTCAAGTCTTCGTCTGACCAATTATAGAGTTCCTGATTTTTATGAATCCCTCTTAAAATACTTGGTTTTCTGCTCCACTCGTCTTCGGTTAAGCGGACAGCTTCATCGACTAATGCGGCATCCACTTTATCGAACCATTCTTGATCCACACTGTAGGGTGGGTGAGGTAAGCTCAATGCTACATAAGCACAAAAAGGATCATCGCCAAAAGTATCATTCTTAATGAATTCAATCGTACTTTCCAATTGGTCTTGATCAAGGTGGTGAACTGTTTCTTTCACACCTTTATAGTGCGAGTAATCAGGCTTTTTATCAGCATCAGCTTTTGCATGTTCGGGCGCTGATTTTTTTTGACTCATCATTTCTTTCATCTTAGCAGAAAACTGATCATCCACTGTAGTAGCGAATTTTGAAAGATCTCCATCTACTTTGATGCTATCATTTCGACCACCCCAATAAACATGGTAACCATTATTTTTTAATGTTTTCAAAATATTAGGTTCGGTGTCGTCCATTAGATTATGCATGGTACGGAAGCCTTTTGTATGAGGATACCAGCCGGTTAAAAACGAATTTCTACTGGGAACACATACGGGGTTTTGACAAAAAGCGTTGGAGAAACTAACGCCTTCTTCAGCAAGTTGATCAATATGGGGTGTTTTAATAGCTTGATTGCCGTTGTAACCGATAGAATCTGCTCTCCATTGATCGGCGACAACCATCACGATATTCGGCTGCTTTTTATTTGTCATCATTTTTCTCCTTTAATTTGAGTCTGTATTCCTTTATATTAGTTATACAGCAAAAAGGACTTATTTTCAATATTGAAAAGAACTTAAGTCCGAAAAGAATGATTTCTTTCAATTGTAATAACGGTATAATAGAAATGAATGAACAGCCAGTAGAGAACATGAACAAGAGAGGATACAGATATATGAACCCTGTAGATAGACTCGAAAAAAATATGGAAAGCTTTACTAAGTCTGAAAAAAGAATAGCGAGTTATATTGTTGAAGATCCCATACTAGTGGTGCAATTAACGGCGGAAGAGTTGGCAAAAGAAGCCGGTTCCTCTAAGACAGCCTTCATCAGACTCTGTCAAAAAATTGGTTACCAAGGCTATTCTGAATTTAGATTTTCATTATCTAAGTTTCTCGTATCGCACAAAACAGAAAATGAAGAAGAGCTACCAATTATCCAGTCACTCACCTCGGTCTATAGTGATCATATCAGACAAATCGCACAAACAGTAACAGAAAAAGAACACAAAGCTTTTTGTCGTTTGATCGGTGAGTCTAATCGAATAAAGATATTTGGCTACAATCGGACCGGTATGGCCGCACAACAACTCCGAATGCGAATGGCAAAAATCGGTTATGACTGTGAATATACAACGGATCTTTTATTGATGAAAGATATCGTTAATTCACTAAAAGAAAATGATCTAGTCATTATTTTCACCATAAAAGGCTCCAGTTATTACGATGATATCGTTAAGCAGTTTAAAATGAATCAAGCAACAGGTGTCTTGATTACAATGAATCCGAGTACACCCTTAAGCAGGGAAGTAGATTTGACGATCAATCTACCACTCGTTTCAAGATCAACGACACACTTTCTGGACGACCAAGCAGTTTTCTTCGTGTATATAGAAATACTGCTCGCAGGATTGGCGGAATTGGATTGAAATAGAAAGTTGAATATAGAAGAGCAAAGATCATAACGATTAAAACAAACATTATTAGTCGTAGTGTAAAGATGCGATTATTTGTTACCTCGTGGTATTTTTGATATGTGGGAAATGAGCTTTCAATGTCTTTAAGCTAGTTTTCATATAGCCTGACAGTTCAGGACTAGTTGGTTGATCTAAAAGTCATTTTAACGACTTTAAGACGTTGTGTCCAACAGACTTAAGAACAGCTTGTTAGACTTTCTAGGTAGCTCCCCATAACATCTCAGAAACGATCGTTGCTTCTTTACTCTAAGATAAGTGGGATGAATACCTGAAATTGATAAAGTATATTTCTTTTTATGCGTACTGTAAGATACAAAGTTATCTTTAAACATAATATTCTCATCTTGGATATTGCGTACATTTTGTATATTATTTGATGTAGGTAAGTGAATTGCTCCCAAGTATATTTACTTTTGGTCGACTATTATTTTACGGGAGAACTTACTTGTTTTCTAATTTAAACGAAGAAAAATGGCGTTGGTGAGAAATCACCAACGCCATTTATTACAGAACCTAATTACTTAGCGACGCAAATTTTATTAAAAGGATACTTTAGGTTTATTTACTAAAAGCGATTGAGAACTCACTTCAAAAAAGTTAATACCCTGTTTTTCAAAGTGAAACCAAATCAGGGAAGAACATGTTTAATGTTGCTCCTGCCATTAATATCCCAATAAACAAAGGAAATGGATTGAAAAAGTCACTTGAAAACTCACCCGTCTTTATATTTATATATCTTGAAATCACCATGCTTGAAATAGTTACAAAACTTATAGTAAATATACCTATAAATACATTCAATAAGCTACTATCGTCAATATTTCTCACAGCATTACAGATCATTAAAGAGAGAAGCACACTCAAAAGATATTGAAAAAATATATTTATCATTTTCATATTGTTTTATCGCCTTTCCTTTAAGGTATACCAAGAAAAATACAAGTGTTCTAGCAGCTACTCCTGACCAATAATTATTTAAGCCACATATCTGAAGGCTCTTGCCACCATATTTTCTATGGAACCTTGAAAACCATATGCAATATTTAGGATATTAGCTATAGCCTTATAGGTAAAGTAACCTCTGATGGATTTAGGTACTTTTGCAACCATTTGTTTCGTATTCTATATACGGAAGGCGGTCATACTGGGTTCCAAAAGAAAGAGGGGTTTCTCATAATGAAGAATGCCACACCGTTCAAACGACGGAACATTCTCATACTCTTGAACTTTAATATTCCAGTTTTCTTTTAGTATAGCAGATATTTTCGGGTTCGACTCGAGTTCTTTAATAAATGCTTCTACATCGAATGCTAAATCAGATTCGTTTAACTCTTTTACAGAAAACGTATCTTTTATTATTTCATTGTCACTAAGAATTTCAGATTTGTTATTTATTTTTGAAGCTAAGACGGTAGTAGTGGGAGTTATTGTTGCAAAGAATACATTTAATACGCTTTTTCATTATCATTATTGTTCTCCAAAATTAGTCAAGTCCAGAGTTCTGTGTAAAATGTACGATACTTTGTTTTTAGTTTTATTCGTTTGATTCAAACTGGATATATTTTCTCGGAGAACTGATC
>NZ_JAGFVM010000025.1 GCF_017599325.1 Marinilactibacillus kalidii | reverse complement strand
ATTCCTTTAGACGGATAGCTAGAATGGTTGTATTGTTTCATGATTTTTACTCTGATTCTATTTAAAGATCGATTAATCAACTGGGTGATGTGAAAGCGATCAATAATGATTTTTGCATTTGGAAAAAGCTCTCTTATAAAGTACTCATAAGCTGCGTTCATATCAATCACGATGAGTTTTACCTGCTCTCTCACTTTTAGCGGATACTTTTGAAAGTGAAGTTTGAGATAAGCTTTTCTTCTATCAGGAAGGATATCGATCACCTCATGTGTATCGCCATCGGCGTAAATGAAGCTCATCGAACCTTTCACATTTTTGACTGATTTGAATTCATCGAAAAGCAAACAAGGCGGTAAAGATTGGAAGTCAGGGTAATAGACTTGGGCGAATGTGCTAATCACTCGCTTAACGGTGGAAGGTGATACCGTATGTTCTTCTGCTATATACTTCATAGAAAGATCTTCTCTTGATTGAAAGCCGATGTGTTGCTTTACTTTCTTAGAAATAAAACAATGTTCTTCGACTTCTGAGGAATGAGCAGAGAAGGTCTGTGTACAAGACTTACAATAGAAACGTTGTTTCTTTAGATAAAGGCGCGTTGGATACCCAGCCACCTTATTCCAGACCATTTTAGTTAGCTTGGTTCCGTACTTAATAATGTTATAATCGGCGTTTTTAACACCGCACTTAGGACAATAGCCTGGTGTATAAGTGATTGTCCCACTGACAATATTGGTTAAAGTTCCTTTTAGGGTTTGACGATCGATCTGAGTCAATGTGATCGATTCATCTTGGATATGAAGCAATTTTTTGATATCATTAGATTCAAGCAAGCGAGATTCCTCCTATAGATTTGGTGTGGTAACTATAGTCTATCAGAGAATCTCGCTTGTTTCATTTTACATAAAAATAGTGTTGGCGAATTCTCACCAACACCAAATATTATAGAACCTAATTTAATACATGACATCAAGAGGTGCCTACAGAGATGTAGTCGCCTCTTTTTCTCTTCTATCTAAAAGTTTAAAAGTGAATGTCACACGTTTGTAACATTAGGAAAGTGAATGTCACAATGTTTAAAGAAGGACTTTAAAAACTTTTAGATTATGATATACTAATACAGGATTATATTAATCGAAATAAACAAAGTATAGGAGAAAAAATAAATGGATATAAATAAAATTCATTATGCAGAAATCGTCATTAGTGCAGTTTCTCCGCTTCAGTATCCAGATGATGGACTTCCAGAAGTAGCACTTGCTGGGCGTTCAAACGTAGGTAAATCATCTTTTATCAACACTATGGTTAATCGAAAAAAATTAGCGAGAACTTCTGGAAAACCAGGGAAAACAAGAACACTTAACTATTTTGATATTGAACATTCACTATTCTTCGTCGATGTTCCGGGATACGGTTATGCAAAAGTATCTAATGCAGAACAGCAAAAATGGGGAGACATGATGAATGTTTATTTCTCTAGTAGAGAAGAACTCAGTTTGAGCATTTTATTAGTGGATCTTAGACATCATCCAACGGAACTGGATATTCAAATGTATGACTTTTTGAAATATTATGATTTGCCAGTTCTAGTTGTTGCGACTAAGGCGGATAAAATCAAAAAATCTAAACGAAATAAACACATCAACCAAGTTGTCCAGACCCTTCAATTGGCTACAGAAGACAAGGTTATTATGTTTTCTTCTGAAACAAAGGAAGGTAGAGAAGAAGTCTGGAATGAAATACTTGCTAGTACAAGGACTGATCATAATTGAAAATATTAATGTATGGTGTAAATCAGGATACCGTATCTGTAGAAGATATTGACAGATACAAATTAAGTGAACAAGATAAAATTGCTCACTTAAAAGATATCAGTGCATTTCCAGGAGTACAAGAAGTATGTATTATGTCATCAGACGTACGTAGCGAATATTATCTAAATGTAGATGAGAAAAACTTCAAACATGGAGATTTATTGCGTTACTTATCTGAATATGCCGACAAACCACTTAAAGAAATCATCTTAGAGACGTATAGTAAATTCAATAAAGATGTGATCAATCATCTATTCTCAATCCTTAGTGGAATGGAATCCAAGGCTAGAGGATCATTTGCAACACTTAAATATGCTGAAGCTGCGCTAGAAACAGCGAATGATGAAGCTGTTTCAGGTCAAGTTCTTAGAGAATTATTTAAAAATGCGATTGATTTTTCTAGAAAGATGCGTTTATCTAGTACAATGCGACCGATTTATCTGACAGAACCTGCTAGAGCGATAGAAGTGCTTAAAGATAAAGCAGGAGAACTTGTCGATAAAAAATTAGTTTTATTCGGGACAGACTATGATATGCTTCATCTTTCTAAGATGTTATTGGAATTGGATATTGAATCATTGACAATCGTAGATGAAAACTCAATGAACAGTAACCATATGGTCACGATGTTAAAAGATTGGATATATTTGACGAAATCTGAGCATAATGAAGTTCGCTTACATGCTGCTGATCTTTCTTCAATGAACTATAGACTTTCAAATGCAGATGGTGTCGTCATCTCCTCTAATTTTGATAGTGAGCTTTTAACTGAAGACTTGATGCTAAATGTCAAAAAAATGAGACAGACGAAAAAAAGACAGCTTATTGTTGATTTCACTGAAAAAAAACAGTCAGCATTTAGTGTCTTAGGATCATTAGTCAGTTATGAAGCACCAAGTATGCATCATAGTAAAGATTTTTCAGAGGAAGAGGTTGCTTCAGCTGAATTGTTCTTCGAAGAGCATATGAATCAGGCAACAGATCGCTTTATGGAAAATTATAAACAAGCTACTGAAGTTACATCAGATAAAAAGAGAAATCTATCTCGCTTTAATTTAGCTGTAGGTTCTGACCATACCTTTGGTCATTTATCTACGTAAAGGTAATCATAAAAATTTAAGTTAGTTAACTTAATACAAATTAAAAGCGGGCCTGACCCGCTTTTATTATGCAATCATTTAAGAAGATTAGTAAATTAGTCTTTAATAGTGTAAAATGAAACATAACAGTACTGTACAGGAGAGAAGGATTTTTAGATGTCAATGTTTTTAGATCAAGTAAAAGTAAACGTAAAAGCAGGTAATGGCGGAGACGGCATGGTAGCTTTCAGACGTGAAAAATATGTACCAGATGGTGGACCTGCCGGTGGAGATGGCGGTATCGGTGGTAATATTATATTTGTAGTTGATGAAGGTCTTAGAACCTTAATGGATTTCAGATATAATAGACACTTTAAAGCAAAAAATGGTGATAATGGTATGTCTAAGAGTAAGCACGGACGCGGTGCACAGGATTTGTACGTAAAAGTACCACCTGGCACAATCGTGAAAGATGCGGAAACTGGACAAATGTATGCCGATCTAGTCAATCAAGGTCAAGAAGCTGTCATAGCTAAAGGTGGACGTGGCGGACGTGGTAACATTCGTTTCGCTACACCTCGTAACCCAGCACCAGAAATCGCTGAAAACGGCGAACCTGGAGAAGAAAAAGAAATAGAACTTGAATTGAAAGTACTAGCTGATGTAGGTCTTATAGGATTCCCATCTGTTGGGAAATCAACACTATTGTCAGTTGTATCAGCTGCTAGACCTAAAATAGGCGCTTACCATTTCACCACGATTGTACCCAATTTAGGAATGGTTGAAACGGAAGAAGGACAGAGTTTTGTGTTGGCTGATATGCCAGGATTGATTGAAGGAGCATCACAAGGTGTTGGTCTTGGAATCGAATTCCTTAGACATATCGAGCGTACACGTGTACTTCTTCATGTTGTTGATATGAGTGGGATTGAAGGCAGAGTGCCGATTGATGACTACATTACGATCAACAAAGAACTAGAAGAATATGATCTTAAACTAAGAGAAAGACCGCAAATCATTATTGCCAATAAAATGGATATGCCAGACTCTGCGGAAAACTTAAAAACTTTTAGAGAAAAATTAGATGAACTTGGAGAAGAAGTTGAAATCTTTGAAGTTTCAGCAATCTCTCAGCGTGGATTGACAGCTGTCTTATCTAGAACAGCTGAATTACTTGAAACGACGCCAGAATTCCCTCTATATGATGAAGAGACCGAAGAAGAAGAAAGAGTTCTTTATAAACATACACCTGCTGTTGACCACTTTAATATTATGAGAGAGCCAGATGGTACATGGGTTCTTTCAGGTGAGAAACTAGAGAAGCTATATAAAATGACGAACTTTGCGCACGATGAATCAATCATGAGATTTGCCCGTCAAATTCGTGGTATGGGTATTGATGAAGCGCTGAGAGCTAAAGGTGCTGTTAATGGTGATACTGTTCGTATCGACAATTTTGAGTTTGAGTTTGTAGAATAAATGATAAAATAAGGAAGTCAGAATTTAAATTAGGGGACAGTTATGGATTTATTATTTTTAGGAACTGGGTCCGGCGTTCCAGCTAAACACAGAAATGTATCAAGTATCGCATTGAAATTATTAGAAGAAAGAAATAGTGTATGGATGTTTGATTGTGGTGAAGCAACGCAACACCAAATACTACACACAACTTTGAAACCGCGAAAAATCGAAAAAATATTTATTACCCATATGCATGGGGACCATATTTTTGGTCTCCCAGGCTTACTGAGTAGTCGGGCTTTTCAGGGTGGAGACACACTATTAACTATTTATGGTCCTGTAGGGATCAAACAATATGTCTTATCGTGTCTACGCTATTCAGGAACGCACATTAAATATCCCATTAAATTTGTAGAATTTAATGATGGAGATACTATTTTCGATGACAATCAGTTTAAAGTGACTGTTAGAAAATTAAAGCATGGCATGCCCTCTTTTGGTTTTAGAATTGAAGAGGCAGATCACGAAGGTACGCTTCAAGCTGAAAAATTGAAGGCTGCTGGCGTGCCTTTTGGTCCATTGTTTGGCAAGTTGAAGAATGGCGAAACTGTAACATTAGAAGACGGTCGTGAGGTCGATGGTCGTGATTTCGTAGGTCCTACCCAAAAGGGAAGAACGATAGCGATATTAGGTGATACGGTTAAAACGGATGCAAGCAAAGAACTCGCATTGAATGCTGATGTACTTGTACATGAAAGTACATTTAACCATGCAGATGTAAAGTTAGCATCTAGTTATAACCATTCAACAAATGTGCAAGCTGCTGAGATTGCCAGAGATGCACGCGTTAAAAAACTATTATTGACACATATCAGTGCGCGTTATTTAAGTAACGATGTATATGAGTTACAAAAAGAAGCCCAGTGCATTTTTACTGAAACATATGTTATGCATGATTTGAAAGAAATTTCTATTCCACTTGAAAAAGAAGGAGACGAGCATAAATGATGGACTTAAAAGGTAAAATTGTATTGATTACAGGTGCTTCATCGGGTATCGGTGAAGAAATGGCGTATGCTGCTGCTAAAAAAGGAGCAACGCTCGTTCTTTGTGCAAGAAGAGAAGATAGGCTTGAAGAGGTTAGAAATCATTGTTTAGGTTTGACGACTGCCGATGTTCATGTTTATCCATTGGACGTATCCAATCCTGACGCTATCGAACAAACAATGGCTAATATTGAATCGGAAGTAGGGACAATCGATGTTCTAATCAATAATGCAGGATTTGGTCATACAGAAGAATTTGTAAGCTACGATTTAAATAAAGCTGAAAATATGTTTAGAGTGAATGTCTTAGCAGTCCTTTATTTATCACAATTGGCAGCTATTCAAATGGCTGAAAAACAAAGTGGTCATATTATTAATGTTGCTTCGATTGCTGGTAAGGTTGCTACGCCTAAAGCTGCGGTATATTCAGCAACAAAATTTGCAGTGATTGGGTTTAGTAATGCACTTAGATTAGAATTAGCACCCTTGAACGTTAAAGTGACAACGATCAATCCAGGTCCAGTTGACACGGCTTTCTTTGATAGCTTTGACCCTTCAGGAAACTACCTTGACAAGATAAGATCATTTGTATTAACAAGTGAAGAAGTAGCCGAAAAGACGATTAATGTTATTGGTACGAACAAACGTGAAGTGACGTTGCCATTTAGTTTGAATGTCGCTTCTAAATTTTATAACTTATTTCCTAGATTAGGCGACTACTTGATTATCAATAATTTTGATATGAAATAATTCACTATCAGTGAAAATAATTTCATAACATGTTATTCTTCAAGTATAATAGGTTAAAAGGAGATAACAATCATGAAAAAACAATGGAGTTTTGTTGGTGCATTTATACTCTTATTTATCGGAGCAATACTTTCTGTATTAAATGTAGATTCTGTACCCGTCAGTTTTGGCTTTGCCACATATGAATGGCCGCTAATTATCGTTATCCTTGGCTCTATCCTCTTAGGAGCACTCATAGCTACACTGCTATCGACTGTGAAACTTTTTCAAGAAACGAAATTGAGAAAAGAAGCTGAGAAATCTTCTACAGCTGCAAAAGATAGTGAAAACGCTCGTGTAAATGAGTTAGAAGCCAAATACGAAAATGAAATTGACCAATTAAAAGAAACTTTACGCTTAAAAGAAGAAGAAGTTAAAGAAGCACGTGCAAACAACGAATTGAATTCAACAGAAAATACGCCTGTTGAAAATAAAACTTTTTAATATTAAGAACAGGAGGACGTATGGATAAAGAAAAAATTGCCATTATGACAGATTCTGGCGCAGACGTTCCTGAAGAGATCATAGAAAAATATAATGTAAAAGTGATTCCACTAAAAATCATCTTTAAAGATGGTGAATTTACAGATAAACTTAATATCACAGCTGAAGAAGTTTACAAGCGTATGGAGAAAGAGATTCCTAAAACCTCTTTACCAGATGGAGAGATCATTAAAGGCATTTTCGATGAAATCAAAGCTGAAGGATATGATAAAGTCATAGCTATTACCATTTCCAGTGGTTTAAGTGGAACGAATAATATGGTTAGACTAGTTGCTGAGGACTACAAAGGCTTAGATATATTCGTTTTAGACACGAAAAATATTGGTATCGGGTCTGGACTCTCAGCAGTTGAAGCAGCTCACCAAATCGATCAAGGACTATCTTTTGAAGAAATCAAAAAGAACCTTGTCAAGAGTGCTGATAAAGCTAAAGTCTACTTCCATGTTCCGACATTAGAGTATCTTCAAAAGGGTGGGAGAATTGGACTCGTTCAATCCGTTTTAGGTAGTGTGATGAATTTGAAACCGATTATTACGTGTAATGAAGAAGGCATCTATCACACAGTAGCTAAGGTGAGAGGTAACGCCAAATCGATCAAAAGAACCATTGAATTAGTAGAAGCATATGCTTCACAGTCTGAAAAATATAACTTAGCGGTTGCTTATGGTGGAGAAACGGCTATCGAAGAAGCTAAATTAATCAAAGAAGAACTGAAAACGAAATTGCCGAATCACGAACAAATCTTTTTCGATCAAGTTAGTCCTGCTTTAGGTGTTCATACTGGACCAGGATTGATTGGAATAGGCGTCCAGCTTCTAGACGATAAATAGAATGATAAGCAAGAGCTTTGGAGCGTAAATAGCCACTGCTCTTGTTTTTTTATTGTTAGCATTTATTAGATTCAAGGAGTGAATATATTGAGCTTTAAACAGTCGAAAAAATGGACCATTCACAACAAACATGATCAAAGTAAAATACAAAAACTCTCGGAAGAATTAAATCGCTCGCCTTTTTTTATTACGCTTTGTCTAAATAGAGGATTGAGTACTGCGGAAGAAATCACTCGATTTATTTCTCCAGATGATTCTTGGTTCCATGATCCGTTTCTTATGCATGATATGCAAAAAGCTGTAGACAGAATCTCAAGTGCTGTCGAGCTTGGTGAGAAAATCATGGTTTACGGGGATTACGATGCGGACGGTGTAACGAGTACAGCGATCTTGTACGAAACGCTGGAAGCTATTGGTGCAAACGTCGAATATTTTATTCCAGATCGATTCGTAGATGGTTATGGACCTAACATAAAAGCTTTTAACTATTTCAAGGAAAATGGTACGCAATTGATCATCACTGTAGATAACGGCGTAGCTGGTAATGAGGCCATCAATGCCATTCAAGAAAAAGGAATCGATGTAAT
This sequence comes from Marinilactibacillus kalidii, assembly GCF_017599325.1. Lineage (GTDB taxonomy): Bacteria > Bacillota > Bacilli > Lactobacillales > Carnobacteriaceae_A > Marinilactibacillus > Marinilactibacillus kalidii. The sequence continues at coordinate 63,011 of NZ_JAGFVM010000025.1, read as the reverse complement.
TGTCACTGACCACCATGAATTGCCAGACATCCTTCCAAATGCAGTAGCAATCGTTCATCCGAATCATCCAGAAGGTGAATATCCATTTAGTGACCTATCTGGTGCAGGGGTAGCACTCAAACTAGCTACAGCACTACTGGGTGATTTGCCTGCAGAATTACTTGATTTAGCGGCGATTGGTACGATAGCAGATCTTGTCTCTTTAACGGATGAAAATAGGGCAATCGTCAACTTTGGTTTAAAAACACTTAAGCAAACACAACGAGTTGGACTGATCAGTTTATTTAGTGCATTATCTCTGTCTTTAAAAGAGATTGATGAAACAACTATTGGGTTTAAAGTTGCCCCTCCTATAAATGCAATTGGTAGATTAGGAGACGCGACACCAGTAGTTGAATTACTGACAACATTTGATGAAGAAGTTGCACAAGAAATCGCGCATTTACTGGATGAAAAAAATAAAGAACGCAAAGAAATCGTCATGCAAATCACACAAGAAGCAATGGATCTATTAAAACAACAAAATGAAGCTTCTGTCTACGTTTTGGCAAAAGAAGGTTGGCATGAAGGCGTACTAGGTATTGTAGCTAGTAGGATTGTAAATGAGACTGGAAAACCTGCAGTGGTTTTAAACATCAATCCTTCAACTCAAGAAGCAAAAGGATCTGCTAGAAGTATAAAAGCCTTTAACTTATATGAAAGTTGTAATCATAATAGAGACCTTTTCAAACATTTCGGCGGCCATCATATGGCCGCAGGGATGACATTACCTGTAGAAAATATCATGCCATTGAAAGAAGCGCTTAATGAAACAGCAGATCAAGTGCAGCAGTCTACAGACTTTGTTGATGAACTGATGATCGAAGAAGAAGTGACTGTTGAACAAGTAGATTTGAAGGCGATCAAAGAGATCGAATTACTTAAGCCATTCGGTACGAATAACCCGAAACCTGTTTTCTTATTCTCTGAAGTTACGCCAATCGAGGCTAGAGCAATTGGTGCTGATAGAACACACTTAAAATTAAAAATTGATCAAAACGGTTCGCCATTGGATATTATTGCCTTTAACTATGGTGCTATGGCGGAAGCCTTGAAATCTGTCACACCGATTTCAGTTGTTGGGACGATCGAAATCAATGAGTGGAATGGCAATAAAAAGCCGCAAATGCAATTGACAGATATGAAATTTTTAAATCAAGTGGTTATAGACAAACGAACAACAGAACTGAAGAAATCAGACTTATTACTTGAAGGGGTAACGTATATTTTTTATGATGAAAAAAATTACGAGAAGTATCGTCCTTTTGTTTCAGAAATGTCTGATAGTCAGCATATAGATACAATTGCCGATGCTAAAGCCTTTAAAGCAACAAGACCATATGTTTTAGTCGATTGTCCCAATTCTTTGGAAATGATTCAGTCTACACTTCAACAAAGTGATGATCAAACAGTCTATTGTATTTTTTACACAAAAAGTAAGGACTATCTTTTAGGAATGCCTACGAGAGATCAGTTTGCTAAAGTCTATAAATTTCTAGCAAAACATAAGAAAATTAATCTTAAAGAAAAAGGTTCTTTGTTGGCGGATTACTTGAAAATCGATAAAACGATTTTAAAATTCATAATCAAGGTGTTTTTAGAAGCGGGATTTGTTACAATAGATAGCGGACTGCTCAGTGTGAATGCAGAAGCTAATAAGATGACGATTGAGGAGACAGCTGTTTACAAACAAAGATTAGAGAATATCGCTGTTGAAGAGACAGTCGTCTATAGTTCATTTAAAGAACTGACCCATACACTGAAAAACTTAGTTTAAAGACATTTAACTAACAAAAGGAGAATAAAAATGGATTTAAAAAACTATGTAGCGGATGTACCGGATTTTCCACAAAAAGGAATTACCTTTAGAGATATTTCCCCATTGATGGCTGATGGTGAAGCTTATCGTGAGGCAACACAAAAGATTGTTGAATACGCGAAAGATAAAGAAGTGGATGTTATCGTTGGACCTGAAGCAAGAGGCTTCATCGTCGGATGTCCAGTGGCATTCGAATTAGGTATCGGTTTTTCACCTTGTCGTAAAAAAGGTAAGTTACCCAGAGAGACGATCGAAGTCAGCTACGGTCTTGAATACGGTAGTGATATTTTACAACTACACAGCGACTCCATTAAACCAGGTCAAAAAGTATTAGTTTGTGATGATCTACTAGCTACTGGTGGAACAATAGCGGCTACGATCGAGTTAGTTGAAAAGCTTGGCGGAGAAGTTGTTGGCACTGCGTTCTTTATTGAATTAAAAGAATTGAACGGCAGAGATAAAATCAAAGGCTACGATATCTTTACATTAATGGAATACTAAAAAAAAAAACACTGCATCCGAATGGAAACTGTTTAACAGTTCATTCGGATGCAGTGTTTTCATTTTTAATGAGAGGATTGAAGTCTCTTTTTATGTTCGATTCCCCATTTATGCAAAGCATCTAAGATGGGTTCTAACGTACGACCATAAGGCGTTATCGCATATTCAACACGTGGTGGAACTTCTGGATAAACTTCTCTCGTTATAATTTCTTGTGATTCAAGTTCTCTCAGCTGTTTTGTCAACATTTTTTGTGTGATGTCCGGTATAGCTCTTTTCACTTCGCTGAAACGCATCGGACTAGTGTGCATCAAATTTAAAAGGATAACAGGTGTCCATTTTCCAAGTAGTATTTCTAGCGGTTCTTTCACTTTACAGTGGCTAGGTTGTAAATCATCAATCATTTAAACATCTCCATTAGTATATTAAGTATACTATAGCACTATAAAGTACCTACTTCAAATTAATATGTATTATCGGTATAATTAACTTACTAAATATAAGAGGAATGATAATGAATGACTAATCCAAGAGTATTACCACAGATTGATGAGTCCAAAGGGCTAGAGTTTGGACTATACACACTAGGAGACCATTTAGCTAACCCACACACTGGTAAAAAAATCTCTGCTCAACAACGTATCAAAGAAATTATCGAAACGGCTGAATTAGCTGATGATGCAGGTATCGATATTTTTCAATTAGGAGAGTCACATCAAGATCACTTTATTTCACAAGCTCACATGGTTATTTTATCTGCCATTGCACAGGCAACAAAGAATATCAAAATATCTTCTGGTGCAACCATTATTAGTACATCAGATCCTGTTCGAGTATTTGAAGATGCTGCTACGATCGATCTTATCTCAGATGGAAGAATGGAAGTAGTAGCCGGACGTGCTTCTAGAATCGGACTTTATGAATTGCTCGGTTATGATTTGCAGGACTATGAAGCACTATTTGAAGAAAAATTCAATCTACTGCTAGGTATCAATGAAAATGAGAGAATCAACTGGGAAGGGCAATACCGTGCAGCTTTAAGAGATGCTCATGTCATTCCTAGACCTGCGAACGAACGTAAAGGATTACCAATCTGGAGAGCTGTCGGTGGTTCTTACGCATCTGCTCAAAAAGCAGGATTGATAGGTGTGCCAATGTATCAAGCGCACCTTGGTGGACCAGCTTCAGAATTTAAAAAACCGATTGATCTTTATAGAGAAACAGCAGCAAATGCTGGATTTGATACTAAAACATTGCCCGTTGCTACAGCTGGATTCTTTTATGCGAGTGAAAATAAGATGGATGCATTCAAAGAATATTATCCACATGTCAACGAAGGAATGAAAAGAACGAATGGTCAAGGATTTCCTAAACAAGCATTTGCGCATGGGCAAGACTACAGAAGTGTCATTAACGTTGGTGATCCAGAATTGATTATTGAAAAAATTCTTTATCAGCATGAATTGTTTGGGAATCAACGCTATATCGCGCAACTTGATTTTGGTGGTGTATCAATGGAGCACATTAAAAAGAACATTGATATTATTGGTGAAAAAATATTACCAGCTATCCGAAAATATACTAAGAAATAAAGGGAGTTTTATAAAAAATGAACGTAGTAGTATTAGCAGGCTCTAACGTAGGGGAAAAATCGTCTATCGTTGCAAATAGAATGATAGAAAGTCTTAAAACATCCTATGGAGAAGCACATGACGTCAGTATAATCGACTTAAAAGACTACCAAATGACTTTCAGTGACGGAAGAAATTATTTAGACTATGAAGGTGATAATAAAATGATCACTGAAACCATAATGGCTGCAGATGTGTTAATGATCGTTACACCTATCTTCCAAGCATCTATACCAGCTGTTTTAAAAAATGTCTTTGACTTACTTCCTCAAAGTGCACTGCAAAATAAGGTCTCTGCGATCGTTGCGACAGCTGGTTCAGATCGTCATTATTTAATACCGGAACAACAACTGAAACCAATACTCAGTTATATGAAATCGAGTATTGTACCGAATTATGTTTTCTTATTAGATACAGATTATCAAGGTGGAAAAATCATTAACGATGACATTCACTTCAGAATTGACAAGCTGATAGAAGATACACTTGTCTTGGCAACTGCTTATAAAGAAATTTGGTCAGCGCAAGAAGAGTCATACGGATTTTAAAAAAGCAGCAACCTCTAAATATAATAAGAGGTTGCTGCTTTGAGTTTTGTGATTGCTTAGTAAATATGTGCACGATAAAGTGAAACGACTTTTCCTAAGATCGATACGTTTGGAAGAATAATAGGGTCCATCGTATCATTTTCAGGTTGCAGACGTATATGTCCCTGTTCTTTATAAAATCTCTTACAGGTTGCTTCGTCTTCATCAGTCATAGCAATAACGACATCACCATTTTGAGCAGTTTCTTGTTTTCTAACGATCACTTGATCTCCGTCTAAAATACCAGCATTGATCATACTGTTTCCACGAATCGTCAGCATGAATAAGTTGCCTTTTTCAATTTCTAAGTCGTTTGGAATCGGGAAATAGTCTGTGGCTTCTTCTACAGCTAAGATAGGTTCGCCAGCAGTAACCACACCTAAAAGTGGGATATGATTTTCAAATTCATCAATACCAATTTTAATTAAGCCTTCTTTAGTAAACTCAATGGCTCTAGGTTTAGATGGATCTCGTAAGATAAAACCATTTTTTTCAAGTCTTGCTAAATGTCCATGAACAGTAGAAGTAGAAGAAAGATCAGTAGCTGATCCAATTTCTCGAACAGTAGGCGGATATCCTCGTTTGTTAACTTGTTCGTGAATGTAACGTAAAATTTCTATTTGTTTTTCACCTTTACGGCCTCTAGTGGTCATATTGTAACACCTCGTCCCTTCAAATTATCGCTAATGTTAAGTATAATAGTAGTCTAATGTATGATTCAGTGATTAAAAGTTCACATTGTTCGTAAACTTTAGTAAAATTATATCATATACCGAACATCTAATCAAACGAATGTTCGAAGGAACAAGAAATATCGCTTAAAAGTTAGATTCTCAAGTGTTTTTGTATTATACTGGTTGTTCGCAATACACAAGAATAATTTTGAGGATTTTTTAAAAAAAGTTTCAATTCAGGAGGAAAAATATGTTAGCAAAAGAGCAATTAGATAGAATCAATGAATTAGTTAGAAAACAAAGAAGTGAAGGATTGTCTGCAGATGAAAAAGCTGAGCAGAAAGATTTAAGAGAGAAGTATATTAAAGCATTTAGATCGGGTATGAGAAATCATATTGAAGGAATGAAAGTTGTCGATCCAGATGGTAAAGACGTGACACCTGAAAAGTTAAAAGGTATACAGCGTGATAAAGGTATACATGGTAGAGATTAACACCATATTACTGATTGTTTATTTTACGCATATGTAATGAAAGCGTTGAAAAAAATTAATTTAAAAGGTACAATAAAGTAGAGCGTTACCATTTTTAGCAATAGGAAGGAATGAAGTTACTTGTTTGATAAAACTGATCAAATGGCTGTAGATACAATTAGAACTCTAAGTATTGACGGCGTTCAAAAAGCAAATTCTGGACACCCTGGTTTACCAATGGGGGCAGCACCAATGGCTTATACGTTATGGACACGTCACTTGAAAGTTAACCCGAAAAATTCTAAATGGTTTGATCGTGACCGTTTTGTTTTATCTGCCGGACACGGATCAATGCTCCTTTATAGTTTGTTACATTTAGCAGGCTACGATGTGAAAATTGATGACTTAAAAAACTTTCGTCAACTAGATAGCCGCACACCTGGACACCCAGAAGTACATTATACGGATGGTGTTGAAGCAACGACTGGTCCTTTAGGACAAGGTGTTGCTAACGCAGTAGGTATGGCTATGGCTGAAGCACATTTAGCCGCTACGTATAACCGTGGACAACATAATGTTGTAGACCACTATACTTATGCGCTTTGTGGTGACGGCGATTTAATGGAAGGTGTATCTCAAGAAGCTGCTTCTTTAGCAGGGCATCTTAAATTAGGTAAAATGATCATGCTTTATGATTCAAATGACATTTCTTTAGATGGACCGACTTCAAAAGCATTTACAGAAGACGTTGGTAAACGATTTGAAGCTTATGGATGGGAACATATTCTTGTCGAAGATGGTAATGACCTGGAAGCAATCGATAAAGCCATCACTGCTGCGAAACAATCTACAGATAAACCGACATTGATTGAAGTTAAAACAGTAATAGGTTTTGGCGCGCCAAATGCAGGTACACATACAGTTCACGGTGCACCACTAGGACCAGATGGCGTTACTGCCGCTAAAAAAGCTTACGGATGGGAAGGCGAAGATTTCTTCGTACCTCAAGAAGTTACTGATCGCTTCAAGGAACACATGATTGAAAAAGGTAGCGAAGCTGAAGCGTCTTGGAACACTTTAATAGAAGAATACAAAGCTGAGCATGCTGAATTAGCTGAGCAATTCACACTTGCACTAAGTGGCAATCTTCCAAGCAATTGGGATGAACAATTACCGACTTATTCTGTCGGAGATAGTGCTACTGCTACTAGAGCATCAAGTGGAGAAGTCTTAAATGCATTATCTGAGAATGTTCCAAACTTATGGGGCGGATCTGCCGATCTTTCTGGATCAAATAATACTATGATGAAAAAACAAACAGATTTCCAACCTGGTCAATATGAAGGTAGAAATATCTGGTACGGTGTAAGAGAATTTGCAATGACTGCTGCATTGAATGGTATTTTACTTCACGGTGGTACAAAATCTTACGTCGGTACATTCTTTGTCTTCAGTGATTATTTACGTCCAGCAGTTCGTCTAGCAGCTTTATCTAGGATTCCTGCAATTTATGTGATGACACACGACTCAATCGCTGTTGGAGAAGATGGTCCAACACATGAGCCAGTTGAACAGTTATCAAGCTTTAGAGGTATGCATAACTTATCATTAATTAGACCTGCTGATGGGAATGAAGTTGCAGCTGCTTGGGAGATTGCGCTTAAATCTACTGACAGACCAACAATGCTTGTATTGACTCGTCAAAATCTTCCTGTATTAGAAAACTCAAAAGAGTTAGCGAGAGAACGTGTTCAAAAAGGTGCTTATGTGATTTCACCTGCCGATTCAGAGACTCCAGAAGGTATTTTAATTGCTACTGGTTCTGAAGTATCACTTGCAGTTGAAGCACAAAAAGCATTAAAAGAACAAGGTAAAGATGTTTCTGTTGTCTCTATGCCAAGTCAAGACTTGTTCGATCTGCAGTCTGCTGAATATAAAGAATCTGTTTTACCAGCTAGCGTAACAAAACGCGTAGCAATCGAGATGGGCTCTTCATTCGGATGGGATCGATACACTAGAGATAATGGTGCAATCATCGCTATCGATAAATTTGGAGCTAGTGGTAACGGTAATGCTGTTGTTGAATCTTATGGTTTCACTACAGAAAACGTTGTAAACACTTATTTATCACTTAAGTAAATAATCGAGATTGAATGAGCAGTGATTTTGTCGCTGTCAATGACCCTTTTAGAAGATACTAGGACGTACAATGTCTCTTCTTGGGCTTGACTGATATCGACAGAATCACTGTTTTTATTCTGAAACCAACAATATTAATAGACTAAAGGTTTATTTTTTGTTGAAAGTTGTGTAAAATAGTCGAGTGAGTATTTAGAGCTGCTTTATAAAAGAAATAATCAATATTCAATGTGAAGTAGTGGTTAAATAATAAGTATGTTGAAGAGAGGAGTATGAATATGCAAACAGGAATAGCTATTCTTTTAATTGTGATCGCACTTATCGTAGGTTTAGTTGGTGGGTTTTTCATTTCAAGAAAGTACATGATGGATTATTTTGAAAAGAATCCACCAATCGATGAAAATATGCTGCGTATGATGATGCTTCAAATGGGTCAAAAACCTTCTGAAAGAAAAATCAATCAGATGATGAGTCAAATGAAATCTCAACAAAAAAAGAATCCAAAAAATAAGAAGTAATAAGTTTTGACTATTTTTTCTATTTAGTCAATAATCACATTACGGTTATGATTTGATCAGCGGGCAGCAATTTTGCCCGTTCTTTTTTTAAATCGGTATGACACAGTGTCATAATCAGTTATAACAGCAGATAAGGATTCAAAATAAGAGAACAGGAGAAAAGATTCTATGGACATATTCAAGCGGTTAGGTTGGTTTTTCCGTCAAGAAAAAAAATCATATATTATAGGGATATTTTCTCTCATTACAGTAGCTTTACTTCAATTAATCCCTCCGAGAATTATCGGAATCGTCGTAGATGAGATTGAAACAAATAGTATAACAAGTCATTCATTGACATTTTGGCTAAGCATATTAGCTGCTTCAGCTGTTGGCCAATATTTATTCCGATACATCTGGCGAATGAGAATATGGGGAAATGCTGCAAAGTTGGAGCAGTTAGTAAGAGCGCAATTATATAATCATTTTACCAATATGGATAGTCAGTTTTTTCAAAAATATCGTGCAGGAGACTTGATGGCTCATGCAACGAATGACTTAAGAGGGCTACGCATGGTTGCTGGAGGCGGAATTCTCACTATGGCAGATGCGATCAGTGTAGGGTTAACGACATTATTAGCCATGATTTTTTTAGTTGACTGGAGACTAACGTTATTAGCTGTCATTCCGTTACCATTACTAGCCATTTCTTCCAGAGTTTTAGGTCGTAAATTACACCTTCGTTTCAGAGATGCACAAGCCTCCTTCTCGCAATTAAATGACAAAGTACAAGAAAGTATTCAAGGTATAAAAGTACTGAAAACGTTTGGTCAAGAAGCAGAGGATATTGAAGAATTTAAAGTGCAAACAGATAACGTAGTCGCAAAAAATAGACTCGTTTACAAAATAGATTCATTGTTTGACCCGGCAATTACATTGATCATGGGTGTCTCATACTTCCTGACGATTCTGGTAGGGGGGATTTTGATTACAGGCAATGAAATAACGATTGGGGATTTTGTTACCTTTATCAATTATATAGGAATGTTGGTTTGGCCGATGTTCGCCATAGGGAGATTATTTAATATTATTGAAAGAGGATCAGCTAGTTATGATCGTATCGAAAATCTTTTAAGAGAAGAATCTTCTATCATCGAAAGAGATGGCTCTATTGATACACCGATAAATGGAAATCTTGAATTTGAAATAAGAGCATTCACTTATCCTGATGACGAAGTGGTCACTTTACATGACGTACATTTCAATCTGAAAAAAGGTCATACATTAGGTGTGGTAGGAAAAACGGGTGCTGGAAAAACAACGATTCTTAAGCTTTTATTAAGAGAATATGATCATTATAAAGGTCTAGTCACCTACGGTGGTTACGATATTAAAGATTACACACTTAATGCCTTGTTACAACAGATCGGTTATATACCACAAGATAACTACTTGTTCTCTACAACAATCAGAGATAATATTCGGTTTGCTGATCCGACTATGCCGCAAAGTGTAGTAGAAGAAGCTGCGAAACTAGCGGATATACATGAAGATATTCTTCAACTACCGAACGGTTACGACACACAAGTGGGAGAACGAGGCGTTTCGTTATCCGGCGGACAGAAACAGCGAATATCTATTGCGAGAGCGATCATAACAAATCCAGAGTTAATGATTCTGGATGATTCGTTATCTGCCGTAGATGCAAAAACAGAAGAGACTATTCTTTCTGGACTGAAACAAAAACGAAAAGATCAGACAACGATTATCGCTGCACATAGAATCAGTTCTGTTATGCATGCCGAAGAGATCGTTGTTGTAGAAAAAGGAACGATCGTAGAAAGAGGAACACATAATGAATTGCTCCTTTTAGACGGATGGTATAAAGATATGTACCAACAACAGCAATTAGAGCAAAAACTGGAAGGGGATGAGCTATAATGGAACAGCAAGAAATGTCAAAGAAACAGACGATGCCTTTTAAAGAGCAAATGCATGTCCTTAAACGCATTCTTAAATATGCTCATCCATATAGATACCAGTTTGCGATTGCAATCAGTTTAAGTGTTGTATTGGCTATAATCAATGCCATTCTCCCGAGAATCATTCAAGTGTTTATTGATGACCATTTAACACCTGGTGCAGCGACGTTACGTACAATTATTTTCTTTGCTTCACTTCATTTTGGCGTTACCTTGATTAGAATGATTGTCTGGTATTTTGAATTGTATATTTTCAATATGGCCTCAGAAAAAACAGTCAAACATATTAGAGAAAGTTTATATACAAAGCTCCATAGTTTAGGCATGCGCTTTTTTGACCAGACTTCTACAGGCTGGATCATTACCAGAGCGACGAACGATACAGAAGCGATGAAAGATTTTTGGAATGTTTTCCTTACGATTATGCAAGGTGTGTTCGGTGTTGTGATCTCGCTAGGAGCAATGTTTTTCCTGGACGCGTCAGTTGCCGTATGGATTTTATTATTTGCGCCAGTATTACTGTTAGTGATTCGCTTTTATCAAGTATATAGCTCGAAAACCTATATCGAAATGAAATCGAAGTTAAGCTCATTGAATACAAAACTAGCGGAAACAATCAACGGTATGTCGATAATTCAGCAATTTAGACAGGAAAGAAGACTGCAGAAAGAATTTGAAGAAACGAATCAGTCATATTATGACTCTAGGTATTCAATGGTTAGAATCAATGCTATTTTGTTAAGTCCAGTAATTAACTTTTTATATACGATGGCGGTTGTCTTGATTCTTGGTATCTTCGGAGTGAATGCCTTGCAAAATCCAGTAGAAGTAGGCATTATTTATGCTTTCACTTCTTATGCCAATGATTTTTTCAGACCTTTGACAAGATTGATGGATAGTCTCAGTTTATTTCAAGATGGGATCATATCAAGTAGCCGTATTTTGACAGTTATGGATAATGAAGAATACGTTCCTGATCAAGAAGATAAGCCAGAAGCTACTATCGAAATTGGAAAAATCGAGTTTAAAGACGTATCTTTCTCATACGATGGGAAGACGGATGTGCTGAAGAATATTAACTTTACGGTTAATCCTGGAGAAACAGTCGCATTAGTTGGTCATACAGGTAGTGGGAAGTCTTCTATTATTAATGTACTGATGAGGTTCTACGATTTCCAAAGTGGTGAGGTTTTGATCGATGGCAGATCGATTCTGGAATACCCAATGAGAGAACTCAGACATAAAACTGGATTAGTGCTTCAAGATTCGTTCCTTTTTTATGGAACGATAAAGGATAATATTCGAATAAAAAATGATCAGATCAAAGACCGTGAGATTATTCAAGCGGCGAGATTTGTTCAAGCTGATCGATTTATTGAAGAATTACCTGGAGAATATGATGCGAAAGTAGTTGAGCGAGGAGCAAGTTTTTCTAGCGGACAGAAACAATTGATTTCATTTGCCAGCACGATCGTTAGAGATCCGAAGATCCTTATCCTTGATGAAGCGACTGCGAATATCGATACAGAAACAGAAGCACTTATTCAAGAAGGACTAAATCGTATGCGTAAGGGACGGACTACCGTAGCAATCGCGCATAGACTTTCAACGATTAGAGATGCAGACCAGATATTGGTACTGGATAATGGTCGAATCATTGAGCGTGGTTCGCATGATGAATTGATTGCTAGCGGTGGGAAATATAAAGATATGTATGAATTACAAAATATTGGATTACAATTAAACGGATAAAAAAAAGAGCGTGCCTAATTATTTAGGCATGCTCTTTTCTGTTTGTAATTGATCGAGTTCTTCAAAAGCACGTTGGATTTTATCGGAGTAATATTGGTTCACGTCTTCAATACCTTCGATTTTTCTTTCAACATAAAAAGGGTCACCGATCTTAACAATCGCTTTTTTACGTTGGAAAATTTCTTTTATCGAGTAAGGACCTTCATACACAACAGGAACGATTTGACGTTTACTCATTCTCGCTATTGTAACGGCACCACCCTTTAATTCTTTAGAGTGTCTCGTTCCAGAAGGGAAAATCACTAAACTTAGCTTGTTTTCCTTTAATATTTTGATAGGTTGTTTGATTGCGCTTGGCTTTGGATTATCTCTATCTACCGGAAAAGCATTCAAATTTGAAATGAACCATCCAAAGAATTTATTCTTAAAAAGTTCTCTCTTAGCCATGAAACAAAATTGACGCGGACTTGCTGCCAGTGCGATAAATACTGGATCTATGATTGATCTGTGCGGAGCAATCAAGACGTACGTTTCGTCTTTTGGTAGTTTATCTCGATTAATATAAGTAGGTTTACCATTAAAAATAAATATCAGCACCCGAATGATGCCTCGTACAACAGAAAAAAACACGTATAGACACTTCCTTTAACGATTTATCTGAACTTAATTAGTATGCGATAATCACTGTTAAGAATCAAGTTTTATTTTTTGCGTTTGCAATTCATAAATAGAATGTGTATAATTAACAATGGTGTAAAAATTACACTAATTTCACACTTTGTTGGATGTAGTGAAAGGTGCTCTGTAGCCATGGAGTCTTCATACAAATGAAAACAAAGGAAGAAAAAAACCACAATGGAGGAATGTACAAATGGCAGTAGTATCAATGAAACAACTATTAGAATCAGGCGTTCACTTTGGTCACCAGACACGTCGCTGGAACCCGAAAATGAAACGTTATATCTTCACAGAAAGAAACGGTATCTACATCATCGATTTACAAAAAACAGTTCGTATGATCGACCAAGCATACAACTATGTTCGTGAAATCGCTGAAGATGGCGGAACAGTTCTTTTTGTAGGAACAAAAAAACAAGCACAAGATGCAATTAAAGAAGAAGCAATCAGAGCTGGCGCTTACTACATCAACCACCGTTGGTTGGGTGGAACGTTAACAAACTGGGATACGATCCAAAAACGTATCACTCGCTTGAAACAACTTGAAAAAATGGAAGAAGACGGTACTTTCGAAGCACTTCCTAAAAAAGAAGTGGGTATCTTGATTAAAGAACGTGACCGCTTAGAAAAATTCTTGGGCGGAATCAAAGATATGCCTAAACGTCCTGACGCGCTATTTATTGTTGATCCTCGTAAAGAGCACATCGCAGTAAAAGAAGCACAAAAATTGAACATCCCTATCATCGCTATGGTTGATACAAACTGTGACCCTGACGAAATCGATGTAATCATCCCTTCAAATGACGATGCAATCCGTGCAGTTAAATTATTAACTAAAACAGTTGCTGACGCTATTATCGAAGGAAACCAAGGTGAAGAAGTAACAGAAGAAGAAGTTAAATCTGATTCACTTGATGAAATTGTTGAAGTTGTTGAAGGCGACAACGAATAATTTTTAATTAAAAAACTAAAAATTAGTTACAGTTCGATTAGGAGGAATAACATTGGCAAACATTAAAGCAGCTCAAGTAAAAGAATTGCGCGACAAAACAGGCGTTGGAATGATGGACGCTAAGAAAGCTCTTGTAGAAACAGACGGAGATTTAGAAGCAGCAGTAGATTATCTACGCGAAAAAGGTGTTTCTAAAGCAGCTAAAAAAGCAGACCGTATTGCGGCTGAAGGATTAGCTAACGTATATTCTGCAGGTAACTCTGCTGCAATCGCTGAAATCAACTCTGAAACTGATTTCGTTTCTAAAAACGAAAAATTCCAGAACCTAGTTAAAAACATTTCTAAATCAATCGTTGAAAACAAACCAGCGACTGTTGAAGAAGCACTAGAAGTTGAAATGAACGGCGAAACAGTTAACGCTGTTATTACTGAAGCTACACAAACAATCGGAGAGAAAATCACTCTACGTCGTTTTGCGCTTTTAGAAAAAACAGATAACCAAGTTTTCGGTGACTATGAGCACATGGGTGGACGTATTACTGTTCTTGCACTTCTTGAAGGAACAGATAATGAAGAAGTAGCACGTAATGTTGCAATGCACATTGCTGCTATCAACCCTAAATACATCACTCGTGATGAAGTGCCTCAAGAAACACGCGATCACGAATTAAACGTACTTTCAGAACAAGCTAAAAACGAAGGTAAACCAGCTAATATCGTTGAAAAAATGGTCCAAGGCCGTTTAAGCAAATGGTTAGCTGAGATCAGCCTTGTTGATCAGCCATACGTTAAAGATTCAGATAAAACTGTTGGCCAATACTTGAAAGAGAATGGCGCAACAATCAAATCATTCATCCGCTATGAAGTTGGAGAAGGAATTGAAAAACGTTCTGAAGATTTCGCTGCTGAAGTACAAAGTCAGCTAGGAAAAAATTAAGGTATAGTCTCTAAATTCGGGTAGGAACGTAGTAACTAGCGTTCCTACCTTTTTTAGAGCCTGATACATATAAAGCCTTCTTTAATAATGACCAATTAGAAGGAATATGTTAAACTAGTCCTGTATGACTGATGGAGGGAAAAGAAATGTTAGAACCTAAATATAATCGAATTGTTTTGAAATTAAGTGGAGAAGCATTAGCTGGAGACACTGGATTTGGAATTCAACCACCAACGATTGATGAAATTTGTCAAGAAATCAAAGAAGTTCATGATCTTGGGATTGAAATGGCTATTGTTGTTGGCGGCGGTAATATCTGGAGAGGTCATGTTGGATCTGAAATGGGAATGGAACGTTCCCAAGCCGATTACATGGGCATGATTGCAACAGTTATGAACGCACTAGCACTGCAGGATTGTTTAGAAAATAATGGCGTACCTACGCGTGTTCAAACATCTATCGAAATGAGACAAGTAGCTGAACCGTATATTCGCAGAAAAGCGATTCGTCACCTTGAAAAAGGACGAGTGGTTATCTTCGCAGGTGGTATTGGTAGTCCTTATTTCTCAACAGATACAACTGCAGCATTAAGAGCAGCTGAAATCAATGCTGACGTGATTATGATGGCTAAGAACAATGTAGATGGTGTTTACTCAGCTGATCCAAATAAAGACGAAAATGCTGTTAAATACGATAAACTAACGTATCTTGAAATTATCAACCAGTCATTACAAGTAATGGACACAACAGCTTCTTCTCTAAGTATGGACAATGATATGCCTTTAGTCGTATTCAATCTGAATCAGACAGGTAATATCAAACGTGTCGTATTAGGAGAAAATATCGGAACAACTGTTAGGAGGACACATGATGAGTGAAGAAATAATGAAAGACACACAGTCTAGAATGAAAAAAGCAGAACAATCTTATGTACGTGAATTAGGTTCGATTAGAGCAGGAAGAGCAAACCCAAGCTTGCTAAATAGAGTAAATGTTGAATACTATGGTGCAGAAACGCCATTAAATCAACTAGCTCAAATTTCAGTACCTGAAGCAAGAGTATTATTGATCACACCTTATGATCAAAATTCTGTCGGTGATATTGAAAAAGCATTAAACCAATCTGATATTGGTATTCCACCTTCAAGTGATGGGACAGTTATTCGCTTAGTGGTACCCGCGCTAACAGAAGAGCGTAGAAAAGAAATCGCTAAACAAGTAGGGAAAGAAGCAGAAAATGCTAAAATCTCTATTCGTAATATTCGTCGCGATGCCATTGATGCCCTTAAAAAAGCAGAAAAAAATGGTGATTTAACTAAAGATGATCTTCATGACTATGAAGAAGAAGTGCAAAAATTAACAAATAGTAGCGTTGCAGCAATCGACAAGCTTTCTGAAGAAAAAGAAAAAGAAATTTTAGACGTATAAAAAAATGCAAGGAGATGAAAAATAGTCTCCTTGCATTCTTTGTTTTGTTTACATAGTTAAATTATAGTTTATCAATGATATACTTGTTCACTAACTTAGTTACGATAGTTGTGATAATTAGACCAATAACGTATTTTTTAATGCCTTTATTCATTTAAAAACGCCTCCTTGAATTTTACGATCATTTCTAAATATATTATAACAAACAATAATCTTATTTTATAATTTAATGATTTAAAGCTAGTTTTAAATCATTAAATGCCTAATCTATAAATCCTTATAGGAATTTTATGGATTTAATGTGGTAATTTCAAGAATTATTTACTACAATAGAATAGATGTATATTGAATACTTGGAGGTTTTCATGTGGGAGATCAACCACAGTTAAACAATAACAATAAATTTATACCAGATCATGTAGCCGTTATAATGGATGGTAATGGTCGATGGGCCGAAAAAATGGGTGAAGAACGTAAAGCTGGGCATCAAGAAGGTATGGAAGCTATTAAGAGAGTTTCGATCCGGGCTAGTGAAAGAGGGGTTAAAGTATTGACCCTCTACGCATTTTCTACTGAAAATTGGAAACGTCCACCACAAGAGGTTAAATTTTTAATGCAACTACCCGTTAATTTTTTTGACCGGTTTGTTCCTGAACTGCAAGAAAATAATATCAAAGTGAATATGATCGGTTTTAAGGATAAAGTTCCTGGTCCGACAAAAAGATCGATTGAGAAAGCGATCGACCAAACGAAGAATAATACAGGAATGATTTTGAATTTTGCGTTCAACTATGGCGGACGTGCTGAAATTGTAGAAGCTACAAAATCGATCGTCGAAAAAGTGATCAGCGGAGAACTGAATAAAAAAGCAATATCTGAAGAGGTACTCCAATCAGAATTGCTGACACGCTCAATTCAACCCTATGATGAAGTCGACTTGCTTATCAGGAGTAGCGGTGAACAACGACTAAGTAACTTCTTACTTTGGCAAAATGCCTACAGCGAATTTTATTTCTCAAAACTATTCTGGCCAGATTTCACAGGTGATGTCTTAGACGAAGCGCTAGATGATTATCAGAATAGAAGCCGTCGATACGGAGCAATTTAATAAGACAACTCAGGAGGAGACGGATGGTACAACGTTCTTTAACAGCGATCATCGCTTTATTGTTTTTTGTGCCGATCATTTGGATCGGTTCATGGGTACTTGAATTATTTATTATATTATTAGCTATTACAGCGCTCATTGAGATTCATCAGATGAAGGGGATTCAACCAATTTCTATCCCTACACTTGTGGCATCAATAGCGTTGGTCTACATCATTCTTTATAATCGAATACATGAGCTTCTGCCAAATTTAGCTCAAAATGGATCAGTTTTTGCATTTTTTGTGATTCTTATACTGTGTCTCACGATTGTTCTGAAAGACTATACAATAGAAGACGTAGGCGTTTCCTTTATGGGGATCATGTATACAGGAATTGGATTTCACTCTTTTATTTTAACGAGAGAAACAAATCTCCACTTACTCATACTATCTTTGATCATTATATGGTCGACAGATACAGGTGCCTATCTAGTAGGGCGAAAAATGGGTAAGCATAAACTTGCGCCATCTATATCACCTAATAAGACTGTAGAAGGATCAATTGGGGGAATTGTCATTGCCCTATTAGTATCCATAATCTATCTGCTCTTTTTCCCTTCAGTTTATCCGTTGATAATGGTCATACCACTCATTATTTTGCTATCCATATCCGGACAAATTGGTGATTTGATTGAATCAGCGATCAAACGGCATTTCGGAACAAAAGATTCAGGAAATATTTTACCGGGTCATGGTGGGATTTTCGACCGCTTTGACAGTTTGCTGTTCGTGTTGTCCGTCATCTTTATTATTGGATTAGTTTAAAAGTAGACCGTTAAAGGAGAATGAATATGATTCAAAATATTTTAGTTTTTTTACTCGTATTCGGAATTATCGTTGTTGTACATGAATTCGGACACTTTTATTTTGCAAAAAGAGCGGGAATATTAGTCAGAGAATTTTCTATTGGATTTGGACCAAAAATCTTCTTTCATAGGAAAGGGGAGACAACTTATACCATTAGGTTGTTGCCAGTCGGCGGTTATGTCAGAATGGCAGGTTATGAAGAAGAAGCTGATTTGAGAGCTGGTATGCCGGTTACATTGATGCTGAATGATAAACAGGTCGTAGAAAAAATCGACATTCAAAATAAACACCAAAGTGTTGATAGCTTGCCGCTCGAAGTCACTAGCTTTGACTTGGAAGATGAATTATTTATTTCGGGTCGGGTCGATGGTGTGGATGAAATTGAAACGTATACTGTTTCAGAAACGGCATTATTGATTGAAAAAGATGGCACTATGCTTCAAATTGCACCAAGAAAAAGACAGTTTCAGTCAGCTTCTTTACCCAATAGAATGCTGACCAACTTTGCAGGTCCATTGAACAATTTTATTTTAGCAATTGTAGCATTTATGTTACTCGGCTTTATGCAAGGTGGCGTGCCGTCCTCAGAGCCCTTGATTGGTGAAGTACAACCTGATGCTCCAGCAGCTGAAGCGGGACTTGAGACTGGTGACCGCATTTTATCTATTGAAGGTAATGAAATTTCTTCATGGATGGATATGGTAGGTGTTATCGAGCAATCACCGGATACTGCGTTAGATTTTGAAGTTAAAAAAACAAATGGCACGGTAACTGAAATGACGATTACACCTCAAGCGGATGAAAATTCAGATGCTGGAAAAGTGGGCATCGGTCAAACCATGGATGATTCGTTATCGAGTAAAATAGCTTATGGATTTGTTCAACCTTGGTCTATCGTAATGCAGATTTTTACCATATTAGGTTCTTTTCTAACAGGAGGATTTAGTTTAGATCAATTAGGTGGTCCTGTTGCGATTTATGCAACAACACAGACAGTTGTTCGAGCTGGTGCGATAGGAGTTATTAGCTGGATTGGGTTTTTAAGTGTCAATCTAGGGATTATGAACTTGCTGCCAATTCCAGCACTGGATGGTGGGAAATTACTATTGAACATTATCGAAGGCATACGTAAAAAACCAATCAGCGAGGAAAAAGAAGGTCTGATCACCTTAGTGGGTGTTGGCTTCTTATTGGTCCTCATGTTAGCTGTTACTTGGAATGATATACAAACATTTTTCTTAAATTAGTACTCAAAGGAGATACACATTAATGAAACAATCGAGATTATTTGCACCAACACTTAGAGATACACCAAACGACGCTGACGTTATCAGCCATCAGTTACTGCTTAGAGCAGGTTATATTCGTCAGGTTTCTTCTGGAATCTACACGTACCTGCCATTAGCTAACCGTGTACTTGAAAATATCAAATCTATCATTCGTGAAGAAATGGATAATATTGACGGTTCAGAAATGCTTTTACCAACATTGATTCCAGCTGACTTGTGGAAAGAATCTGGTAGATATGATACCTATGGGGAAGACTTGATCAAGTTGGAAGACCGTCACGAAAGAGATTTTATTCTTGGACCAACACACGAAGAAACCTTTACAAGCTTGATCAGAGATGAAATCAAGTCATACAAAAAATTACCATTAATGTTATATCAATTCCAAACAAAATTCAGAGATGAAAAAAGACCAAGATTTGGTTTAATGCGTGGACGCGAATTTATAATGAAAGATGCGTATACATTCCACGATAGTTATGAAAGTTTAGATGAGTCCTATAATGCCATCGCACAAGCCTACACAAATGCTTTTGAAAGAATCGGTCTGAATTTCCGTTCGATCATTGGAGATGCAGGTGCCATGGGTGGTAAGGATTCTATTGAATTTATGGCCCTATCTGATTCTGGTGAAGATGTTGTTGTTTATTCTGACTCCAGCGATTACGCTGCAAATTTAGAAATGGCATCAAGCTTGTATAAGTCTTCTCCTAAAACGGCTGTTCAACACACTAAAGAGCTTGTTGAAACACCGGACACTAAAACAGTGGAAGAAGTAGCATCTTTCCTAAATGTAAATGTAGACCAAGTATTGAAATCGGTCCTTTACGTAACGAACGATGATAGACCTGTTTTAGCGATTGTACGTGGAGATCATGAAGTGAATGAAGTGAAAATACGGACTGTCGTTGGTGCACAAGAAGTCGAGCCAGCTACCGAAGAACAAATCAAAGAACTATTCAAAACAGTTGCTGGATACGTTGGACCGGTTGGACTTTCAGAAGAAGTGCTAGTCGTAGCAGATATGTATGTACAAGATGTAACCAATGCTGTATCAGGTGCTAACGTTGAAGGGAAACATTATACAAACGTTAATCCTGGTGAAGACTTTAAACCAGATCATTTCGAGGATATCAGAATTGTAGCGGAAAATGAACTTTCACCAGATGGTGAGGGCAGACTTCAATTTACTAGAGGGATTGAAATCGGTCATATTTTCAAACTTGGAACACGTTATTCAGAATCAATGAATGCGACAGTTCTTGACAATAATGGTAGACAAACGCCAGTAATCATGGGAAGCTACGGAATAGGTGTCAGTCGTTTACTATCAGCTGTTGCTGAACAATACGCAGATGATAAAGGGCTAGTATGGCCAAAAGCTATTGCACCTTTTGACGTGCATATTATTCCGATTCAAATGAAAGATGATGCCCAAAGAGAACTAGCACAAGAGCTGTATGAGATGCTTGAGAGCAAAAATCTATCTGTACTGATCGACGATAGATTAGAGCGTCCCGGTGTTAAATTTACGGATGCGGAGTTAATTGGTATACCGGTAAGAATCACAGTAGGTAAAAAAGCATCTGAAGGTGTTGTTGAAGTGATCTTCAGAAAGAGCGGAGAAATGGTTGAGATCATGAAAGATGATCTGATGGATACGCTGAGTATTTTAAACCAAAATAAATAAAGAAGAATGATTAGGAGAAACCAGGAAAGTGGTTAAACTGACTTTGAAAATGCTGAGGAAAGAAAAACTGATCGCCAGTTGATTTTTCCCTAGCAAAAAGTCACTTAAACGCATTACAGGATTCTCCTTTTATTTGTAATCGAGGGTCAGGAAAGAAGGCAAGGAATTTGAGTCTAAACAATACAGAACTATTTAATACACTGTTACAACAAATTAATTTTCATCCCACGCCAGACCAACAGGCTGTCCTTGAGAATGGAGAAGTCGAATCGGTCGTCGTTCATAAGCAATCTAAGTTATGGCATATCACATTGAAGTTTACTGATATACTTCCATTTGAAACCTTTATAGCATTAAAGGATCATTTGAAAAGAGGATTCAAAGAGATTGCAGAAGTAGCACTCACGGTGACTACAGAGCATCCAACGATAACGGAAGACAAATTAGCGCAATATTGGAAATTGGCTTGTCAAGTGAGTGGCGTCGATTCACCTTTATGTAATGATATGTTTGAGAACGGCTATCCTGTATTAAATGATAAAAAAGTCATTTTCTATATTGAGCATGAATTGACGAAGGACAAATTTTCAGAAGAATTTTTTCCGAAAATTGAAGCTGAGTATATCAAAATGGGATTCCCAAAACAATTTAAAATCGTGCCGATGGTAGATGAGAAATTAAGCGATGAAAAACTAACAGCATTTAAACTCCAAAAAGAAGAAGAAGATCTTCAACTTGCTGAAAGATTGACAAAAAATATTGAACAAGCGACGATCAATAAAGAGAAGAAAAGAGAAGCTGCACCTTCTGGACCAATCAAACTGGGCAGAAATATTCAAAGTAATGATCCTGTTAAACAAATGAGCACGATTGTAGAAGAAGAACGTAGTGTAACGATTGAAGGCTACGTATTCGACGCAGAAGTAAGAGAACTGAGATCTAAAAGAAAACTACTCATTTTTAAAATGACCGATTATACTTCTTCGTTTACTTGTAAAAAGTTCTCTAATAATGCGACAGATGAAGAAATCTTTGAAAACATCAAAAAAGGTATGTGGCTAAAAGTACGCGGAAGTGTACAAGAAGATACATTCATGAGAGATCTCGTCGTTAATGCGCAAGACGTTCAAGAAACGAGTCATGAAGAAAGAAAAGATACGCAACCAGACGATCAAAAGCGTGTTGAACTGCATGCGCACACGACAATGAGTCAGATGGATGCGACTGTAACAGCTACTGATCTTGTTGAGCAAGCTGCTAGATGGGGACATAAAGCAATCGCCATAACAGATCATGGAGTAGCGCAGTCTTACCCTGATGCCCATTCTGCCGGTAAGAAAAACGGCGTCAAAATTCTCTACGGACTTGAAGCTAATTTAGTCGATGATGGTGTACCTATTGCATACAATGCAACGAATGAATTACTACAAGAAGCAACTTATGTTGTTTTTGATGTGGAGACGACTGGACTTTCTGCTATCTACGATAATATTATAGAGTTAGCGGCCGTTAAGATGCATAAAGGCAATATCATTGAAGAATTTCAAGAGTTTATCGATCCGGGTCATCCTTTGTCAGATACTACGATCAACCTGACCGGTATTACAGATGATATGGTTAGAGGATCGAAAACAGAAGCAGAAGTATTAAAGGTATTTAAAGCATTTAGTGAAGAAACGATTCTTGTAGCACATAATGCTAGTTTTGATATGGGCTTTTTAAATACGGCTTATCAAAAAAATGGAATGCCAGTATCTAAATTACCCGTTATTGATACGCTTGAATTATCGAGATTCCTACATCCGACGTTTAAAACGCATCGCTTGAACACATTAGCAAAACGATATGGTGTTGCCTTAGAACAACACCATAGAGCGATCTACGATTCTGAAACGACCGGTCATTTATTATGGGCTTTCCTCAAAGAAGCAGCTGAAGAATATTCGATTGAATATCATAATCAGTTAAATGATTATATGGGACAAGGTGATGCATACAAGCGAACTAGACCAAGTCACGTAACGATTCTAGCTGAATCACAAGATAGTTTGAAGAATCTATTCAAGCTGATTTCTTCCTCTCTAACAGAATACTTTTACCGTGTACCGCGCGTGCCACGTTCTCTTCTTGAAAAATATAGAGAAGGATTGATCGTCGGTTCTGGATGTGCACAAGGAGAAGTCTTCGAAGCAATGATGCAAAAAGGATACGATGAGGCGAAAAAACTTGCTCGTCATTATGATTACTTGGAAATTATGTCTAAAGGCGCATATGCCCACCTTCTGGATAGAGAAATGGTCAACAATGAAAAGGACTTAGAAGATATTTTGTCCAATATCATCCAAATCGGTAAAGAGCTGGATATTCCAGTTGTCGCTACAGGAAACGTACATTATTTAAACCCTGAAGATTCTATTTACCGTGATATCCTATTGGAAACCTTAAATAAAGGTGGATTTAAAAAGTCTAAAAACCCGACCGTTCATTTTAGAACGACAGATGAAATGTTAAAAGATTTTGCTTTTCTTGGAGACGCTTTGGCGAAAGAAGTCGTTGTGACTAATAGTCAGCTGATTGCAGATAAAATAGATGATGATATTTCTCCTGTCAAAAAAGACTTGTTTACACCTAAAATGGAAGGGTCAGAACAAGAAATTCGAGAAATGAGTTACAATGAGGCGTACCGTTTGTATGGCAATCCTTTACCAGATATTATTGAAAAACGACTGGAAAAAGAATTGGACAGTATTATCGGAAATGGATTTGCTGTTATCTACTTGATTTCTCAAAAGCTCGTTCATAAAAGTGTGAATGACGGTTACTTGGTTGGATCAAGGGGATCAGTTGGTTCTAGTTTTGTAGCCACAATGACTGGAATAACGGAAGTCAATCCCATGCCGCCGCATTACAGATGCCCAGACTGCCAGCATTCTGAATTTTTCACAGAAGGTGAGATTGGTTCCGGATTTGATCTTCCGCCTAAAAAATGTCCAGTATGTGAAGCACAACTGGTAACGGATGGTCACGATATTCCTTTTGAAACGTTCTTAGGTTTCAATGGTGATAAAGTACCCGATATTGATTTGAACTTCTCAGGAGAATATCAAGCTAAAGCCCATCACTATACGAAAGAATTATTTGGAGAAGAATATGTATATAGAGCGGGAACGATCGGTACGATAGCTGATCGAACAGCTTTTGGTTTTGTAAAAGGTTATGAACGAGATAACCAAATGACGATTAGATCTGCGGAAATAGACAGGTTAGCAAAAGGATTGACTGGGGTTAAAAGAACGACTGGCCAGCATCCTGGAGGGATTATCGTTATACCTGAATATATGGATGTATACGATTTTTCACCAATCCAATTCCCCGCAGATGATCAAGACTCAGAGTGGAAAACGACTCACTTTGACTTTCATTCTATCCATGATAATGTTCTGAAATTAGATATTCTGGGTCATGATGATCCGACAATGATCAGAATGCTACAAGATTTGTCAGGAATCGACCCTGTAACGATACCACCTAATGATCCAGGTGTGATGCAATTATTCAGTGGAACTGATATCTTGGGCGTAGATGAGGGACAGATATTTTCTAAAACAGGAACTCTCGGTGTACCGGAGTTTGGTACACGATTCGTAAGACAGATGTTAGAACAAACCAAGCCAACCACGTTTTCTGAATTGTTGCAGATC
Organism: Marinilactibacillus kalidii; assembly: GCF_017599325.1. Taxonomy (GTDB): domain Bacteria; phylum Bacillota; class Bacilli; order Lactobacillales; family Carnobacteriaceae_A; genus Marinilactibacillus; species Marinilactibacillus kalidii. The sequence continues at coordinate 38,287 of NZ_JAGFVM010000025.1, read as the reverse complement.
TCAGGCCTATCACATGGGACAGACGTATGGCTTGGAAATGCAGAAGAACTAATTCGCCAACAAGACATTCCATTGGCAGAAGTAATCGGTTGTCGTGATGACATCATGGTTTACTTGCAACACAAAGGAATCGATGACAGTATTGCGTTCCAAATTATGGAGCACGTACGTAAAGGTAAAGGGATTCCGGATGAATGGCAAGTGATCATGAAAGAAAATAATGTGCCAAAATGGTACATCGACTCTTGTTTGAAAATTAAGTATATGTTCCCTAAAGCACATGCGGCAGCTTATGTACTCATGGCACTACGTGTGGCTTATTTCAAAGTACACCACCCGCTTTATTACTATGCGGCTTACTTTTCAATTAGAGCAAGTGATTTCGATCTTCAGGCTATGACACAAGGGAAAGCCTCTATCAAAGCTAGAATGAAAGAAATCACAGATAAAGGACTAGATGCTTCTACGAAAGAGAAGAACCTTTTGACTGTTCTTGAATTGGCAAACGAGATGGTTGAGCGTGGATATGAATTTAAGATGGTCGATGTTGAACGATCTCATGCTTCGAACTTTTTAATTGAAGATAACACACTATTAGCACCGTTTAGATGTGTACCTTCGCTAGGCGGTAGTGTAGCGAACGCGATCGTTGAAGCCAGACAAAATAGCCCCTTCTTATCTAAAGAAGACTTAGCTAAAAGAGGGAAAGTTTCTAAAACAGTAATCGAGTATATGGATGTCAATGGTGTCTTGACTCACCTACCAGATGAAAACCAACTTTCTTTATTTGATATTTAAAAATAAAGATCAAAAGCGTCATTACTTCTGCTTTAAGTGAGAAATAGTGCACAAGTTGCGTGAAAAATCAATTTATGCTAAAATAACTAGTGTGTAAAGGAATATTCTTCGAGAGTGAGCGTATCCCGCTCACTCTTTTTAATGAAAAATTTAACGATCATATATTGAGAGGAGATGCTTTTTGAGTACAGTAGATAAAGTAACAGCTATTGCCGACCCGGTGGCTGCAGAGCTGGGTTATGAATTAGTAGATGTAGAGTATGTCAAGGAAGGTAAGAACTGGTTCTTACGTATTTATATCGATAAAGAAGGTGGCGTTGATCTCGACGATTGCACTCGATTTAGCGAGAAAATAGGAGAAGCGCTAGATTCACAGAAAACCGATCCAATTCCGCATCCATATTATCTAGAAGTGTCTTCACCTGGTGCAGAGAGACCTTTGAAGAAAGATAAAGATCTTAGAGATGCTGTTGAACAATACATTCATGTGTCGTTATATCAGCAGATCGATGGAGAAAATATCTTTGAAGGAACATTGAAAGAAGTAACTGACGATACGATCAGTCTTGTCATTCGAATCAAGACAAGAGAGAAAGAACTGACGATCGATAGAACCAATATTGCAAAAGCAAGGTTAGCAATCAAGTTTTAAGCGCCAGTTGCAACCTGTAAGACAATAGATGAATAATTCAGATTAAGGGAGTAGAATAATGAGTAAAGAGTTAGCAGCAGCCCTTGAAACGCTTGAGAAAGAAAAAGGCATTTCCAAGGAAATCGTTATTGATGCATTAGAAGCTGCATTAGTTTCTGCTTATAAAAGAAACTATGGAACTTCTCAAAATGTAGAAGTTGTTTTCGATGATGACAATGGAGAAATAAAAGTCTATCAAGTCAGAGAAGTGTCTGAGGAAGTCTATGATTCTCAATTAGAGATCAGCTTGACAGATGCACTTGAAATCAACAAAGCTTACGAAATTGGCGATGAAATTCGTTTTGAAGTTACACCAAAAAACTTCGGTAGAATTGCAGCCCAAACAGCAAAACAAGTTATCATGCAAAGAATGCGTGAAGCAGAGCGTTCAATCGTCTACAACGAATATATTGAATACGCTGATGATTTAATGACGGGAACTGTCGAAAGACAAGACAATCGTTTCATTTACATCAATTTAGGCAAAGTTGAAGCCGTTCTTTCTAAACGCGATCAAATTGAAAATGAACGTTATAGTACGCATGATAGAATCAAAGTGTATGTGAGTAACGTTGAGAACTCTACTAAAGGACCGCAAGTCTTTGTAAGTAGAACGCACCCCAACTTGATCAAACGACTATTCGAACAAGAAGTACCAGAAATCTTTGATGGTACAGTTGAAATCATTTCTATCGCGCGTGAGGCAGGAGATCGCTCTAAGATCGCAGTAATGTCACGTGATGAAAACGTTGATCCTGTCGGAACCTGTGTTGGACCTAAAGGTGCGCGTGTTCAAGCGATTGTAAATGAATTAAATGGCGAAAACATGGATATTGTTGAATGGGATGAAGATCCTTCCATCTTTATCAAAAATGCCTTAAATCCAGCTCAAGTGCTTGAAGTCATGTTTGATAAAGAAAACAAGAGCTGTGTTATAGTCGTTCCTGATTATCAACTATCACTGGCTATTGGTAAAAGAGGACAAAATGTTCGTCTTGCTGCTAAATTGACAGGATTCAAAATTGATATCAAGTCAGAAAGCGATATGGCTCAATTGGAAGAAACTTCTGAAGAACTGGAAAATGATTCATTCTTTGAAGCTTTGAACGAAGGCGAAGAAGTTGCTGAACAAGAAGTAGATGCGCTTGAAAGTGCTGAGCAATCATTCTTTGATGCAACAGAAAGTGTAGAGATGCAAGATGTTGATGAAATCCAAGTAACAGAAACGGACAACGTGAATTCTGATCTTTATGCGAATGAAGTACCTATGGATATGGATCAACCAGGTGAGCCAGTTGAAGATACTGACTTCGAACAGGGAGAACTAAACCCTGAAGACATGGAAGACATGATCGAATATGCTGAGCAACGTGATGGCATGGATGAAGAAATCGAAACAAAAGCAACTATGGAAGAAATCCAAGAAATCACTGAAGATGTCGAAGAGACAGATCAAGATAATTTATAATTCTTACGGAGTTTAAAAGTTTTTTTAGTAAGAAGTTAGGATTAAATGAAATCAGTGGATAAAAAGTGTTATCATTAAAGGTGGGATGACTATGCGGCAACGAAAAGTACCAATGAGAAAATGTGTTGCATCCAATGAAATGAAACCAAAAAAAGAAATGGTACGTGTGGTTAGAGATAAAGAAGGAACGGTATCTTTAGACCCTACTGGTAAGCGAAATGGAAGAGGAGCCTATATCTCTCTTGACCCTGAGTTAGTAAAGAAAGCTCAGAGCAGACAAGTGTTAAATCAGGCGCTTAATACAAAAGTAGAAGACTCTTTTTACGAAGAATTGCTTGAATATGTAGAATACCAGAAAGCTAGAATGGAATTAAAAAATGGATAACGTTCAAAAAAGCATGAATCTAATGGGATTGGCACAACGTTCGGGTAACTTGATTTCAGGTGAAGCGATCGTTCTCAACGCCGTTAGAAGTCGCCAAGCCAAGATTGTCATATTGGCATCTGATGCTAGTGAAAACACGAAAAAGCAATTTTTGAATAAATGTGAGCACTATAGTATCCCTGTGCGCGTGGATTTCGATAGAAATGAAATCTCTAACGCCATAGGGAAGATACGAACAGTCGCTGCCATTACAGACGGAGGATTTGCACGGTCCCTTCAAAAATTGCAATAATAGGAATAGGAAGGTGATTGCATGGGCAAAAAACGCGTCTATGAATTCGCAAAAGAAAAGAACATCGAGAGTAAGAAAATCATTGAAAAAGCTAAAGAATTAGGTATTGATTACAAAAGCCACATGTCTACAATGAATGATGGCGATGTTGATAAATTGAGTAAAGCATTTACGCAAAAGAGTCAACCCTCTGCTTCTAATAATGCAGCAAGCAAACCAGCATCAAAACCTGCGCAGCAAAATAATCGCGCTAATCAAAATAATAATAGCAATGCAAATTCAACAAACAACTCTGCCAGAAAACCAGCACCTAAACAGAATGGTGCACAAAATGGAACTGGCAAATCTCAAAATAGTAAAGGACAAAACAACATACAATCTCAAAATCGAGCAACAAAAAAACCAAATACAGATACAAAGAAATCAACACAACCAGCTAAAGCTGCACCAGCAGTTCAAAAAAGAACGACTGATGAACAACAGAAACAACAGTTCCAACAGTCTAAAAAACGTAACTCTCGCCAACACCGTGGAATCAATGGTGGACCAGCAGGCGGAAGAAAACGTAAAGGGAAAAGAAATCACCAGCCTTCACAAGTACCGGCAACACCACGTAAGAATAAAGAGTTGCCTAAAGTACTTGAGTACACTGACGGTAATACAGTAGCAGATATTGCTAAGAAAATTCACCGTGAGCCAGCTGAAATCGTTAAAAAATTATTCATGATGGGTGTCGTTGCGACTCAAAACCACTCTCTGGATAGAGATACGATTGAATTGCTAGCTTCTGATTATGGTATTGAAACAGAAGAAAGAGTACAAGTGGATATGACGGACTTTGATAACTTCTTCAATAAAGAAGTCGTTGAAGAAAATCTTGTTACACGTCCAGCAACTGTTACAATCATGGGACACGTTGACCACGGTAAAACGACTTTACTTGATACGTTACGTAACACAAACGTTACTGGTGGAGAAGCCGGTGGGATCACGCAACATATTGGTGCTTACCAAGTAGAAGAAAAAGGTAAATTAATCACTTTCTTGGATACGCCTGGTCACGCGGCATTTACAACAATGCGTGCACGTGGAGCTGATGTAACAGATATCGCGATTATCGTTGTTGCAGCTGATGATGGTGTTATGCCACAAACAGTTGAAGCGATCAATCACGCCAAAGCTGCAGAAGTTCCAATTATCGTAGCAGTAAATAAAGTGGACAAACCTGGAGCGAATCCAGACCGCGTTATGCAAGAATTAACAGAATATGAATTAGTACCAGAAGATTGGGGCGGCGATACGATTTTCGTTCAAATCTCTGCACTCTTCAACAAAAACTTAGATGAATTATTAGACATGGTCTTACTAGTCGCTGAAGTTGAAGAATTGAAAGCTGATCCTAAACGCCAAGCAATTGGTTCAGTGATTGAAGCAAGATTAGATAAAGCAAAAGGACCGATTGCGACATTACTTGTCCAAGAAGGTACATTGGCTCAGGGAGATCCAATTGTTGTAGGGAATACGTTCGGTCGTGTTCGTACTATGACGAATGATAAAGGTCGTCGTGTGAAAACTGCTTCTCCATCAACACCAGTTGAAATTACTGGACTAAACACTACACCTCAAGCAGGAGACCGCTTCGTTGTGTTTGAAGATGAGAAGACAGCAAGACAAGTCGGAGAATCAAGAGCAACAGTTGCGACTGAAGCTAATCGTTCTAAAATGAACAAAGTAACCCTTGAAAACTTATTTGAAAGTCTTGAAGAAGGCGAAATCAAAGAAGTGAACGTTATTGTAAAAGCAGACGTTCAAGGGTCTGTTGAAGCATTGGCTTCAAGCTTGAAGAAAATCGAAGTTGAAGGTGTGAAAGTTAATATTATTCACACTGGAGTAGGGGCAATCAACGAGAGCGATGTTACCCTTGCATCTGCAAGTTCGGCAATCGTTATCGGGTTTAATGTTCGTCCGACTGTTCAAGCGAAAGAAAGTGCTGATTTAGAAGAAGTAGATATCAGAACACACCGTGTTATCTACAATGCTATCGATGAAATCGAAGCTGCGATGACAGGTATGCTAGACCCTGAATTCGAAGAACAAGTGACTGGCCAAGCAACAGTTCGTGAAACTTATGCTGTTTCTAAAGTCGGTACGATCGCAGGTTGTTTCGTTAGTGATGGTGTCATCAAACGTAGTAGTTCTATCCGCTTAGTACGTAACGGAATCGTTCAGTACGAAGGAGAACTATCAAGTTTGAAACGCTTCAAAGACGATGCTAAAGAAGTAAGAAATGGTTTTGAATGTGGTATCACGATTGAAGGATATAACGACATCAAGGTAGACGATGTTATTGAAGCATTCGAAATGGTTGAAATCGAAAGAAAATCCTAATATGATGGTAACAACCATCATTTAAGTGATGGACTTTGTTAGAATAGATATTAAGGATAGGTGAGCAAGTATGCCAAATTATAGAGTTGGGCGAGTCTCCCAAGAAATTCAAAAAGAAATCAATGATATTTTACAAAAACGCGTAAGAGATCCTCGTGTGCAAGGCATCACGATAACCGATGTTGAAGTTACCGGAGACCTGCAACAAGCTAAAATCTTTTACAGTACCTTAAAAGATGATGAGCAGACAATTACTGAAACGCAAGCAGGTTTAGAAAAAGCAAAAGGACTGATCAGAAAAGAATTGGGCAGTCGATTGACGATTCATAAAACACCTGAATTGTTCTTTGCTCGTGATGAATCTGTAGCCTATGGTAGTCATATTGATGAATTATTAAATCAATTGAAAAGCCAAGACTAATTTCTGACTAAGCATTAACGAAGGTTTATCACCAATGATTGATTGAAGTGGAAAGAGAATCAATTGTCGTAACTGGCAGTGGTTCTCTTTTTCCACGTTCAATCGTTATACATAGGGATATGGTATACTGGGATGAATGATTACTGGAGGAATGAGTATGGAAGGTATCATACCTTTATGGAAAGAAAAAGGCATGACCAGTCACGACTGTGTGTTCAAATTGAGAAAAATACTAAAAACAAAAAAAGTTGGTCATTCTGGCACGCTAGATCCTGATGTAGAAGGGGTATTGCCAATCGCTATTGGAAAAGCGACAAAAGTACTCGAGTACATGGTAAATACTGGCAAAACTTACGAAGGAGAAGTGACGATTGGTTATTCAACGACAACAGAAGATCGTTCTGGTGAGCTCGTTGAAAAGAAAAGCGTTGGCTCAGAACTTACTGTAGAAGCAGTTGATAAAGCCATCCAATCTTTGACAGGCGAGATCACACAAATACCACCTATGTATTCGGCTGTTAAAGTGAACGGAAAACGTTTATATGAGTATGCTCGAGCAGGGGAAGTGATTGAACGTCCTTCAAGACAAGTGATGATTCACGGTTATGAACGTACCTCTGATCTTGTATTTAACGATGAAAATCAAACCTGTTCGTTTACCTTTAAGGTATCCTGTAGTAAAGGAACTTATATACGGACATTAGCGGTGAATACAGGCGAACTGCTTGGCTATCCGGCGCATATGTCTGATCTTGTTCGGACGCAGAGTGGTGGCTATGAATCCGCTCAAGCTGTGACGCTTAGTGAAGTTCAAACGGCAGTTGACCATGATCAAATTGGTGAGCTATTAAGACCATTAGAGACTGCTTTAACATCCTTTACAAGTTATCAATTAACAGAAGAAGAATGGTTAAAAGTGAAGAACGGATCTGTCTTTGAACAAGAGAGACTACCTGCATTTGCTGAGTATCCAGTGGTCTTTCTTTACGATCATAAAGCCGTAGCAATTTATGATCTTCATCCAATAAAGACAGGTTTACTCAAACCGGTCAAAGTATTAAGAACAGAAATGTAGGTGCCAATATGGAAATTATTAAAATACATCATCCTTATGACCCATCTGAAATCTATCCAGAAGATATCGTGTTGATACTAGGATTTTTCGATGGCGTTCACAGAGGACATAAGACCGTTATAGAAGCAGGTGTGAAATTAGCTAAGGAAAAAGGATTAAAAGCAGCTTTGATGACATTTAACAGACATCCAGCATTTGTTTATAGAAAATTTGATCCTGATTACCATTACTATTTGACACCACTGAAAAGAAAAGAAGCATTGTTAGAGCAAACGGGAATCGATATTTTATATGAAGTAGATTTTACGTCGAGTTTCGGTACGCTCGATCCTCAATCTTTTGTAGATCAATATATTGTCGATTGGCATGCGAAAGCAGTAGTTGCTGGATTTGATTATACTTATGGTAAATCAAATCAAGCCAATATGAATACTCTCGATCAATATGCTAAAGGAAGATTTGAGATTCATAAAATACAAGAACAACTTGCTTCAAATGAGAAAATCAGTTCAACAAGAATTCGTCAAAACATTGAACAGGGTCAGATCGACGAAGCGAATGAGTTGTTAGGTTACATCTACGAAACAACCGGATTTGTTATTCACGGTGAAGCTAGAGGAAGAACACTCGGTTATCCTACAGCAAACGTACTTTCAGATCCTGATGTGTATATGCCACGTATTGGTGTCTATGCGGTTAAAATGTGTGTAAACGAAGAATGGTTTGACGGCATGGCATCTATTGGCTATAATCCGACCTTTGGCTATAGAAAAGATATATCCGTTGAAGTTAATCTATTCGATTTTAGCCAAGAGATCTACGGTGAAAACGTGCGAATCAAGTGGGTTAAGTATTTAAGAGATGAAGAAAATTATGATTCTAAAGAGGCTTTGATCGCACAATTGGTCAAAGATGAGGAAGATTCAAGAGCGATTTTATCAAAGGTCAAAATAAATCAAATTTAATAGTTGACAAGTTTAGGATCATTTGTTAAATTATAGTTGTGTTAGCACTCGGTTAAGTCGAGTGCTAATTTAACGAAAAAATGATAAAAATGAATGTCTCTAACGTGCTTAGGGAGATGATGCACATGTTGACCAAGAGACAGTTGACGATTTTAGAAACAATTATCAGGATTTATACGACGACTAGTCTGCCTGTAGGATCTAAAAGATTAGTCAATGAAACAAATATTGATGCTAGCTCTGCAACGATCAGAAATGAAATGAGTTATCTGGAAAAAGTGGGCTTTATTGAAAAGACGCATTCTTCTTCAGGTAGGATACCTTCTTTAAAAGGTTATCGATTTTATGTCGATCATCTTATTCGACCTAAAAAAGTCGAAAGGGATCAAATCATTATGATCAATAACGCATTTGACAGTCACGTTCGTCAAATGGATGATTTATTTCATCAGTCCGCTCAATTATTGTCGCAGTTAACAAGCTATACAGCATTTGTACTTGGCCCTCAGGGAAGAACAAGTAAACTGACTGGCTTCAGACTTGTGTTGTTGAACAATCAGCAAGTGATGGCGATTATACAGACAGATACAGGTGCTATCGAAAATACCGTTTTTCAAATACCGAAACATGTAAATGAATCGGATATTGAAAAAGTTACCAATATTTTTAATGAACATCTAGTAGGACGATCTTTATATGAGGTCTATCAAAAACTTCAAAACGATATTCCGCTTCTGATCAACCAATATGCTGCTTCTGCTAGTGATATGCTCTTAACGATTCAAAATGTTTTCGGACAATCACAAGAAGAGCGCTTGCACGTATCAGGAAAGATGAATCTACTTGATTTCACAGAAAATATGGATCGCAAAAAGTTGAAATCTTTATACGAATTGCTAGATAATGATGTTGATCTAAACAGCATGTTAAGCAAAGTCACACAAGACTTTGAAGTGAAGATCGGCAGTGAACTCAATCATGAGTTGTTTGACGAATTCAGTTTAGTGACAGCTACTTATAAGGTGGATGGTCATGGCGATGGTATTATTGCCGTGCTAGGACCGACAAGTATGCCGTATGATCAGACTTTTGGTGTTCTTGAAGCATTTAGAAAACAGCTATCTGCAAACCTATTAAGATTTTATTTAGAATAAAGATGTAAAAGTGAGGGACTAAGATGGAAACGAACAACGAAGAAAAAAACATTCAGCCAGATGAAGAAATAACTGATCAAGTTGTGGACACAGAGGTAAATGAAAACGAAGTTTCTGATAAGGATCCTCTTCAAGTAGAATTAGAAGAGACAAAACAAGCCCTTGAAGAAGCGCAAGATCGCTATATCAGACTTCAAGCAGAATTAGCAAATATTCAAAAGCGTAATCAAAGAGAAAGAGAACAAGCCACACGCTATCGTTCTCAAGATTTGGCTAAACAGCTATTGCCAGCTTTAGACAACATGGAGCGAGCTTTAACGATTCATGTTGAAGATGAAGCAGGTAAGAACCTTAAAAAAGGGATTGAAATGGTTGTAGAAAGTATCAATCATGCACTTAAATCTGAAGGCATCGAAGTAATCGAAGCAGAAGGACAACCTTTTGATCCGAATATTCATGAAGCTTACACACAGGTGCCAGCTGAAGACGGTCAAGCTAGTAATATCGTTGCACAAGTATTTGAAAAAGGTTATAAACTAAATGATCGTGTACTTCGTGCAGCAAAAGTTTCTGTAACACTTTAATCATAGCGTTCAATGTTAAAAACAAAAAATATTAAAAAGTAAAGGTGAGTATACAATGGGTAAAATTATTGGTATTGATTTAGGAACAACAAACTCTGCTGTAGCAGTACTTGAAGGTGGAGAATCTAAGATTATTCCAAATAAAGAGGGAAATCGTACAACACCTTCAGTTGTCTCTTTTAAAGATGGAGAAATTCAAGTAGGGGAAGTTGCTAAAAGACAAGCAATCACAAACCCGAACACAGTGATTTCTATCAAACGTCATATGGGTGAAAACTTCAAAGTTGAAGCAGAAGGAAAAGAATATTCTCCTCAACAAGTTTCTGCGTTCATTTTGCAACATTTAAAAGCATACGCTGAAGATTATCTAGGCGAAGAAGTAACAAATGCTGTAATCACAGTACCTGCTTACTTCAACGATTCACAGCGTCAAGCAACAAAAGATGCTGGGAAAATCGCTGGATTAGAAGTTGATCGTATCGTTAATGAGCCAACAGCTGCTTCACTAGCTTATGGGTTAGATAAAGTAGATACAGACGAAAAAATCTTAGTATTTGACTTAGGTGGCGGAACATTTGATGTGTCTGTTCTTGAACTAGGAGACGGCGTATTCGAAGTATTATCTACTGCTGGAGATAACTTGCTAGGTGGGGATGACTTTGACGAAAAAATCATCGACTATCTTGTTGCAGAATTCAAAAAAGAAAACGGCGTAGATCTTGCTAAAGACAAAATGGCTTTACAACGTCTGAAAGATGCTGCTGAAAAAGCGAAAAAAGACCTTTCTGGTGTTTCTTCAACTCAAATCAGCTTACCATTCATCAGTGCAGGGGATGCAGGTCCATTACACATGGAAATGACATTGACACGTGCGAAATTTGATGAGATCACTGATGATTTAGTTGAAAGAACGAAACAACCTGTTCGTCAAGCACTTAAAGATGCTGGTGTTTCTAAATCTGACATCGATCAAGTAATCTTAGTTGGTGGATCTACTCGTATTCCAGCTGTTGTCGATGCTGTTAAGAAAGAAACAGATAAAGAACCAAACCGTTCTGTAAACCCTGATGAAGTCGTTGCGATGGGAGCTGCAATCCAAGGTGGAGTTATCTCTGGTGATGTTAAAGATATCGTATTGCTAGATGTTACACCATTATCACTTGGTATTGAAACAATGGGCGGCGTATTTACTAAATTGATCGATCGTAATACAACGATCCCAACAAGTAAATCACAAACATTCTCAACAGCTGCTGACAACCAACCAGCTGTAGATGTACACGTATTACAAGGTGAACGTCCAATGGCTAAAGATAACAAAACATTGGGTCGTTTCCAATTAACTGATATCCCTGCTGCACCACGTGGTGTGCCTCAAATCGAAGTTAAATTCGATATTGATAAAAATGGTATCGTAAATGTATCTGCGAAAGATTTAGGTACAGGTAAAGAACAAAACATTACGATCAAATCTTCTTCAGGTCTTTCTGATGATGAGATTGAACGTATGGTAAAAGAAGCAGAAGAAAATGCTGAAGCTGACAAACAACGTAAAGAAGAAGTTGAAGTACGTAATGAAGCAGATCAGTTAGTCTTCCAAATCGACAAAACGTTGAAAGATCTAGACGGTAAAGTTGACGAAGCGGACATCAAGAAAGCAGAAGATGCACGTGACGAATTAAAAACTGCCCTAGAAAACGATGACCTTGAAGAAATCAAAGCGAAAAGAGATGCTTTGAATGAAATCGTTCAAGAAATGTCAGTGAAACTTTACGAACAAGCTGCTGCGCAACAAGCAGACGCTGAAGGTGAAGGTGAAGCTGCTGGTGCTCAAGGAGAACCTTCAGACGACGGTGTTGTAGATGCTGAATTTGAAGAAGTCGACGACGAAGAAAAATAAGAAGACTTTTCAAAATGGCTAGTCTAGCTATAAGACGATCAGTCATCTGTTAAAATGAGAATAGTCTGATACGATAAAAAGCCAAAGCTTAGTGCTTTTGGCTTTTTATTCGGATTGTAGTATAGTCATATAGAAGAACGACATCTAGTAACTCTTTAGAGTATGGAGGATCAACATGGCAGGAAAAGAAGATTTTTATGATCTTTTAGGGGTTTCAAAAGATGCCTCTAAAGACGAAATAAAGAAAGCCTATAGAAAACTTTCAAAAAAGCATCATCCAGATATCAGTAAAGAAGCAAATGCTGATGAAACGTTCAAAAAAATCACAGAAGCCTATGAAGTCTTGAGTGACGATCAAAAACGTGCAGCTTATGACCAATATGGTCACGCATCAACGGATCCTAACTTTGGTGCTGGTGGTGGATTTGGCGGCGGCGGTTTCGGTGGCGCTGGCGGATTTGGTGGTGGAGGATTCGAAGACATCTTCGACCAATTCTTCGGTGGCGGCGGACGTCGTTCACGCAATCCTAACGCACCAATGCAAGGTGACGATTTACAGTATGTATTAGATTTGAAATTTGAAGAGGCCATTTTTGGTAAAGAAACAACGGTTCGTTACAAGCGAGAAGAAGAATGTAAGAACTGTGGTGGAGATGGTGCGAAACCAGGCACGAGTCCTTCAACTTGTTCTCAGTGTGGTGGCGCAGGTGCCATTAACGTGGAACGCAACACGCCCTTTGGTCGCGTAATGACACAACAAACATGCCCAACATGTCAGGGTACAGGTCAAGAAATCAAAGAGAAATGTGATGTTTGTCATGGCTCTGGTCATACAAAAGAACAACACTCTGTCAAAGTGACTGTACCTGCTGGAGTAGAAGACGGTAACCAAATGCGTCTACAAAGCCAAGGAGACGCTGGTAAAAATGGCGGGCCTTACGGAGATCTTTACGTTGTATTCAGAGTAGCCGGTTCGAAAGAGTTTGATCGTCGCGGTTCAGAAATTTATTATGAATTACCAATCAACATGGTTCAAGCGACGCTTGGGGATGAATTGCAAGTGCCAACTGTGCACGGAAAAGTGAAATTCAAAATCCCTTCTGGAACACAACCCGGTACAACTTTCCGATTAAGAGGAAAAGGCGCACCGAAATTACGTGGGACTGGTAATGGAGATCAACACATTACCGTTAGCGTACAGATTCCAAAAGAAATCAACCAACAACAAGCAGAACAATTAAGAAAATTTGCTGAAGTCAGCAACTATGATGAAATTATAGAACAAGATGAAGGTACATTTTTTTCGAAAGTGAAAGACGTGTTTAAAGACAAACACAAATAATCGATAAGGAGGCGGCTGAGAGGCCGTCTCTTTGTATATAGTTTTGAATTTGATTGTACTCTATTCTCATCGTTGGTATAATGAAGAGAACGTTTGTGAAGACGAAGGAATGAGGATTTTATATAATGGATAAAAATCAAGCTCGAAAGAGACAACAACAAATTAGAAATTTTTCAATCATTGCCCATATTGACCATGGGAAGTCAACTTTGGCTGACCGTATTTTACAACAGACACATACTGTAGCTGATCGCGAAATGCAAGATCAGTTATTGGATTCTATGGATCTTGAAAGAGAACGTGGAATCACTATTAAACTAAATACAGTTGAATTACAATATACCGCTAAAGATGGCGAAACATACATCTTGCACTTAATTGATACACCAGGACACGTCGACTTTACCTATGAGGTGTCGAGAAGTCTAGCAGCTTGTGAAGGGGCAATTTTAGTTGTCGATTCTGCTCAAGGCGTAGAAGCACAAACATTGGCAAATGTTTATTTAGCACTCGAAAACGAATTGGAGATTCTACCGGTCATCAATAAAATCGATTTACCGGCAGCTGATCCAGAACGTGTAAGAACTGAGATTGAAGATATTATTGGTCTAGATGCAAGCGAAGCTGTACTAGCAAGCGCAAAATCTGGTATCGGTATTGAAGATATCTTAGAACAAATCGTTCAAAAGGTACCTGCTCCTGAAGGCGATATTGATAACCCGCTTCAAGCGCTGATTTTTGATTCAGCCTATGATCCATATCGTGGTGTTGTATTGAATATCCGTGTAATGGACGGTGTGCTCAGTAAAGGTGATACCATTCAAATTTTGAGTAATGGTAAAACGTTTGAAGTAACAGATCTTGGTATTTTCTCTCCTAAGCCACTTTCTAGAGATTATTTGATGGTCGGGGATGTAGGTTATGTTACAGCTAATATCAAAACCGTCCGTGATACGCGCGTAGGGGACACTGTGACCTTAGCGAGTAACCCAACTACAAAAGCATTGCCTGGGTACCGTCATATGAATCCTATGGTATTCTGTGGGATGTATCCGACTGACTCAGCTAGATATGAAGATTTAAGAGAAGCATTAGAAAGATTACAGTTAAACGATGCAGCTCTACAATATGAAGCAGAGACTTCTCAAGCATTAGGCTTTGGATTCCGTTGTGGATTTTTAGGGATGCTACACATGGACGTTATTCAAGAAAGACTTGAGCGTGAATTCAATCTTGATTTGATCACAACGGCACCATCGGTTATTTACCATATCAATAAAACAGATGGCTCAAAAATAACCGTATCCAATCCAGCGGATATGCCAACACCTCAAGAAATCGAGTCTGTGGAAGAACCTTACGTTAAAGCTGTCATTACGGTTCCAAATGACTATGTTGGCGCTGTTATGGAAATTGCTCAACGTAAACGTGGAGAATTTCTAACGATGGAATACCTTGATGATATTCGGGTAAATGTATCTTATTATATCCCACTTTCTGAAATCGTTTATGATTTCTTTGACCGATTGAAATCAAGTACAAAAGGATATGCCTCACTTGATTATTCTGAAGCAGGTTATAGAGAAAGTAACCTAGTGAAGATGGATATTATGATTCACGGAGAAACTGTCGATGCATTGAGCTTTATCGTGCATAAAGACTTCTCTTATGCTAGAGGACGTTCAGTCGTAGAACAGTTGAAAGAAACGATCCCTCGTCAACAATTTGAGATTCCGATCCAAGCGGCTATTGGTCAAAACATTGTTGCGCGTTCGACTGTAAAAGCTTATCGTAAAGATGTTACGGCTAAGCTTTACGGTGGAGATGTAACAAGACGCCAAAAACTGCTCAAGAAACAAAAAGCTGGTAAAAAACGTATGAAGAATGTCGGTAACGTTGAGATTCCTCAAGAAGCGTTCATGGCAGTATTGAACTTAGATGACGAATAAACAATAGAAACAACAAAAAGGTGCCAACATTAACGATAATGTTAGCACCTTTTTACTTTGCTGAATCTTAAATAATGTATTTGAAACTAGCGATTAATCTAGTTTTCTTGACGGAATCTAAAGATTTCAATTCGAACTTCTTTTGAAAATAAAACGCGTGAGCGCATTGTCTTTCGGTTCTTTTTCATTCAAGCATTTTCAAATTAAACAAGTTTAGTATATAATAGATTCAGACGTTTGACAAAGTGTAAATATGCAATCTAAAAAGGACGAATGCTCGTTATTTTTAGGGATATTATATTAGAAAAGTTAAATAATTCATAAAAGTATTGTATTTCATATTATTTGAATGATTATATGATACAATACTCTTTAAAGAACAATAAAGGGGGAAGTCCAGCTTAATGGACAGTCGAGATTTAACCAGTATAGTGCTTTTGTTAGTTTTAATAGTATTATCAGCTTTCTTTTCATCTTCTGAGACGGCATTTACGTCAGCAAACAGAATAAGATTAAAAAATGAGGCTGAGAACGGAAATAAACAGGCGAAAAGAACACTTCACATGGCTGAGCGTTTTGACTCAGTTCTATCAACGATTCTGATTGGTAATAACATTGTGAATATTGCGACTTCAGCAATTGCAACATTGCTTTTTGTAAGGTGGTTTCCAACGTATGGTGCAACAATTGCAACCATCGTCATCACGGTTATCGTATTGATATTTGGAGAAATCACACCAAAAACCATTGCCAAAGAGAAATCAGAAACGATCGCCAAATTTGCTTCTCCAGTATTGTTAGTATTGATGACTTTATTTAGACCAGCTATCTGGTTTTTCGAAAAGTGGAGATTGCTTTTAGACCGGTTATTTGATTTTGACGGTCAGGAAACGATCAGTGAAGATGAGTTGTTATCTATGGTAGATCAAGCCGAACTTGGCGGGAGTATCGAAGATCATGAACATCAGCTGGTAAGATCAGCTATTGAATTCGATGATCTTGAAGTTTCTACGATATTAATGCCCCGAGTTGACGTTGTTGGATGCGACGTGAATGAGGATGATAGTAAAATTGAAGAATTGTTTAGCAATCACAATTTTTCAAGGTTGATTATGTATGAAGATACGATCGATCATGTCGTAGGGATATTGCATGAAAAAGACTTTAATCGCTATTTAAAAGCCAAAGAACGGACAGGTAAGGAAACGTCGATATTGACGATCATCAAAGAAGTCATATTTGTTCCGCCTGTTATGAACCTTTCACGTTTGCTTAGAACAATGCAGCTTAAAAAGACGCATATGGCAATTGTAACGGATGAACATGGTGGTACTGTAGGGATTGCAACAATGGAAGATGTTCTTGAAGAACTCGTAGGAGAAATTTGGGACGAATCTGACGTTATTGAACAAGAGATTTTTGAAATCGTCGAAGGCGAAAGTTATAAAATCAAAGGTACAGCCAAATTAGATAAATTATTTGATTTATTCCACTTGGAACACTCAGACGAATTTATCTCAAACACAGTAAGTGGATTTGTGATTGAAGAATTAAATAGAGTTCCTTTTGAAGGTGATCAGTTTATTTATCAAAACATGGATGTTACTGTGCTTGAAGTTAAGAATCGTAGAGTCCTTGAAATTCAAGTTAATAATAGAAATACGAATTCAGATTCAGAATAAAATTCCAAAGCATGTTGTCTAACAGCATGCTTTTTCTATGCATATTTTTCGGTAAGGAGAGATAATAATGTATTATAAAGACTTTTACAATCATGTAAGTACAGAAGAAATAGCTAGGCAGCTATTAGGCTGTTTAGTCGTAAAAGAGACTGATAAAGGAAGAGTATCCGGTTGGATCGTAGAAACAGAAGCTTATTTAGGTGTCGAAGATGAAGCCGCTCATACTTTTAATGGGAGAAAAACACCTAGGGTATCATCTATGTATGAATCAGCTGGAACAATTTATATTTATAGTATGCATACTCATCGAATGCTGAATGTGGTGACACAACCTGAAGGTGTACCACAGGCTGTTTTGATAAGAGCCATTGAGCCGTATGAAGGTATAACAGTCATGCAAGAGAATCGTTTGAAGCATGGCAGAGAATTAACCAATGGTCCGGGAAAGCTGACAAAAGCAATGGGAATCGAATTAACGGATGACGGGTACAGCATCTTTTCTGAACCCTTATTTATCGAAAGTACTAGCAGAAAAATCCCCAATCAAATTGGGACATCTCCAAGAATTGGTATTCCGAATAAAGGAAAATGGACGGATGCACCGCTTAGATATACGGTGGTTGGAAATCCTTTTGTTTCAAGAAAGGTTGGAAAGGTTTCCGTAGATAATGGATGGAAGACTGTGTTAGAATGAACTGACGCACAATTTAGGAGGGCTTGATTTGAAATCGGATCTTGCAACATATATAGATGATGAATTAAAATTGATTTATCCCGTTTTCCAATGGAAAGTGGTTAAAAATACAAAGAAAAGATTGATTGAAGTCTACGTCACATTCAATGTCGAAGTAGATGACTCATTGCAGGTTCAAGATATTACTGGAAAATCTAATATGCCAGGTATGATCCAGTTTGAAGATGTTGTTTGCTTTTATGATCCAGCCTACTCACATGTTAAACCACAAAATTATTTAGAAGCGGTTATTATGGATAGTCATAGAGGAATTGAAAAAGGCTTTGTAGATGCTTTTATCAAGTATCTAAATATCGTTGTGGAAACAGGTATCACAGATTTGGAAAGTTTTGCAACCGATGATGTAACTGGTGAATTCAAGTTGATTTGGAATACGCATGATTTTGAAGGGTCGATCCAAACAATGAAATCAATCCAACGGTATAATGAAGAAAAATTACAAATGATGTTAGATGAAGAAAAATCATTTTTAGATCAAATTAAAAAGGATGAAGTAAATGGCGGAGTGGAAAGAATATAAGGTTCATATCAATAGAGAGGCAACGGAAGCGGTATCTAATATCTTAGTAGAATTAGGATCAGCGGGTGTATCCGTTTCTGATAGAAATGACTTTCTATCGCTTCCGGAATACGGTTTCGATACACTCTGGGCTTTGGATGAAAAAGATTTCCCGGCAGATGGTGTATTGATCAAAGGTTACTTCTACGGAAAAGATGCTTCTGAAGAGACGAAACAAGCTTTGATCGATAGAATCGAAGCGTTAAAACAGTATGAGCTAGATGTAGTAGATTTCTTGGTTGAGACGGAAGACGTGATCGAAGAAGAATGGGCTAATGCTTGGAAAAAGTACTACCACCCAGTTTCGATTACGAGATACATGACGATTGTACCGCAGTGGGAAGAGTATACGAAAAAACATGATGATGAGAAAATCATCTTCTTGGATCCAGGTTTAGCTTTTGGAACAGGTACGCATCCAACAACCCAATTATGTCTGCAAGCTTTAGAGACAATGATTAGAGGTGGAGAACAGATTCTTGATGTGGGTACTGGTTCAGGCGTCCTTACGATTGCTAGTGCACTTTTAGGCGTGAAAACTGTTCAAGCATATGATTTAGATGATGTCGCAGTGAAATCTGCCTTAGATAACGTCAATTTGAATGAATTAGATGCAGACATCCAAATAAGACCGAATGATTTACTTAAAGGAATCGATGTCCAAGCAGATATTATTGTAGCCAATATCTTAGCAGAAATCATTTTGATGCTCATTCCAGATGCATTTAAAAATCTGAAGCCCGGCGGTCAATTTTTATCCTCAGGCATTATTTCTGAAAAGAAAGATGAAGTACTGGAAAGCTTGAAAGAGAACGGATTTGAGATTCATCAAGTGAATCAAATGGGCGATTGGGTAGCGATTATTGCAATCAAGCCAGAAGAAGACTAAGAAATGTTGATTTTTAAATAGATAAAACTAATTTTAGAAAGTAGGAAATGATTAATGGAAAATTTGAAAAACTATATCGATCATACAGTTCTTAAACCGGAAGCAACAGATTCAATGATTCAACAGGCTTGTTTGGATGCAAAGAAATATGCATTCAAGGCAGTTTGTATTAATCCTACATGGGTTTCATATGTATCAGATTTGCTTAATGGAACAAATGTCCAAACGTGTACAGTTATTGGTTTCCCTTTAGGTGCCAATAAGACAGAAGTTAAAGTAGCTGAAACAAAAAAAGCCATTGCTGATGGAGCAGATGAAGTAGATATGGTCATCAATATCGGTGCAATGAAAAGTGAAGACTTTGCACTTGTTCATGACGATATTAGAGCTGTAGTGAAGGCTGCTGAAGGTAAAGCACTTGTTAAAGTGATTATTGAAACAGCTTTATTGAATCGAAATGAGAAAATTAGAGCATGTGAAATTGCCAAACGTGCGGGAGCAGATTTTGTTAAAACGTCAACTGGATTTTCAACAGGTGGTGCTACGCCAGAAGATATTAAATTGATGCGTACTGCTGTTGGACCTGACATGGGAGTGAAAGCTTCTGGTGGTGTTCGTTCATACGAAGATGCTAAAGCAATGATTGAAGCTGGCGCAACTAGAATTGGTACGTCTAACGGCATTGCCTTGCTTGAAGGTGTAGAAGGTTCGGAAACTTACTAATTAGAAGTTAGAGCACTAAGCCTAGTTGAAAAAACGGTAAAAAAACGGTATAATACACTTAGAACCAGCACTGTATAAGTGCTGGTTTTATTATCAGTTTTAACCAAATTCTATTATATAATGAACAATACACTATCCAATGAAATCATGAGAAAAGAAGGTAGGATCTATGTCACAGAAAAAAGACTATACTCCTCAAGAAGTTATAGCGCTTTGTTTAACTTACATGAACAGTAAACATGTAACGTTTGTTAAACAGGCTTATGATTTGGCAGAAGAAGCACACCGAGGTCAGAGTCGCAAGTCAGGAGAAGCTTACATCATGCATCCTGTTCAAGTAGCAGGTATTCTAGCAGACCTCAAAATGGATCCTGTTACAGTCGCTACCGGATTTCTACATGATGTAATTGAAGATACCGATTATAGCTATGCGGATATCGCCAATATTTTCACACCTGAGGTTGCTGATCTAGTAGATGGTGTAACGAAATTAGGTAAAATAAAATTCAAATCCAAACAAGAACATCAGGCTGAAAATCATCGTAAGATGCTGTTAGCGATGGCCCAGGATGTTAGAGTGATTCTGGTTAAACTAGCTGACCGCGTTCATAATATGAGAACATTGAAGCACCACCGCCCTGAAAAACAGCGTGACATTGCAAAAGAAACGTTGGAAATCTATGCACCATTAGCCGACCGCTTAGGGATCAGTCGGATCAAATGGGAACTTGAAGATACTTCTTTGAGATATATGAATCCCCAGCAATATTACCGAATCGTTCATTTGATGAACTCGAGACGAGAAGATAGAGAGCGCTATATAGAGGATTCCAAAAGTGCGATCGTCGAATCGGTTGAAGAATTAGGCATCAAAGCAACAATTACAGGTCGCCCTAAACATATCTATTCTATTTATAAAAAAATGAAGCATCAAAAAAAGCAATTTAATGAAATTTACGATTTGCTAGCAATTAGAGTAATCGTTGATTCGATCAAAGACTGTTATGGCGTTTTAGGGGCCATTCATACAAGATGGAAACCAATGCCAGGTCGTTTCAAAGATTATATCGCTATGCCAAAAGCTAATATGTACCAATCGCTACACACAACTGTACTCGGACCGAATGCGACACCGTTAGAAGTACAAATTAGAACGGTCAAAATGCACGAAATCGCTGAATATGGTGTAGCAGCTCACTGGGCATATAAGGAAGGTATCACCGAAAAAATTGATAATGATGACATGTCTCAGCATATTTCTTGGTTTAGAGATATTATTGAATTGCAAAGTGAATCCAATGATGCAAATGATTTTATGGATTCTATCAAGCAAGATATCTTTAAAGACAAAGTGTATGTGTTCAGCCCTAAAGGGGATGTGATGGAATTACCATCAGGATCTAGTACGCTTGATTTTGCCTTTCATGTGCATACCGAAGTAGGTAACAAAGCAATGGGAGCGAAAGTAAATGGAAAAATCGTACCACTGAATTATAAATTAAAAAATGGTGACATCGTAGATATGTTGACTTCTTCTAACTCATTTGGTCCAAGTCGCGACTGGTTGAATTATGTCAATACATCTAAAGCACGAAACAAAATCAAACGATTTTTCAAAACGCAAGAAAAAGAACAAAATGTTGAGCGTGGTAGAGACATGCTTGAGAAGCAAATCACTGAATTAGGTTTCAGTCCTAAAGAGGTTTTGAAAAAAGATAACGTTCAAAAAGTGGCTGAACGTTTTAATTATCAACACAATGATGATTTTTACGCTTCAATCGGCTTTGGAGAAGTCAAGGTTGTGACGGTGGCAAATAGGCTAACCGAGAAACTTAGAAAAGAACGTGATGAAAAAGCCGTTCAGTTGGATGAGCACCACCCAATCGAATTGAAAAAGAAAAAAGAACCTGAAAAAATGAAGATCAAACACGAGGGTGGCGTAGTCATCCAAGGTGCAGACAATTTACTGGTTCGTTTGAGTAAATGTTGTAACCCAGTCCCAGGAGACACCATCGTCGGCTATATTACAAGAGGTAGAGGTGTTTCTATCCACAGGATCGATTGTCCGAATGTTCATGCCTCTGATGATGCCAATCAGCGTTTAATCGACGTAGAATGGGAATCTGCTGGTACTGAAAAGAATTACAATGCTGAACTACAAATTCAAGGATATGATCGTTCAGGACTTTTGAATGAAGTACTACAAGTGATCAATTCGCAAACTGGACAGTTGAGCAATGTAAATGGCAGAATCGATAACAACAAAATGGCTATTATCCGTTTGACGATCGGCATTCAAAATTTGCTTGAGTTAGAAAAAATTGTAGACAAGGTCAAATCGATTCCAGATGTGTACTCTGTTAAGAGAATCACTTCTTAGTAAATAACAGATTGATGATTGGAGTGACGTTCGTGCGTTTGGTTATACAGCGCGTATCTGAAGCGCAAGTTAAAGTTGATCAAGAAATCATTGGGGCTATCGAAAAGGGCTTAATGATCTTGGTAGGTATTAGTGAAGAGGATACCGAAGAAGATGTCGATTATCTTGTCAAAAAGGCAAGCAACATGCGGATTTTTGAAGATTTAGAGGGTAAGATGAATTTATCTTTGAAACAAGTAGAAGGTTCTATTCTTTCTATTTCTCAATTTACGCTATTGGCAGATACAAAAAAAGGTAATCGACCAAGCTTTACTGCTTCGGCAAAACCGGATAAGGCAATACCGTTATATGAATCTTTTAATCAAAAATTACGTGCGCAAGAAATTGTTGTTGAGACGGGCCAATTTGGTGCAGATATGAAAGTGTCACTTATCAACGATGGACCAGTAACGATCACGATTGATTCAAAAGTGAAATAGTAAAGTACAAAAAAATGCAGGGTAGAAACTTAGCTGTCTACCTTGCATTTTTTTGGCTATTTTAGAAAATAAGATCAACTTTTTTTACTATGATGCATAATTTGCGTCAAAGGATAGATGCCAATACTTTGAATCGTGAATGAAATCAGTATCGAAGCAAAAGCTAGTGAAACCAGTGTGGCATTATCTCCAACAGAACTATCGATCGTCCAAAGAATCAAGACAACGGACATAGAGCCTTTGATGCCTGCCCATGATAACATCACAATACCTGATCGTATATGTTCGAACTTCGCGCGCCATTTTGGTACGGAAAATAAGGTGAGCACTAGTACTAAGAACCGAGCGATAATGGATAAAACAAAAACGATAAAAGCTAATTGCCAGTATGTGAAATCAATGTAGGCCATCGCCTGTATCCCTATGAAAAGAAACAAGATAGAGGATAATATAGGATTGATCACATTCCAGAAACCACCTAAAGCATCCCTAAACGGTGCTTCTTTGTCTTTTTTAGAAAAGGTGTTAGAAAGAATCATACCCGATACAACAGTTGCAAGCACACCGGAAAATCCAAAATACTCTGCTAGCATAAAGCTACCATATGCAATCAATACACTTAGCATGACTTGATATTCACGATGAGCAGTGATGTGGACAGCTTGACTTAGAATCCAACCAAACACAAGACCAACAAGAACCCCGCCGAAAGCAACAAAGGCAAAATTCTGGATAAAGTTAAGGGCGGAAAATTTACTGCCCGACTCGACCATTGATAAAAACACAGTAAACATGACGACGCTTGTCCCATCATTTAACATGGATTCACCCTCAAGGACATCAGGAATATCTCTAGAACCTGTACTGTTTTTTAAGATAGATACAACCGATATAGGATCAGTTGGCGCAAGAATCGCAGCTAACAGTAAAGAGATACTCCAACTAAACGGTTGAAATAGTGCTGTTGTATAGTAAATAGCGATACCTAGTAAGAAAACAGTGGCGACCATTCCCAATGTACTTAAGGTGATAATCAACCCAGCATTTTTCTTGAATGCCTTCGCCGAATATTGATAGGCAGAAACAAATAATAGACCAGGAATGAAAACTTCATACAGTATGTCCTTTGAAGTCGAAAACCCAGTAAATAATGGTAGAAAAGAAAGGCCCATTCCAATCAAAACAAGTACGACTGGTACAGGAAAATAATATTGCTTTACATCGATCGTGTAAATAATCGTACTGATAAATAATAAGATAACGAGCTGTTGGATTAAATCCATGAGATAACCTACCTTCTTAGAGTATATTCCTAGTATAGCAACACAATGAATAGATGAAAAATAAAATGAATAGAGAGCTGTCATTCAATAAAAAATCAATACAAGAACAATAAAAAGACATCCAGATGGACTTGATTTCACATCTAGATGTCTCTTCATATTATCTAATTAGAAAAATAATCTCTTAAACCCTGATAAATCGATTCAACCACGGTCGATTGATAAGACTGAGAGCTCACCATTGATATATCTACATCATTATTTAAATAGCCCAATTCAAGCAGAATGGAAGGCTGAGCATTATTTCGGAGTACATAATAATTACCTAAGCGAACACCATTATTTGTCAAAGGACCGTTTTGAGCAAGATAATCATTCACCGTATCGGCCAAAGCTTTTTCACTTTCAGAATAGTAGTAAGTGGTCGTACCACTCATAGAATTAGCTTCTTCCATAGCATCAAAGTGAATACTGATGTAAGCATCAGCAGAGGCTTTATGTGAAAGGTAGACACGATCGTTTAATGAAATAAACGAATCATCATCTCTCGTTAACATGACTCTAGCTCCAGCATCTTGTAAGCGACGCTTTAATATTTTTGCTGTACTTAAAGCGATATCCTTTTCTTGAATACCGGTACTGGACATGGCACCAGGGTCTTTACCACCATGGCCAGGGTCAATCATAATAATTGCCTCCGACAAGTTCGTTGCTGCTCGGCTGACTTGCTTCTCAACTTCTTGAACGTTGACTGTATCGACGTTCGATAAACTTGAGACCCAGTTGGCTACGTAACCTGTTCGACCATCTTCTAGTTGAACTTTATACCAATCATCTTCAGTGCCTAAATAGATCAATCGAGCGTTAGGTTCAGCGGCTGTAAGAATTTCTCCTTCAGTTGAAGCAATAGCGCGAATATTTGACTGTAATTCACCAATGACCACTTCTTGTGTTGAAGATACTTCTTCTGTAGGTACAGTAGATGGCGATTCGCTTACTTCAACATAATCTTTGTGTATCCAAGCTACTTTGCCTAAATAGAGGACTTGGTACCAATCATTTTCTTCGAATAGAATCGAAAGTTCGGCGTTCTCAAAAACAGTGCCCATAATGGCTGAATCCGTCGTCGCATATTGTCTAATATTGACTTCTTTTCCAGTGACTCTTCCGTATTTTTGGTTTTCAGAGGTGATTTCATCATTTTCAACTAACCATCCGGCTACCCATCCAACTTGATCATTACTTAATCTGACCTTATACCATTGGTTTTCTTCATCTAACACGTTTAAGCGTTGATTTTCATTAACTTGTGTCATCACGTCATAAGAAAGACCAGGACCGATTCGAACATTTAACGAACTAGCTTTTACAATGACGCTGTTGGCATTAGCCAAAGCGATCGTTGATGCTACAGCGATACCGATAATCAATACAATGATGGTGATGAAAAGCTTCTTTTTAGGTAGAAATTTATGTAGATCGATTGCTTGTTGATCCATTGCTGTCATCCTTTCATAGAATGCAAAATATTACACGTTCGTTCCTGTTATTATAGCAATTAACGCCTAGAATATGCAATATCAATCCAAACGATCAAAAATAAAAAAACCATATTGACTTTACTTTTGCTTTCTTGTAAGCTTGTAGTTAATATACAAACATAATCAATAATAAAATGACTGATGAAAGAGAAAGTAAATTAAAAGTTATTGAATACAGAAAGGTTCTCCTAGGCTGAAAGAGACCGCTAACTTTTATTTGAAAGACACTCTGGAGGTATGGCAGTGAAAAGCTGTCACGTTTAAAAGGCGTTAACTGGTGAGAGAGAGCTTAATAGCTTTCTGAAACTAGGTGGTACCACGTGAACTTTTATGATAACACGTCCTACTTTTACACTATAGTGTAGAAGTAGGACTTTTTTTATAGACTTTTTTACTATTGGAGGATTAAAATGACCTATCAAAAACTTAAAGGAACACCAGATTTTTTGCCTGAAGATACAAATAAATGGCAATATATCGAACAAAATGCGAGAAAACTTTTATCACGCTATCAATTCAAAGAAATTCGTACACCGATTTTTGAACAATTCGAATTGTTTGCTAGAGGTGTTGGCGAAACCAGCGATATCGTTTCTAAAGAGATGTACGACTTTTATGATAAAGGTGAACGTCATGTTGCACTTCGACCAGAAGGTACTGCCGGGGTTGTAAGAGCTTTTGTCGAAAATAAACTCTACGGTCCAGAATATCCTAAGCCAATGAAATTTTATTATATCGCCCCAATGTTCCGTTATGAAAGACCTCAAAAAGGGCGCATGAGACAATTCCACCAACTAGGTGTAGAAGTATTTGGAAACCCTAATCCTTCTACAGATGTAGAGACAATGGTTCTAGCAATGGACATGTTTAAATCATTTGGAATTAAAAATCTTAAACTAGTCATCAATTCATTAGGGAATACAGCCTCTCGAACTGCTTATCGTCAAGCATTGATCGATTACCTTGAACCACAAATGGCATCACTTAGTAAAGACTCAAAAGAGCGACTATACAAAAATCCTTTACGTGTACTAGACAGTAAAGATAAAAAAGACAAAGAAATCGTTAAAGATGCGCCTTCAATTCTTGATTACTTGAGTGAAGAATCCATGAAGCACTTTACGAGTGTAAAGGAATCATTAGAAGCGCTTGATATAGAATATGTCGTTGATTCAAATATGGTTAGAGGACTTGACTACTATAATGATACGATTTTCGAAGTGATGACAGAAGATCCAAATTTCGGTTCCAACACAACAGTTTGTGCCGGAGGACGTTATGATGGTCTAGTAAAAGAAGTAGGTGGTCCAGAAACTGCCGGATTCGGCTTTGGCATTGGTTTAGAAAGACTCGTGATGTTACTGGATAACATGGCTTTTGATTACCCCGAAGTAGATGCTTTAGATGCCTTTATCGTAACGATAGGAAAAAGTACAGATAAAGAAGCAACTAAATTAGCGTATGCTTTAAGAAAAAATGGATTAAATGTCGAGCGTGAGTTTTTAGACAGAAAACCGGCTAAACAATTTAAAACGGCTGATAAGCTGAATGCAAGTTACGTATTTACGTTAGGTGAAAATGAAATAGTGAATGGTACAGTTAATGTGAAGGCACTTGCGACTGGTGAACAGATCACTATGGATTTAAATGAATTATATACTGCGCAAACGAATGATCTTTTGACAGAGATTGAAGCGAGATTAAAAAAGTAGGAATGGTGAAAACAATGAAAAGAACAATGTATTGTGGAGAAGTCAGAGATGAGCAAGTCGGTAAACAAATCACTCTATCAGGATGGGTTCAGAAAAGAAGAGATTTAGGTGGCATGATCTTTGTGGATTTAAGAGACCGCGAAGGAATCTTACAAATCGTCTTTAATTCAGACAAATCAAAAGAAGCTTTTACAATTGCTGAATCATTGCGTTCAGAATTTGTAATTGAAGTAACAGGCACGGTCGTCAAAAGACAAGAAGGTACAGTGAATAAGAATCTGCCTACTGGAGAAGTCGAGATTGAAGCGACGGCATTGTCTATCCTTAACAAAGCGAAGACACCACCATTTGATTTACAAGATACAAATGGCGTTTCAGATGATTTGAGATTGAAATACAGATATCTTGATCTGAGAAGAAATAAAATGAAAGAAAATATGATCATTCGTCACCAAGTAAAAAAAGTGTTCAGCGATTTTCTTGATGAGAATGGTTTCTTAGATATCGAAACACCGTATCTAACGAAATCTACACCAGAAGGCGCGCGTGATTATCTTGTACCTTCGAGAGTCCATGAAGGCAAATTCTTTGCACTTCCTCAGTCACCGCAATTATTTAAACAATTGTTGATGGGTGCTGGGCTAGATCGTTACTATCAGATCGTTCGTTGCTTTAGAGATGAAGATTTAAGAGGCGACCGTCAGCCTGAATTCACACAAGTGGATATTGAGACAAGTTTCGTTGATGAAAATGAAATCCAAGAATTGATGGAACAATTATTAGTAGAAGTCGTTAGAAAAACAAAAGGTACAGAAATCCAACGACCATTTGCCAGAATTTCTTATGATGATGCAATGAACCGTTACGGAAGTGACAAACCAGATACAAGGTTTGAAATGGAATTAGTAGAATTAGGCGACGTCGTAGCAGATTCTGATTTCAAAGTATTCTCAAGTACACTTGAAAATGGTGGTATCGTAAAAGGCTTGACAGTTAAAGGTGCAGCAGATCAATTCTCACGTAAGAATATCGATGCACTGGGTGAAATCGCCGCAATATATGGTGCAAAAGGGTTAGCGTGGATGAAGGTTACGGCTGAAGGATTCAGCGGACCGATCGCTAAATTCTTTAACGACAAACCAATCACAAAAGAACTACAAGAAAGAATGCAAGCTGAAGAAGGAGACTTACTACTCTTTGTAGCCGACAAACCAAAAGTCGTGTTTGATGCACTTGGCGCTATTCGTATCCACTTAGGCAAAGAATTAGATCTTATCGATGAAGATGAACTAGCTTTTGTATGGGTCGATGAATGGCCATTGCTTGAATACGATGAAGAAGCTGGTAGATACAGCGCAGCACATCATCCATTCACTATGCCGCTTGAAAAAGATATCGAGAAATTAGAAACAGATCCTAAAAGCGTCTATGCCAATGCCTACGATATCGTATTAAATGGTTATGAAATAGGTGGCGGTTCAATTCGTATTCACCAAAGAGAATTACAAGAAAAAATGCTTAGTGCACTTGGATTTTCTAAAGAAGAAGCAGCAAGTCAATTTGGCTTCTTATTGGATGCTCTTGAATATGGTTTCCCACCACATGGCGGAATTGCTTTTGGTTTAGATCGCTTAGTCATGATATTGGCTAAAGAAAAGAACATAAGAGAAGTCATCGCTTTCCCTAAAAATGGTAAATCAATCGACCCACTAACAAACGCACCTTCTGTCGTTTCTGACAGTCAATTAGAAGAGTTAGCATTGAAAGTCTTGAATACAGAAGAAGGAGCGTAAGTTCATGGTAATCATCGGTTCGCATGTCGGTATGAAGGGGAAACCAATGCTATTAGGGTCTGCTGAAGAAGCAGCATCCTATGAAGCCACAACGTTTATGATCTATACAGGTGCACCCCAAAATACGAGAAGAAAACCGATATCAGAAATGAATATCGAAGCTGGACAAGCATTTATGAAGAATCACTCTATAGATGTGAAAAATCTTGTTGTCCATGCACCTTATATTATCAACCTAGGGAATACGATCAAGCTTGAGAATTTTGGTTTTGCAGTAGAATTTATGCAAGAAGAAATTAGACGTGCAGAAGCGATTGGGGCTACTCAGATGACCATGCACC
The DNA here is from genome assembly GCF_017599325.1 of Marinilactibacillus kalidii. Classification (GTDB taxonomy): domain Bacteria; phylum Bacillota; class Bacilli; order Lactobacillales; family Carnobacteriaceae_A; genus Marinilactibacillus; species Marinilactibacillus kalidii. The sequence continues at coordinate 8,739 of NZ_JAGFVM010000025.1, read as the reverse complement.
CAGGATCACACGTAGGAGCTGGCGTAGATGCAGCGATTGATCAAATCGCCAAGGGGGTAAATGAGATTCTTCATAAAGATCAAACGATTCAAATTGCTTTAGAAACAATGGCTGGAAAAGGGACTGAGATTGGTAGAAACTTTGAAGAGCTTGCTCGAATCATTGAAAAGGTTGATCTTAATGAGAAGCTTTCAGTAACATTGGATACTTGCCATACACATGACGCGGGCTACAATATCCGTGAAGATTTTGATGGTGTTCTCGAATCATTTGATGACATTATCGGTCTGGATCGTTTGAAAGTGATCCATGTAAATGACTCTAAAAACATCCAAGGCGCTGCTAAAGACCGTCACGCTAATATTGGCTTTGGAGAAATTGGCTTTGATGCTTTAAACAAAGTTGTGCACCACCCTAAATTAAAAACCATACCCAAGATTTTAGAGACCCCATATGTTGGTGAAGATAAAAAGAATAAAAAAGCGCCCTATGGGCATGAAATCAATATGCTAAGAAATCAGTCGTTTAATCCAAACTTACTTCAAGATATTTTAGAAGGTAAAGACTGGAAATAATGATTATAAAAAGCTCCGATACCCACGTCAGAATAGGCAGGGTATCGGAGCTTTTTTATCACGGAGAATAGAGATTAGGAGAAGTCTTAGTCTTCTATTTTGTCAGTTTCTATCATATTTGACGGATGTCTTTAAAATAATGGATCGTTGAAGTAGTTTTCGAACGCATCAGAGGTTTTCGTTTGAAGATTCCAAAAAAGCGCCCGATTTTTCTACGTATTGCTCGTTCATGTCCGACTCTTGTATATATATAAATCCATTTTCTAAATCTATCCACTATTTAAGTCTTAGTTTGATCCTTAATACAAGCAAAAGGATCTAAAAATAGAAAATAAGATCATTAGACACGAAAAACCCCTGAGCAAATTGTAAAAGTACAATTCTCTCAGGGGTTCTCTATCGTTAAAAGCTTTAAGGGAATCTATCCCAGACACTTTAATGATTGAGTTTAAACTTTTTCGTTAACAGGTAATTGTTTGATGTATTTTGTCGGTGTTTGACCTGTAATTTTTTTGAAAACTTTAGTGAAATAAGAGTGGCTGTTGAAGCCAGACAAGTTTGCAACTTCGCTTAGTTGGTAGTTTCCGAGGTGGAAATAGTACTTAGCCAAGTAAATTCTTTGTTGGTTTACGTAGCCAATAAAGGTTGTACCAGTTTCTTGCTTGAATTTACGAGCAAGGTGTACTGGATGCATACCGAAAATAGAAGCGATATTAGTCAAAGTCAATTCACTAGTAAGGTTTTCAGTAATATAACTTACAACTTCAGTCATTGCACTTGAGTAAGTCAACGTTGAGAAATCGATAACGGCTTGACAATATTCTCTATAAATTTCATAGTAAACATTTTCTCTAAGGTACTGAATAGACTCAGCATCTTCAATCAAAATAGAGAAGCGTTCTGAGATCAAGTGTAAATAAAGTGGTAACACACCGCCGTTTTTAGCAGCGATTCTACAATATGTGTTGACAATGATCAGTTGATTCTTGAAATTTCTAAGTTGGTGTTCGATTCCTTCTTGTGCAAGATAGTCTAACATTTCATCAAGATTGATGATATTCAACGTATCTTCAAGCATAGAACGATTACCTTCTGTTATAGCGTCAGTCACTTGGTCCTCAATCAAGTAACGGTAGCTAAAAGCGTCGCTATTCAACTTTTTCAGTTTATCAACGCGTTCTTTTTTGAATAATTCTTTTACTTCTACCTTATCCATAATACACGACCCTTCATCATAAAAAGCGATTTTATTTCTCCCATCTATCTTGATTAAATATACCACAAATTCGTAATAAATAAAGTTCTTTTTTTGAAAAAGCGGACGAAATTAATCAATAATTAAAATATCTTTTTATTCTAAAACACGAATAAAAAAACACATTCAATTAAAACTAAATTAGTGATTTGATCTGAATATAGTTTGTAAACGGTTAAAATCAACCGTTTAACTTAATAGTTTTTTGTATTACTTGTATATTTCTTAATCTATATACCAATAAAGAAGATTGATAAAAACGCTTATCTTGTCATATGTTTGACATTTTTTACAAAAACTATAAGTATAACTAATCATTTTTTTAATTTCAGTCCAACGAGTCTTATCTTTTTACAAGGATATACTCCGGTGGTAACATTCTATGTAAGACAAACTTATCACTTTTTTAAGTAATAAGATTCAAAAGGAGATGGTTTACAAGATGGAAAGAAGATTCGAAGGAACATTTCAAACACAGCAAGAAGTGAAAACAGAAGTAGTGAGACTCATCAATGAAGAAGGGTATACTGCCGATGAGTTACTGATCGTAACAGTAAAAGATAACAGTGAAATGTTCAAAAGCAACACACTTGAATCTGTAGAAGTAGATTTTGTAAATACAGAAGATAATGGTTCATTTTGGGAAAAAATTAAAGAGACATTGTCATTTGGAACTTATGACTCTGATGAGGCGCATAACAGCTTAGAAGAGCATGGCGTACCTCACGAAATCGCAGAACATCATATTGAAGCTTTAGAAGATGGAGAAATCGTATTGCTGGCCGACAGTGATGCACCAAAGAAATCTACTCTTTCTGAAGTAAATAAAAACGTAACTTACAAGGAGAATGATGATAAAATGAAAGACACTCACAAAAATCCATTAGATGAAGTAAACAGTGAAGAAGCAGCAATTCAAGGTGAACAACATGATGTAAAACCAACAGATGTCGACACACAAGAAACAGATTCTAAAAATATGAATGGTTCAATGGACCCTTCTCAAGTACAAGATGCTAGAGAAGAAGACCAAGTCGATACCAATGAAACAGATAAAGCAAATCAAGGTAATACAGAAGCGAGTGTCTCGCCGACTGAAGATAACGGAGAATCTCTTGAAACAACACCAGATCTTACTGGAGAAGAAAAAACAGTTGAATCAGAAGATGAAAATCATGGTTACCCTAAAAATGTCGCTAAGGGTGTAGTAAAACCTGAAGCTAAAAGCCCACTAAATGCTGAAGCGAAAACGGAAAAAGATCCTTCTGAAAAAAGTGAAGCACCCGAAAGTGATGCAAAATATACTACAGATACAAACGAAGCAGGTATGAAAGAAGAACCATCAGAAGATAAAAAATAAGCGAATATTTTTATTACTCATTAAAGGAGACTGACTAAATGACTGAAGAAAACGCGATACCAACACAGGAACCTAAGAAAGACTACCTTATAGATGATGAGTCAGAGAATATGCGTCGTGAGCCTATCGTTGAGAACGAAGCTTACAAAGCTGCCGATAAATTGAAAGATAAAGTAGCAATCATCACTGGTGGCGATTCTGGAATTGGTGCAGCAACAGCTATTCTTTTTGCTAAAGAAGGTGCAAAAGTTGCCTTCACTTACTATTCATCGGATGATGACGCTAAGAACACTGAAAACAGATTAAAAGAATTAGGTGCGGATGTACTTGTATTCAAAGGTGATGTTGGAGACGAATCCTATGCAAATGAAGTAGCGGAAAAAGTTGCTGCTGAATGGGGTTCTATTGATATTCTTGTCAATCATGCTGGAGAACAGATGTATCAAGAATCGATTATGGATATTTCTGCAGAACAAGTCGATCGAACATATCGTACGAATATTTTCAGTATGATTTATTTCGTAAAAGCTGTCTTTCCACATATGAATGATGGTGGAAAAATCGTGAATACTTCTTCTGTAACGGCATATAAAGGGAATCCAAATCTAATCGACTACTCTGGTACGAATGGTGCGATCGTCTCATTCACTCGTTCGTTATCACAAAATCAAGAATTTACGGCTAAAAATATCAGAGTAAATACGGTAGCTCCAGGTCCTATTTGGACACCATTGATTCCTGCAACATTCCCTAAAGAAGAAATTGCTGGCTGGGGTAAAGACGGTGCATTAGGTCGCCCAGGAGAAGCTTTCGAGTTAGCACCTGCATACGTTTTTTTAGCAAGTGATGATTCTAGTTATGTGACGGGACAAACGATTCATGTTAACGGTGGCGTCATCGTCAATGGTTAATGAATGGAGGATTTAATATGAGTGATAAAGATAAAACTTCAAATAACGATTTAAAAAGAACGGGTCAACCGGATGCTACGCCAGATCGTAGAGATCCAGCTAGAGATGAAGTAACAAGTCCAGATACTGCTTCACCACTTGGTTTTATAACGGGAGACCCTAAAAAAACTGGTCTGGATAAAGATGAGCGTAGAGTTTACGAAAAAGCTAAAGGTGATTCCGTCAGTAATGACGTAGAAAAAGGTCTTTAAATCTATCGTTTAAGGGAACTCAACCACGAAGGTTGGGTTCTTTTTTTTGAGAACAATCGTTCTTAAAATCCGCTGGAAGGCTGTAGCTTGCTACTAACGTGTGTTATAATTAGGTTACTATATTTGGAGGATGATCTTACATGAATCGAGACGATAAAGAAAAGAAAATAAATGAACAGCTCATCAGATTAGTACCTAATCAGGATCAGCAAGCCTCTTCGAATATGAACAATCAGAAAATACAGAAATTGATCAAGAAAGAACCAAAAAAAGAAAAGAAAAATGTAATCACAAGTATTCAAGCTCAAAAACGACAGGGTAGGTACAATATATTTATTGATGAAAAATATGCTTTTCCCGTTGATGAAGAGCTGATCATCAGACACATGCTCCACAAAGGGATGGTCGTCACTAAAGAATTCCAAGAAACCTTAGAAGAAGAAGATGTTTCTAGGAAAGCATTCCAACGTGCCTTGAATTACTTAAGCTACGGCATGCGCTCGGAAAAAGAAGTTCGAGATGATCTGATAGAGAAAGAATTTGAAGCATATATTGATGAAGTAGTCGAAAAGCTTAAAGATCAGCGGTTCATTGACGACCTAGAATATGCTAAAAGCTATGTAAGAACCTCTGCTAATTTAAACAGAAAAGGACCTAAAGTGATTATGAATGAATTGAACAGAAAAGGAATCGACAAGTTACAAACAGAAGAAGCGATGGAAGAATATTCTTATGAGGATCAGTTTGATAATGCTTTTAACTTAGCTGAAAAAGCTTGGAAGAAAGCAAATCAGAAATCTCAGCGTGAAGCCATACAAAAGACCAAGCAATTCTTACTTCAAAAAGGCTATGATATGGATATCATTCAAGCAGTCATAACAGAGTTAGATACTGAAAAATCTGAAGATGAAGAATATGATTCTTTGGTCATCCAAGGAGAAAGAGCTTGGAAACGGTATGCACATAAAGCTAGCGGATACGAATTGATTAGAAAAACAAAAACAAGCTTGTTTCAAAAAGGATATCCCTCTGATTTGATCCAAAGATTTATTGAACAAAAGGAAGAAGAAGATGAAGAATAAGTCATTAAGTGTCGCAGAATTAAAAGAAAAATACCAAATAGAAATGTGGCCACAGGAAAAGATCGAACAATTTAGAACGGTCTTGTTGGACTGGTATGATGAAGAAAAAAGAGATCTTCCTTGGAGAAGGACTTCTGATCCCTATAAAATCTGGATATCGGAGATTATGTTACAGCAAACAAGGGTAGATACAGTTATCCCTTACTACAATAGATTTCTCGAAATATTTCCAACAATCGCAGATTTAGCAAAAGCAGATGAAGATACCTTGCTAAAAGCATGGGAAGGACTCGGGTATTATTCTCGTGTAAGAAATATGAAAGCAGCTGCGATTCAAGTCATGACCACCTATGATGGTAAATTTCCCACTGAATTTGAAGAGATCAAGAAATTAAAAGGAATAGGTCCTTATACAGCTGGGGCCGTTTCTAGTATTGCTTTCAATCAAGCAGAACCAGCGGTTGATGGGAATTTGATGCGTGTATTAAGCCGTTTATTTGAAATCGATGTAGATATCGCCAAACCAGCAAGTAGAAAAGTATTTGAAGAAGTGATGTATCATATTATCGATCAAGAGAGACCGGGAGATTTCAATCAAGCGTTGATGGATTTAGGTGCAACGATCTGTACGCCTAAAAACTATGATCCTTCCAAAAGTCCGGTCAAAGATTTTAATGCTTCTTATCTCAATGAAACGTATTTGAAGTATCCATTTAAAAGTAAGAAAAAGAAAAGTAAAATCGTTAATTATTTTGCACTGTTAATCAAGGACCAATCAGGTCGTTACTTGCTAGAAAAACGTTCAGAAGATAAATTACTAGCGAATATGTGGACATTTCCGATGATCGAGGAACAAGTTGTGCTTGATCAATCTGGATGGAAATCATTTGTCCAAAAAGATTTACATGAAGTCGATGAAGCAGAAGCTGAAATGATCAATCGCGTAGTGAAAGACAAGTATAGCTTAGGTGTCAAAATTGATCGTACCTCGAGCGGAACAGTCAAGCATGTCTTCACACATCTTCATTGGAATATTTACCTGTACGAAGCTGAATTAGACCAAGCAACGTCAGATATACCAACAAACTGCGAATGGGTAGCAGAAGATGCGTTTGATCAATACGTCTTTCCAGTACTTCAACAGAAGCTTCTAAAAGCCCATAAAGAAATCACTTTATTCTAATAATCGGAACCCTTTATTTTCTTTATTTTTCATCTCAATAGATTGATATCACATTTCCCTACGGATAAGTAAGGGATTGTGATATAATACGTGGTGAGATAAATCGTAAGCAGAAAAATATTTTTTGCTCAGATAAAGAAAGTTGGTACACTTGATGCAATTTCCAAAAGAAGGAGATTTCATCACAATTAAGAGCTATAAGCATGATGGAAGTCTGCACAGAACTTGGCGAGACACGATGGTCTTAAAGACAACTGAACATTCATTGATTGGTTGTAATGATCATACATTGGTAATCGAATCTGATGGTAGAAGATGGCGAACAAGAGAACCTGCACTTGTTTATTTCCACAAACACTACTGGTTCAATATCGTTACGATGATTCGCCAAAAAGGCACTTCTTATTACTGTAATATGGCTTCTCCGTTTCTTATCGATGAAGAAGGTGCGAAGTATATTGATTATGATTTAGACGTCAAAGTATTTCCTGATGGAGAAAAAAGACTTTTAGATGTAGATGAATATGAAGAGCATGGTAAAAAATGGGATTATCCAGATGAAGTAGATCTTATACTGAAGGAGCATATCAAAGTACTTGTTGAATGGATCAAGGAAGAAAAGGGACCATTCTCCGATGGATATGTTGACTTATGGTACGATCGCTACAAACAGCTGACAGGCAAAAAATAATTGTGATGATCTTTATATAAAAAACAGTAAAAGTCTTTCATAAAAGACTTTTACTGTTTTTTATTGTATTAATAGATGTAAGTGTGATATGCTTTTTAGGAATCTTGTTGAAAGGATGTTAACATGTGAAAAAGAATATTTTCTTAACGATTATTTTAGGTGTAGCCTCGATACTCATTATCTTTTTCGGTAGACAACACGCAGCAACGCAAGAAGAAGAAATGCTACAAAATAGCCTGAGTGCCGAGAGTTCAAACGAATCACTAGAAACAGAAGATACTGAAGTTGCAGAGGAACAAGATGATGAAGATTCATTAAGTGCAGAAGAAAAAATTGCAGCCTATGAAGCGGATATTGATTCGTTAACACCTTTACAAAGGATTGATTATGAAACGCTTGTAAACGATCCAGTGAACCTAGCTTATTATGGTCCAATTGATACATCTTTAGAATGGTATAATCAAATGAATACACTGATCCAAAATAATGTTAGTGGCACAGTAGAAATAGAAGAATATACGTATCCTGAGACCGGTACATACAACTTGTATATTCAACGATATGTAGACAATGTTATTGCTTCTGAAGCAGACGTCGTCATTTATCGAATGCCTGCATTTGAAGATCATGATCGAGATGTCGCTTTATCAGAAACCAATCAGTTTTTAACAAGTATGCTAAATACATTGACGGAAGGATTGCCTGATGCGGACATCTTTTTGATGGAAACTGAACCTAATCTTTTTGAAATGACGAATAACAATTCCAGATCGCTTGATTACAGAAATTATATGAATGAAATGAATACAGTGGCTGATGAGTTCGGTCTACAAGTTATTGATATTCACAATCAATTCACCACGATAGCTGAAGAAGATGAAGTAGAACTTGCATCATTATTTAACGAAGATCAAACAGTGTTAAACGAAGAAGGAAATGCTCTTTTAGAGCGTGCCATCGATAGAGCGATGAAAGATGGAACACCAGAAGAAGATTAAAAATGGGAGATACAATGCTGTTAAATACAGTATCGTATCCCTTTTTTTGTCCTGATCAACCGACTAAATTGAAAACACTAAAAAAGACAGAAATAATAGTCCCATCCATGAGGTGTACGACTGTTATTTCTGTCTTTTTTTAGATGTATTTATTTCTAAAACGATAATCTGATAATTTAACGCACGAAATGAATAATTCGGTTTTGTCACTTTAAGTAGAAAATAGTGATTGTTTCCTGATGCTCGTCTTTTGCTAATGTTAGTTTTGGAGACTAGGACAATATTCTTGTCTTTACGAAATCGTCTTTAATTTTTTAGGAGGGGGTGCTACAGCAACGAGTCAAGTCCAGAGTTCTGTGTAAAATGTACGATACTTTGTTTTTAGTTTTATTCGTTTGATTCAAACTGGATATATTTTCTCGGAGAACTGATC
>NZ_JAGFVM010000024.1 GCF_017599325.1 Marinilactibacillus kalidii | reverse complement strand
GAGAGTGTAAAATATCTTGTGTAAATAGAAAAAAGGAAGTCCCTTCTGTAGAATAGAGTTACCACACTACATTCACAGAAAAGAGGACTTCCCTATGAACAATTTTACTACAGATATCTTGCAGACTCTAGCTACAAAAGGTGATTTGAATGAATTATTTCGTTCTCACTTGGAGTTAGCTGTAAATACACTCTTAAAGACAGAATTAACTGCTTTTTTAGATTATGAAAAATATGATCGAATCGGATTCCATTCAGGGAATTCTCGCAACGGCACTTATGACCGTACGGTCAAGACAGAGTATGGAGAACTTCAAATACAGATACCTCGCGATCGCAATGGAGTATTTAAACAACAGACTATCCCTCCTTATAGGCGAACCAACGGTACGCTTGAAGAAACAATTATTCATCTTTTTCGAAAAGGAATCACCATGTCCGAAATCGCGGATTTGATCGAGAAAATGTATGGTCATCACTATACACCACAGACATTATCTAATATGACTAAGGTGTTTTCTGAAGAAGTTTTAGCTTTTAAAAAACGTTCACTAAACGAGCGTTACGCTGTTATTTATTTGGACGCAACGTATATTCCTTTAAAGCGTAAAACGGTTGATAAAGAAGCCGTTCATATTGCCGTAGGAATACGCCCAGATGGATCCAAGGAAGTACTCGGTTATGCTATTGCCCCTAATGAATCCACAGTCACTTGGAAGGAATTACTAGAGGATCTATCAGCACGCGGTGTGAAGGATGTTCTTCTGTTCGCGACCGACGGTCTGAAAGGTATCAAAGATACGATCCACCAGGCGTTTCCTCAAGCTGCGTATCAACACTGTTGCGTACATGTTTCTCGCAACCTTGCCAGTAAGGTACGTGTAGTGGATCGTAAAGAAATATGCGAAGATTTTAAGACAATCTACCAAGCAGATTCTCTTGAGAAGGCTATTGAAGCGCGCCGTGCGTTTTCTCAAAAGTGGCGCACTAGTTATTCTAAAATAGTCAAATCTATTTTAGAAAATGATAGTCTGCTTACGTTTTATAACTTCCCAGTTTCGATCCGAAGGAGCTTGTACTCCACCAATTTGATTGAATCCTTTAACAAACAAATCAAAAAGTACAGTCGGCGTAAAGAACAATTTCAAAACGAAGAATCCATGGATCGCTTTTTAGTTTCAAATTTTGATATGTATAATCAAAAATTTTTAACTCGAAGTCACCGTGGGTTCCAACAAGCTGAAGCAGAACTGGAAATGATGTTTGAAGCTTCAATAAAAAGATGAATTTGTTTTACAGAAGGACCTCTTTATTTACACAAACTTCTTGACGCTCCCTAATTAGTCAATACTATCCAACTATCTAGTTAGTACATTGACTTAATATTAACTAACTAGGTATCTTGATGTATTATTGTTTTCTCTTTCGGTAAAAATTTATATAGCTCTAATACTCTCTACAAAACGAAGAATTTAAATCTCATAAATCAACTAAAAACCACTGATGCTGCCGCTCTCAGAAGTAGAAATAGGGTATAGTATTAGGGTAGAAAGTTAAGAAGATGGCTATCTTGGAAGATGTTGGTGCTTATGACTTTAAGTACTAAAATATTAGAAAGGAGAAACCTTTTTGTCCATAGCTGAAGCCAACAGCTCATGATTGCTTTTGGAAGTCTTTTGATTTCCTTAATCGGTCTTGTCGTTGTATTGATAAAGCTGAATAATAACAAAAAAATACTTCTCTAAATTGTAAAAAGAGTAGATGTACTAATGCATTAAACCGTAGTACATCTACTTTATTCTTTTCTAATTATCTGGAACGGTGCTTAGTTCCCAAGTAAGGGTGGTAGAATAGCTTGTCGCTTCAGGATTCGCGCCTGCTGGAACCTCTAGCACAATACTTTCACCTGCATTTTCGTGATCACCAAAACGATAGACCCAAGTACCTGTACCTTCTGTTTCTTTTGCTGTTAAAAGTGTTTGATTGACACCGGGTTTCAGAATCACCTTATCTGGGTTACGTATAGTAGGTGCTTCTCCACCTTGCGCTGTGACGACTTGCTGATTTATCAAACTCAGCTCTGCGCCTCGCAATTCTTGGTTTTCTTTATCCCCTTTAAATTGTCCATTTTGCCGCACAGATAGTTGCCAACCCTTACGATCATTTTCTGAACGACGGTCACTGATTTGAACATAGTTCGGACGTTCTTCGTTTTCAACGACCATACCGTCAGCACCTAATAGTCGTTGCGGTTGAGCATAATAAATTTTCTTTTGCGTAGAAATTAGTTGTTCGCCAAAATTCAATTGAGAAGCAAAATCAATACTAAATAATCCTTGTCCTTCTGGAATCTCTGGTTTATTCTCGGGATCAACTACTTTTTCTGGATTAAGTGGATCAACGGGTAATACGGGGACAACCTTATAAACATAAATGATTTCTATAGAATCTTCAGTGAATACACCTGTAGTATTTTCTGGGATTTCAGTTATTACCCATCCATTTATCTCTTTAGGTTCGGTGGTATAATGTTCATTTAGATAGCCTGTAAGAACTTCTGTCTCAGCAATCTGGTTACCGTCTTCATCGACATGCTTTACGAGAACGTCCCCACCTCGAATCGGATTTACATCGAATTTAACATCGTATTCTAGACTAAAGCTTGAGCCAGAGTCATGGGTCTGTGTCACAATGACTGTCCCTCGCCTATCTGTTCCAACAGTATCCGTAGACTCATATTCTTTAAATGCAAACCTAAATTGAGCTTCTTCTTCTTCTGTAAAATGATTATGGAAAGAGAAAAAATCTTTTGCTAGATTATTCATTTGCTCATTTGTTGAATTCAAAGGAACAACTAGTTTTTGAGTGTCAAGTTGATTTACTCTCATTAAATAAAATCCTGATTCAAGTAACATATAATAAGCTACTTGATCTTCTAATACTTCTACTTCTTTTATTTCATTTCTTAAAGCGAAAAGAGTAGTTTTTTCTCTGCTATCCCTTATAATCTTTATAACATCTCCATATTCAAGCGGTTTTGATCCTAGCATATTTCGGTCAATACGATTATTCCAATCATCAATAACTGCTTTTCTAGTCGGTAATACTGTATGTGTCGCTAGGGAAAATAAGAAGGCACTTTCATCATTTCTAAAGATATCAATTACAGTATATGATAGCATTCTTGAGTCTATTTCTAGTTCTTCTGCATGGTTAGCAACTATCATAGGATTTTGTCTTGGTAGTAAACTCAATCCTAGTTCTGCAGGTTCTATTCGACTAGGAGCCCATGCTAGCGTGTGTCCCCAACGAACTGTATAGGAAACATCTTCTTCGTATACTCGGTCACTTACTTTAATCTTTATCTTAGTATTTTTCTGACCTATACTGCTAGTATCTAATGGTTCTATTAATTCTACTTCATAATCAGTAATTTCTTCATCAGCATCCTCAAATCTAATCGAACGTACGAAGTCTTTTGCATTGATTATATTAGCATTGGTTCCCAAATTTAATTCTTTAGTTTCGGTTTCGATAAGTAAAGGAACAGGCTCAAAAACGGCGCGGACAGTAGCGTCCGAACGTCCCATTGTAAACGTTGTAGTAGTAGCCATTTGATCTTCTACCTGTGCATCGATTCCAGACACAATTTCCCAACGGACAAACTGATATCCATAATTAGGATTTGCTGTAAGTGTAGTTTGTGTATCTTGGGGCATTGAAGAGTCAAGGAGGACGCCACTTCTCACAGAGCCTCCATTGGTAGGGCTAGCCTCCAAAGTTAATAAGTGTCTTTTTAAATTAACACTAGATCCTTCTATGCTCGTATTTATGCTAGTAGAATTACTATTAGGGGTTCCATACAGATAAATAGCGACTGTTGTTTGACTTGACTTTGCCGTAAAAGTATTCGTATACTTCCTTGTTCCAGTACTTAATCTCCAAGACTCACTATTAAGCAAATCAGAACCAGCTATCACTCTGCCACCGTCGTAACTTTTAAGATCTAGAATAACTCCCCCACTACTCATCCAAGCATCAACTGAAAAATCATATGTAGCATTTGGCTTTGTTTCTAATGTTTGACTGAGTATTATTGTTCGGTCGCCACCTGTTCGTCTAACTGCTAACCGCCTCGTGTTTGAGTGTAGATTAAAATCAGGGTCACTTAATCTATTACTAGAACCAGTTATTTGCTGAGAAATAGATAAATTTCTTAAAATATTTTCACTATTCACTGGTGTTTCGGAAGTGGAAATTTCCCACCCAGGTATATAAGTATCTGTGCCCATAGTATACCGGAGAAGAGAATTAGATAAAATATTGGGATTATGACTAGGGTTAGTATTACGACTGAGATCAGTAGATACGTGTTTCGAAGTATCTATATTTTTCTCTAGTTCTGGCTCTAAATCAGTTATACTAGACAGTTCATCGACTTTCTTGATTTCTGTAGACGTTTCATCTATTGTTTTCGCATCTACAATGCTCACTGGCACTAGGAGAGCTTGTATAAACAAAATGGTTATAGTTAAGAATGTCATCACTCTCATAAATTCACCTTTCTTCCTTTGTATGCTTGTATTTCTCACTTAAAAAAGCAATCTTTTCTTATATATAATATTAGCTATAAACAAATACTTTTAAACAATCATTTTTTTCGCTTCTGAGTGACAAAAATATTTACTGTATCTGGAGCTACAGACACAGAAAAAAAGCAGATGAATGACTACAGTTAACAGGATGCTATCTACTTTTCCACATGACACGACGCCTTTTTATGATTATTAACTTGCTATTGTATTGACTATTACTGCTCAACAAAAATACAACGTCGTACATTCACCTAAGGCTATCGAAAGTGCTTATCCAATTCTTCAGTCAACACATGCATCTTATTTAGCGTTCCTATCACTTCCATCTTCGTCAGTATTTAACTAATCATCTAATCCGTTTTGTCACTACTTAACGACATTCCCGCGGAGGTATTCACTCTTTCTTATTTCCCTATATAGAACTATACCGAAGAAAAAAACAAAATCCTGAATCACATTTTTTACTACTAGATTAAGTTTTGATTTTTGCGTCTAACATTACTGAATGGGAGATCCTTAGTGGCAAAGTATTGTGTCTACAAGATAGGCGTGACGATCCTTCACATCATGAATAGAATCGATACGCCTATCTTTTTATGTTTGTTTGTCAAAGTACTGAATTTTTTGAGTAGAACATGTACTTGCTTGTAAGAACTTTATGTACTAGCCAGATAGACCACAGGTATAACTATATTGTATCGACTCATGATTCTCTTTTAAAAAGTCTCTTGATTTCCTTAATCGTCTTTTCGTTGCATTGATAAAGCTTAATAAGGGCAAAAGATAACCGTCCTTAAATTTGGCTAGTTAGCGGTTATTTTTAGTAATCAAACTTTGTCACCATCTTTAATGGTTCTACATTAGAGGTCATGTTCTAGCTTGCCCTCTTTTTCTGCTTAACTTATACAACCTGACTACTTTTAGTCAAATAGGATAACAGAACGACAGTGTATACAAAAGAACAGACCCCAAGTGGCTTCCAAAGCCGTTCAGGGTCTGTTTTCATTCTAAATATTCTCTTGTTTCAAACCATCGATGATGGTGTCTTTTTTGATTTTTTTACTAGAGTAGATCATGGCTAGTCCAATAATGATGAATACGCTGATGACGGCGATCATGATAGCGATCCAAGGCATCTCAAATTGGAATTGGAATCTTGTCTGCCATACTCGGTAGATTGCATAAATCATCAGAAAACTAATTGGCAGTCCATATAAGAGTGCTTTTATTCCGTAGAATATGCTTTCTAATTGAATCATTTTAGTGAAACTCTTTGGTGTCATGCCCATCGATCTCAACATCGCAAACTCTCTTTTTCTAAGTGAAATACTCGTAGAAATCGTATTGAAGATTGTCGCGATACAAATCAACGTAATCAAAATCACAAAAGCATTTGAGAAAACATAACCCAAGAGAATAATTTGTTCTCCTCGCTGTTTTGATCTTTGTCTGTTATAGATAGAGAAACTCGTCTCTCCTGAATCTGCTTGAATATCTTCTAATTTATTTTCAAGCTCTTGTGCCTGATTGCTTTGGTAGTAAATTGCTCGTTCCACGAATTCTCCATCTACTCGCTGATCGGCTATCAATGTATTGAACACTTCTTCGGAAACAAATACGTTCAGTACACCAAGCGGTACATTGTTGGAAACTCCAATCGGCGACGTATCAGCTAAAGCCGCAATTTTTAAAAAAGGTAGCTCAAAGTTACTGTCCGTTTCGAGATCATACATTTCTGGTAAGATTTTATCCCCTAGTTCTGCATTTAATGCATCGGATTCGACGATATTTTCTTGTCCATCTTCAGTTAAATACTGTATTGTTTGCTGAACGATCATTTTTGGATCTTCAGTATCTGTCATCGATTCGTAATCCACATCATTAGTAGCTGCATAGCGCGCCATTGTCTCAGCATCCAGTCCATATATCGTGAGATTATACGGATATTTTCCATCTTCTAACTGTCCATAACCAATAAGTTCCTCAGCGATTTTATCTTCCTCAATCCAGGAAGTTCCTGAAATCCAACTAGCTGCTGCTACTTGATCGATTTCATCTAGTACGGTCAGTTTAGAAAAGAGTTCTGGGCTGATAGGATCTTTTCCTCTTTGCTCCAAGGTAACCGCTACATCATAGTTCACACCTTGCTCCAACAATTGATTCGATTTTGTCAGGCTTGTTGCAAAATAGGAAATCGTCAAAAATAATATGACACTGATACTTAAAGAAAAGACAATCGCCCGGTAACCAGATCGATTTCTTTTGATATTTTTTGAAGCCAGTTCCCCTTCTATTCCAAAAAACTTGCGCACCAGTTTAGGCGTGCGAATTGTTTTGTTGGATAATTTGACCATCTGAGTTTGTCTAATCGCTTCAATGGCTGTAATTTCAGATGCTTTCTTCGCCGGTAAATAGGTCGAAAGCAATAGCGTGCTGACGGAAATAACAATAGCGATCAAGACTGTCCAAAGAGAAAAGACAACCTGTAAGGTTTCAGTCGTATCGATTGCTTGTTTAATCAGTGAATTAAAAATCAAGAAGGTTACACCAATACCTGCAAAGCCCCCAATGATCCCTATCGGAATACTAACGGCTCCAATCAATATACCCTCGAAAATTACGATATTCCGTTTTTGCTGTTTAGTCGCTCCGACACTAGACAACATCCCAAGTTGTCTTGCTCGCTCTGAAACAGAGATTGCAAAGGCATTGTAAATCAACGATATCGAACCAATCACAATGATAACAATGACAATAGCGGATAAAGTGATCAGCATATTACGTGTTCGGTCACTCGAAACGATGCCATAATATCTCAATAAATTGTTATGTGCATCAATTTTTCCGATATCATTTTTTTCTGCAAATGCCGAAATATAATCTGGAGATGATTGATTCAGGTCATTCATGATAACAAAAGCGTTTGTTCTCTGGTCACCCGTTATCATCTGTTCATCTATATATGAAAGAAATACGTATCCCGGATTCCAGCTATTCTCGAAAAAGGGTGTTTCCATTGTACCAACGATGGTATATTCAACTGTTTTTTGGATATCCAAGGACTCTGAAGCACCTTCGTAGTCTATAAAAGTATCTTCTTGCGTCAATGCTCTAGTAGGATCGTCTGAAGGTACGCGCTGACCCAGTTCCATCTCAATCGTGTCACCAATCTCATAGGTAAAAGTTTCTTGATTACTGACTGACTCAGACATCAACAATTCATTCGGATTTGTAGGCAGTCTTCCTTCTTTTAAATGAATCGGAAAGGTTTCAAAGGCTGTCGCATTATAATTTCGAACGAGAAAATAAGGGCGGTCAGGATTTGTACTCCCCTCGAAATACGCATACCCTTCATCTTGACTGATCAGAACATCCCTTTGATTTGGATCTTGTTCGATGACTTCCAGTTGAGCAGCGTTGATGCCAGAATAAGAAAAATGCCATTCGCCTTCATTAGCGATCACTTGACGCTGCAAAAGATTCATAAAAGACAAGCCTAATGTAATCACACCCGTAATCATGGCTACAGAGATCACCACACCGATGACTGTAATCAAAGAACGCTTTTTATTTAACCACAACTGTTTGAATGCTAGTTTTTGAACGATTGTCATGAGCGGATCCTCTCATCTCTGATGATGCGCCCATCTTCTATCGCGATGATTCGATCCGCCATTAACGCAATATCTTCATCATGCGTAATCATCACAAGGGTCTGATTGAATGTTTTATTGAAGTGTTTGAGTAGAGACATAATTTCTTCGCTATTCTTACTGTCCAGATTTCCCGTAGGCTCATCCGCCAACATGATTGCAGGATTGCTGACTAGTGCACGACCAATTGAAACCCGCTGTTGTTGACCACCAGATAATTGATTGGGTAGATGTGTTCGTCTTTGTTCGAGTTTAAGCGACTTGATGATCCGCTCAAATTGTTCTTGATCAATTTGATGCCCATCCAGTAACAAAGGAAGGGAGATATTTTCCTCGACGTTCAACACAGGAATCAAGTTATAGAATTGGTAAATGAGCCCAATCTGCCTTCTTCTAAAAATAGCCAACTGCGTTTCGTCCAAGGTATACATATCTGTATCCTCTACCCAGACCTTTCCGCTCGTTGGCTGATCCACACCACCTAATAAATGCATCAACGTAGATTTACCAGAACCCGAAGCCCCAACGATCGCCACAAATTCTCCTTTATCAATCGTGAATGATACATCGTCCAATGCCTTTACGATCGTTTCCCTACTGCCATATTCTTTAGATAAGTGTTCAACCTTTACGATTTTCATATCTTTGCCCTCCTCTTGTTCTATGACCTTAGTTTAACTGCCCTACATGACTCTCCAGTGACTCTATTATTGCAATTTAGTCACTTTAGCTTTTATGGAATCGTATCGTAAACTCCGTACCCTTCCCAACTTCACTCTTCACATCCAAAGACCCCTGCTGATTTTCAACAATCGTCTGGGCCATCGCTAGACCAATCCCCACACTATTCTCAGAAGCCTCCTTACCTCGATAAAACCGCTTGAAAACATTCGGAAGATCCGCTTTTGAAATGCCTTTCCCCGTATCTTTAATTAGAATCTCAGTATAGAGTGGATTTTCTTCATAGTGAATACTGATGCGGCCCTTCTCAGGCGTATGTTCGATACCATTCTTTAGTAGATTGATGATGGCTTCACTTGTCCACTTCTGGTCACCCTCAAACGTGACTGCCTTTTCCCCCGTGATCACAAGTTCCTGACTTTTTAATTCAATCGGAATCCACATCGGTTCGAGCGCTTGTTGGATCAAGTCTTCTACTACAACCGTCTCCTTTTTAAAGACCGTAGTCCCTGCATCGATTTTCGATAATTTTAATAAACTACTCAGTAACCAGTCCATTCTTTCTAACTGTTTCTCGATGTTCCCTGTAAATTCTATCCGCTTTTCTTCTGCAAGACGGGCTTGACTCAAAAGATTGATCATGACGAGCATCGAAGTGAGTGGGGTTTTCAACTGATGAGAAATATCTGATAAGGCACCTGCTAAATGCTTTTTATCTTGACCCAAATATTCACTTTGCTTAGAGAGCATCAAGGTAACTTTGTAGATATCATTTTTTAAGATGCTCAATTCACCTTCTTGATTATCCCTGATATCCATAGAATATTGCCCATTGCTGATTGCCCTCAAATACCCTGATAACGTTTTGATTTCTTTATAGCGTTGATGATTGAAATAGAGACTGATACCGATCAAACTTCCCATGCTAAGTAAAGCTGCGACTCCGGCAAGTGGGTTGATCAAAGTAATGAGCGTTGTACCAATCAAGGCAATCATTATCGTACTCATTAGCATGCGACTGATTCCTTTGTTTCTAAACATATTAGTCTCCTAACTTATAACCCAGTCCCCTGACCGTTTTGATGATCTTCGGTTTTTGTGGGTCTTCTTCCAACTTATCCCGTATTCTTTTGATATAAACCGTTAAGGTATTATCATTTACAAAATCCCCGGCAACATCCCAGATGCCTTCAAGCAATTGTGCCCGGGACAAGACTTGGCCTTCATTTTGGATAAATGTTAATAATAGCTTGTATTCCAGTGCTGTCAATGCAACTTCTAGATTGTTTTTATAGACTTTAGCTTCTTGACGATTGATTCTGATATGCCCAATCGTATAGCCTTTCAAATCTTCTTGCGGTTTTTGGTAACGTCTTAAGACGGAATGGATCCTTGATATCAATTCTCTTAAACGAAATGGTTTGGTGATGTAGTCATCTGCGCCCATATCCAGTCCCATCACCACATTTACTTCGTCTTCCAGTGCTGTTAGAAAAATAACAGGAGCATCACTTTTTTCTCTGATTCGTTTACACAGTTCATAGCCCGTTCCATCCGGGAGCGTAATATCCAGTAAACACAAGTCAAAGGTCTCTTGCTCAATCGCTTGTTTACCTGAAGAAACACTGGTACAAAGAACCGTTTCAAACCCTTCTGCTTGAAGAGCATATTCCAGACCTGATGCGATTACTTCGTCATCTTCTACGATCATGATCTTAATCATCTTTTTTCTCCTTCTTATCTGCTTAGGTTCATTATACGAATTGTCTTGTAGGAGAACAAGAAACGTTTTCATTCTATCAAATAAAAGAACTCCGCCATAAACGCAGCAATTGAGCTGGTTATTGACGGAGTGAGGATCCATTCTTTATTCAACGATTTTCAGATAAATTTTTGACGTAATTTGATAGACAACACCGTAAATGATGGTAAATGCTAGGATGACTACACCAAAGGTTGTCATCAGAGTAGGATGAGAGACGATAGAGATGAAAGAAAGCATCTGGAAGAGAATCGGATACGCAATCATTGTATGAATGATTGCCACAACAAGCGGCAATAGGAACATCCAAACAACTTGTGAACGGGTCGCTTTTCTCGTCATCTTCTTATCTAGACCAACTTTTTGCATGGCTTGAATTCTAACTCGATCTTCATACCCTTCCGAAACCTGCTTGAAGTATGTGATCAATACTGTTCCAATAATAAACAAGAACCCTAGGTAAATCCCTAAGAACAAGAAACCGCCTGTAATATCATAGTAACCAACTCGGAATTGTTCTCTGTTTTGGTAGAATGGAGAATCAAGACCTTTATTCTGAAATACTTCAGACATTTGTTCAGCGTATGCTATCTCTTCTTCCTGAGAACCATTTGTTGACCAACTTATTTCTTTAGAAACAAATTCTGAAAAATTCTCATTGTAATCATTAACTGTTCTTTGAATAGATAATAAAGTATTCATATCTGGCACAATGACAACCAGCTGTTTCGTGCTCGGACTTGCTGACTTTAGGTAATCTGGCATTTTTTCCAACACTTCTGTTTGGTAACGAACGCCTTCGATTGTGAAAGTATCACCTGAAATCAGATTCGTCTGGTCACCGATAAAAATTTCTCCATAATTAAGTGTTAATGATTCTCCAGTCAATTTATTGTAATCTTGTAGCGGTATAAGTCTAATATTAACACGTTCATTTTCTTCTCCTTCTACTATCTTTCCAGAATAGCGATAAATCATTTCATCATTGATAATTTGGTTGTCATATAATGTCATTCTTGAGTAAGATCGTAAATCACTCATTTCTAAAGAACTCTTCTCCGTCTTTTCTCGGACAGTCTTGAGTATCGGTTCCACCTTTGTCTCTTCAAACGTACTAGTACTTAGATATTCCACATTTGAAATACTTAAGATATTTTCTTCTGGAACAGCAAGAGAGACGATATTTTCAGCGCTGACATATAAAGCAGTTGTAGTCGATATAGTAATGAGTACCATCGCTGACAATAGGCAGATATTTGCCAGCCCAGTTGCGTGTTGTTTCATTCGATACAGCATACCTGAGATTGAAATGAAAGGACCAGGTTTGTAGTAAAATCTCTTTCTTCTCTTTAAGGCTTTCAATACGATAATCGTTCCTGCATTAAACAAGAGATACGTTCCAAGCATCACCAATCCTACAGCGAGCGCAAACAATACAACAGCCTGCGTAGGATTGGTGATGGTCAAGGAAAGATAATATCCCATCCCCATTGAGATGAGTCCTAAAATAAATAAAATGGGAGAGCTTTTCGGTTCTTTTTCTCCAGATTGCCCACCTTTTAACAATTCTATTGGATTCGAAAATTGAATATTGAATACATTGAAGAGATAGACAGTTAAAAAAATCCCTGCAAACAATACTCCTGTAAATAGCATCGGAAGAACATTGAGACTAAACACAAAATCCTGCTTTACAATTAGTACGTAGTCTATACCATAGAAAACTAGTTGTCCAAGTACTGCACCTACAATCAATCCAGCAACTAAGCTCATGACAAAGGTAGTGATTGTTTCAATAGCGATAACTTTAGCAATATGCTTCTTCTCAAGTCCGAGAATATTAAATAATCCAATTTCTTTTTTTCGTCTTTTCATCAGAAAGCTATTCGCATATAAAATGAAAATAAATGAGAAAACAGCCACAACAAGCGCGCCTAATCCAAATAAAGAAATTGCAGAGCCTCCCTGTTCATTAACGAATCCATTTGTGACCAACGAAACAATCATATAAAACATGGACACCGTCAGCGTTGCAGAAATAACGAAGGGAATATAAATCTGTTTATTTGCTTTCATATTTTGAATAGCTAATTTTAAGGCAAGGTTAAATTTCATTTTTCTCACCTCTATTGAATGCAAACAAGAGTGCTTGAGAAATTCTATTCATAAACTCTTCGGCTGTCTGATCTCCACGGTAGATTTCGTGGTACACTTCTCCATCCCGAATGAACAGAACTCGGTTCGAATAGCTCGCTGCACGGGCACTATGAGTCACCATTAAAATAGTCTGCTTCGTTGCGTGAATGTCTGCCAATAACTTCATAAGGACTTCTGACGACTTAGAATCCAGTGCTCCTGTTGGTTCGTCAGCCAAAATAAGTTTTGGTTTTGTAATCAAAGCTCTCGTAACTGCCGCTCTTTGTTTTTGTCCACCTGATACTTCATACGGATAGTTATTGATCAATTGACTGATTCCTAGTCTTTCTACAAGTGGTTTCAATCTACTTTCCATCTCTTTAACAGGTACTTGCTCTAAAACAAGTGGCAGTAAAATATTGTCTTTTAGTGAAAAATTATCTAGTAAATTAAAATCTTGAAAAATAAATCCCAATTGTTCTCTTCTAAATCTTGAAAGTTCCTTTTCTTTGATCGCTGTCAGTGGTGTACCCGCAAGGGTGATTTCTCCTTCAGTTGGTTTGTCGAGTGTCGAAAGTAGATTCAATAACGTTGTTTTCCCCGAACCGGATTCCCCCATTACGGAGACAAACTCTCCCTCATTTACAGAAAAATTCACATTCTTCAAGGCAATCGTTTCTTTACTGCCTAGTCTGCCTGTATATACTTTACGGATATGTTTAACTTCTAAAAATGCCATGTTGATTTGCCCCTCTCTGTTGTTACATCTATCTTATGATTTCTGCGAGGTCGGCGCATTTATCTATTCTTACAATACTGCAAGCAATCTTACAAATGTGTAAGGTTGAAAATAGACTCAATCAAAGAGTCGCGTATCTTTTCTGGAAAAGTCGATACGAGCGGTCGTTCCTTCTCCAAGTTCAGCGTCGATCACTAAAGCAATATTCAGACGCTGCGTGATTTTCCTAGAAATGAATAAGCCGATGCCTGTAGATTTGTCATGTAGTCGTCCATTCAAACCAGTGTAGCCTTTTTCAAAAATTTTAGGTAAGTCTTCTTTACTGATACCACTACCCGTATCTTCAATCACGAGTGTCTGATCAGGCTCAGCGAAGATGCTGATCGTTCCTGTCTGGGTGTACTTCAAGCTATTAGATAAGAGTTGTTCAATCAAGACCTGTACCCATTTTTTGTCTGATTGGATGACCATGTTCGTGGGCTTAAAGTCCAAGCTGATTTTATTGTAGATAAATAAGATGGCATATTTTTTTAAAATCGTTCGAATAACCGTATCCACATCAACCGATTCAATCTCCAATTCTTTTCCTGTTTCTTCAAGTTTCAGATAATTGAGCGCCAAATGGATATAGTCATTGACGTAAATGAGCTCCTGTTCAAGCTTTAACTGGTCAGGTGTTTTTTCTTCCTGGCGCTGTAGGATCAGACTCATAGCTGACAGTGGTGTTTTGATCTGGTGAATCCACAAAGAAAAGTAATCCATCAGTTCAGATTGTTTATCATTATCCGCTTGCTTTTTAGTTAAGAACTGATTTTGTAGTACCAAGTAATTCGATTCATAAATCTGGTGGATCAAGTCATTAGACAAGAAAGCATCTGATTCGTCGTAACTAGTCGACTCGGCTCTTTTCACTTTTGCCAGATACATAAAAAACTGAATAACACTCGCTAAAAGAAAAATCAATAGACTAATCTGAAAAGCGGTTATGAACACTCTCATCTCTTGTCGCGTTAGGAAATAGACCGCTCCGAAGACGAGTGAAAACAGCCCAAATAATACACACTGCGGAAAAAGGTATTTCAGAAAACCGATGGTTACCATTTTTTTACTAGACGCCATATCCGGCTCCTTTCTTTGTCTTGATAAAGTCCGTTTTATCGAGCGTTTTGAATTTTTTTCGAAGTCTTGAGATATTGACAGCAAGGGTATTGTCGTCGATAAATGATTCACTTTCCCAGAGTCTGGTAATAATCGTTTCGCGTGTAACGTATGTGCCTTTATTTCTAAAAAGGAGCTCCAGAATTTGATTTTCATTTTTGGTGAGTTCGATTGTTTGATTGTCTGAGGTAATGGTTGATTCCGCCGGTTTCAAGATGACATCATCTACAGTGAGGTAGTTTTCTCTTTCCGCATAGTCATAGGTTCGACGTAACATCGCCTGTACTTTTGCAATGACGACCGTTAGGCTGAATGGTTTTTGAATAAAGTCATCTGCGCCCATTTGGATCGCCATGACCATATCCATCTCATCTGTTCTAGAGGAGATAAAGATGATCGGTACACCCGATAATTTACGGATTTCTTGTGTCCAGTGGTAACCGTTAAAAGCCGGCAAGTTGATATCCATCAAAACCAGCTGGGGTTGTTCGACTGTATAGCGTTCCAACACATTCTGAAAATCCGTGACATAAAAAGCTTCGTACTGCCACTTTTCTAATTCAGCCTGTAATGTCTGTGCAATCGTCTGATCATCTTCTACAATCATTATTTTAATCATGGTTTATCTCCTTCTGGTAGGCTAGCTCTATCGGTTCTGTTCTGCTTAGGTTTATTATACGAATTGTCTTGTAGGAGAACAAGGCAATCGATAACTGCAATGCTTCACAAAGAAACTTTCGTTACTACTTTATCCTTATGAAAAAAGCCCCACTGATAATCAGTAGAGGCTTTTTCAAATAAATAATCTGAATATAGTATATAAAAACGAACATCAAAACAAGTCGAACAGGTCAACATCAAAGCGTATAGAGTAATGCATCAATCCAACGATAATGAGGACGAAAACAATAATCAGTAGGAAAATAAAGGCGAATCCACCACACCCCAAACCATTCCCTCCGTATAATTCTGTTTCCTCTTTTTCACTGAGTTCGATTTTCCGAAATTTCTCATCTTTATCTTTTCTTTTTTTGTTGAACATCCTATTCGCCCCTTCTGTAAATGATAGCGATTATGGTTCCTATTTTAGTTATTCTATTTTACCATTTAACTAGTCCATCTATCAAAAAGGCACTCATAAATAACAGTATTATTCGATACCTCGCAAGTTCCAGAAGATAGACTTCTTTTAATAATCGTTTGTTCATTGTTTTTTCTGTGTTAATCTATAGTTTATGAAATACAAACACCCTTAAGAGAAAGGATCCTACTTACCACGTTTTTACCAATACTCAAATTTGTACTCTGGCAAAATATAGAAAAACTCAAAAGCAAAAGTGATTTTTTCCATACAGCTGTAGCTTGGCTTTTTGTTGGTGTTCTGGTCATACTAGCAGTTGTTGGTACTGTATCCCTCCGCACAAACCTCTTTTCAAAATTGCTTATTCTTGTCTATTTATTTCCTAACTTTTTATTGATTGGTCCTTCTTGGACGATTGCGCTAATGAAAGAAGCTCCTTCATTTAGCGGTTGGTTTATGCTAAATCGTTTATCTATTTTCTTTTCTTTATTTGTCGTAGTTACTTACTTAAAAAGGCGTACTTAAGAAAATCATCTTTTCCTCGTTAGCTACAGAAATAGCCTTCACCGATTCATTTACCGCTTGATTACACTTAATAGCACTTCTGTTTATCCATATTTTTTCTGGTGTGCTTTTTTCAGTTTTAAATAGTCTTCATCTTCGCGGACGATGATCCATTTTCCTTCAAAGATCGAAGCGGATTTGGCTTTTTCTTCGTCGATGTCTCGTTCGTTGACTTCGCCATCTTTATCGTATTTTTTGCCACCCTTGTAATTGGCATAACGGCGCGAACGTGTATAGCCCATTTGAAGAAATTTTCTGGCCATATCCATGCCCACAAAATCATCGGCGTCTTTATAGTCTAAATACATTTGATAGATTTTATCGGAAGATTCCTGAGCGATATCCGGTGTCTTAAAGCGCCAGTGTGGTAGTATTTCTCCTTTATAAGGTTCTACCATTAGTACACCCTGTTCGCCTCTACCCACTCTATAAAGTTCTGGCTGTTCTCTAAAATTGATATTGTCGAAATCCAAATCGTAGTCAAAAGCCATTCTCTTCACCTCTTTTTATTTTCATTCAGTTATCCAATTCCCGCTGATTACTTCTACCCTACTGTAATTCGCTAGATGAATCAATTTTGTTGCTTCACGTTCATTTTTATAGAAACAGACGTGTCTCACGGATGCGCAAGACACGTCTAATGATTTTCTATTTCAACGATTTACTTAGGTTTATTTCTTTTTTTGTTAATGTAATAAATGACACCAATCACTAGTCCAATCCCTATGATGAATGGCAAGGCGTAAATCAAACCGATGATCAAGTTTTGAGCAGTATAGTAAAAGGCATAGGCAGAATCAACGATAGCGTCTGTTGCTCTTTGTAGGAAAGGTCTGGTTTCTCCTCGCTCACCTGAGATTGTCGTTTTCTTCAACTGATTTGAGGATGGCTTGATACACCCTATACGTTTCTTTTAATTCCGGATCGTAGCCTAACATCTCTGAGACAATCGCTGCCTCCAAGCGTTTCCAAAACATAGAGAAGTATTGATACGTAGTATAAGATAATGCAGATTCTTTTTTTAGGAATTTTCTCCAGAAGCGCTTTAATCGTCTATATTTCTTTTGATCTTCTCCATTAGAGGTTCGAAGTCGATTCATGACTTTTACGCGCGTCTTGTTCATTGACCGATTCACAAGCTGGACGATATGAAATCGATTAATAATAATTTGAGCGTTCGGAAATAACTCTTGTAGGAAGCTAACGTAACTAGCGTTCTTGTCTGTCGTGATGGTTTTGACTTGGTTTCCTTGTTTCTGACTGTATCTAGAACGAAAGTGATATTTGATTGTTCGCGTATCTTTACTTGGTAGAATATCTAAAATCGTACCCGTCACGACATCGATATACTCAAAAGCCATTTGTCCCTCCCCATACTTGAATTCATCAATGGATAAGTTTTCCGGCATTGACTGATAGTAAGGCTGATAATACTTTACCTGTTCATTAATGATTCTTTGAATCGTCGTGGCGGAGACACTCGTCTCTTCAGACAAGCTCTTGATTGAACGAGCGTCAGCTGACTTCGTCAGTATTTCTACTTTAATGAAGTTAGAGATAAAGTACTGTTCTTTTACAATCGGTGTTTCGGCCGTAAACGTTTAACGACAAGCCTTACACTTGAACCGTTGTTTTTTCACTCTAAGATAGGTCGGGAATATGCCAGACATTGGAAAAGTTATTCTAGAAGTCTGAGTACCATTTTTATAGATTGAGAAGTTCTTGTTTAATACCTGACATTTTTACATTCCGAAGGAATATAGGTCAGTGTACAATCTATAAATTTACATTTCTTTTGTTTATATATCCCGTAAGAGACGCAAATATCATTAAAAATGATATTTTAGTCTTGAATATCGAACACTTGTTGCATATCATTTGATGTAGGCAAGTGAGTTCCTCCTATGAATGTTTGGTTTTAGGCGACTACCATTCTACAGGAGAACTCACTTATTTTCTATTTTTTCAGAAAAAAAGACGCTAGTGATTTCTCACCAACGTCATATATTGTAGAACCTTTTATCTTTAATACTGTCTACTTGACACGTGCCAGTTCACTATTCAAATCATCTATTTCTCTGCTTAACTTGATAATTTCTTTTTGTAAAAAATGGTTTGTCCATATATATCCTATAAAAATTAATGTAGGAATACTTAACAGTGCCAATAGTTGAGTCTTTTCAGGAGCAAACCCAGAAAGAAGCCATGCTATGGGACCAAGACAACCTAGTGTTAGGGCAAATTGATTTCCCAAATCTATTTTATCAGCTTTTTTTATAATTTTCTCTATTTCTCTTTTTTCATCATCCGAATACATATCCATTTTTCCTTCCATCTGCTATATCCAACCCTGTGGCTATCATACTGCCTATAGATGTACCACCAATAGTTAAACCAATATTAATCCCAGTACCTACAAGACCAGCACTGGCCTTGCCTATGTGCTTAATAAGTTGAGCTTGAACTAATCTAGTAATTTGTCCTTTTTGACTTTTTATTAACTTTACAGCCGCTCTTCCTGCAAAATATGAAGTTCCTCCCGAATATGCGAGTATGGCCACATTCAAAGCACCAGCTATAAATCCGGTTTTGTTATACCACTCCTTTACCCCTCCATCTAGATACATCATTTCCTCTTCTTCGATTTCTACATATTGCTTTGGCATTACTAATTCCATTCTCTTCATCTCCTTTTATATTTTTAAACTCCAATATTAAACTGGGGGAGCTCTCCCAATTAGTGTATGACTATACAACTTAATCCTCCCACTACTACTCACTGAAATTCAGTTGATTTAAGAGCCAATACAGATATGTCTCTCTTTTGTAATTAATATTTACTGATACAGGCATGGAACTTTTTGCCTGTACTTTTTCACTTTTGTTTTTTAATTCAGTAGTGTCTAGGGAAACTTCGACTGGATAGTAATTAGTTTGTACATTTTGCGAATTAGTTCTGGTGACTGTTCCTAAACCTATTTTTTTTACAGTCCCTTCTAAGGATCCATATTTTGTTTGGTTAATACCATCAATTGAGATTTGCACTTGGTCATTTATACTAATTTTACTGATATCTTGAGGAGAGAGATAGCTCTCAACTATTAGTTTAGAATTCTCACTATCTATAATTTGTCCAATAATACCATATGCTTCTACTCCACTACCAAGCTCTACACTCGTATAGTAATGTATATTACCTGTTCTCTGCGCAGTTACTTCTAAAATCTTAGTATTTAAATTTTCCACCGATTTTTGGCTATTCAAAGTTCCTATTTCATCTTCCACCTTTTTCCTATCAGTACCAAATTCACTTAATAATTGGTAATATGTAGAATCACTATTGGGAGTTGCAGCCAAAATTTTGTTTAAGCTAGTAATTTCTGAATTTAAATCTTCAAGTTCTACATATTTTCTTTCTAGCTCATTTTTTTTTCGCCGTCATTAGAATCTCCACCTAAGATCCCTGTATCATTTGTATTACCCTGTTTATTTTCATTTTCTATTTTCCCAATTTCTTCTTTCAATTTAATTACCTTTAAATTTGTATCTTCTAAACTTTTGTTTGTTTGTTGACGCTCTGTCTTTTCATCTTCGATAAGAGATAAATAATATTCTATTTTTGCAAAGTAAGTTTGCTCATTATCAGAGTTTTTTAAATAATTCACTTTATCCTTTAATGAATTATTAGCGTAAATTTCAAGTCTAAGTTAGCCACCTAGTTTCCAAGTATATATCCGCTTAATTGTCAGTTGTTCAATTAGTTATTGTTATTAGAAGAAGTCAGTCGTCATTTGGAAAGCACTAACGTGCTTAGGCTATTTGGAATAAAGAGCGTAGAGCACGAGCAAAACAGTCATGTGGAGTTTTATAGCCAAGTATTTTTCGAGGATAGTCATTCATCCATTGCTGGATTCTCAAGTATTCTGTCTCACTCAATTGACCGATGGCTTTTCCTTTTGGAATAAATCGGCGAATAAACTTATGTTGGTTCTCGCTCGTTCCTCTCTCCCACGAAGCATAAGGATGACTGAAGTACACATCAAGAGTCTCTTGAAGTGCCTTATGAAGGCCGGCAAACTCAGATCCATTATCAGAGGTAATGGTCTTAAATACTTTAGAGAACGTGTCACCGGCTCGATGTCGTAATTGACTGATTGCCTGATCAACGGACTCTTTATCTTTCCCCTTGAGTTTAAGTATGATCTCAAAACGGGTTTGGCGTTCAACTAACGTCAATAAAACCGAATCGGTTTTCGCTTTGTTTCCGACAACGGTATCGATTTCCCAATGGCCAAAGGTCTGTCGATTATCAACTTCTTCAGGCCTCTGTTCAATGGATTGGCCTAAAATCCGCTTATTTATCCTACTTCTATAAGAAGTGTCCTTTGGTTTACGCGACAGTTTTTCAAGTAGATCCATATTCTTGGTTCTCATGATACCTTTGTCAATCCATCCATAAAGGGTCGTTGTACAAGGAATAATAGACGGATCAAATAAGTCGTGTGTCGTAGCAAACCCAACGACTACATCTGGAGACCACTTTTCCCGTAACAGTTTATCATCTGCCCACTCAATAAATGCATCCGAATCAGCCCATTTTGGCCGACGGCCGCAGTTCAATTGAAGCCTATCATAAGCTGCTTGTCCGGCATTAGGATCGTAGTTAGTCGAATAGTAGTCATATACTTTATCGTTTTGCTTTTGACGTTTAAGTTGAGTAATCGTTCCACGATGAATCTCGCTATTAATCGTTTGTGGGACACGTCCCAGAGCTTTTGCAATCCCGCGATTGGAGTAGTTCTCGGTCTTTAAAATAGCGATTTGAGATCGTTCTGAATAAGATAAGTGTTTTCCCTTACGTGCTGTTGTGTTATTGTTAGAGTGCGTCATGTGAATTCATCCTGTCTATTGAGAGTTAGTGGTATAACTTCAATATAACATGAAATTCGCATGGCGTTTTTTTATGGGTTAGCCTAAGTGGCTAACTTCATTATAAAATCCAGC
>NZ_JAGFVM010000023.1 GCF_017599325.1 Marinilactibacillus kalidii | reverse complement strand
TCAAAACTAAACAAAGTAAAATACCTGTGCAAGGTTCCGTTTGCCCTTAAGGCAATATCCTTAGAAAGGAGGTGATCCAGCCGCACCTTCCGATACGGCTACCTTGTTACGACTTCACCCCAATCATCCATCCCACCTTCGGCGGCTGGCTCCCAAAAGGGTTACCCTACCGACTTCGGGTGTTACAGACTCTCGTGGTGTGACGGGCGGTGTGTACAAGACCCGGGAACGTATTCACCGCGGCGTTCTGATCCGCGATTACTAGCGATTCCAGCTTCATGCAGGCGAGTTGCAGCCTGCAATCCGAACTGAGAATGGCTTTAGGAGATTAGCTAAACCTCGCGGTCTCGCAACTCGTTGTACCATCCATTGTAGCACGTGTGTAGCCCAGGTCATAAGGGGCATGATGATTTGACGTCATCCCCGCCTTCCTCCGGTTTATCACCGGCAGTCTCGCTAGAGTGCCCAACTAAATGCTGGCAACTAACAATAGGGGTTGCGCTCGTTACGGGACTTAACCCAACATCTCACGACACGAGCTGACGACAACCATGCACCACCTGTCACTCTGTCCCCGAAGGGAAAGCTCTATCTCTAGAGTGTTCAGAGGATGTCAAGACCTGGTAAGGTTCTTCGCGTTGCTTCGAATTAAACCACATGCTCCACCGCTTGTGCGGGTCCCCGTCAATTCCTTTGAGTTTCAGCCTTGCGGCCGTACTCCCCAGGCGGAGTGCTTAATGCGTTAGCTCCAGCACTGAAGGGCGGAAACCCTCCAACACTTAGCACTCATCGTTTACGGCGTGGACTACCAGGGTATCTAATCCTGTTCGCTCCCCACGCTTTCGAGCCTCAGCGTCAATTACAGACCAGAAAGTCGCCTTCGCCACTGGTGTTCCTCCATATATCTACGCATTTCACCGCTACACATGGAATTCCACTTTCCTCTTCTGCATTCAAGTCTTCCAGTTTCCAATGACCCTCCACGGTTGAGCCGTGGGCTTTCACATCAGACTTAAAAGACCGCCTGCGCTCGCTTTACGCCCAATAAATCCGGACAACGCTTGTCACCTACGTATTACCGCGGCTGCTGGCACGTAGTTAGCCGTGACTTTCTGGTTAGATACCGTCAAGGTCGGGGCAGTTACTACCCGACTTGTTCTTCTCTAACAACAGAGCTTTACGATCCGAAGACCTTCTTCACTCACGCGGTATTGCTCCATCAGGTTTTCACCCATTGTGGAAGATTCCCTACTGCTGCCTCCCGTAGGAGTCTGGGCCGTGTCTCAGTCCCAGTGTGGCCGATCACCCTCTCAGGTCGGCTACGTATCAATGCCTTGGTGAGCCATTACCTCACCAACTAGCTAATACGCCGCGGGTCCATCCATAAGCGGCAGCCGAAGCCACCTTTCGTCTAAGAGACAGGCGTCTCAAAGACATATGCGGTATTAGCATCCGTTTCCGAATGTTATCCCCCTCTTATGGGCAGGTTACCCACGTGTTACTCACCCGTTCGCCACTAATCCACTCTCTGCAAGCAGAGAGCTTCATCGTTCGACTTGCATGTATTAGGCATACCGCCAGCGTTCGTCCTGAGCCAGGATCAAACTCTCGTTTTAAGTGTTTGACTTGCTCATTGATAAAAATTGTGAATGAACCTTGTTCATTCGTTTAGTTGTCTTGATTCATAAATGAATCGAAGACCCCTGCACATTTGGTTGTTTTTACTTTGTTCAGTTTTCAAAGATCAATCGTTTAGCCTACTGGTTAAGCCGTTCTTGCGAACGTCAACTCAACTTGTCGACTCATACTATGTTACATCATCGTGTCGAAGATGTCAACAAATTTTTAAATTTATTTTTTTGATTGCAAATGCGAATCAGTTGAAAAGATCAATTCTTTATAACTGCGTTTCGTTATCAGCAACGTTTTATACTTTACCAGTTAGAATCGATCTCGTCAATAGATTTTTATATTTTTTTCAATTTTTTTTGATGTAATACATAAAAAGGTTGATATACCAACTTTTATAAAATTACCTTTATTGAGCTTCGACTTCTTTCATAAACGAGAAATCTGCCGTTTCTTTTTTAGTAATCAATAATAAGCCGTCACCCAGTGGCAATAAAGTTGTTTCGAGCGCAGGATGATCAAGAACAATTTCTAAAAAAGCATTTAACTTTTTATGAATCTTTCTTCTTCGTCTTGGAATATCCTTTACATCCTCTAATATTGTACCACCTTGAAGCACATCATCTACCGCTAAGACTCCACCATCTTTTAAAACACGCATACAATCGGGGAAGAAATCATAATACTTTGCTTTAGCGCTATCCATAAAGATAAAATCATATCGATTCTTTTCAAGTTTCGCTAGCCACTCATCTGCTTGACCTTCTAATAACGTAATACGATCTTCTATGCCGAGTGTCTTAAAATTTACTTTTGCTTTTTCAAGCATCACAGGGTTACGGTCGATTGTAGTGATTTTACCATTCTTTTCCATATGTTGCGCCATTAATCCGGCTGAAAATCCAATCGCTGTACCAATTTCTAAAATTTCTTTCGGTTTGATTTGTCCAAATAGCCATACGAAAAATGCGACTGTCTCATGAGGAATAATCGGCACCCGTTTTTCGTTGGCTTCTTTTTCTATTGTTCCCAGTTTCCCATCTAATTGCTTCTGTGCTGTTCTTAAAAAATCTCTTACTTCTTCTATTACAACTGGGCGATCCATCATTTCATTTATTTTATGCATATTGTCCTCGGCTTTCTTTTAGGAATTTCCATTATATTTTACACGTATTTAGGTATTTCTCCAAGTAGTTATCTGTTATAATTATAATGTGAGAATAGAGAAAGTTATATGAGAAGGAGCCAATAATTATGTTGATTAAACAGTTATCTGTACCAAAGAATGTTGTTAACACCATTTCTGAAGAAGCAACGCTACAAGAATCAATCGAGCTTTTAGAAGAAACGGGTTATCGTTGCGTGCCAGTACTTGATGAAAGTGGCAAAATCTTCCGTGGAAATATTTACAAGATGCATATCTATCGTCATAAAGCTAACGGCGGAGATATGAGCCTTCCTGTTACACACTTACTGAAAAATGCAACAAAGTATGTGCATTTGAATTCTTCATTTTTCAAAATTTTCTTCATGATCAAAGATTTGCCTTATATTACTGTACTTGATGAGAACAACCACTTCTATGGTATTTTAACGCACAGTTCATTAATTGATTTGCTTGAACAATCTTGGAGTATTGATCAAGGTAGTTATGTTTTGACCATTGCAACACCTGGTCAAAAAGGAGATCTAACGTCTATGACGAAGATTATCAATCGCTACTGTTCTATCATGAGTTGTATTACGCTAGATGTCAAACGTGAAAATATGGTTCGCCGTACTATCATGACTCTAGAACCTGGACTTTCAGAAAAGACATTAGAAGAATTGATCGCTCACTTAAATCGTAAAGGTTTTAAAGTTGTCGGTACTGAAGATTTGCATAACGACTAATCTTATTCATCAGTGTTCATACAAAAAGCAGTGTCTCTTTTACCAGAGACACTGCTTTTTTACGCCCGTTTTGTTCATCAATTAGTTCATTTGTTGTCTAAAATTAATTTTACTATCTAAATAAAGCATGAGCGGAATACCAATTGCCATGGTTACAAATTGACTGACGAACAGAGATGCATAAACAATCCAAAATGCTTGATCTGCGTCGAACATCAATAGTAAAAAGGCGATCATGAAGGTAAAAAATGAAAATACGATTGTATTGACTAACATTTTCTTCTTGACTGATGTCATCTTTCTAGTCAGTAAAATGATAACGATAAAGGAAACAATCGTATGGCCACCCCCAAGTATCCAATCGTATACACCGAATGGAGATAGGATAACATTGGCGATAATCACACCAATTCCGATTCCATAAGCATACTTTTTGTCAAAGGTAACTAAATGATTCAGCATTTCTGATAGTCGGATTTGAACTGCTCCAAATCCCAATGGTGCAATAATAAGTGTAATTACGACATACAAGGCACCGACAATTGCATTCAATACCCATTGTTTTGTTTTCATAAATGATTTCCTCCTAGTTTTTGATAACGTGGGTTGGCGCTCTCGAACCACGGTTGTTAGACAACGTTTAGTAGTTTATCACGATTACATACATGGTTGCAATATTTTTTTGAAAACGCGAAAAAAGAGGGTATCCATAAAGGGATACCCTCTTTTCTACTAAGTAATTAGGATCGTTTTAATCAAATATGTTTGTATTTGTTTGAAAGACCTACACTGATAGATAACGCTTCGTCTACAGAGTCCATAATATTCGCATTTAAATGCGTCACTTTATCTCGGAGCCTCTGTTTGTCGATTGTTCTTATCTGTTCTAGTAGTACAACAGAATTTTTCTCAAGTCCTTGATCAGCACCTACTTCAATATGCGTAGGCATTTTGCCTTTTTGAATCTTCGTTGTAATCGCTGCAACGATAACAGTCGGACTATACTTATTACCAACGTTGTTCTGAATGATCAAGACTGGCCTCATTCCACCTTGCTCCGAACCAACGACTGGTGATAGATCCGCATAATAAATATCTCCCCGCTTAACCATAGGCTTTTTCTCCTCGAAGGTACCTTTTTGGAAAAGTTTGCTGCATGCGACCCTCAATGACTCCTACTTCATCGCATGTAACATTCCTTTTTCAGATATGATAATGTGCTTCGCTTTCGCATCCATCGAACTCAGAGCATATCTCTAAATTGATGTTAGCCATTTCAGCATATCCTTTCCGCATGGCATCCATTTTATTCATACTCTCTTTGATACAATAATTTACCATTTGTGACATCAGTTCCGTTTTCTCAACATTTGTTTCCACACAGAACTCGACTAAGTCTTCATAAACTGATTGATCTAACTCAATAATCATTTTCTTGTTGCGCTGCTCTTCCATGATTGTGCCCTCCAAAAGATTATCGCTACCTACTCTATTCCAAGTCCTGATTAAATCATTTGAGCGAGACTGCTCCATTCAGCAAGACTGGCCAATGTTCAGTATGTTGGATCCATTTAGGAATGAATCGTGCAAATTACTATCTTAAGGTTAAGTTTATCATGAAAGACCTTGCATTAAAACCGGTCAATTCTATCGTTTGTGACGATTTCATGACCATATGATCATTTCACATCGAACTTATTAAGAAGTTTTTTCTAATATCACCTGTGCTGCCGCTACATTATTCGTATGCGTAATGGTGACCCAAGCATTACCGGCAAATGGGGACAGCGTAATCTCAGGCTTACCAGAAGCACTATTCAGTATCTCGATGTCGTGGAAACCGACTTTACCAATCCCCGTGCCCAACGCTTTGGAAAAGGCCTCTTTAGCTGAAAACCTTCCGGCAAGAAATTCATCTCTACGCGTACCCTTCAACTTTTCATAAACTTGAAGTTCATTTTGCGTTAAAACACGTGAGGGAAAGCTTTCTCTCTTTTCACTCGCTTCACTAATTCTTGAAATATCAACTATATCCAATCCAATGCCTACAATCATGCAATCCCTCGCTTACAAACATGCTTATTTCTTTTCTACTTGTTCGAATACAATAGTACCAGAACCTTTGGGAAAAGTCATACATAAGCTCTATGACCGTCACCCTACTAATCCCAATCAGCCTCTAGTTCATATGCATTTATTTCTCATCAGTAATAAATGCGTATAATCTAAAAAAGGGATCCATTTCTGGACCCCTTCTCAACTTGATTTTTAGCTATTTCCTTTAGTGCTGCTTCCGCGATCCTTACGGTAATTGTTACGACGTCCGCCGTTTTCACTGCGTCCTTTACCGTCACCACGTCTGTTTGTACGTTTGTTGTTGCTACTTCCACTACGGTTATTTCTACTACGATTACCGCCTCTATTTCCGCCACCACTACGTTTACGGTCTTTGTTCGGAAGTGGTCTTTGAGGTGTGATCGTTACAGGTACTTCAGTAGAATCTTTAATCATAGACTTAACTAAAGCTGCTGCGATGTCCTCAGAAGAATATGCGCTCAACAACTTTTCAGCTGCATTGTGGTATTTATCCAAACCGTTTTCTACGATTGTTTTACGGATATCTTCCATAGCAGTTTCTAATTGGCTTTCAATAGCTTCGTCGTTAGTAGGTGGACGAAGAGAAGAAATTTCTTGCTTGGTTAGGTTTTCGATTGTACGTAAATAACCCATCTCTTGTGGTGTTACAAACGTTACAGAAACACCTTTTTCACCAGCACGACCAGTACGTCCGATACGGTGAACATAACTTTCAGGATCTTGAGGAATGTCATAGTTATAAACATGTGTTAAACCTGAAACGTCTAATCCACGTGCAGCAACATCCGTTGCAACTAAGATATCCATTTTTCCTTTTTTAAAGTCACTCAATACGCTCATACGTTTACTTTGAGAAAGGTCTCCGTGGATTCCTTCAGCTTGGTATCCGCGCATTTCAAGACCTTTAGCTAGTTCGTCAACACGACGCTTCGTTCTACCAAAAATGATAGCTGAAGTTGGGTTTTGAACATCGATTAAACGAGTCAAAATATCAAACTTCTCATTATCACGTGCTTTAGTAAAGTACTGCTCGATTGTTGCAGCAGATAAGGTTTTTGTTTTGATTTTAACTGTTTCAGGTGATTTCATGAAACGTTCAGCAATACGCTTGATTGGTGTAGGCATTGTTGCTGAGAACAAGAGTGTTTGACGCTCTGAAGGTACTTCGCTGATGATAGATTCAATATCTTCGATGAATCCCATGTTCAGCATTTCATCCGCTTCATCTAATACAAGCGTTTCAACTTGATCTAGTTTCAATGTTTTACGTCTAATATGATCTAATAAACGTCCAGGCGTACCAACGACGATTTGCGCGCCACCTTTAATTTGTTTGATCTGTCTTCTGATATCCGCTCCACCGTAAACGCATGTTACACGTAC
Organism: Marinilactibacillus kalidii; assembly: GCF_017599325.1. Taxonomy (GTDB): domain Bacteria; phylum Bacillota; class Bacilli; order Lactobacillales; family Carnobacteriaceae_A; genus Marinilactibacillus; species Marinilactibacillus kalidii. The sequence continues at coordinate 108,739 of NZ_JAGFVM010000023.1, read as the reverse complement.
GCGTTTATCTTTGCTTAAACGGAAAATTTCTTCTTGTGTCTGGATAGCTAACTCACGCGTTGGTGCGATAATCAAACCTTGTACGTTACGGTTGCTTGGGTCGATTTTTTGTAACATCGGAATACCAAACGCAGCCGTTTTACCTGTACCTGTTTGTGCTTGTCCAATAACATCTTTGCCTTCTAAGGCTAAAGGTATTGTTTGTTCTTGGATTGGGGTCGTTTCTTCAAATCCCATACCCTCTACTGATTTCAATATTTCTGGTGCTATGTTTAATTCGCTAAATTTCAAAAAATAATTCCTCCTATTGTTTTCCTTGGCTTCTATTTTACTGTGGAGCCAAGGAGTAATGCCTTAAAGTGAACGCATACCGTTCAATAGGTTGGCACTACTTAAAAGAAACTTATCGCCTCTAGATTCAATGAGGGTAGTTCGTCGTTTCTTTTTCACATAAATACCCTAATGTTCGTATACGAAACGCTCGATGCGAAACACCAGGGTTTTAAATTCTTCTTGACTCATATTTAATTAAAAATCATTTACTTTGAATTAGTATTCCGCTAATGAAAGCAAAATCGAACAATATCGAACCGTTGCTCAACAGACATCATAGCATGCATAGTTTTAATTTTCAACTACATCAGTGGATAAATTAAATGAATACGTTTTATATGACCTATTTTTTCAAATCGTTGACTACATTCAAAATGCCTGTTCCTAAGCTAGATTTCAGTAAGACAGTATCGTTTGATTGAATCGTTTTTCTCAAATAGTCAATCATCGGTTGTTTATCTCCTGAGAAATGTCTGATTGTTTCTAAACTGAACTGATCTTTAACTGTTTCATAGACTATGCCCATTTCTTCTCCATAAAGAACGAGCTGATCAATCGATGCTGCGTCAATAGCTTTCGCAACATCTAAATGAAGTTGTTCTGAAAGAGTTCCTAGTTCTAGAATATCTCCTAATACAACGATTTTTCGTCCATCTACGTCAATTGTAGAAAAATAATTTAACACGGCTTTCATTGATGAAGGACTAGCGTTATAAGCATCATTCAACAGTTGCGCCCCATTAAACCCTTCTATCCATTCCAAACGATTTTTGGTTAATTGGAACTGTTCCAATTGTTTCGCACATGTCTCTACTTCAATCCCTAATTCTAACCCCACAGCTAGCGCAGCCAATGCATTTTGTACATTGTATTCGCCTGGAGTAGGTAGCGTGATCGTCAGATCTGGAGAAAGGTTCACAGAGAATTTAGTCGTTCTCATTTCTGAAACGACTTCTACTGCATAAAGATCTTCTTTCGATGACTTCCCAAATGTCCGCGTTCTGAATCCTGACATCTTTTCTACACGTTCTGACAACAGAGGTTCTTCTCTTGGATATATCAATACACCTTCTGATTTCAGTCCGTCTGTAATTTCGAGCTTGGCATCAGCAATGCCTGATCTTGAACCAAAGAACTCAATGTGCGATTCTCCAATCATAGTGATTACCGCAATATCTGGTTCGGCCATTACGGATAACACATGAATTTCTTGAGCCTGACTCATGCCCATCTCAAGAACAACGACTTCAGTTTCTTCTGGCATTTCCAATATGGTGTATGGTAATCCAATATGATTATTAAAATTCCCTACTGTTTTATGTGTTTTATAACTGGCAGAAGCGACTGCTTCAATCATGTCTTTAGTTGTGGTTTTACCATTACTTCCTGTTACGCCAATAACCTTTGGATTCACCTTTTTCAGATACCACTTAGCTAGTGACTGTAGTGCAATCAATGTATCCCTTACGAGAATTACTGGAATATCTTTTGGCGCTTCTTCAATTGGATCACTCCAGAAGGTTGCACTTGCTCCATTTTCAATGGCACTCTGGATATATTCATGTCCATTACGTTCGGCTACTAAAGGTACAAATAGACTGCCTTCAGAAAGGTTTCTAGAATCAAAAGAGACTTCTTCGATTTTCACTGTTTCATCTTCAGCGTAGTAAACAACGCCTTGGGTGGCTTCAGCTATTTCTTTTAACATCCATTTCGTCATATTGTTCTCCCCAATCTATGTTTCTCGATTAGATTATCGAGCGTATTTTTTTAACGATTTTTAACGATCTTTCAAGGCTTGGCCTTGTCTGGCTTTGAAACGATGTAGTCCTAATTGAATGAGCTCTTCTATCAGATCACCGTAAGCAAGTCCTGTATTTTCCCATAGTCTTGGATACATACTATACTCCGTAAAACCAGGGAAGGTATTCACTTCGTTGATATAGATTTCATTTTCCGGTGTCAGGAAAAAATCGACGCGCGTTAGGCCACTACCATCAATTGCCATAAATGCTTTTGCAGCATATTCTCTCAGTTTATTCGTAACCTCTTCAGGTACTTGTGCTGGAATTTGAGGAATGACTTCATTTGTCAGGTATTTAGATTCATAATCGTAGAACTGCTGCTCTTTCACTAACTCTCCCGGCACAGAAGTATTCACATCTTCATTACCCAAAACAGCCACTTCGATTTCTCTCGCTTCAATACCTTGTTCCACTAAAACTCTTCTATCATATTCAAACGCTTTTTCAATTGCCTTAATCAGTTCTTCGCTATTATTGGCTTGCGTAATGCCGACACTTGATCCCATATTAGAGGGTTTGATAAACATGGGGTAAGGTAACTGTCTTTCAGTTTCTTCAACAACAGCTTCTTTGTTTACTCGCCAGTCATTCACTCTCACTTCATAGTAAGGAACGATTGGTAACCCTGCTTCTTGAAAGAGAATTTTACTGATGATCTTATCCATTCCTGTAGCACTCGCTAATACCCCAGATCCTACATATGGAATGCCTAGAACTTCAAATAATCCTTGTACTGTTCCATCTTCTCCATTTGGACCGTGCAATACCGGAAAGACGATTGATTGATCTTTAGGCATATCGCTAAATGAAAGCTCATTAGCTTCATCTTTAAAAATCAGATCTTTCTCAGAAGTCAATTGGCTTGGATCTTTAATGTCTTGTCCTCGCAACCACTTACCTTCACGTGTAATAAAGACTGGGGTTACTGTGTAGTAATTATAATAAATTTCTTTCAGGATAGCGTACGCTGATAAAATAGAAATATCATGTTCAGCACTTTTCCCTCCGTAAATCAGGAATATATTCATCAGATTTTCTCCTTTAATAGTGATTCATTTTTCTTGTTTCACTCAAATACTGGTAAGATGTTCTAACGATTATTTTAGCAACAAACGACTGACATAACAACTAAACTTTGAAAGGATTATAGAAAAATACACTTGTTTATTTATCGACTATCTATCCAATGACCGTGAATATATGTACACTTTTGTTATACTGAAAATGTGCAAATAAAAAAAGCTCTGGATAGCCAGAGCTTTTTTAACAGACGATTTACGCTTCGTCCATACCGTATTTTTTGTTGAAACGGTCGATACGTCCATCTGCTTGCGCAAATTTTTGACGACCAGTGTAAAATGGATGTGAGTCAGAAGTAATCTCCATACGAATTAATGGATATTCTTTTCCGTCTTCCCATTCAACTGTTTCGTTAGATGCTTTAGTAGACCCTGACAAGAATTTAAATCCTGTAGTAGTGTCCATAAAAACGACTTGATGATATGTTGGGTGGATTTCTTTTTTCATATTGTTTTCACTCCTTGTGCCATGAAATCTCTGCGATCTCATAGTTGTCTTCTATCATAAAATGCTTCGGATTGTCTAACCATTATAGGCAGACACTCTTCCCCACTTTTAGTTTGTATGCAACATTAAATATAATAGCACGATTGACTGGTTGTTGCAATCATTTTTTAGAGAATACTGTAAAATGATTGCTCACGTCTCAAGCTACTTTTTTATTTCTGTTGTAACATTTTTTGAACAAACTGATCATTTCTTTTATACCTACTAAGCGTTTTGATAAACTGGTCGGTATATTCAAGGGTATCATTACGCATGCCGCGTCTTAACTTATAGACTGCTTCATATTGCTCTTTGGTCAGCAACATATCTTCTTTACGCGTACTTGATCGCTTGATATCAATCGCCGGATAGATTCTTCTCTCTGCAAGTTCTCTTGATAGGTGTAGTTCCATATTTCCAGTACCTTTGAATTCTTCGTAGATAACATCATCCATTCGACTACCCGTATCAACCAATGCTGTTGCTACGATAGTTAAACTACCGCCTTCTTCAACATTTCTGGCTGATCCGAAGAATCGCTTCGGACGATAAAGTGCCGCTGGATCGATCCCACCACTCAATGTACGACCACTAGGTTGTTCTACAAGATTATACGCACGCGCTAGTCTGGTGATACTATCCATCAAAATGACGACATCTCTCTTGTCTTCTACTAATCTACGCGCACGCTCGAGGACGAGTTCACTCACTTTCACATGGTTTTGCGGCTGCTGATCAAATGTAGAATGCACCACTTCTCCGTCTATACTACGCTCAAGATCCGTCACTTCTTCGGGACGTTCATCAATCAGCAATACAATTAATTCAACTTCTGGATGGTTTTGTTTAATACCATTGGCGATTTCTTTCAAAATCGTCGTTTTCCCTACTTTTGGTGGTGCAACAATCAAACCACGTTGACCAAATCCGATAGGTGCAATTAAATCAAGCATTCTTGCAGAAAGTTCCTTAGGTTCTGATTCAAGGTTGATTCTTCTATCTGGATATAGTGGTGTCAATGCTGGAAAATGCGGTCTTTCTCGCGCTTCTTCCGGATCTTTACCATTTACCTGACGGACGTTCATCAATCCATAATAACGCTCGCCAGATTTGGGCGGTCTCGCTGTCCCAGTGATTTTATCCCCATTGCGCAATCCGAAACGCGTCATCTGAGAAGCTGAAATGTAAATATCTTCATTACTATGCGAATAATTGATAGGTCGAAGAAAACCAAAATCTTGTGTATAGATTTTATCCAGTACACCAGACACTTGGAAATAGCCTTGTTTTTCTTCTTGCGCACGCAAGACAGCCAGCGACAATTCTTTTTTGTTCATCTGACTATACTTTGGAATTTTCAAGTTTTTAGCTAACTCATAGATTTCTTTTAATGTTTTTTGTTGTAAATCATCAAATGTCAAAAAATTTGCCACTATTGTTTCCCCTATTCGTACATACCATTTTTTACGTTATTCTGTTACTTCTATTTCTTCCATACGGATATCTGCACCAAGTGCTGTCATCTTTTCAATAATGTGTGAATAGCCACGCAAGATATTCTCCACACCAGTAATCTCAGTTTCACCATTCGCAATCAAACCGGCAATCATTAAACAAGCGCCGGCTCTCAGATCACTAGCTTCTACTTGAGCACCATCTAGTTTTGACTGCCCTTCAATCAAGATAGTATCACTCGTTACACGCGCTTCTGCACCCATACGGTTCAATTCGGGAATGTGTTTTACGCGCTTAGGATAAATTGTATCTACGATTGTTGAGTTTCCTTCTGCCATCATCAATAATGGCGTGAACGGTTGTTGCAAGTCTGTCGCAAAGCCTGGATAAGGAAGTGTTTTGATGGACACACCTTTTAACTTACCAGTCGGTTCCGATACGCGGACAGAGTCTTCTCCGATTTCCATCGGAACACCCATTTCATCCATTTTCGCAATGAGCCCTTCAATATGTTCTACGATGACATTTTTCACAAGAATATCTTTACCTGCTGCTGCTGCCATGATCAAGTAAGTTCCCGCTTCAATGCGATCCGGGATAACGGTATGACGACATCCGTGCATCTCTTCTACCCCATCGATTCGGATGATATCTGTTCCGGCACCTCTTATTTTTGCACCCATATTATTCAATAGCGTTGCGACGTCAATAATCTCAGGTTCGCGTGCAGCATTTTCAATGATCGTTCTGCCTTTGGCTTTTACAGCCGCTAGCATTACATTGATTGTTGCGCCGATAGAAACAACATCGAAGTAAATTCTTGATGCTGTCAATCCGGATTCATCTGTTTTTAGGTACATCGCGCCTAATTCATTTTCAACAGAAGCACCCAACGAACGGAAGCCTTTTAAATGTTGATCGATTGGTCGCGGTCCTAAAAAGCAACCGCCGGGTAGTCCGACGACACCTTGACCAAATTTTGTCAGAAGTGCGCCCATGAAGTAGTATGATGCACGCAGACTTTTGATTTTCCCACTTGGCATCGGTATAGAGACCATTTCAGACGGATCAATCACAAGTGTTGAACCATCAAAGTCTGTTTTAACGTTCATTTGGTTTAGAATTTCAATCAATGAATGGACATCTTGTATATTCGGAACGCCTTCTAATGTTACAGGCGAATCTGCTAATATAGCTGCTGGTATCAATGCGACTGCACTATTTTTAGCGCCCGATATCGTTACTTCTCCGGTTAATTTGTTTCCACCGTTTATCAATATTTTTTTCATAGCTACTTATACAAGCCTCTCTTTTAAAAAATTATTTGATTATACGAATCTTTATTTCTGCTGATGGTTACTTAAACAGTATGTGGTAAAACAGCTTCTAATCTTTGGTAGACGATCCCTGCTGTAAATGCTTTGACCATATCAATGGGCAAGAAAGCCGTCAAATTCGTTAACATGATTGACTGCCACGAAATCGCTGTTCCGAGAACTTGATTCATAATGACGAACTGGTAAGTCATACCAATGAGGTACAATACCATAATCCCAACGAACATCGTCCCGATTATTTCTATACTGCTTGCTTTCTTCTGGTGCAATCTTCCCACCACTAAACTGACGAATATGGCGCCGATGATATATCCGAAGGCTGGAGATAATAGGCTTTGGAACCCACCTGATCCACCTGCGAACACTGGAAAACCAATCAATCCTAATATCATATAAAGCGTGATTGTCAGGGCACCTTTTATCTTACCCACTAGTGCGGGAATCAGTAAGAAAAAGAAAACTTGCAATGTGATTGGGACTGGTCCAATGGGAATGATAAAAACAGATGCGACAGAGAGCATCGATGTTAGTAAGGCTATTTGCATGAGGTCTTTAGTTGAATAGTTTTTCAAAGGGATCTCCTTTGCCAAGTTAATAGTTTAAAACACAGATAAGTATAAACAATAAAGTTCTGTAATACAATATTAAAAGTAAGAATGATATGGTCTTGCAATCACCTGTTCATCACTATGTAAAACGGTAAAACGACGCCTGATCACTCAGCCGTCGTTTTATCTGTTATTTTTATTGAAAGGATTCGATTAACCTTGGTTAGATGAACCGAATTCTTGCATTTTAGCTTTAGTTGTTGCAGTGATATTTTCTTTACCGGGTCCGATAACTTTACGTGGATCGTAAACTTTATCATCGTTAGCTAGAACTTCACGCGTACGTTTAGTCCAAACTTGTTGTAATTCAGTATTCACGTTGATTTTAGTGTGACCATATTCGATTGCTTTTTTGATTTGGTGTGTTGGAATACCAGATCCACCGTGTAATACTAGTGGTGCACCAGTTAATTCAGAAATTTCTTTCATTTCGTCAAAACCTAGTTGAGGTTCGCCAACATAGTCTCCGTGAACTGAACCAAGCGCAGCTGCTAAAGCATCGATTTTCGCTTCAGTTACCATACGTTTACATTCTTCAGCATCAGCATAATTTACGTTACCGATAACGCCATCTTCGTTTCCGCCAACAGATCCAACTTCGGCTTCAACAGAAACACCTTTAGCATGTGCATATTCAACAACTTTTTTAGTTGCTTCAATGTTTTCAGTGATCGGGAATTTAGAATTATCGATCATTACTGAAGAAAATCCAGCATCGATTGCTGCTGTACATGTTTCTAATGAAGAACCGTGATCCAAGTGAACTGCTACAGGTACAGTGATGTCCATTTCTTCCATCAAAGCATTAACCATTGCTGTTACAACTGTAAATCCGCCCATGTATTTTGCTGCACCTTCAGAAACTCCTAGGATTACTGGAGATTTTTCTTCTTTAGCTGCTGTTAGAATAGCTTGAATCCATTCTAAGTTGTTGATGTTGAATTGGCCTACAGCATATTTACCGTCTAAAGCTTTGTTCAACATTTCTGTCATACTCACTAAACGAGTCATGTATTTGTTCCTCCTCAAAATTTTCGCACTTTTAAACCGAGGTTTGATTATCGGTTTCCACTACATTATATACAAAATTCACAAATAAAACTAGTCAAATATAGAGAATTCGACGGGTTTTTCTATCAACTTGCTGCTATGACTTTATCTGATTTTATTTCGATTAGACTCTTTTCAAAATTTTAATCGGTTCGCCATTTATTTGCTAAGCGCATTTTCAAGCGATTTTTCTACAAATGCTGCAAATAATGGTTGTGGTCTATCGGGTCTTGAGATAAATTCAGGATGGAACTGGCAACCAACAAAGAATGGGTGATCCGGAACTTCAATGATTTCCACTAAACGATTATCTGGAGAAACACCTGAGAAGACAAGTCCTTTTTCTTCTAAGATTTCTCTATATTCATTATTAAATTCATAGCGATGTCTGTGACGCTCTTGAACCACTTCTTGATTATCGTAAGCTGCTGCTGTCACTGTATTTTTTTCTAATTTACATGGGTACAGACCCAGTCTAAGCGTACCGCCCATTTCAACAACGTCTTTTTGATCAGGCATCAAATCGATAATGTTATGTTCAATCGTTGGATCAACTTCCGCTGAACCCGCTCCTTCGATCATAGCAACGTTACGTGCATATTCAATTGTTGCTAATTGCATACCTAAACAGATACCGAAGTAAGGAATCTTGTTTTCTCTCGCATGTTGGATGGCAAGTAATTTCCCTTCAAGACCTCTTGAACCGAATCCTCCAGGTACTAAAATACCATCTACATCTTCTAATTGACTCATCAATTCAGAAGGTGCTAATTTCTCAGCATTCACCCACTTGATTTCAATATCAGAGTCAACAGCATAACCTGCGTGTTTCAATGCTTCTACTACTGATAAATAAGCATCCGGTAATTCTACATATTTTCCAACGATGGCTACACGTGTTGTGTATTTCAGGTTTTGTACTTTTTCTTCTAATTTCTTCCACTCAGTCATATCAGCTTGAGGAACATCTAGTTTCAAATGATCCACGACGATTTGATCCATGTGTTGTTTCTGAAGATTCAATGGAATCGTATAAAGGGTTTCAACATCAAGCGACTCAATGACCGCTTTAGAATCGACATCCGTAAATAAAGCCAGTTTATCTTTTGTATGTTGATCAAGTGGATACTCTGTTCTCACAATCAGTAAGTTTGGCTGGATGCCTAGACTGCGTAATTCTTTTACACTGTGCTGAGTCGGTTTTGTCTTCATTTCTCCTGCCGCTTTTAGATAAGGGATCAACGTAGTATGGATGTACATCACGTTGTCTGATCCTACCTCACTCTTCATTTGACGAAGTGCTTCCAAGAATGGAAGAGATTCGATATCACCCACAGTTCCGCCAACTTCAGTAATGATAATATCTGAATCTGTCGTTTGTGCAGCACGCATGATCTTTTGCTTGATCTCATTTGTAATATGCGGAATAACTTGCACGGTCGCACCTAAATAGTCCCCGCGTCTTTCTTTATTTAATACTTCAGAATAAACCTTCCCTGTCGTTACATTGGAGTATTGGTTCAAATTGATATCGATGAAACGCTCGTAATGGCCTAAATCCAAATCTGTCTCAGCACCATCATCTGTTACAAAAACCTCACCGTGCTGGTATGGACTCATCGTTCCTGGATCCACGTTGATATACGGATCAAATTTTTGAATCGTGACTTTTAATCCTCTGTTTTTCAACAATCTTCCTAGCGATGCCGCTGCGATACCTTTACCAATTGAAGAAACAACGCCACCTGTTACGAAAATATATTTTGTCATTAAAATGCCTCCTATATGCTGTTCGGGAAAGTTCAGTGCAGTCTTGCGCCGTACGTTCATTGCCTATCAGACGTTTCCACTCGTCTCTCTAAAAAAGAGAAAGCTCCCCATTCTAAATAAGAATAGGGAGCTTGATATATGTTGTATTCCGCTCTGCCCTACTAAGACGTTCTACTCCCTTTTAGTTAAAAGTTTGCAGATTGCCTCTTAGGGTGCCCAATAAATATGATATAGACTCGGCACATGTTCGTCAAGAACTTTTTCTGTTTTCACATAGCGTTCTTTTTAAACAAACTAACGTTTAGCGAAAACTTTTTTATTCGTCTTCCTCGTCATCGTCGCCTAATACATCTTCATCGTCGACTACAGAAAGTCCAGCGATGTTTTCATCTTCTTCATCGTCATCACCTAGATCTTCAAGATCTTCTTTGTACTCGCCAAGATTTTCTTCATCTTCGTCATCGACCATTACACCGTGCTCATCTACAGCGACACGATCACCGAATTCAACAACATCTTCTTCGTCATCGTCTTCTTCAACATCTTCATCTTCGAAGACTTCAATTTCGTCGTCGAATCCTTTACGTTTTCTACGGCGTGGTTTTTCATCTTCTTCATCATTGTCGTGTGTGATTTCTTCATCGATTGAATCGATTGGATACCAGCCACGTAGTCCCCAGCGGTTAGAACCTAAAGAAATGAAACGACCATCAATATTCAAGTCTGTATAAAATTGAATCATCTCTGCTTCTAATTCAGCATCACCGATGTTCAAGTACTCTGCAACTTGCACAAGTAAATCATTGTAATTAGATACTTGTCCAGTATTTTCTAAAATAGCGTGTGCTACGTCTACCATTGCTAATTCATCTTTTGATTGTCCATCGAATTGTTTGAGTTCCAAACCCACACGACCTTTCTTGTCTATGCTCATTTTATTTATAAGTGATGATTGTCAGACTACCGCTATTAAACTTCTTAAGCGTACTTCTATTTACGGCATCCAGTTTATACTACCTTATCACGTCGTAAAACGCAATCTTATTTGGTAAGAACCCAATTTTTCTCCATTAAAATAAAGCGCATAGTCGACAGACATTCTTCCAGCGAACGGTCGATCATAATAGCTGATTTTAAGGTTTTGTGTATCAATCTTGATGGGCATGATGCCTGCTGCTGTTTTATATTGCGTTTCAGTCACTTCATCGCTGTTGAAAGTTAATCTTGTAAGAAACTCTCCTCTACGAATTAAGTTGACCGTTCCGTTAGGATTGATTTTCACCGTAACCGGTACAGCCGCTTCCCCTGTAAATTTTTCTTCGTATCTAATGTAATAACTGTTGTTCATATAAACCACTCGACCTTTTTCTTCAAATACATGGTGGTGTGTTTCTCCGTTTTGCACATATGAACTCTCCATTATAACCTCTGCCGGCAATCCATTCGCTAATTCTTTTGAAGGCACAGTTGACTCTCCTTTCATCATCTAATCCCTTAGGCAATAAATGATTGATTCTATACTTTTCAGTTTATCACAAAATCAGAGGGACGTCTCACACTTCCTTTTCTTTATTACGGCGTAGGCAAAAAAAACAATCTTTGTTATACTGTTTCTATAGAAAACTATCATGACTAAAGGAAGATTTTACATGACGCCATTAAATGCGCGCATACTCCCAAACGAAGTACCTTATATCCTATTCGATTCAGAATCTGCACCTTTTGATCAGACGCCAGCTTCTCCTTTTGCTTTGACGGATGCCTTCATTGAATATGCTGTTAGACTACAGCAACCGGTCCTACATTTCTGGTCCACAGAACCCCTCGTTATTCTAGGAATGATGGATACCAAGTTGCCTTTTTTAACAGAAGCACTCTCCATCTTCATACAATCAGATTACGATTATGTTGTTCGAAATTCCGGAGGTTTAGCTGTTGTCAGTGATCCCGGTGTATTGAACATTTCCCTGATTTTTCGAGAAGGCGATCGACGTCTCACGATCAATGAAGGGTACGAGCGCATGCACGCTCTGATTCAAGAAACATTCAAAGATTATGGTAAAACGATTGATGCTATTGAAATTCCAGACTCTTATTGTCCGGGAGATTACGATTTAAGTATTGATGGCAGAAAAATTGCTGGTATTTCTCAACGCCGTATCAAAGGCGGCATTGCGATCATGATTTATCTCAGCGTAACCGGTAATCAAAAAGCACGTGGTGAATTGATTCGTTCCTTTTATCAAAAAGGGCTCGCTGATATTGAAACAAAGTGGCATTTCCCAGACGTACGCCCCGCTTCTATGACCACCCTAGAGGAAGCATACGGTATGCCCCTCACTCTTGTTCAAGTAAAACAAAGTCTGACTATGACCTTACAAAAATGGGTTCCACAATTACAACTAGGCGAATACGATCAGCTTTTAGAACAACAGTACTTTGAAGGTATGGAAAAAATGAACAAAAGAAATGAAAAACTAGGCGAATACAAACAAAAATGACGGACTATATTGACCGATAGAGAGGAGTCTCTGTTTACCGCGCAGATCGAATCACTACTATTTCGACTGTTTTACAGCGGAAACAGTCACCTATGAGCGCAGATAAATTCGAACGCATCGACCGTTTACCCTTTGAGAAAGTTTTCAAAGACCCTGTTCATGATTATATTCACGTAAGACATCGACTCATACTAGATTTGATTGATACCAAAGAATTCCAGCGTCTTCGTCGCATCAAACAATTGGGCACCGCACAATTCACTTTTCACGGCGCAGAGCATTCTCGTTTTTCTCATTCTCTCGGTGTTTACGAGATCACACGAAAAATCGTAGACATGTTTGAACGGAATTATCCAGACGATTGGGATGCAGATATGCGTTTAGTTACGCTGTGCGCTGCCCTATTGCACGATCTTGGACATGGACCATTTTCTCACACCTTTGAAAAGATATTCGACACTGATCATGAAGCTTTCACGACGGATATTATCCTATCAGAGAGCACAGAGATTCACAAAGTGCTTCGTCGCGTTTCACCTGACTTCCCTAACCAGGTTGCTAGCGTTATTACCAAAGAACATGCCAACCCACAAGTCGTCCAACTGATTTCCAGTCAAATCGATGCAGATAGAATGGATTATCTTCAACGTGACGCTTTCTTCACCGGTGCGACCTATGGTGCATTTGATTTATCACGTATTTTGAGGGTGATTCGCCCTTATCAGGATGGCATTGCTTTTCAATATCAAGGCATGCATGCTGTAGAAGATTATGTCGTCAGTCGTTTTCAAATGTATATGCAAGTCTATTTCCATCCTGCTTCTAGAGGAATGGAAGTCACCTTAGACCGTTTGCTTTACCGTGCAAAACAGCTTTTCGAACAAGGTGAGCTTTTCCCAGCATTTCCTTTACTTGACCCCTTTTTCAAGGATACTCCTACACTCTCAGACTATCTGAGATTAGATGATGGCGTTCTGCAAACGGCGATCAACCTTTGGACGACTAGTGAAGATGCTTATCTCAGTGAATTGTCTAAGATGTTTTTGAACAGACGTCCCTTTAAATCTCTTTCTTATCAAAAAGGAAAAGATGAGCATCTTGTTGAGGAATTAAGAGACATCGTCGGGAAATTAAACTACGATAAAACGATTTTCACTCGTACCAACAGTAGTTCTGATTTACCTTATGATTATAAACTCAAAAGTAAAACGCCTATCCATTTGATGCAAGCTGACGGCACACTGATTGAATTAAGTGAAGCAAGTCCGATCGTACGCTCGCTAAGTGGAAATTTACATGGCGATCATAGATTATTCGTGCCGAAAGAATTACTTGAAAAACCGGCAGACAATAAAGAAGTCAGCATGTTCCAAGATGACTACGATGCTTTTCAACAATATATTGTGAATGACCGGATCGTTGATCCGAATAAAAATAGAAGTGGAGAATGATTGAGGCATGAAAAAAGATTTAATCGCAATTGATATGGACGGAACCTTGCTTAACCCAGAACGCAAAGTGACAGAAGAAGTGAAACAAGCAATCCACGAAGCCAAACAAGCTGGAATTAAAATCGTCTTATGTACAGGACGCCCTTACCCTGGTGTAACAGCGTATTTGAAGGAACTAGATCTTCAAAACGAAGGTGACTACGTGATTACTTACAATGGTGCTTTGGTTCAGAAGTCTGATACAGAAGAAATCATTTCACAACATACGATGACACACGCCGATTATAGTACTTTAGAAAAAGCCGCTCGTGAGTCTGGTGTCCACTTCCATGCGATCCGCAACGACGGTATTTATACCCCCAACAAAAATATCGGTAAATACTCTGTCTTGGAATCTTTTATCAACGAAGTACCATTGTTTTATAGTGCACCGGAAGAGATGGATGCCCAAACGCCTTACAATAAAATGATGATGATCGATGAAGAACCGTTACTGGAAGCAGCGATTGCACAACTTCCAAAAGCGTTGTGGGACAAGTATACCATTCTACGTAGCGAGCCGTTTTTCTTGGAATTTTTAAACAAGAAAGCCAATAAAGGCATCGCACTAGAAGACTTGGCAAATAGTTTGAATATACCTCGTGAACGTGTAATGTCTATCGGTGACGGTGGTAACGATGTTCACATGATTGAATATGCGGGTACTGGTGTGGCTATGGGTAATGCCAAGGATGTTGTAAAAGATGTAGCAGATGCTTTCACGACATCTAACGCTGAGAACGGTGTAGCAAAAGCTATTCGTGATTTCGCACTGTAATATTCTCTATAAAATTTTAGAAAAGACTGAACTGATGCGGATATTGTTATCAGTTCAGTCTTTTTTTCATGATTCTTTCCCTAATAATTAGCGGTTTCGCGGATAAATTTGTATACGTAATTTAATTCTATAATCGTTTGGTTTTATCCTTAAAATGATGAGTGTTATACTTTGTCTAGACAAAAAGATAAGGGAGATGGAAGAAACATGGCAGACAAACCAGTTTATACAACAGCAGCAGTCAATACAGGTGCTCGTAATGGAGAAAGTCATACTCCGGATCGTTCTTATGAGGTCAACGTAGATACACCGAAAAAAATGGGTGGAGATGGAAATGGTACGAATCCAGAGCAATTATTTGCTTTAGGTTATAGTGCTTGTTATCACTCTGCACTTGATCATTATAAATCTGAGAAAAAAATCGATAATAAATCACAGGTAACCTTGACTGTTCATTTATTGAAAGATCAAGCTGACGGCGGATTCAAATTAAGTGTAGAAATCGAAGTCGGCATTGAAGATATGAGTGATGCGGATGTTCAGGAACTTGCTGAAAAAGCACACCACTATTGCCCTTACTCAAAAGCTACTATGGGAAACATTGATGTAAAAATCAGCGCAGTACCTTACGTTGCTGGAAAATAAATCTAACTTTTCTTCAGGACTCAGACGCTTCATGTCTGAGTCCTTTTTTTATTGTATTGGTTTTTCTTGACTATTCGAACAAACGTTCTTATAATTAAACCAAACATATATTCTTTAAGGAGAAACGCTTATGCTTCAGAAGATGGATTATACTAACGAACCTCGGCGAGATATTCTCTGTATCGATGTGAAATCTTTTTTTGCTTCGGTTGAGGCTGTCGACCGCCAACTACATCCGCTCGAAGCCTATATCGCTGTCGTCAGTAAACCAGATAATAATGGTGGGCTTGTTCTCGCTTCTTCGCCGATGGTAAAACAAACTTATGGGATCAAAACGGGCTCGCGCGTGTTCGACTTCCCTCGTCACTCAAAGATTCAAATCGTAGAGCCACGAATGGCTTTTTATTTGGAAAAAAACATAGAAATCCTTAGTATTTTTAAACGGTTTGTCGCAAACGACGATTTACTCGTTTATAGTATTGATGAATCATTTTTAGATGTAACACATTCACACCGATTATTTGGAACGACCGAAGAAATTGCTAAAAAAATCCAACAATTAGTCTGGAAAGAATTGAATCTCGTCGTAACTGTCGGTATTGGCGATAATCCGCTTTTAGCTAAATTAGCATTGGATCACGCAGCAAAAGATGATCGAGAGCGGAATTTCATTGCGGACTGGCGCTACGAAGACATTCAAGACACTGTATGGCACATTCATCCACTATCTGATTTTTGGGGGATCGGTGCTCGCACAGAAGCCCGCTTAAAACGAATGGGCATAACCTCTATTTACGAATTATCCCAGTTCGATGTCCGTCAGTTAAAGAAAAAGATCGGTGTCATTGGAGAACAGCTCTTTTATCACGCACATGGTATTGACCGCACACTTTTATCAGAAACCTTTACGCCTAGCTCTACTTCTTATAGTAAAAATCAAATACTTAATCGTGATTATGTGGATCAGCACGAAGTCGAGATCGTCATCAGAGAAATGGCCGAAGAAAACGCCATGCGTCTTCGTAGGCACTGTGCGACAACTAGCGTAGTCAAACTCAGTCTTGGCTATTCAAAACATATTGAGGATAGAGGGTTCAGTCATCAAATGCTGATAGAGGCCACTGATTCTTCTAAAGTTATTATTCATTCTCTGTTGTTGCTATTTGAGCGTCACTATACTTATAAGCCAGTGCGCGTCATCAATGTTACTTTTGGTACGATCAGGCCCAAACAATCCCTTCAATTGAGTTTGTTTGAAGAACCGCAACAGTTGATCGACCGAGAAGAACTGGATAAAACGATTGATCACATTCGAAAACAACATGGCTATACCGCTCTTTTGCACGCTAGTAGTCTTGTTCAAGGCGGTATGGCCTTGCAACGTGCAAAGTTATTGGGTGGTCATCGCTCAGGTATCCTCAAATAAAAAACCTGCTCTTCGAACCGCCAGCAAGGGATGCTTGTCTGACTGTTCAAAGAGCAGGTCTGATTACCGTTTATTTTTTAGCTGTTGAAAATTTTCTGTAGACGCTTCTTAGCTGTTTATTGTTTACCAAGAACCAGATCGTCATGACCCGAATAACTATGGTTACTGCATTCTGAATCAATCTTGGTGGTAGAATAACGGCCAAAGGATTCTCGGTCAAAATCATTAACCAAGCTGTATTTAAGATAATATGGATAATGACAGCAATGACTACCTCTACAGCGATGACTTGCCACAAACGGATCTCTTTTCTGTGAAGAAATAAGCCATAAGCAACCCCAGTCAATAACGCAGAAAGTGTGAAGCCTGGAAAAAGTGTACCGGACCCACCTGCCAGCATAAATACTAAAATATCCGCTAAAGCAGCGGCTATTCCTGCTACAACAGGCCCAAACAATAACCCAATGAGCGCAATCGGTAAGAATGCAAAAGTGATTCTAACAATCGGAGTCATAATGCCTACCCTACTGAGTGCTAAGTTCATGGCAATCAAAATACCTACGATTGCTAATCCCTTCGTTCCTATATTCCAATTTGATGGTTTCCCATTATTTCTAAAAGCCGATTGCTGTTGATTTTGCATGATTCGAAGATCTCCTTTAATTTGAATTTTGTACCGCATGAATAGGATACAACTACTATCTATGATTGCTCGCAGATAGCCGTTCATTAAAGAGTCCTCGCTAAAAAACCGTTAGAGCTTTAAAGCGGATGCAGAGAGAAATCGCAAAACATAACTGTTTTTTCGTCTGAGGGCGACATCCCATCCACTCAGCACTTAACGCTTCTCTCTTACTCTTGTCGTATACTAACTTTACGCAGGTATTTACTTTGGTTGAATCGGTTCTATTATAGCATGTTTCTGTCCTGTACTGATCGTTTTTCCAACGATTAAATACTGAACCGGTATATCGTGAGGCTCCACTGGCATTTCCTCTACAAGTTGACTGGAGCATACAAGTGATAGGGTCGTATTGGGGAAATCGGCTAATAATCGATCATAATAACCGCCACCAAATCCGATTCTGTACCCTTCTCTTGTAAACACAACACCTGGAACGATCATCAAATCAATCGTCTCCACTGCGCACCTCGTTGTTTCTTGAACTAACGGTTCACGAATACCAAAGTATCCTGCTTTAACTTGCGCGAACTGGTCGATCTCATAAAAGTGAAGCGCTCGTGTGGCATGAATAGACTTTGGGACCGCTACTTTTTTCCCTTCATACCAAGCTTGTTTGATAATCGGTTCAGTATCCCATTCTAATCCGCCTGATAGCGTTACACCGATACTCGTCGCTTCTTTCCAGTGTTCCGAGTCAAAGAGCGTTTTGTAAAAAGCTTGTTCTATCAGCTGTTTTTCCGTTGAAGATAGGGATTTCAATGTGTTCATGACTTGTGCACGAATCGTTTCTTTCTCCAAATCCTCTCCCCCTTTAGTGCTTATGTTCCGCTTTTAGTGCCCAGGCTGCTTTGACAACTTGCTCAGCTAGAATTGCTGTAGTGATTGTCCCGATTCCACCGGGTACAGGTGTTATCGCTGACGCCTTTTCCGCGACCGCTTCATATTGAACATCTCCGCAAGTCTTGCCATTGATGCGACCGTAACCAACATCCACAACGATTGCATCTTGTTTAATATGATTTGGACCGATCAAGTGCGCGACACCCGTTGCCGAGATCACGATATCTGCTTGTTGTGTATACTGTTCTAAATTTTTTGTTTTAACGTGACAGTTAGCCACAGTCGCTTCTTCGTTAAGCAGTAAAATCGATAGTGGTTTCCCTACAACAGGGCTACTTCCGACTACGCAGACATCTGCACCTACTAACTCTACTTTGTAGTACTCCAGCAATGCCATTACAGCTTTGGGTGTACTTGGCCATAAACCAGATTGATCATTTTCTACTAGCTTACCTAAGTTATCAGGCGTCAAGCCATCAATATCTTTTTCAGGATCAATTCTTTTCGCAATATCATTTCGAGAAATTCCTTCGGGCAAAGGCTGCATTACCAATATGCCGTGTGTCTGATCATCTTCGTTTAAACGGTCAATTTCTGCAAAGATATCCGCTGACGTCGTATCTTCTGGAAAAAAGACAGAAGTCACGTCAATCCCAATTTGATTCATTGTTTTTACGGCTGCCGTTTCGTATGAAATAGACGACGCATCTTCCCCAATTCTAACAATCGCCAGTGTCGGACGACACTCTACTCGTTTCAGTTCATCGACTACTTGTTTCGCTTGCTGGCTGATTTTTTCTGCTACTGGCTTACCCTCTAATATTTTTACCAACTACTGCACACTCCTTGTCTCTACTGATGGCCATTTTTTATGTACCAAGTAATATTTCGAGTCTGCATACAACTGATCTGCTTTGCCTTCTCCTTGGACAAGATATGCATTACTTAGCCCTTCCAACTCTTTTTTGGTTGTTTCATCTTTCATGAAATTCGTATTTACAAGTACATTGAGATGAGAAGACTGTAAGGCTGTTCTTGCAAAAAGCACCCCTACTGAAATGTCATTCACGATTGATCCGCGAATCGATAAGGTTGACAGTTTTTCATAAAGCTCAATCAATTTCAGTGTTGTTTTCATCATTTTCAGTGGTGGTTGAACAGCACTATGCAGCCCAGTTTCTATCGCTTGTTGGCGCTCAGACTTTTGTTCTTCTGTCTCTTTCGGCATTGCATAAGCTTTTGAAACGGGCTCGAATGCATGGGCATCTTCATCTTTTAATTGTTCAAAATAGGCTTGAACCTCTGCTGCTTCCATTAAAATCGTTTGGACTCTTTCTTTGAATTCACTTTCCAATTTCTTGTTACTCTGGATTTCAGAGACCATGTGTATCAAAGCCGCACTCATTGCACCTATCAGCGCTGTCGCACTACCGCCTCCAGGCAGTCCATCTTTAGACTGTAGTTCTTTTAAATATTCAGCGATCGATTGTTCTGTCATGTAACCTGTCCTTCTCTCTTAGAATAATCCTGTGATCTTACCTTCTGATGTGATATCAACTTGCTCAGCTGCTGGCTTCTTCGGTAATCCTGGCATCCGCATAATATTACCTGTTAAGACAACAATAAACCCTGCTCCGGCAGAAATCGATAACTCTCGAATATTTACACTAAAATCGCTCGGTCTACCTAACTTATCCGCTTGGTCCGACAGGGAATACTGTGTCTTGGCCATACAAACAGGTAGCGCACCATACCCCAACGCTGTTAGTTTTTCTGCTGCTTTTTTTGCTACAGTGGTCCATTCTGTTCCAGATCCACCGTAAACTTTTTGTACGACTTTTTCTACTTTATCTTCAATAGTGTCTTCTAGTTCGTAAGCAAATGTCAATTTAGAGGGTGTCTCACAGACCTCGACAACTTGTTTTGCGAGTGCTACTCCTCCATTACCACCTTTGGCCCATACATCAGATTGAACCACTTTAACGCCTTGTTTTTCACAGGCTTCTTTCAATAATTGAAGCTCTGCTTTTGTATCTTGAGGAAAAGTGTTAATGGCTACAACGGCATTTAACCCAAAAACATCTTGGATATTTTCAACGTGTTTCAATAAATTTGGTAGTCCTCTATTCAATGCTTCTGTGTTTTCTTGATCGAGTTGGGCTTTCGATACGCCACCATGCATTTTCAGTGCTCGAATCGTCGCGACGATCACCACGGCATCGGGTTCGATTTCACCCATACGACATTTGATATCAAGGAATTTTTCCGCACCTAAGTCTGCACCGAATCCTGCTTCTGTTACGACATAATCCGCATGCGCCATGGCCATCTTAGTAGCTAGCAGACTATTACAACCATGGGCAATGTTAGCAAAGGGACCCCCATGAACGAATACTGGTGTATGCTCAAGTGTTTGAACTAAATTAGGCTTCAGTGCATCTTTTAGTAGAGCTGCAACTGCGCCTTCAGCGCGTAATTGACCCACAGTAACAGGATGATTAGCATAGGTATAGCCCACCAGACAATTCTTTAATTTCTCTTTTAATTCATCAATCGAACGAGATAAACAGAGAACAGCCATGATTTCTGATGCAACTGTGATATCAAACCCATCTTCTCGTGGCATACCGTTCGAACGCGCCCCAATCCCACTGATCAGTGAGCGTAATTGACGATCGTTCATATCGATAGCTCTTCTCCAAGTCACTCTACGAGGATCAATATCAAGTTCGTTCCCTTGATAGATATGGTTATCGACCATTGCTGCTATTAAGTTGTTAGCTGCCCCGATCGCATGGATATCACCGGTAAAATGCAGATTTAAATCTTCCATTGGAATAACTTGAGCGTATCCACCACCTGCCGCGCCACCTTTCAATCCAAATACGGGCCCTAGTGAAGGTTCTCTCAGTGCAATGGCTGTCTTCTTGCCGATTTTCTGCAATGCGTCTCCGAGACCAACCGATGTCGTCGTCTTCCCTTCCCCTGCCGGTGTAGGGTTGATTGCTGTTACTAAAATCAGTTTCCCTTGTGGTTTTTTATCCAGACTTTCCCCAGACAACGTAACTTTAGCTTTATAAGGTCCGTAATGTTCAAGGTCTTGTGTATGAATGCCTATTTTTTCTGCTATTTCATCTATTCGCAACTGAGTAGAGGCTTGTGCAATTTCAATATCTGTCTTCATTTTATAACCCTCCGTTTTTTAAACGAATAAAAATAAAAAAATCGGATTATTCGTTCGTCAATTAGTCTAAACTTCGTTATCTTTCTATGTACATCGATTATAACACATGAATAGTCGAACTTTAATCCTCAATATCGGAATCCTTTTGAACGATAATGAAATCTGTTACATTGTGTCATTCTAAATAATTATTTATCGACATTGTTCCAGATATTTCGTAAAATAGGAATAGCTCGTATAAAAGGAGGATATACCTTGAAAATATTAGATAGAGTTGCTTTAGGTATTCTGATATTAGGTGGCATTCATTTACTACTAATCGGATTAATTGGTTTTAACACTGTAGAATTCTTTTTAGGTAGCGTAGAAGAATGGGGAACTCGTATCGTTTATATCGTTATCGGTCTTAGTGCTTTATGGTGCTTCAAGTACTTCTCATTCACTCCCAGAGGTGGAAGTCGTTTGCGCGACCGTTAATGTCTTATCTGATCGTATTTGTTTTTCACATATAGACAAGTGCCTTCACATTCGATAATAACCATATACTTCAACTATAAAATGAAAAAGTCGAGTTATTATAGCTATCTATAATAACTCGCTTTTTTGTTTATTCATAGAATTCAACTCTATTTTTTGCTTAACTGTACAGTACGATGCCTGCGATCATCAACAATATACCAATGATCAAAGAGACGACTGCACCTAATACATAGATACTGACATACCATGAAAAATACTTATTTGCTTTACGATTTGTTTCTTGATGGCTCTTTTTAAGTTGCTTAGGAAATTTCAACGATAGACCGCCATAAGCGGCTAGTATAAATCCAATAACGATTAATAAAACCATTCAATACCCTTTCTCTACTTACTGTTATTTATTTTAAATAGGTAAATCTTCTCGTCCTTTTCCACGGAAGAAATCTCTCCACTGATAAAAATCGGCATCTAGACCACGTAACAGAATCTCAGCTGAACCGACATTTGTTGCCAATGGAATCTCGTACACATCACTTAAGCGTAACAAAGCTGAGATATCTGGTTCATGTGCTTGGGAAGTAAGCGGGTCTCTAATAAAAATAACAAGATCCATTTTGTTATCAGAGATATAAGCACCGATTTGCTGGTCACCACCGAGTGGGCCAGACTTGAAACGATGGACATCTAAACCTGTTTCTTCAATAATTCTGGTACCTGTCGTACCTGTTGCGTATAGTGTATGTTTTTCTAGAATATATTTGTACGCAGTTGCTAATTTGATCATATCTTCTTTCTTTTTATCGTGTGCAATCAGTGCGATATTCATATCGATTACTCCATTCTTTTTAGTTTGGCTTCAATGATATGCCTCTCTGTTTTATCATAACATATCTTATTGGGTAGATAATACCCAGAACTCATTCTAAGTTATAAGCGTTATATTTGCTCCAACGTAAAGCGCGAGATACACTGAAGTTACAAATCAATAGGAGGAATAACTAATTATGGGTAAAAAAGTTGCAACAGTTATGACGAAATTATTTGAAGACGTAGAATTTACTTCACCAAAAGAAGAACTTGAAAAAGCAGGACACGAAGTCGTTACCATCGGTTTTGAAGCAGGCGAAACGGTTGAAGGTAAAAAAGGAAAAGCTTCCGTAACGATTGATAGAAGTATTGATGATGTAAAACCTGAAGACTTCGATGCGCTATTGATTCCAGGTGGCTTCTCACCAGACCAGTTACGCAAAGATGAGCGTTTCTTGAATTTCACACGTGCTTTCTCTGCAGATAAAAAACCAATCTTTTCAATCTGCCATGGTCCACAATTATTGATCAATGCCGAAGTTGTTAAAGGTAAAGACATTACGTCTGTATCTCAAGTAGCCATTGATCTTAAAAATGCTGGCGCGAATTTCCATGACAAAGAAGTCGTTATTGATGATTCTGGATTGATTTCAAGTCGTACACCAGACGATTTACCGGCTTTTAACGAAGCTATGGTAAATGCTTTACAATAATTACGGTTAACTGAGGAAATTATTATTTTTCTTAGCTAAAACCTTAACTGATTTTAAGGTTAAACAGCCGTTTTATTGCTAAACTATCTTTAGTGTTAAAAGTTAAAACACTTTTCTTTTCTCCCCCTAATATTGAACCTTATAAAGTGGCCCCCCACTTTGACTGTTCTTTTGAAAAGAAAACTGATTCTATATGAAGCAACACTTTCTTTCTCCCCTGATTGAATTGTATACACTGCTTTATTATAGAAACATAAAGACTAGATATGTCTTATTAACAAATAAGGTTGGACTATTTCAACCTAACAAAAAATCCCATTAGGATTTAGCGAATTTTCGCTCTTTCCTAATGGGATTTTTTGTCTGCTTTATTTAATCCTGATAAGCCCAATGATTCGTCGGACCATGTCCATGACCAATACTTTCTAGCGGTTGAGCAATTGCTGCCTGGATATAGGCCTTAGCTGTTTGAATGGCTTTCATATCATCTTGTTCCTTAGCAATTTCTGCTGTGATACAAGCTGAGTAGGTACACCCAGTACCGTGCGTATTTTTCGTATCGATACGCGGAGTCGACAACCAAACGTCTTCACCCGATTCGAGCAATACCAAGTCAGTTGCTTCAGGATCTTCTAAAGCGTGACCACCTTTAATGATCACAACACGACTACCCAGATTTTTTAACAGTCGCGCTGCTTCAAGCATGGTTTTGTTGTCTGTTATTTCTATTCCGGTTAGCGCTTGTGCCTCGGGAATATTTGGGGTGATGATATCTGCTAGGGGAACGAGTTTCGTTTTCATAGTTTCGATTGCGTTGGATGCCATAAGTGGGTGGCCGCCTTTAGCAATCATCACTGGGTCAATGATCAATGGTATCGTTGGATGTTTTGCCAAATTTTTCGCGACTAGTTCCATATAGGTCTGATCGACAAGCATCCCTGTTTTGATGGCCGCTATATCAAAATCTTCAAAAATAGCCTCTAGTTGTGCTTCCACTATTTCGAGTGGCACAGGATGAACACTGTTCACACCAAGCGTATTTTGTGCAGTTACAGCCGTTATAACCGATGTTCCGAATACGCCACGGGCTTGAAAGGTCTTTAAATCTGCTTGAATCCCTGCTCCGCCACCACTGTCAC
Source organism: Marinilactibacillus kalidii (assembly GCF_017599325.1). Taxonomy (GTDB): domain Bacteria; phylum Bacillota; class Bacilli; order Lactobacillales; family Carnobacteriaceae_A; genus Marinilactibacillus; species Marinilactibacillus kalidii. The sequence goes on along the minus strand of NZ_JAGFVM010000023.1, from coordinate 84,127 downwards.
TTCCTGCTATGGTCAGTACTTGTTTTGGTCTCATATTTGCCCCTCTTTTCTAATGATTACTTCATGTTGAGTAATACTCATCGTTTTAATGCATGAACATTAGTCTTGCCTTTTTATTGCGATATGATGAAACAAAAAAACTCTTCTATCATTTAGTAGAAGAGTGCAGCCTCACATCAAAAAGAATACAGAAACCGCATCTTTAAGTGTATCATGGTCACTTCCCTCCGCTAGCATTACCTAGTTCAGGTTAAGGGTCAGGTCTTACCTTTCTCAGCGCTAACTACCAAATGGCTTTTCCGATTTTACTTAGTCATCGGATAATCTATCGGTGTATCTGCTCCCCTAGTTCTTTTAAACGAACATTTCCATTATATCAAGTCGATTACTGGATTACTAGTCTAAAAGTTGGCAAAACTAAGTAGCTCTTCTTCACTCGATTTGTTTTTTCATCTCTTCATCATAGCTTCTTCAAACTTATTATTTATACTATGTTCATACCCACAATAACCAACTTATTTTTTCCGGTTGGCTACTCCTCCAAGTAGCCAACCATCTCCTTTTTAACCACCTACAGCTGTAGGTGGTTTTTTTTATTTATTATCTAGCTGTTCTGTCTCTATGTTTTACGAGTAATGCGTACTTTTATCTGCAGGAATCATTTTAAGATTTGTTTTCATGACGTCACGAATGTTATAAGATGAGATCGCTCCTTTAAACCAATTTCTCAAAAACCAACTATAAATAAAAAACAGCCATGAATGGCTGTTTTTTTTTTACTATAATTGATTTTTGACAATCTTTCCATCTTTGATGACGAGTTGGATGGTTTCTACATTTGATAAACGCGCAATATCGTCTAACGGATTCCCTTTGATGACAACTAGGTCTGCTAACTTTCCGGTTTCAAGCGTTCCTAAATCGCTTTCCCAACCGAGACATTCCGCAGCGGTCTTGGTCGTTGCGACAATGGCTTCCATAGGTGTCATTCCACCTTCAGTCATGAGCGCTAGTTCTCTCAAATTGGTTCCGTGCGGCATGACACCTGCATCGGTGCCCATCGCAATTTTAACGCCTGCTTTGTAGGCAGCCGCAAAGCTTTGTTTGTGCGCTTCAATGGCTTCTCTCGCTTTTTGTACGGAAGATTCAGGCATGCCTGATGCTTCTGCCAATTCAAGTACAGCGACTGGTGCAAGCAATGTTGGCACTAAAAAAGTGCCCTGTTCCTTCATCATTTCAATAGCTTCATCGTCTAGAAAAATACCATGTTCAATCGAGTGGATACCCGCTTTGACAGCTTGTTTGATTCCTTCAGCACCCTGTGCATGCGCCATCACTCTGACGCCTTTTCTGAATGCTGCTTCCTCGACGATGACATTTAATTCTTCTAGTGAGAACTGTGTGAACTCTGGGTGATCAGTCGCGCTCAAGACGCCACCAGTCGCATGGACTTTAATGACTTCCGCTCCAGCTCTTAGCATTTCTCTGGTTTTTTTGCGGACTGCTTCTACACCGTCTGCTTTACCATCTGGCATACCGGGATAATCTGCTTGAAGCAATTCAACGGTTTGACCGGAAGTTGTATACCCATCACCATGCCCACCAGTAATGGTTAGTGCGTTGATACTTAGTTGCATTCTCGGCCCTTCTACGATGCCTTCTTCTACTGCTTTTTTTACACCTAGGTCCGTACCTAATGCATCTCTAACAGATGTAATGCCTGCGTCTAATGTGTTTCGCATATATTGTATAGCTTGGTAAAACATGTAGGAAAATGGTGTTTCTAGTCTCGTTTGAACCGGTGAATATTCCATCATGAGGTGAACATGTGTATCAATAAAACCAGGTGCAATCGTCGCGCCATCAACATCGATCGTTTCGTCAACAGTCCCATCAAAATCACCGGCATCCCCTACAAAGATGATGCGGTTGCCGTCAACAACGACAGCACCTTGTTTGATCGGTTCGCCCCCGTTACCATCAATCAGTAAACCATTTGTAATCATCATTTTGGTCATCTTAACTCTCCCCTTAGCAATTGAATAAATTCTATTTTAACCTAAGGGATTTACATTTACTAGATTAAGATGAAAAAAAGATGAAAATTTTATCATTTCAACTCTTTCATTGCTTTCAACAAGTCATGTGCTTGCGCAACGTCTTTATCTCCACGACCTGAAATCGTCAAAATAATGGCATCTTCTTTATCGAATTCCGGCGCAAGTTTCTTCGCAAGTGCGACTGCATGCGCACTTTCCAAAGCGGGTATAATACCTTCTTTGGAAGAAAGTATTTGGAAAGCTTCTAACACTTCTTCTTTAGTAACCGTGTAGTATTCAGCACGTCCACTTTCTTTCAAATAGCTGTGTTCAGGACCAACGCCTGGATAATCTAACCCGGCAGCAATCGAATAAGTTGGTGCGGGTTCGCCAGCTTCATCCTGTAAGACCAACGTTTTAAACCCATGAAGTTCGGCTGGTTTTCCGTGCGCCATCGTGGCAGCTTCTTCTGGCTCTACACCAATCAAGCGTACCTCTTCTTCCTCAATATAATGCGCAAATGAACCAATCGCATTACTACCACCACCAACAACTGCAATCACCGCTGCTGGAAGCTTACCATCTTGCTGAATGATTTGGCGTTTAGATTCTTCACTGATCACAGACTGGAAATGTCTGACAATAGACGGAAATGGATGAGGCCCAACAGCCGAGCCCAATAGGTAAAAAGTGTTCTCATAATTTTCTACAAGATCTGCTAAAGCGACGTCTACTGCGTCTTTTAGTCTTCCTTGCCCCTTTTCGACCGGTACGACTTTGGCACCGAGAAGTTCCATCCGAAAGACATTTAACGCTTGTCTTTCGGTATCGAGTTTGCCCATATAGATGGTGCAATCCATACCAAACATGGCACAGGCTGTAGCCGTCGCCACACCGTGCTGGCCAGCGCCAGTTTCTGCGATGATTCGGTGAGCGCCCATGCGTTTTGCGAGTAAAATCTGACCAATAACATTATTGATTTTATGCGCGCCCGTATGGTTCAAATCTTCTCGTTTCAAGTAAATTTTTGGTCCATCAAATGCTTCAGTCAATCTTGAAGCGAAGGTCAGTGGATTTTCTCTTCCAACGTATTCTTTTAAGATTTCTTTGAATTCACGGTTGAATTCTGCGTCATCTTTGTAATGTTCAAATTCACTTGCTAAATGATTCAAGACTTCCTTTAGTGCTGGCGGAACAAAGCTTCCACCAAATTCTCCAAAAAAACCTGTTTCGTTTACTGCCATTCTTTCGTACCCCTCTTCTAATTGATTGTTTACAAAACTTCTGTCAGATTTTCTTCTTCAAATAATCGCAATAGATCCTTCATCGTCATTTGTTCTTTAGCCTTTTGATCTAAGTCTAAGGTTATCTTACCATCTTTCATGACGATTAAGCGATTACCATACACTAAGGCATCTTCCATTTGATGCGTAATCATCATACAAGTCAATTGTTTTTCTTTTATAATCTGATCTGTCAGTTCCATCAATTTTTTAGAAGTTTTAGGGTCTAGTGCGGCTGTATGCTCATCTAGCAGTAGCAGATCTGGTCGCGTCAACGTTGCCATCAGCAAACTCAACGATTGGCGCTGCCCACCAGATAACTGGCCTGCCGGTGCATCGATTTGTTTTTCTAACCCATTCCCAATCGATGCACACATTTCTTCAAATGCCGCTTTATTCTTTTTCAAACTTCTGGATTTTAGTGTTTTACTTTCTCCACGCAGTTTAGCTAGCAATAAATTTTCAGCAACGGTCATTCGTGGCGCTGTTCCCATTTTTGGATCCTGAAAGACTCTTGAAATCAATCCTGCTCGTTTTTCTTCTTTCCATTTTGTCAGATCTTTGTCTTTTAGCACGACAGATCCATCCGTTGTTTCTATTGAACCAGTAATACTATTGAATAAAGTCGATTTACCGGCACCATTGCCACCCAACACAGTGACAAATTCACCTTCGTTTAAGGTGAAGTCCACACCGTCCAATATTCTATTATCTTCATCTGCCTGATTTGTGATGACTTTCGTTAGACCCGTTAATTTCAATAATGTACTCATGCTTTTTCCCCTTTCCCAATCAGCGTACCTAATCTAAGGCTACGTCTGATTTGTGGAATCATTAAACAAATCGCTAGAATCGTTGAGCTAAAGATACGGATATAGGTTGTATCAAATCCGAGTTGAATAACGAAAAGCAAGAGTAGTTGGTATAAGACACTCCCGATGACGATCGTGCACAATCGCTCGCCAAGTTTTAGGTCCTTAAACATTACTTCACCAATAATGAGAGATGCAAGACCAATGACGATGACACCAGCTCCTCCATTTACGTCTGCATATCCGTTGTTTTGCGCGACTAGCGCACCAGCTAGAGCGATAACGCCGTTTGAGATAACGAGTCCTAGTATTTTCATGTTATCTGTCCGGATACCCAATGAACGTGCCATATCTTCGTTGTCTCCGGTTGCGATAAACGCTTGTCCGAGATTAGTATAGAAGAACGCAAGAATTGCACCAATAAGCACAACAAGTACGATGATCCCAACGAATACAACGTTATAGTAGTTGGGTAGGCCTTGGAAGTAATCGAATAACCTGTTTTGGTTCAGTAAACTTAAATTCGGGCGTTTCATAATAAAGAGGTTGACTGAGTGTAGTCCTGACATAACTAGGATACCGGCTAAAATGACGGGTACTTTTCCTTTTGTATACAATAAGCCTGTCGCCAGTCCCGCACACATGCCTGCCAATATTGCTAAAATGATGGATAGAATGGGCGGAACGCCTGATACGATTGCGGTCACGGCCACAGCAGCGCCTAGTGGAAATGAGCCTTCAGTTGTCAAATCCGGGAATTTCAAAATACGGTACGTTAGATATAACCCTATTCCTAATACTGCCCATAAAAATCCTGATGCGATAGCGGATATAATCATCTTATTGACCTCCCTCTTCTGGTTCGATAATTCTACTGTTTTCTAAAACATCTTCTGGAATCGTTACACCGATTGCTTCGGCTTTCTCTACGTTGATCAGTTGTTCTCCACCTTCTACGATATATACGGGGAAAGTAGCTGGATCTTTACCGTCTAATACTTCAGCGGCCATTCTTCCAGACTCAACGCCTAATTGAACTTGGCTAATACCAATCGTTGCCAATCCACCTTGTGCAATCATTAAGTCAACAGTTGGAATCAGCGGCATGTTATAGCGATCCGCTTCACTGACGACCGTGTTGAACGCACTAGCGATCGTATTATCTGTCGGCAAGTAGATCACATCGACTTCTTTAGACATCGCTGCGACCATTTGTTGAATTTCATTTGTGTTCGAAACAGTGTAGGTTTTGAGGTCTAATCCTGCATCTTCAATCGCTACTTGCGCACGTGCTGCCTCTGCTCTGGCGTTGTCTTCACCGGAACTATAAAGCATCCCAACCGTTTGTGCGTCAGGAAGAATAGCTGTCATCAATTCAATTTGATCTTCGACTGGCGCTTGGTTTTTAACGCCTGTTACGTTTCCACCTGGTTCCTCTTCAGAAGTGACCAGTCCTGAACCGATAGGATCTGAAACAGCAGCCATGATCACAGGAATGTCACTAGTGACATTTGTTAATGCTTGGCTAGCGGGTGTGCCGATCCCGATTACGATATCTGCACCCTCACTCACGATAGAACTTGCCATCGTGTTCATCAGATTTTGATCACCTTGTGCATTTTGGAAATTGATCGTCAGGTTTTCTCCTTCAACATAGCCGTTTTCAGCTAAGCCTTGAATCGTGCCTTCACGAATTTCATCTAGTGATGGGTGACTAGTCGTTTGTAATAAGCCGACTGTCAGTTGCTTTTTATTTGTTTCAGCTGATTTTCCCTCATTACTTGAAGCTGTTTGGTTCGTTGTTTGTTCACTTGGAAAAAAGAATCCTATGATTAATACTGTAAAAATAAGGGCAAATGTAACGAGCATACCTCTTCTTTTCATCGTGTTACTTCCTCTCTTATCTGTTTAATATCTATTTAATAATCTTGTCAGTTGTTTCTTTTCCAGTCCCAGTCAGATAGCATCTGCACCAACTCCTTAAATCAATCACTTTATGCGTTAGAGTATATTCTTTAGATAACCATAAAAAAAGGCAATCTCCACACTTGATTCAGTAGTGGAAATTGCCTTTTTACAAACAAAACCACATAGATATCGCGCTATCTACGTGGTTACTTATCTAGAATTTCTCGAGAAATAAGCCGCATAGATACAAAATTTAGAATGAGTTCTAAACGTTGTATCTACGAGACTACTCATATCTACAACGATCTACGCCAGCTTTGCCAGTTCATATTCAATTGTACTGTCTGCTTAGAATCGAAGTTCATGAGTGTCTCTCTCCTTTGTCATCTCTAATGTGATTTTTATAATACAGTGTAACTAAACCGTTGTCAACAAAAAAGTGGTTTCCCCAGATCGGTGCAACTGACTAATGTGACTTTTCTAGATTTCCTTATTCTCTTGATCTTTAAAAGTGTTAAACTAACTACGTAAAGAAAGAAAAGGAGCCTTTAATGTAATGAAAAAGAAAATCGCAATCATCGGCGCAGGAGTAGTTGGTGCTTCTGCAGCTTATTATTTAAGCAAAGAGGAAACAGTTGAAGTAACTATTTTTGATGAAGGAACTGGTCAAGGCACTTCTGCTGCTGCTGGCATCATCAGTCCTTGGTTATCAAGAAGAAGAAACCAGAAGTGGTATCGTATGGTGAAAGCAGGTGCGGCCTTCTATCCTGACTTCTTGAATGAAGTAATGGATGGCGCCCCTATTCCTGAATCCGTTTATAGTAAAGTCGGTACTTTATTATTCAAGTCAAAAGAACGGCACTTAGAAGAGCTTCTCAAAATCGGTCAAAAAAGACGTGAAGAAGCGCCTGAAATCGGTGATCTTGCTATTTTATCTCCAGAAGAAATCAAACAAAAAATCCCTATTTATACGGGTGAGCAATCCGCATTATGGGCAAGTGGCGGTGCCAAAGTGGATGGTAAAGCGCTCGTCGATTTACTCATAGAAAAAGCCAGCCAACATGGCGCTACCTTTGTTCCAGAACGTGTCGAGAAACTCGAGCCCGAAAACGAAAGATTAACAGTAGTTACTGCGCAATCAACCGATGACTTCGATTGTGTCGTTTTAGCAGTAGCTGCCTGGTTACCTACTTTACTAGAACCCTTAGATTATGAATTGGATCTGCGTCCACAAAAAGGCCAATTGGCAATCCTAGCTTTATCTGATATTTCCACTGCCCAATGGCCAGTCATTATGCCAGAAGGTGAAACAGATATCATTCCATTTGAAGGTGGTCGCATCGTCATTGGTGCTACTCACGAAAACGATCAAGGATTTGATCTAGAAATCGATCAAGATCTACTAACTTCTATGGTAAATGAATCTACTACACAATTTTCTACATTTTTACGTGAGGCAAAAATTGTGGATTATCGTTCTGGTACGCGCGCTTATACTTCTGATTTTTCACCTTATTATGGACCTGTTCCGTCCTTACCCAACGTTTATGCCGCTAGTGGACTAGGTTCTACGGGACTAACTGCCGGACCGCTCGTTGGTAAAGAACTCGCGTTGCTAGCGATGAATCAAGTGACACAATTACCCTTAGTTGATTACCCAATCGAGCAGTATATCAAGAAAATAGATGAACAGACTAAATAGAGTCGACCATCTGCTGAACTTTACTTTCTGATAACTAGATTTTGCAAAAAAAAGATGAACCCAGATTTGGGTTCATCTTTTTGGTTTTGGATAAATCGATTAGTGATTTTGAGGTCTTTCGATTTTTTCAATCTCTGGTCGCTTCGTTAACGAAAGGCCATAAAGACCAATACTAAACGTCAACCACATCATACCCACTGAATAACCACCAACAATATCTGATGGAAAATGTACGCCTAAATAAATGCGACTAACACCAATTAATAGAATCAAACACATTAGACCAATCGATGCTATTAGACGGAACCACAAGTGCTCAGATAACCTTAATACCAAGAAGATCATTGCGCCATACAAAATGATAGACCCCATTGCGTGACCACTTGGAAAAGAATAGCCATCTTGCATGATTAAATGTTCTACACTACTTGGTCGATCTCTTCTAATCATATACTTTAATACTTGATTCAATACACCCGCACCCAATGCTACCGTAAGTAAATACCAAAGTGAAAGCCATTTGTTTTTTAGCTTAAACAAAATGAATAGGCTCGTCGCAATGGCGAGAAGTGTTAGCGGCAATACATTCCCAAACAATGTGATCCCTCTGAAGATACTAGTCAGTATCGGTTCGCGCTCATCAATGATTTCATTCCCTACATAATCGTCAAACATACCTAAGATACCCCATTCGAAATATCCAGCTATTGCTAGCAATAAGAACGGAATAATCATAATCATTCCTAGGTAAAACATTGTCTTCGGCTTCCATAAGTGCCGATTAACTTTTTTTAAAGAATTTGACATCATTGTTTCCTCCGTAAATCTATTTTTATATGTTCATCGTTCATATGACAGCTTTTTTGTTTGCTTACCTTTTAAAAGTGTCTGTTTTTTTGCAAGTAATCATTATTTTTCATTATTTTCGAAAATCTCCTTTGACTTCCTTTCTTGCATTAGGTAAAGTAGTCAAGGGAATCTGAATTACGCCCCTCTGTTCTCGCGCTTGATTTAAAAGCGTTAAGGACTAGAAAGTATAACTACTATAGAGGAGTTTATTGTTGTATGAAAGTATTTGATTACGAAGATATTCAATTGATCCCTGCCAAAGCCATTGTTTCCAGTCGTTCAGACTGTGACACATCCGTAGAACTTGGCGGACGTCGCTTTGCACTTCCAGTCGTGCCAGCTAATATGCAAACTGTTGTCGACGAAGAATTGTCAATCTGGCTTGCAAAAAATGGTTATTTCTACGTGATGCACCGCTTTGACGAAGCAGCTAGAGCTGGCTTCATTGAAAAGATGCATGCACAAGATCTTTATGCTTCTATCAGCTTAGGCGTTAAAGATGAAGAGTATGATTTCGTAAAAGAACTAGCTGAGCGTAACCTTGTTCCAGAATATGCAACGATCGATGTTGCACACGGACATTCTCAAATGGTTATTGATATGATCACACACGTTAAAAAACATTTACCGGAAACCTTCTTGATTGCCGGAAACGTTGGTACGCCAGAAGCTGTACGTGAATTAGAAAATGCTGGAGCAGATGCGACAAAAGTCGGTATTGGACCTGGTAAAGTTTGTACAACAAAACTAAAAACAGGTTTTGGTACAGGTGGATGGCAATTAGCAGCTGTCTCACATTGCTCTAAAGCTGCACGTAAACCAATCATCGCTGATGGTGGTGTTCGTACTCATGGTGATATCGCTAAATCTATGCGTTTTGGTGCAACAATGGTAATGATCGGCTCGCTATTTGCTGGACATGACCAATCACCTGGTAAAATGGTTGAAGTTAACGGCCGTCCTTATAAAGAATATTTCGGTAGTGCATCAGCTCATCAAAAAGGTGAACGTAAAAACGTTGAAGGTAAAAAAATGCTAACACCTTACAAAGGTGACATTGCAGACACCATGCTTGAAATGAAACAAGATCTACAGTCTTCGATTTCTTATGCAGGTGGAGATGACATCGAATCTCTACGCAAAGTAGACTACGTGATCGTTAAAAATTCCATTATGAATGGCGAGAACTACAACGCTAGTGGAATCGATGTTCCAGATAGCTTTGCTACTTCATCAAACTTCCAACCATAATCAAATAAACGAAGCACCTGCGGCTAGTAATCGCGGGTGCTTTTCTTTGTTTAAAATAGCATTAATCTTTTCTTTTGATTTCTAAATAAATAAAAAATCCATAGTACAACACAACAAAAAACAAAACGATAAAAAAAATCCAATAAGGCAAATCAAAAACGATATATAAAACGAAAAAAAAGACAAAAGAAAACAATGGATACCAGACAAGCGTTTTAGGATCAAATTCTGTCTGTGGCATGAAAAACCCACTCCTAAACAACTAGATTTAAATGCGAAAGAATCTGATCGACTGTTTTTTCTACAGTAATGTTCTCGACGATCATATCTGTTTCTTTTGGAGGCGTCAATTCGTTGGTATCATCACTATGACAAATTCGCTCATAAATTTTCTCTTCACTATCTCCTCGTTTGCGCATTCGCTCAGCCATAACTGTTTTTGAAATATGAATGAAAACAACAACTGTCTCTTCTGGAAAAGCTTTCTTCATTGCGACAGCGCCGTTGCGATCTAAAGAAACGTGGACGATATCGTGCACTTCTAATGCATCACTGACTTCCGCCTTCGTCAGACCGTAAACACGATTGTTATATACCGTCTGTTCGACAAAATTATCCGGATTCAGTTCATCGACTTTTCTAAAATGATAATCAATACCGTCTTGCTCTCCAGAACGTGGCTCTCTCGTCGTAGTCGTTACGAGTTTAGGAATCCCTTTACGTACAAGCGCTTCGCCCACTGTCGTTTTTCCACTACCGCTCGGTCCAACTAATACGATAATACACTTATCTTTCATACATACTCACCCCAATATGTCGTCAGCAGTTCGGCTTTATCCACCTAATGTAACATCTGTTTTCTGGTACCAATCTAATGCATCATAAAGATGCTGATTTTTATAATCCGGCCAAAATTCATCAATCACAAAAATATCTGAATAGACAGATTGAATCGGTAAAAATCCACTTAAACGACGACGACCACCCCAACGGAGAACCATGTCCATTCGGGAAACATCTTTAGACGCAATATGGTCGATAAGGTTGCTCGAATTTTCAATCCCCTCATTGTTTAAAGCATAATCAAGATCCCAATTCCAACCATAATTCACGAGAAAATTCACTTTCATTTTTCCCTCTCCAAATCGAGTACGTTTCATCGCATAAGGAAGTAGTTCTTTTGGAAAGACTTTAGAATCTGTATTACCTAATACCATTAAATCTGCATCACGTTTCTTTAATTCATTCACTGAGTCAACACAAGCTTTTTGGAAGGCCTTTGTTTGAAGTGAAGGTCTTTTCACATTATCCATCGTAAACCCATAGAAAGTCATCTCTTCTACGCCCAACTCAAGACATGCTTCGTATAATTCTAGTCCCGGACCAATCCCATGAGGATAGCCGTCCGTTTTCTGTAATCCCTGTCCAACTGCCCATCGACGATTCCCATCAGGAATGACACCGATATGTTTCGGCATGCGTTTAAATGTTTTCATGCTATTTATAGGTCTCCTTATATTCCACTACGAATTTGTAAATTTGATCAAAATAGTTCTTATCTCTTATAATACAGCTTTTCAACCCTCTTCATCAACTAACATGGATATTTTTTATTTTACCTGACCAAAAGTTAGAAAATATAAACACCAACCTTTTACATTTCTATAACAAAGTGATAAAATATTAATTAAGAAAGCGTTATCTTTTTATATAAATAACAACTTTTCAGCTTACAAGATTTGCATTCGATAATTAATAGTATACAGAACGTTATTTTCAAGCTATAATCTATTTATGTACTTAAAGTAAGTAAAATAATCAAGGATTGGTTCAGCCAATTGAGGAGGGGTTGAAATGTTTAAAACCGAACGTAATAAACGACTATTCCATATTTTCAGCAATATATTTATCGCATTCTTCTGGGGATGGACACTCTTCATTCAATACCGAATTGAGTACCAAAGCTCACTTGAAATCAATTTTCAGCGGTTCTACATGCTAACACTCTGGATTTTCATTGCAACGACGCTCGGACGCATCGTTTATCATTTCATCAAGCTTAGAAAATACACTAAACGGAAAAAACAAGCTGCTTCCAAGCTAGCCTGATTTTATAGCACCCCTTCAATTGTATAAAGGGAGGGGTGTTTGCGTTAGATTCGTCTTCAATAAATCCATTATTCCTTTTCCTTCGAAGTATCTCCGAATCCTTGATCATGCTATTAAAAAAGCGCTCCGCCTGATGGGCTGAGCGCTTTTTTAGTCACTTGACTATGCGTTGACTACTCTTTCACTTACTGCTTTTCCTTCTTCTAAAAAGGCTTGTTTATTTTCTTCTGGAACCATTGACCCACCTGTCGCCCATGCAATATGTGTTGCTTGTGCTAACTTATCCGTGAGTTTTTGAGATTTAAGGTATCGTCTACCCGCTTCTGATTCTAGTAATCTATGTGGTCCAGCTAGTCCGGCAACTGCTGCTGGTTCTAGGAAAATGGCTTCTTTATCGTAAAGATTGAACAGTAGCTGACGGAAAACCTCATCTTTCAGGCTATAACCGGCACTAAAATAATTATGCATTAATTTCGCTACTAATCCCGATGTTCTCGGTACAGCTAAACCATCCGCCACTGTAATCCCACCAAGTCCGATTTCCTCAACTGAGATTTCATCATATAATTTAGAATCCAATCCCACAAGCATACTTGGCATCTTTGTCGGCTCTGCAAAAATACAGTGAACATTATCCCCGAAAGCTTGTTTCAAGCCAAAAGTTATCCCACTTGGTGATCCACCGATGCCACAAGGCAAGTAAACAAATAAAGGATGCTGTTCATCCACTTTGATCCCTTGCTTGTCTAATTGTTTCTTCATACGGTAGCCACCCACTGTGTAGCCTAAAAATAATTCTTCTGAGTGCTCATCGTCGACAAAGTAACTATTAGGATTCGCATTCGATTCCTCTCTACCTTGCTCAACAGCTTTTGAAAAGTTCGTATCATGCTCGATGACCTTGACACCTTTAGCACGTAAGTAATCTTTTTTCCATTGTTTGGCTTCTACAGACATATGAACGGTCACATTGAAGCCTAATTTACTGCCCATCGTGCCGACGCTAATACCCAAATTACCTGTTGTTCCAACAGCAATGTGGTAATTTGAGAAAAAGTCTTTAAATGACTCACTAGCAAAAATGGCATAATCTTCGTCAATATTAGCCAGCATACCTTGCTCTAAAGCGATCGTTTCTGCATGTTTCAAGACTTCATAGATAGCACCTCTAGCCTTGATCGTTCCAGAAATCGGTAATAGATCGTCTCTTTTCAACAACAATTTACCTTGAATCGTTTCTTGATTTACTTCGTTCAGCCAGTTTTTCATTGAAGTAATTTCCATCAATTCCGATTCAATAATGCCGTTCGTCTTTTGCGTTTCTGGAAACGCTACTTGAATATACGCAGCAAATCGCTGCCATCTTGCTTCTACATCTTCAATATCTTTCATCGAATACTTTGTGTGCCTATTTGCTTCTTCCGCCTTTAAGTACGCAGGGTTCTCCCAAAATACTTCTTTCCCTGCAGAAATTTCTTTTATCAAAGGACTTTGCTTTGTAAATTCTCCTATCTGTCCTTCTACCATATGATTCAACCCTTTCTTTTACATATTTTTTTACTAGTCTTACTCGTGTTCTCCTACTACATCAAAACCATTGTAGCATATTTTTTATTCTTCAAAAGCAATTCTTTGTTTTTGATTAAAAGTGTTTATAATGAATAATATTCTTATGTAAATCACCCTTTATACTTAAGAATTAACTTGTGTAGGCTATTCCAATAAAGAACCCTAAGATTTCTTTTTGTTCTCTATCGATTTTCACTTATGAAATCGTTATACTGGGCTTATTGATTATGATTGGAAAGAAGGTAAAGGTTTGGAAAGTTATCCAGTAGCAGATATCCTAGATGTCTGCGTCGAAGCCGGGCAAGTGATGCTCGAAAATGGTGCGGAGACGTATCGAGTAGAAGACACTTTGTATCGGATCGCTAAAAGTTATGACTTAGTCTACATTAATGTATTCGTCGTGCCGACCGCTTTGATTCTGACTGTACAAGGCAAAGATAAACAAGATCATACGGAACTATTACGCATGACTGATCGACAAACAAATCTTGAAAAAGTATCTAAAGTAAACGACTTATCGAGACAACTCACCCAGCAGCTACTATCTCCAGATGATGTGAAAAAGAAACTGAGTGAAATCAAACAGACCCCACGTAATTTCAATCAGTGGCAGCGAAATCTAGCCATCGCTTTTGCCTGTGGTTGTTTTCCTCTTTTATTTGAAGGTACTTATGAAGATATGCTCCCTTCTTTTATCGCTGGTGGTTTAGGTCACTTATTGTTTGATATTATCAATCGCTGGACGAATGTCAGCTTTTTCGCAGAGATGGTTGCTTCATTTTTTATCGGTTTATGCGCGGTATTTTTTACCTCTTTAGGCATTGGGAATGATTTGAATACCATTATTATCGGGAGTGTTATGTGCTTAGTTCCTGGTATGGCTATCACGAATAGCTTCAGAGATTTAATGGCCGGACACTTACTTGCAGGTGTAGCGGTCGTCGCAAAAGCTTTACTTACAGCCGGTGCAATTGGAATTGGGATTGCGATGGTGTTGACCTTTCTTTAAAGGTTCTCACTTCTCAAGATTCACGAATGTTAAGGAGAATGTTTCATGTTCGTACAATATTTAACTTATTTTATTGCTGCTTTTATTGCAACAGTCGGTTTTGGTATTTTATACAATGTTCCCAAAAGAACGATCTTAGCTTCCAGTCTCGCAGGTGCGACTGGCTGGATCGTCTATTATTATCTTTCTTTTCAGCTTGACCTTGATTTCTTCGTTGGTGCTGGTGCAGCAGCCTTTCTAGTGGCTAACTGCAGTCAATGGTTCGCTCGTTACTTCAGAATGCCCGTGATCGTATTTGCGATTCCTGGTATTATCCCGCTTGTCCCTGGTGGCTCTGCTTATAATATGATGCGGGCTTTTATTGAAGGACATTCTGATATGGCTTTTATGTATGCAACAGAAACCTTTTTGGTCTCTGGTGCGATCGCCTTAGGACTATCCGTCAATAGTGGACTTCTCCAAGTGCTTTCTTCTAGAAAATTGGGCAAACGAGAGAAACGTTATTTACCTTAAATCCTAAAAAAAGAAGAGCCTACCTACAGCGAACTCGGCTGCAGATAGGCTCTTTTTGATTGCTTTAAAATCCAATATATGGTGCGGGATTAGTGAATTGACCATTTTTACGCACTTCAAAATGTAAATGGACGCCTGTTGATACACCTGTCGTGCCCATTGTTCCAATTCGCTGTCCTTGCTGAACTGTTTGTCCAGAAGAAACAAGCAAGTTTGGTTGCAAATGTGCATACAACGTTTCGTAACCATTTCCGTGATTGATTTTGATATAGTAACCATAACTTGAACTATAACTTGAAATGGTTACTGTCCCACTAGCTGCCGCAATAATCGCGCCACTACCTGCGATATCAATGCCATTGTGCATCGTTTGTCTTCCTGTAACTGGGTGTTTTCTTACACCAAACGGAGAAGATACATAGCCATTGGCTGGACGAATGAATGGTGTTGAAGAAACAGGTTGTGTTGGTGTCTCTACAACTTCTTCAATAACTGGTTCAGGTTTCACTTCTGGCTTAGGTTTTGGTGCAGGTCTCACCGTTGGTTTTGACGATGTTTGCTTATCTTCGTTTTTATTCTCTTGATGATCGTTCTCTTTTTTAGTATCTGTTTTTGGCGAACTGCTTGTTTGTACTTCAGATTGTTTCGCAGCCACTACTTTTTCTTGTGCTACTACTGAAGCTTCTTTTTGTTCAGCTTCTTCTTGCTCTCTACGTGCTTGCGCTTCAGCCTCAGCTCGTTGTTCAGCTTCCGCTTCTTTTTCTGCTAATAACTGCTCGGCAATACGTTCTTCTTCTAACCGTTTTTCTTCTTCCAATCTTTGTTCCACAAGAATACGTTCGTTTTCACTATCGATTGCGCCGTCTACTTCTGACGACTGAATCGCTAGTGCATATTGTTCTTGTACAAAAGCTTCTTTTTCTTCTGAAGTCATGTTATACAATTCAACGACTTGGGTAATCTGTTCATCCAATTGCGTTTGTTGGGAAGCTAGTGTCGCTCTTGTCTGTTCCATTTCTTCAAGGTAATCCACAACAGCTTCTTTTTCAAATTGCATTTGAGCTTCAGCTTTCACGACCGCTTGCTGATCTCTAACCTGATCTGCCATAATCATTTGATTGGCAGAGACAAGTCGATTCACAATATTCAGATGCCCAATGACTTCTGAAAGATTATCTGCCGCAATAATCGTATTGATTATACTTCCAGTATTCCATTCTGTCTGTGTAGCTCTTGCTTGAACCTTTAATTTCTCATTTCTTTTATCAATTGCTCGATTTAATGTAACGATATCATCTTGGAGTGTTTCGATTTGAACGTTTGTATCTGCTAGCAGCAGACTTTGTTCCTCAAGCCCAGCTGTCAATTCCCCTATACTGATTTGCAAGCCTTGGATGTCTGATTCTAAATCTGCTCGTTGACTGTCTAATTCATTTAATGTTTCTTCTTGTTCCCCAATTGTACCTTCTACCTCATTTGAACGCTCTTCAATACTTTCCTTTTCTTTCTGCAATTCATCTAATCCGGTTTCTGCAGAAACGGTCTGCGTAAAAACCATACTTAAACTAGATAATAAGAGCGCAGTAATTGAGGCTTTTATAACTATTTTTTTCAATTAATCTCCCCCAACTCGTGTGAAACTAATCGCTGTTGTCCCACTTGTTTAAAGTATAAAGGAGTCCACCAGTGATTGGAAACGAATTCGTGCAATTCGATTATTACAGTTTGATGACTATAACAAACCGTACTCCCTATGACCTAAACAATCCCATTACACAGTCTTTTATCTACGCTTTGCTTTATCTCCAATATCTTTTCTGTAAACCAATTGCTTTGTATCGAGCTGCATTAGTTGGTTGTAAACCTTCCGCTGCGCATCTAAGATATCACTACCTTGCGCTTCAATCAAATAAACGCGTCCCCCATTCGAATAAAGTGCGTTAGCCATTTCTTTAACGCCCGCATAATAAACCGTCGTTTCTTCCATTTGTCCAACGTGGATCGGAATGTCAACTGCATAAGTTGCTGGATAGCCTTTAGCCGCTACAACAACGCCTAAATCTACCCCTGATTTTTTCCAGTTAATGTTCGGTTTCTTATCTTCTAGCAAATCAGTAATGACTTGAGCAAGATCTGATTCCAATCGATTCAAAACCACTTGTGTCTCAGGATCGCCAAATCGCGCGTTAAATTCAATCGTTTTTGGACCCGCATCCGTTGAAATGATACCCGCATAGAGTACACCAGTAAAAGGTGTCTGACTATCCGCCAGTCCTTTTGCCGCAGGTATCAAAATCTTTCTGATTGCTTCATCTACAATGGACGCAGAGATATGCGGTACAGGAGAGTAAGCACCCATCCCACCGGTGTTTGGTCCTTGATCATTTTCGAGGAGTCGCTTATGGTCTTGTGAAATCGGCATTGGATAGACCTCTTCTCCGTTCACAAAAGCCATTAAAGAAAATTCTTCTCCCACCAAGCATTCTTCAATCACAACTTGCGAAGCAGACTGACCAAATTTGTGGTCTTGCATCATTTCTTTTAAGGCTATCTGCGCTTCCAATACGGTTTGTGCAACAACAACGCCTTTACCAGAAGCAAGACCGTCTGCCTTTATAACGATTGGCGCACCTTGCTTCTCAACATAACGACAGGCATCTTGGTAATCACTAAAAACTTGATAAGCTGCCGTTGGGATTTGTTGTTGATCCATCAGTTCTTTTGCAAAAGCTTTTGAGGCTTCAATCAGCGTTGCCGCTTTAGAAGGGCCGAATACACGCAGCCCATTTTTGTGAAAATCATCTGCTAATCCATTAAATAGTGGAACCTCTGGACCGATAATCGTCCACTCAATCTCATGATCTACTGCAAACTGCATCAGCTTTTCATGATCCGTCAGTGAAATGTCCGCTGTAAAAATACCTTCTAAGGCCATTCCTGGGTTACCTGGAACACAATACACTTTTTCAGTTAAGGGGCTTTGATTCAATTTGCTGGCGATTGCATGTTCACGACCGCCGCTTCCAATCACAAGTAACTTCATTTACGATTCCTCTTTTCAAGAATTGTTATGTAAAAAAGGAAGAGCGTGTTCCTTCTCTTCCTTTTTCGAATATTAATGTCTAAAGTGACGCGTACCTGTCAAAACCATTGCAATCCCGTTTTCATCAGCTTTATCAATAGATGCTTGATCCTTGATACTGCCGCCAGGTTGGATGATCGCTTTGATACCATGTTCAGCTGCATAGGCTACGCTATCGTCCATTGGGAAGAAAGCATCACTTGCTAGAACAGCTCCGCTAGCTTGATCAGCGGCTTGTTCGATTGCAATTTTCACGGCGCCAACACGATTCATCTGTCCAGCACCGATGCCGAGCGTACGCTCGCGGTTACCCACAACAATGGCATTACTTTTCACATGCTTGACGACTTTCCAATTAAAAACCATTGCTTCCATTTGTTCAGCTGTTGGCTGCGTCTTGGTCACGACTTTCCATTCAGGTTGATCGACGTTATCAATCCAGTCTTGATCTTGCACCATTAAACCGCCAAGGACTGAAACAAGTTCTTTCCCTCCAGAAGCGGCTTCCGTAAAGTCTAATGCTAATAAGCGAATATTTTTCTTCGTACTTAAGCGTTCAAGTGCTTCTTTTGAAAAACTTGGTGCAATGACGATCTCTAAAAAGATTTTGTGTAGTTTTTCCGCTACCTCGAGTGAAACTTCTCTATTCAGCACGACGATACCACCAAATATAGAGATGCTATCTGCTTCATATGCACGGTCGAAGGCTTGTTCAATGGTTTCACCCGTACCAATTCCACAAGGATTCATGTGTTTGACAGCGACAGCTACAGGTTCTGTGAATTCTCTCGCCATGCGAATCGCTGCATCTGCATCTTTGATATTATTATAAGATAGTGCTTTCCCATGTAACTGTGTCGCTTTCGCGATTGAGTAAGCGCCCGCCATTGGGTCTTCATAGAAGACAGCTGACTGGTGACTGTTTTCACCATACCGCAAGGCTTGTTTTTTTGTGTACGTCACTGTCACAGATTCAGGGTCTTCTTCACCTGACAAGTCAGTTAAATAATCAGCGATCAGCGCATCATAACTTGCTGTATGACGGAAAACTTTCGCCGCCAACGCTTGTCTGGTCTCAAGAGTCGTTTCACCATTTTCCGCTATTTCTTCGATAACTTTTGTATAATCCGCTGCATCAACGACAACAGTGACTGCCGCAAAGTTTTTTGCTGCACTGCGCAACATACTTGGTCCACCAATATCGATTTGCTCAATGGCTTCTTCTGGTGTGACATCTGCTTTTGTAATCGTTTCTTTAAACGGATAAAGGTTCACACAGACATAATCGATTGGTGTGATATCATGTGCCGCCATCGCTTCCATGTGGCGATCAAGATCTCTGCGTCCTAACAATCCTCCGTGAATCAATGGATGTAACGTTTTAACACGCCCATCCATCATTTCTGGAAAACCAGTGACGGATTCAATCGAGATCGTCGAAACGCCTGCTTCTTCTAAAACCTTTTTAGTCCCACCTGTTGAAATGATTTCCACACCATTTTGAACCAATGCTTGTGCAAATGCTACAACATTTGTTTTATCTGATACGCTAATTAATGCTCGTTTCATGAATGTACCTGCTCCTTCTGCAACTTTTCAATATACGTTTGAATCACATACGGATACATCGAATGCTCAACTTTATGTACCTTCTCTTCCAGTGATGTCAACGTATCACCTGATTCTACCATGACTTTCTTTTGAGACAAAATAGGGCCTGTATCGATGCCTTGATCAACCAAATGAACGGTGACACCCGTTTCCTTTACACCTGCTGCAAAAGCGTCTAAAACAGCTTGTTTCCCCGGAAAAAACGGCAGTAATGATGGATGGATATTCAAGATACGATCGGGATACGCTCCTAGTAAAGTTTTTCCAACGATTCGCATATAACCAGCTAGTATAATCAAATCAATCTTCATTTCTTTCAGCACTCCAAGAACAGCTTGTTCAAATGTCATTTTATTCAAATACTGGTTGGGTTGAAGTAAACGCGCCTCAATCCCACTTGCTTCCGCTCTTTTAAGCACATACGCTTCGGGTTGATCGCAGATAAGTAAACAAAGTTCCGCATTGATTTTTCCGGATTGAATCGCTTTGGCAATCACTTCAAAATTTGATCCACTACCTGATGCAAAAATAGCTAGACGTGTTCTAACTTGTTTACTCAAAGATAATCGCCTCTTTAGCTTGCACTGATTTTTCTTGAACGACACCTATTCTTGCCGGTGTTTCTCCACATTCTCTTAACCTTTCCATTACGACTGCTACATGCTCCTCAGGTACCGCTAAGACCATACCGATACCCATATTGAAAATCTCATAACACTCATCAGCCGTTAGGTTGCCTTCCGTTTTCAGTAAATCAAAGATTGCTGGAATTGTCCATGTCCCTTTCTTGATCTTTATACCAAGATTTTCCGGCAACATTCTTGGAAGATTTTCAACAAATCCACCACCAGTAATATGGGAAACACCATGAATCAGTTCTGCTTTGATCAACGGTAAAACCGATGGTACGTAAATTCTAGTTGGTTCAAGTAAAACTTCTCCAAGCATCTGACCTGCCAATCCTTCCATTTTTGCATCCATTGTGTAATCGTTTTGCTGAAAAAAGATTTTGCGAACAAGTGAGTAGCCATTGGAATGGACGCCACTAGAAGGTAACCCAATCAATTGGTCGCCCGCTTTAACTTTTTCTGTTGTGAGTAGCTGTGATTTCTCCGCGACCCCTACACAAAACCCAGCAAGATCGTAAGCATTCTCTTCATACATATCTGGCATTTCAGCCGTTTCTCCACCAATCAACGCTGCGCCAGCCTGTACACAACCTTCAGAAACGCCGGCCACGATTTGCTCCATTCGTTCTGGAACAGTTTTTCCTGTCGCAATATAGTCTAAGAAATAAAGCGGTTCTGCGCCTTGTGCCAAGATATCATTCACACACATCGCTACACAGTCGATTCCGATCGTATCATGTTTACCTTGCTCGATTGCAAGCAACAATTTCGTACCGACACCATCCGTTCCAGAAACCAAGACAGGCTCTTTGACAGCAATCGCTGATAAGTCAAATGCTCCTCCGAAACCGCCTAAAGCGCCCATCACGCCTAATCGTTCTGTTCGTTTTGCATGTTTCTTGATTCTTTCGACCGTTTCGTAACCTGCTTCTACATCTACTCCGGCGTTGGCATAAGCATTTCCCATCTAAGTGAACCTCCTGATTATGTGTGTAATAATGGATCTCGTTCATTGATTTTTTCTAATGTATGCAGATAATCAATTTCGTAGTCATAAAGCGCTGTTGGGTAATCCCCTGTAAAGTAAGCCATACAAAGACCATTGTGTGGTGCATCGAATTGTAGGCCGATCGAATCAACGGTGCCATCGATACTTAAAAAGGACAGACTATCTGCACCAATGACTTCTCTGATTTCATCAACAGAGTGATCTGCTGCAATCAGTTCTTTCTGATTTTGGATATCAATACCGTAAAAACAAGGGTATTTTAGTGGTGGTGAAGAGATTCTTACATGAACTTCCGCAGCACCTGCATCTTTCAGTAATTGAACGATACGTTTACTCGTTGTACCGCGCACGATCGAGTCGTCGACCATGATGACTTTTTTCCCCGCAACAACTCCCCTGACGGCAGAGAGTTTCATTCGTACCCCTTGTTCACGCAACGCTTGCGTAGGTTGGATAAACGTTCTTGCCACATACTGATTCTTGACAAGGCCCATCTCGTAAGGAATGCCACTTTCTTCTGCATAACCACTTGCGGCTGACAAGGAAGAATTCGGCACACCAATTACCATGTCCGCATCGACTGGTGATTCTTGCGCTAGTTTTCTACCCATATTTTTTCGCGCTGTATGCACGTTGACGCCTGCAATATCTGAATCAGGTCGTGCAAAATAGATATATTCCATCGAACAGATCTGTAATAACGTATCTTCTGTATACTTTTCAATTTGGTAGCCTTCATCGTTTACAATGACCATTTCCCCTGGCTCTACCGAGCGAATGAACGTAGCGCCGACCACGTCTAATGCACAAGTTTCGCTTGCAAGAACATATGCGCCATTTTCCATCTGACCGATTGAAAGGGGTCTGAATCCATTCGGGTCAAGCGCGCCGATCATTGCATTTGGTGTCATCATCAAGTATGCAAAGGCACCTTTAATGACGTTTAAACTTTCCTTGATTCTTTCTAATAGTGTGGGCTGTTTGCTACGACGAATCAGGTGCATCAAAACTTCAGTATCTGAATTAGAATGAAAGATCGCGCCTTCTTCTTCTAGTTCTTTTCTAAGCGTTGTTGCGTTTATGAGATTGCCGTTATGTGCTAGCGCGATTTCTTCATCGTGAAATTTGAAGAGGAAGGGTTGGATATTTAAGATACTATTACTGCCAGCTGTGCTGTATCTGACATGGCCAATCGCTGCTTCTCCGACTAATCTGGCTAATTCTCTTTCGTCTTTGAAAACATCTGATAGTAGACCGAGGTCTCGATGTCCTTTTAATCGTCCATGATGATTTGAGACGATACCGGCACCTTCTTGTCCACGATGCTGTAAGCTGTGTAGACCAAAATAATTTAAGCTAGCTGCATCTGGATGTCCCCAGACGCCAAAAATGCCACATTCTTCGTTTAAACTTTTGATTTCAGCAACCACGGAATCGCGCCCTCCCATACTGTTTTCAATTCATTGATGTCACCTGTTACTTGTTGATCTTGCGTTTTTATCCTAACGGTTGGTGTATCGGTTACTTCACCGATGTTCACCGCATCTCCGTTGAATAATGCTAAGACATTTTCTACCTGTTCAGGTTTTACAGATAAAATAAATCGAGAAGGTGATTCGGAGAATAGCCATTCTTTAGGCATATCGACTGCTACATCTAGACCGAAACTTTCTTTAAAAGCTGATTCAACCAGGGCAACGCCTAGTCCACCCTCTGAGAGATCATGTGCGCTTTGTATCCAGCCTTGGCGAATCGCTTCTAGTACCTTGTCTTGAATCGTTTTTTCTTTTTGAATATCAAAATCGAATAAGTTGCCCTCGATTTTCCCTAATTGTAACTTCTGCAACTCTGTTCCATTGAAGTCCGGTTTTGTTTGACCAACTAGAATGATACGATCTCCTAATTGTTTGAAATCGGACGTAGTCACATGAGCAAGGTCTTTTACTAAACCGACCATCCCAATCATTGGCGTTGGATAAATGGCTTCTCCATTGGTTTCATTATATAGCGAAACATTTCCCGAGATAACGGGTGTACCCAATGTCTCGCAAGCCGTTGCAATCCCATCAGCGGATGTCCATAATTCCCAGAACACTTCTGGTTTATCTGGGTTTCCGTAATTCAGACAATCTGTAATAGCTAAAGGCTGACCACCACTGGCCACAATATTTCTAGCTGCTTCTGCAACTGCCATTTGACCACCAACTTCTGGATTTAAATATAAATAGCGCGCGTTACAGTCTGTTGTCATGGCTAAAGCTTTTTGTGTGCCACGAATGCGAAGGACAGCTGCATCACTTCCTGGTCCAACAACTGTGTTCGTCCGAACCATCGAATCATAGGTCTCGAATATCGATTTTTTTGAGGCAATCGTCGGTTGTTGCAAAAGCTGCTTTAAGGTTTCACTAGCATCTGTGATGGTTGGATAAAAATCAGCCATCTCTTTGTAACGTTGGATTCTTTCTGGTTCACTGTAAGGCTTGTTGTAGACAGGTGCTTCTTCTGCTAGCGCATCTACAGGCAGGTCTGCTACTTTTACGCCATGGTGGTATAAACGATATTGCCCATCATCTGTAACGTGTCCAATGTTAACGGCATCTAAGTCATACTTAGAGAATAATGCTTGCACACGTTCTTCGGAACCTTTTGTTATGCAAATCAGCATACGTTCTTGAGATTCTGATAACATCATTTCGTATGGCGTCATATGTGTTTCTCTTTGTGGAACATCATCAAGATTCAAGACCATTCCACTTCCCGCTTTAGAAGCCATTTCAGAACTAGAAGAAACCAGCCCCGCTGCGCCCATGTCCTGAATCCCAACGAGAATGTCTTGATGGTCTTGAATCAATTCTAGACAAGCTTCCATCAATAGTTTTTCCATGAAGGGATCACCGACTTGAACTGCCGAACGTTCCGACTCTTCTTCGTCGCTGAATTCAACTGACGCAAAAGTAGCACCATGAATGCCATCGCGACCAGTTTTTGCACCAACATACATGATCGTATTACCGACCCCTTTAGCCTGACCTTTTTGAATATCTTTGTGATCGATCAATCCAACACACATTGCGTTCACGAGCGGGTTTCCTCTATAGACTGGATCAAAAGCAATTTCGCCACCAACTGTTGGGATACCGATACAGTTCCCGTAGCCACCAATCCCAGCCACAACCTCTTCTAATAAGTATTTTGTTCGTTCATTATCGAGTTCTCCAAACCTTAACGAGTCCAACATCGCGATTGGACGAGCGCCCATACTGAATATATCTCGAATAATACCGCCCACTCCTGTCGCAGCACCTTCGTACGGTTCAACTGCGGAAGGGTGATTATGACTTTCTGCTTTAAAAACGACCGCCTGACCGTCGCCAATATCAACGATTCCTGCACCCTCACCAGGCCCTTGTAAAACTTGTGGACCATCTGTAGGAAATTTACGTAGAACAGGTTTAGAATTTTTATAAGAGCAATGTTCACTCCACATAACAGAGAACAAGCCGGTTTCTGTGTAATTAGGTAAACGACCCAATATATCTTCCGAGATCATTCGAAATTCTTCGTCCGTCAAACCCCATTCTGCGTAGATTTTTTGATCTTTGATCATTTCAGCTGTTGGTTCTTGGATGGTTTTCATACGCTCGTGGTCTCCTTTGCAAAGTTCTGTACCATGGATTGGAAAAAGCGCAAGCCATCTTCCGAGCCAAGCAATAACTCAATCGCCCGTTCTGGATGCGGCATCATGCCTAATACATTTCCTTTTTCGTTGATGATACCGGCAATATTGGCTATAGAGCCATTTGGATTTTCATCAGCATAGGTGAAGACGATCTGTTTATTTTCTTTCAGCACTTGGAGCGTTTCTGAATCGCAGTAGTAGCTCCCTTCACCGTGAGCCACAGGAATCGTCAATCGTTCGCCTTGTTCATACAAAGTCGTAAACGACGTTTGGTTATTCTCAACGTTCAACTCGACATTTTTACAAATAAAATGCAAATCCTTGTTTCGCTGAAGCGCGCCTAGCAACAAACCTGCTTCTACTAAAATTTGGAATCCGTTGCACGTTCCAAACACTGGCTTTCCTTCTTCAGCGAATCGAATGACTTCACTCATTATATTAGAGAAACGAGAAATAGCGCCACTTCTCAAATAATCCCCATACGAAAAACCACCTGGCAGTAAAACACCATCGAATCCTTCTAAACTACTTTCTGTATGTGCTACATAGGCTGCTTCTTCTCCAGTCCCGTCCTTAATCGCATGTAACAAGTCCACATCACAATTGGATCCAGGAAATTGAATAACCGCAAAACGCATCGTTATACCGTCTCCTTTACTGCTTCAATCTCACAACGATAAGATTCCATGACGACATTTGCGAGTAACTGATCGCATATCGTTTCGATCGTGTCTTCAATCGCACGATCTTCTTGACGAGAAACTTTGATCTCAAAGTATTTTCCCATTCTAATATCTTCGATTTCATCAAACCCCATGCGATGAACGGCACCCCGAATAGCTTCTCCTTGAGGATCGAGAATGGATTCTTTATAAGTAACATAAACTTTTACGTTATACATACGTTTCGTTCTCCTTTTATCGTTGTTTTAGTCGCTTCAATATTTCTTCATATAAAGGAATAATGTCTCCGAGATCATTTCTAAAAATATCTTTATCCAGGCTATCGTTCGTGTTTGCATCCCATAATCGACAAGTGTCCGGTGAGATTTCATCTGCTAAAACAATCGTCTCGTCTTCTGTTTTTCCAAATTCCAATTTAAAATCGACTAATCGAATATCTAGTGATGCAAACAACTCAGTGAGTGCACGATTGATTAACAAGGCTTGACGACTGATTTCTGCAAGCTCCTCTTGAGTTGCTAAATCCAGTATTTTTATATGATCTTCGTTAATGATAGGATCATCAAGTGCGTCTTCTTTCAAGTAGTATTCAACTAAAGGGAAAGGAAGAACCCTCCCTTTTTCGATTCCTAACCGTTTCGAGAAACTCCCAGCAGCAATGTTTCGAACGACTACTTCTAATTTAAACATGTCCACTTTTTGAATAAGCTGTTCTGTTTCAGAAAGCTGTTTAACAAAGTGACTATTGATTCCTTCTTCTTTCAATGCATCGAACAGTTCACTCGTAATTTGATTATTCAACTTTCCTTTTCCAGCAATCATTTCTTTTTTGGCACCATTACCAGCAGTTGCCTGGTTCTTGTAAACGACCCATAAAAGAGAAGGATCACTTGTCTCGTAAAGTGCTTTCGCTTTTCCTTCGTACAACAATGCTTTTTTTTTCACCAAATATGCCTCCATCTCAAAAACGCTTATAACCGAACATTCCAGTTGATTAAATCCGTAATGTTATTATCTAAATTCATCATAAGTCGTAGTCAGAATTGAGTCAACCTTTATCGGTACATTCACATCTTAAATATCTTTATTGTTCGTATTTGCATTCTGTTTAATTGAAATACTAACCATCTAAATATAAAAAACCTATTAAAACGAACAATACTGCTAATACCTATTACTTTTATAATAGGTCGACCATAATTGTTATTGTATTTCATCAGAGAGGTTGATATAGTATAGTTACTTACTTTTAGGAAGAAGCGTGGGAACATGATAAAAATAGAAGTCTGGTCAGATTATGTCTGTCCATTTTGTTATATTGGAAAACGAGAACTTGAAAAAGCCATTAAAGAAACAGGCTTAAGCGGACAAGTAGACGTACAATTCAAAGCATATGAACTAGATCCAACAACCTCTCTAACAGATGATCAACCTGTCAAAGAGAGCTTGATGAAGAAAAAAGGAATGAACGATCAACAAGTTGAAGAAATGTTTAGCGCCGTAACCGAACGTGCACAAAGCGTGGGCTTAACGTATGATTTTTCTAAAATGATCAATGCAAATACTAAAAAAGCCCATCGATTGGCAAAATTTGCGGAGGAAAAGGGTAAAGGTCCTGAAATAGACGAAGCTTTATTAGCGGCGCATTTTTCAGACAATCGTGCTTTAAATGAAGACACGGTCTTGTTAGACGTAGCTGAACAAGTTGGCTTATCTCGCGAAGAGGCACAAGCAGTGCTCTCAAGCGATCGCTATGCAGATGCGGTTTCTCAAGATATTCAAGAAGCACAAGCTATCGGCGTTCAAGGCGTTCCATTCTTTGTACTCGAACGTAAATATGCTATCTCTGGTGCTCAACCACAAGAACTTTTCCAACAAACCCTACAAACAGTAGCGGATGAATTAGGGATTAAGCCTAGTTTACAAATACTCGGCGACACCAACACTGGTATCTGCGAAGATGGCAGCTGTTCAATTTAACGCTACCTTTAAAAAGCACAAGCATCATGACTGAATTTATTCAGTATGATACTTGTGCTTTTTTGTGATTACTTTCAATTACATCATTGATACACTCAGCTGCGAGCAGTCTATAAAGTATGATCTCCATTTAGTTTATGATTTGAATCAACTGTTTACGTTTGTTTTACGGCCATACGCTACTATTTATAGGTGAGATTATTTAAGTTACTACATAAGTAAAACGCTTCGTGTTTATTCAATTTAAATTAGTAGAAAGGCGGTCCACGATGTATAAGCACCTCGTTCCCCCTATTTATAAAAAGCAAAATCCCTTTCAATGGATTAATTATGCCATCTACACACATGCTTCATTTGCTATTGTCAAAATAGTCATTAGCATTGCGACACTTTCATTATTTTTATTTATCCACGCCTTCTATAATTTAATGCTGGCTATAGCGAAATCTACTATTTCCAAAACAAATTCAAATCGTGATCGGGGAATAATAGATGAAAGAAAAGTATATAAATCAACGGCCATCCTTATCTTGGTCATTAGTATCGTTTATAGTCTGTACTGTAAAAGAATCTTTTTAACTACCTATGAACTGACCACTTATCCCATGATCCTCAGCATCGGCATTGCGCTCTTTGCTTTTATTGAACTCACTCTAGCAATGATCGGCATTATCGTTGCTAGGAAAAAGGCTAATCTCTTAATTGAATCTTTAAAAATGATTAATCTAACTTCCTCTTTGATCTCCTTGCACTTAACACAAACAGCCATTATGTCCTTTGCTAGTGCCAGCGACTCTGTCAATACAGTTCGCCTCATCGGCTATGGCGGATATTTCATGAGTTTTATTATTTTCTTAGTAAGTTTGTTGATGTTGTTGCGAACAACGAAATTATTTCAAATGAAGTGACGAAAAATCATCAGCTAGCCTTAGGAAATGTTTACATTAGTTTTACTTGTCTTCACCTTGACTTTACCTTTAGCCTCTATACTCGTAAGTAAGCAAGACATAACAACTTGGTCATATTGAATAACAAGTCTTTGGGAACGAATGCGTTATCACTATACCCGGAAGTTATGTCGGCAAATAAAATCACTATACAGGAGAAAGAGGAGATTATATTATGAGTCAAATAGCCACAGATAAAGCAGAGAAAACCCTTGAACAAAGAATCGAAGAAAGATTACTCAATGGATTTAAGAATTGGAATGGCGGGTATGATGGTTGGCTAGAATGGTGCAATAAACTTTATGAACCAGATGCTCATTATAATGTGTATGGGAAAAGAATGACCTTGCAGGAATACAAAGATATGATGGGAGAGTTATTCGAGCACTATACGATGGATTTAGGCGAATTCGATAATATGCTCATCAAAGATGACTGGTGTGCCATTCGCTATACTGTTACCATTAAAAACATCCACACGGGTGAAGCTACTACTCAACACACGATGGAATTTGTAAACTTTAAAGATAATGACAATACCGAAGGTGCACGTGTTGTAGAAGGCTGGGCTTTATCTGATAGTCCATTGTCTACGCAACATTAAACAGGCTGCTCGCTTTATAATTCTCAGCAGCAATCAGTAAACACTATAAGAAAATGCAAAAAAACTTTATTTAATATAAAAAGCGCTCGTCGAGTATATAACATTACTAGACGGGCGCTCTTTACATGTGCATCAATTCTTCGTCATACATCCCTTACCACTTATCTCCCAATAAACCTAGTCTTCCCTTTCCCTCCTCAATGAGTGTTTCAAAACTATCTATCATGGCTAAATAGTTGATCAAATCCAATGATTCATTTGTACTATCACTAGCTGTGATTCCTCTTAAAAAAGTATAATCGTAGTCGAATAACAAACTACCGGATTCTACCAGGTCTAGCTTCTCGTCAAAAACAATCAGCATCGTTGGTTGCTCAAAATACAGCTGAAACATACTTTCACCAAATGTACTGAATTCATCATAGTACAATCGACTTTTTCCATTATGTAGCACTTTATAAAACTGTAGAGTGATTTTTTCTCCTCTATAAGTTGGCATGTGCCTACAATTTTGTTCAAGAATCGTTAAATGAATTTTTGCAATACGATTCATTGGGTAAGCTTCTATGTCTACTAATTTTTTGACTACTGCTAGAGGGGCTGTTTTAGTTTCTACATCGTTTATTCGGTCTTTATATTTTTTCATCAATTCTTCTACTTGCTTGTCTTTTACTGGATTCCCTGGAGAAATAACCCCGTAAAAAGTATCATTCATCTACATTCTCCTTTATTAATGAAACAACTCTTTTTCTTTTTGCTCCACCAATTTTCTATTATCTTCTCAAATATAATTAACAAATCCTTGCATATGTATCAGTAAAGAACGATTAAGATATAGTACATCTATTTAAGTTAAAAAATACATTAAATACTTTAATCACTCAAGCACTTTTTCCCGATTCCTAAAGCAATTAGATTAGACCAGAAAATCTATTCATGATAAATTCACATTGTATTTCCACTAGATATGGTGCAAAAAAAAGAGAGTGGAACTTTTATAGTGACCCCAAAAAGTTAGACTTTTTCAGAGCAGATATTCTGCTCTGTTTTTTTATGCTGTTTTACACTCATTTGCATGAGTTCGCCGATATTCGATTGGACTTAACCAATTCAATCGTTCTTTCATACGTTCTTCATTGTAGTAAGTAATGAAAGATTCAATCGCCATTTTTAACTCACTAAAACTTTTGAATATCTTTCCGTAATACATTTCTTGTTTTAAAATACTGAAAAAATTTTCTATTGGACTATTATCTAAACAGTTGCCTTTTCGAGACATACTTTGAAAAATACTATGCATTTTCAGTTCTCGACTGTAAGCTTTCATTTGATAGGCCCATCCTTGATCAGAGTGGAAGGTTCTCCTGTAAGGGCAACTATTCGTTGCCTTAATGGCTTCTTGAAGAGCTTCCATAATACTTTCTCCATTGGGTTGTTTCGTTATTTTGTAGCTCACAATCTCTTGATTAAATAAATCCATAAAAGGATCTAAATACAATTTTTTAATTTGTAATTGGCCAGAAACATTCTTTTCATAGTATTTGAATTCTGATGTATCCGTTGTAATCTTTTGATAAGGAATAGGGGTGGTAAACCGTCGGTTCACTTTGTTTGGGGCAATGTGACCAACTTTCCCTTTGTAGGAGCTATACTTACGTGACTTACGTGTAAATGAAGTCACACAAATCTCTAACTCCTTCATCAATCGTTGGATCTTCTTATGGTTCACGATTGTCCCTTTTCTAGCTAATTCTTTTTGGATACGGCGGTAGCCATAATTCTCATGTTTCTCTCTTATAGAAAGCAATTGATCTTTTAATACTTTATCTGGATCTTCTCTATTAAATCTTTTCTGCCAATACATATAGGTAGATTTAGGAAAATCAATGACCGATAGAATCTCTTTTAATTTAAATCTTCCTCGGAGGAAGTGGACGATCCGTGCGAGTTGTTCGCTCGTTTTTGAGATTCCACGTTCCGCAACCTCCTGAGTTCTTTTAAAAAGGCATTTTCAATTTCCAATTCTCGTATGCGTTTCGCTTGAACTTTCTCACGGTCAGTAAGCAGAGATTGGTCTTTAGAAACTTTAGGTCTCTTCGGTTGTCTTTTCTCTTTAGACATTTCAGACGGACGTCCTCTCGATTTAGTTGAAAGTCCATCAATCCCTTCTTCACGATACTTGATTACCTAATTGGTAAGTATAGAAGGATTATTCATGTTTAGCTGTCCAGCTAACTCTTGATAGGACAATTCAGTAGTTAAATACAATTCTACCGCATTTAATTTAAATTCACTAGTATAATTGATCTTTTTTCGGCTTCTATAGAGTCCTTCTTCTCCAAAATTTTTATAGGCGGTTATCCATTTTCTAACCGTTGATTCAGCTGGAACGCCATATTTTTTCGCTAAATAAGGGGTTCCTCCTTCGCCTTTAAGATATGCTTTTACTATCTCATGTTTAAGTTCAAAACTATATATTGCCATAAAAAAATACCCCCAGAAGTTAGATTTTAGGTCTAACTTCTGGGGGTCGGCTCATTTTGCTCCACCCTTTATTTAGTTGTTTACGCCAAATCTTCACCATTTGATTCAATCACTTTCTTGTACCAGAAGAATGAATCTTTTCTTGAGCGATTCAATGTCCCATTGCCAAAGTCATCTTGATCGACATAGACAAAGCCATAACGCTTAGCCATTTCACTGGTTGAAGCACTGACCAAGTCAATACAGCCCCAGCTTGTATATCCTAATAAATCTACACCATCTTTAACAGCTTCTCTCATCTGTTCAATGTGTTTTCTCAAGTAATCAATGCGGTAGTCATCGTGAATACTACCATCTTCTTCTACTTTATCGTACGCACCTAAACCATTTTCAACAATAAATAATGGTTTTTGATAACGTGAATACATATCATTTAATGTATAACGTAATCCAATCGGGTCGATTTGCCATCCCCAGTCAGAAGTTTCTAGATAGTTATTTTTCACGCCACCAAATAGATTTCCGCCAACGCTATCATCGCTCTCTTTTGAACTAACCGATAATGACATATAGTAACTGAAAGAAATAAAGTCAACTGTATAAGCTTTTAATATTTCGTCATCTCCGCGCTCTTTTTTGATTTGAATATTGTTCTCATCAAAGTAGCGTTCCATGTAGCTTGGATATTCTCCACGAGCGTGTACATCTGTAAAGAATAAGTTCAGTTGATTTTCATGCTGTGCTAGTAAAACATCTTCTGGATTATTTGTTTCTGGATAGAAAGTCGAACGTGCTAGCATACAACCAATTTGGAATTCAGGGTTGATTTCACGCGCAATTTTAGTCGTTAAAGCACTCGCAACAAATTGATGATGTGCCGCTTGATAACTAAGTTGCATTGGATTCTCAGCATCTTCAGTTAATACGCCTGCCCCGGTATACGGGCTCATTGTGACAATGTTGATTTCATTAAATGTTAGCCAGTAAGTGACTTTATCTTTGTAGCGTTTGAATACTGTTTCTGCATAGTTCAAGAAAAAGTCTACAACTTTTCTATCTGTCCAACCATTATATTTTAATGTTAGGTTTAACGGTGTTTCATAGTGAGAAAGTGTAACCAACGGTTCGATACCGTATTTTTGACATTCATCAAAGACTTTATCGTAAAATGATAGCCCTTCTTCATTCGGTTCTTGGTCATCACCATTCGGGAAAATTCTTGCCCAGTTAATAGATAGTCTAAATACTTTGAAGCCCATTTCAGCTAGTAATGCAATGTCTTCTGCATATCTATGATAGAAATCTGTACCAAAGCGTTTCGGGAATGTTGCATCTGATTGACCATCCAAAATCGCTTCGATTTCTTTTTTGGTTACATCTAATGCATGTCCACCTGTACGTTCTTCTTTAGGTACAAATTTAACCATATCGGCAGTAGACAAGCCTTTTCCGCCTTCGTTATAAGCGCCCTCGTATTGGTTGGCCGCAGTTGCGCCACCCCATAGAAAATCTTTCTTGAATCCTTTGACTGACAAATTAACTCCACCTTTCAAATAATATACAGGCAGCCTTTGACTGCTGCCTGTACGCTATTACACTTTTTTATATGACAACTGTCATCAGATAATCACTTGTTGATACAGCTGTTTTATCTGTTGTTAATAAATCTAGATAGTGGTCAGCATTCGTGACTAAGACTGGTGTTGTCACTGGGTACCCAGCTTGTTTGATTAAATCAATATCGAATTCAATCAATGTCTGTCCTACTTCAACGCGGTCTCCCGTTTTAACGTGTGTTGTAAAGCCTTCACCATCTAATTGGACAGTATCCATTCCAACATGGATCAATAACTCTACGCCTTCATCACTAGTGATACCAATTGCGTGACCTGTTGGGAATAATGCTGTTATCTCACCTTTTACTGGTGAACTCACTTTACCTTCTGTTGGTTCGATTGCTAGCCCTTTACCCATTGCGCCTGAAGAAAAAGCTTCATCTTTTACTTCGCTCAACGGTAATACTGTTCCTGTTAGAGGACTTTCGATCACTTCTTTTTCTACATATGATTCGCCATTTGCTTGAACGATGGCACCTTCAGTTGTAGAAGCATTTTTGGTTTCGATTCCTTGGTCAGTCGCTACTTCTGCTTCACCAAATAGTGTACCGAATCCAACCAAGTAAGTTACGATTGCGCCGAATAATAGGCCTGCTACTGAGATAGCAATAATGATAAATAAGTTTTGAACACCCGATTGTGCTGGGTCTAAGAAGTTTGTATAACCAAACACACCTAGTCCACCGATGATATAACTTTTTGTTTCAAAAAGTGCCAATGCAGCACCACCCAAGGCACCACCGATACAACTGATGATGAAAGGTTTTCTAAGTGGTAAAGAAATACCATAGATTGCTGGCTCTGTTACACCGAACAAACCTGAGATAATAGCAGGTATTGCTAATGTTTTGACTTTTGTTTCTTTTGTTTTGAATAACACACCAATGATTGCACCAGTTTGAGCAAAAGAAGCAATAAATGATAGTGCTAGAATTGGGTCGAACCCGTAGACAGATAGATTATTGATGGCAACCGGAACAAGTCCCCAGTGTAATCCGAAGATTACAAGCACTTGCCAAAATCCACCAATCAAGAGACCAGCAATAATTGGGCTAAAGTTATAAACAGCTAACGTTCCAGCACCGATCATGTTCGCTGCAATATTTGCGACGGGTCCAATAACCATAAATGTTAAGGGTACAACTACGAGTAAGGTAGCAAATGGCACTAAGAATAATTTAACAACATCAGGAATAATCTTTTTCATCAATCTTTCAATTTTAGAAGCAAAGAATACTGCTAAAATGATTGGAATAACAGTAGAACCATAGCCACCTTGTGGCAGAATAACCGGTAGTCCTAAGAAATCTAGATATACGGGAGATGCAAACAGCGTATCTGGGAAAAGTGTGTACATTACTTCCCCACCTGTAATCCCTGCGATCGTCGGATAAACCAACGCACCACCAATTGCCATTGCAATAAAAGGTGCTACTTTAAATTTCTTAGAAGCTGTATAAGCTAAGAAAATTGGGAAGAAATAAAACAGTGAATCGCCTATCGCATTTAAAATTTGATAAGTTCCTGAAGTATCGGTCAATAAACCAGTCGCTAGAAATAGTGCATTAAACCCTTTGATCATACCAGTTGCTGCTAATACACCTAGAACTGGTTGGAAAATACCTGATACTAAATCAATAAATTGATCAAGCGGATTCCCTTTTGGACCTGAATCATCTGATGATGAATCTGAAGCATTACCTAAATTACCTTCTTCAACCACTTGTGCATAAACGTCTGGTACGTGGTTGCCAATAACAACTTGGTATTGTCCACCACTCTTCATAACGGTTACGACACCGTCCATTCCTTTAAGGTGTTCAGTATTTGCTTTCTCTTCGTCTTTCAATTTGAAACGTAATCTTGTAATACAATGTGTTAAGCTGTTGACATTTTCTTTACCCCCGACGTTGTCGAGAATCTCTTTTGCTAATTCTTCATAAGCCATTTTATTTTCCTTCTTTCTTATAGTTGTTTACCTTATTTATCTTTAAAGTAATAAAAAAACCTAAACGAATAGTCATGAATACACTCTCCCCTAAAAGAGGTGCTTCTGACTATCAACTTAGGTTTTGCCTGCACCCGGTTGCCCAGATCAGTAACAATCCATCTATGATAGATTACTCTTCAGTTGTGACACGTTGGATATGAATCGCTAGATATAGCTGTTCATCTTTCGTGAGTGCCGCTCCTTGCGTATTTAACAGATACTCATTGATCCGCTCCGTACACTTAAAGGCTTTTTCATACTTGCTTTTCACTTGTTCGTATAGAAAAGTATCTTCTGTTTCTTTTCTTTCTTGCTGCAGTAATCGTCTTGCAAAATACTGAAGATGTGTAATAAATCGCGTATACTGAAAAGATTCTTCGTTAAAAGTCTTTCCATAATAATAGCTGACAATATTCAGTATATCCTGCACCATCTCAGTCATTCGAATCGTTACTTGCAAGTCTTGTTCGTCTTGTCTTGCATTTACAATGTGCAATGCAACGGCTGCTGCTTCTGATTCCGGTAATTGGATAGATAGGTTTTTTTCAACAAGTTCTATAGCTTTCAGACCAATTTCGTATTCCACTTTGTAAAATCGCTTGATTTCCCAGGTCAGTGGATTTTTGATGTCCAATCCTTCTTTTGCTCTGCTGATTGCATAGCTTAAGTGATCTGGTAAAGTAAGATAGATATGATTGCTCAGTCTAGTGCGTAATATTCCTTGAGCATACTTGATGACATTCGTTGCAATCTCAAGAATATCTGGATCGATGTCTCGATATAGTGACAATAAATGTTCCATCACATCTTGACCCTCTGGGATAAACGTTTTTTCGATTTTATCTAACTCGATTTCGTCTCCAGCATGCTTTTGAAAAGCAATACCTCGTCCCATCACGACCATTTCTTGCTTTGATTCATTAAATGCTAGTACGACATTATTATTCAGTACTTTCTCGATTTTCATTTCACTCTTATGACACCCCCGATTGGAATTTATTAAAAAAAACCTAAACTCATCCCAAACCTACTATACAGCGAAAATCCGCTAAAAGAGTAGCTTTCAGATCAATTTAGGTTTTGCCCATACAATTAAGTGTGGTAACAATCCATTTCATTGAATGATTGCGTTATTTAATTGTTGAGATAACTATAACATGCACTTAATATTCTTGCAAGCGTTTTTTTAAATTATTATTTATCTTTTTTTCTTCCCTATCTAATGTGCCTCTTCTATCATGATTCACAAAAATTTAAAGAGGCACCTCATTCGTAAGTTATTTCACCATTTTATTGAACTTCATTTACGCTTACGCCCGTTTTTAAAATACTTAGTACACTGCCTAATGAACTATCGACCATATTTTGAACCGCGACAGTCGTATAAAATCCGATATGAGGGGTAATCACTACATTATTCATTTTCATTAAAGCGTTAAGATTCTCATCTGGCAACGGTTGGTTTCTTAAATCGACATTAAAAAAGGCTTGCTCATTCGGTAAAGTATCTAATGCCGCACCGGCAATCTCGTTTTGTTCTAAAGCGACTATTAATGCTGAATTATCAACGATTGGTCCTCTAGCTGCATTGATTAGATAAGCATCTGGTTTCATCTGTGTGAACGCTTCGGAATTTATTAGCTGATTGGTAGACTCATTCAAAGGGACATGAATACTGACGATATCTGATTTTTCCAAGACAGACTGCTGGTTTGGTTCATAGGTTAGCACGTCTTTGAGTTCATCTTTAACGATAGGATCGTATGCAATCACACTCGCACCCAAAGCCTTAAATAGTCGAGCAGTCGTCCCACCTATTTTTCCTGCTCCAATAATTCCAACGGTCAACGTATTGATTTCTTTTGCAATCAT
Organism: Marinilactibacillus kalidii; assembly: GCF_017599325.1. Lineage (GTDB taxonomy): Bacteria > Bacillota > Bacilli > Lactobacillales > Carnobacteriaceae_A > Marinilactibacillus > Marinilactibacillus kalidii. Next base: position 46,897 of record NZ_JAGFVM010000023.1, on the reverse strand, counting down.
ACCGCCCCAACGGAAGTCTCCTTGTGCCATTTGGTCTTCGACAATTGGGTTATTACGAATTAGTCGAAGTGCTTGCATGACAACCAGTTCTGCTACTGATGTAGGAGAATAGGCTGGTACATTGGTCACTTTCAAGTCATACTTTTTAGCTAATGGTAAATCAATGATATCATAACCGGCAGTTCTCAAGGCAATCTGCTTGATTCCAAAACCACTCAACCTTCGGTATATTTCTTCATCGACGATATCTACTCTTTGCTGAAGACAAATGCCTGTATAACCTTTTACTAAGTTCACCGTTTCCGTCGTTAAGGGTTCTGCTATTGTTGTGATCTCTACACCATTGCGTTCTTCCCAAGCTTTTACAGCTGGTTTTTCATCTTCTCTTACGCTAAACATGATTATTTTCATCAGTCATTCTCCGCTCTTTTCTTATTGAAACCAGTTTAGCACCGGTTGCCGACATACTCAACTCAAGCAAACCATTCTGTATCTATCCTCGTTTCTAAACACACTAAGTCCCATGTCTCATCAACACTGTAGATCTCTACAGATTCTTTATTAGCGACAATAAAGATAGGATCTTCTATGTGATTATAAGCACCTTCCCAATCATGTTCAAACTGAAATGTCGTAACTTGGTTGACTGAATCTAATTTTGTTAAATAATCTGCATAGTCATTGCAAATGATTAGTTGAAAAGGATACCGCCCATTCACTTTTTCAGCCACTCCTTTAATGCTTTTTCCATGTTCAACTTCCTCCGCTCTATGTAAAAATCCCCCTGCACAGATACTCACCTGTACAGGGGAAAGATCATTCTACTCGCTTAAACCAACGCGTTCAAATATTTCATCTACGTTTCTCAAATGATAATTGTAATCAAACGCCTCTTCCACTTCTTCTGAAGAAAGATGAGACATCACCGTGTCATCTTGTTCTACTAACGTTCGAAAAGCTTTCTGCTCGTCCCACGCAATAGCTGTCAAAGGTTGAACCAAATCGTAAGCTGCTTCACGACTCAAACCTTTGTCAATTAATTTTAGCAATACACGCTGGCTATAAATCAAGCCTAATGTCGCATCCATATTACGCTTCATATTTTCAGGGAATACTGTTAAATTACGAACGATATTAGAAAAACGATTCAACATGTAATTTAGCAAAATTGTGCTGTCTGGTAAAATAATACGTTCTGCGGAAGAGTGTGAAATATCTCTTTCATGCCACAGTGTTACATTTTCGTATGCTGTAACCATATGTCCACGAATCACCCTTGCTAGGCCGGCCATATTTTCAGAACCGATTGGATTACGCTTATGGGGCATTGCTGAAGATCCTTTTTGACCCTTCGCAAATCCTTCTTCTACTTCTCTTGTTTCAGACTTTTGAAGTCCACGAATCTCAGTAGCAAATTTTTCAACACTTGTTGCAATGAGTGCAATCGCACTGACGTATTCTGCATGAAGATCACGTGGTAATACTTGTGTCGAGATTTCTTGCGGGCGTGTGCCTAATTTTTCGCAAACATATTTTTCTACGAATGTAGGAATATTCGCAAAAGTACCAACAGCCCCGCTGATTTTACCAGCTTCTACACCTTGTGCTGCATGTTCGAAACGATCGAGATGACGTTTCATCTCTGAGTACCAAAGTGCTAACTTCAAGCCAAAAGTTGTTGGTTCTGCATGCACACCATGTGTTCTACCCATTGTTACAGTATATTTATGTTCTTTTGCTTTTTCACCGATCACTTCAAGTAATAACTGAAGATCTTTACGTAAAATATCATTTACCTGTTTTAATTGATAGCCATAAGCTGTATCCACAACATCTGTACTTGTCAGACCATAGTGAACCCACTTTTTCTCTTCACCGAGAGACTCCGAAACAGCACGCGTGAAAGCCACAACATCATGTCTAGTTTCTTTTTCGATTTCTAAGATTCGATTGATATCAAAAGAAGCATGCGCACGAATTTTCTTCACATCTTCTTTTGGAATTTCACCTAGTTCTGCCCAAGCTTCATCCGCTAAAATCTCTACTTCTAACCAAGTATTGTAACGGTTCTCCTCAGACCATAATCGTTTCATTTCTGGCCTTGTATAGCGATCGATCATATCATTACTCCTTTGTTTATGTTCATTCTATTTAATGATTCCATATCGTTGTTTCTTCTATTTCAGCTAGGGTGCTTTCCAAATCGGTCGTAAGTATCGTAACATGTCCCATCTTGCGTCCACGCTTTGCTGCTACTTTTCCGTAATCGTGCACATGCCAAGCCGGCTTTTGCTCATTCAATTCGAGTGCTCGTTCCAAATGCTCCCCAAGAATATTGACCATAACAGCTGGTCTCAATAATTCTACCGCTGGAAGATCGTATCCACAAATCGCTCGAACGTGCATATCAAATTGCGAATCGGTACATGCTTCAATGGAATAATGCCCAGAATTATGGGGGCGTGGTGCCAATTCGTTTGCGAAAATTTCACCTTGTTCTGTTATGAATAATTCGATACCTAAGACACCGACCAAGTTCATTTTATGTGCAATCGTTTCTGCGATTTGCTGGACATTCCTTTGTAGTCCTTCAGGAATTCTTGCCGGTACAATGCTTTGCAATAAAATATTGTTTTCGTGGATATTTTCCGACACAGGAAATACAGAAGTAGCACCCGATTCGTTCCGCGCAACCATGACAGAAACCTCTAGCTGAAAAGCTACCCATTTTTCCAAAATACATGTTCCTTGTTCAAGTAATGTCGCAGCCGATGCGATATCAGACGCTTGCTGCAAGACAAACTGTCCTTTTCCATCATACCCGCCTCGAATCGTCTTCAAGACAGATGGAAAACCGATCGTTTTGCTTTGTAGTACTAAATCCTCTATCGTCTCAATTTTAGCATAGGTTGCCACAGGAATACCTGAATTTTTTAAAAACTCTTTTTCTTTTAATCGATTCTGCGTGATCAATAATAGATCTGTTCCTTGTGGTACTGCCACATTATCTTGTACTTGCTGGATAGAGGCAGCGTCCACATTTTCAAATTCATATGTTAATACATCACTTTTTTCTGCTAACGCTAAAAGTGCTTCTGTATCATCATAGGCTGCCTGAATATGCCAGTCTGCTACTTGAGCAGTCGGACAATTTGGCGTAGGGTCTAACACACCTACTTGGTAGCCTCTTTCTTTTGCAGAAAAAGCCATCATTCTTCCTAGTTGGCCGCCACCAATAATACCTATTGTACTTTTAGGTTTGATCCATTTAGACAAGTTCTTCACTACTTTCCATCACTTTTTGTTTTAAGCCTTCTCGACGCTGCGCCAGTTTGTCTGCAACCCCTAAATCCGTCATACCTAGCATTTGAGCTGCGAGTAAGCCTGCATTCTCTGCACCTGCTTTTCCAATGGCCACAGTCGCTACAGGAACGCCACCTGGCATTTGGACAATCGAAAGTAATGAATCTAATCCGTTTAATGTTCGTGACTGTACGGGCACACCGATAACGGGTAAAGTCGTTTTTGCTGCGACCATCCCTGGCAGATGCGCTGCCCCACCTGCACCTGCGATGATTGTTTTATATCCTTTATCTCTTGCAGAAGCTGCAAATTCGAACATTAAATCAGGCGTTCGATGCGCTGATACAACCGTTTTACTGTATTTGATTTCCAATTCATCTAATATCGCACACGTATATTTCATCGTTTCCCAGTCGGAAGTACTTCCCATGATCACTGCCACTTCTATAGACATATAACGCCTCCTGAAATTTAATCGTTCATCAATAAGACTATTCATCTTACATATTAGCAATAAAACGAATAGGATTAAAGTTTTATTCGAACTTTAACAATAAAAATGATTTAATCGTTCGTTTTTATTCGATGCCTTCATTTCTCTTCTGAATTTATTAATTAATATTGTACAAATAGAGAACTATTTACGTATAATATAAGAAAAGGAGTGGGTAGCGTGAGTGATCGAGACAAAGAAAATAAGCATAACCGAGATCAGCATATCAGTGGTTCTATGTATGCTAGAGTAAACGTTGGCAATAACGTTAATAACAGTCATCAAGGATCGCGCCAATCAAACATCGCAGGTAGCATGAATAATCCAGATGAAAAAAATACTGGTACGCATAAGCGTTCATTTCTCTATAGTGCATTATTTTATATTTTAGGTATCGTTTTTGCCTTCATTTATATGTATATCAGTTTATGGATATTCAAAGATTACTTTGATAGTCCAGAATCGAAAGCGATCTTGCCCTCTACAGCATCCATTTTGGTGCCTTTCTTATTGGGTTTTTCTAGTTCAAAACTTTTACTATACCTTTTTGGTAAAAAACTTTAAATTGCAGCTAAAATAAAAGCGTTAAAACAACTGTCTAACTTCGTTGTTTTAACGCTTTTTACTATTCTACTCATTCTTTTTTGACCGCTTTTAAATAAACCTTTTCTACTGAATTACTTTTAAGAAGCCTTCGAGAAAGTCTTTTGAATTGCCTACATAGCTAAAGTCTGAGTATTTAAAGATTGGTGCTTTAGCGTCTTTATTGACTGAAATGACCATTGCAGCATTCTCAATTCCGGTTGAATATTGAACCGCACCATGAACACCTAAGTTGATCAATAATTTCGGTGCAATACTATTTCCAGATTGACCAATTTGGTCTTCTCCACTAAATTTAGCATGATCCGTCAGTGGCCTTGTAACACCAATTTTCGCCCCCAGCTTACGAGCTAATTCCTCTGCTAAAGTAATCACTTTATCATCGGAAGCGCCTCTTCCCAATCCAATAACACGGTCAGCTTTGGCGATACTATCACTTTTAGATAATAGAGGTGTCTCTTCTATAATATTTACTCGCGGTGCTTCTTTAAACGGTAAATCTGTTACCTCCGTTACTACTACCCTTGCATCTGTCACTTTTTCTGCTTTAAATGTATTGGGTCTAACCGATGCCATCTGTGGCCGATGGTTCGGACAAATAATTTCACACATAATGTTATCCCCGTAAGAGGGCTTAGTTTGAATCAGTAAGTCCTCTTCAAATGACAAGTCCAAACAATCTGATGTAAGACCTGTATTTAATTTTGCTTGTAGACGAGGTGCAATAGATCGTCCGACGACTGTTGCTCCGAAGAGAATACTGTTCGGTTGATGTCTTTCGGCCAACACTGTCATCAGACTAGCGATTTCAGAATCTGTTGCATCTTTTAACCGATCATCTCTCACGACCATGATTTCATCTGGTCCATAGGCCTTAATGTCTTCTTCCAGTTTACTATTCATTGCCTCGAATAAGACTACGACCACTTTTTTTCCTTTAGCAATCTTCTTCGCTTTCGTAATCAACTGATAGGTTACTGGTTGGATGATTCCAACATGTTTTTCTGCGTATACCCAAATTTCTTGCGCCATTTTATTTCCCACCTCTTTTTATAGTAAATTACTCGCTTTTAATTGGATCAATAACTCACGGACAGCTTCATCAGGAGAGCCTTTAAGCGCAATGGTCTCTTTGGCTACTTTTTCCGGTGCCCATACATCTCGTACTACAGTTGGCGATCCTTTCAAACCAATTCTTTCTTCATCAACGGATAAGCTTGTTTCATCCCATACACGAATCGTTTTTCGATAACTTTGCTGTATATTCCGTGGTGTCGGATAACGCGGTTCATTCAGTTCTTTACGGATCGTTACCACTGCCGGTAATTGAAATTCGATTTTCTGTTGCATATTTTCTAGTAATCTTGTAGCCGTCATCATCTGATTTATCGGACCGTCCAATTCACTGACGAAAGTAATTTGTGGCCAATCTAGAAATTCTGAAACGATGGGGCCTACTTGACTAGTATCTGCATCTACAGATTGACGACCAAACAATACTAGATCTACATCCCCTAATTGCTTGATGGCTTGTGACAACACATAACCAGTCGCCAGCGTATCTGCTCCACCAAATTTCCTTGAACTCAACAGGATAGCTTCATCACATCCCATAGCCAAACCTTCTCTTAAAGTCATTTCAAAGTTAGATGGCCCCATGGAAAGTAATGTGATTTCCCCACCCCACTCATCTTTCAATCGTAAGGCTTCTTCGATTGCATTTTTATCATAAGGATTCATCACCCCTATTTCACCTGATCGAATAAGGTTCTTTGTATTAGGGTCGATTTTTAAATTATTAGAAACTGGAACTTGTTTTACACAAACGACGATTTTTAAACTCATGTTTTTACGCCTCTCTCTCTTTCACGACTTCTTTCGTTATTTCTATCATCATTTTCTCCAAAGATCCTTCTGCAATTTGTAATGCACGTGCATCACGAATCAGATGTTCTGCCGGATATTCTCGGCTATAACCATATCCGCCTAATACTTGTAGTGTATGGTCTGCTGCAATAACAGCTGCACGACTCCCATATGATTTAGCCATTGTTGCGACTTTAGCATACGGTTGACCCTCTACTTTTAGTTTAGCTGCTTCTTGATAAAGTAATTGGATGTTTTCTTTTGCAATTGCAATTTCTGTTATTTTTGTTTGAATTGAATGCAATTGAATGATTGGGGTACCAACAGCCTCACGTTGTTTGGCATAATCGACAGCAATCGTTAATGCTTGCTCAGTAATACCTGCAGCGATTGCGCCCATTAATATACGCGCATCATAGTGAGCATGATCGCCAATCTCCACACCTTGACCAAGCTTTCCTAATAAGTGATCTTCTGATACCACGACATTTTCCAGAAAAATTTCTCCTACTGGTGTACCGTTCATCCCGATAAATTCTTCTCTTTTACCATGTTTGAATCCGGGCATATCTTGATCAACAAGGAAGCAAGACAATTCATCTGGTGATGTTTTGAGCAAAACACAATAGACTTCAGCAAGTCCACCATTGGTTATCATCGTTTTGTTTCCGTTTAAAATCCACTTTTCCCCATCTTTAACTGCATTTGCTGTATTCCCCATAATATTAGAACCACCTTGAGGTTCAGTAGACGAGAATCCAAATATACGGTGGTTAGCCTGCGGCATATATTTTTCTTTCAATGCAGGTGTAGCATAATTCATTACTTGGTCAACGGTTTTATAATGACCTTCTAAAGTAAACGCGATACTGGCATTTCTGATGGCCATATCATAAACCGTTTGAGCGCTAGCGATAGCATCGAATCCAGCACCACCATGTTCCTCAGGAATTGTGAGCCCCAAAAATCCAGTTTCTATGACGCCTTCCCATAATTCTTTTGGATAAGCTCTTTCTTTGTCTATTTGCATATCGTACGGCTTTACTTTCTTGTCTGCAAAATCAGATACCATTTGGTGTAACATCGTTTGTGATTCTGTTAGGTTTATACTCATTTATATCTCTCCTTTGTTCAAATGTGAACATGTTGTTACGTTCTTCATGAGCCTATTCTATTATAATTATTTTATGATATACTTGATTTATATCAAGTTTAATAAATTTTATATAAGAAAAATATAATTTTATATATATCATTGTGAAAAACATACAGGGGAGCCTTTTAAATGGTACAGTCAAACGCGGTATTAACTCATCAAGCATTTGTAACTAAAAACCAAGAGCCCGATTGCATCAATCATGTCGCCTTATTCGATTCACTAACATCCTTTCAAAAAAATCAAATAAAACCTTTACTGCACCTTAAGCATTACAAACATGGCGAAAATCTATATAGCCCCGGGCAAAAAGCTGATGCCTTCTACATCGTGAAAAGTGGGATGCTGCGTATATACAGACTAGGCGATACTGGAAAAGAGCAATTGATTCGGATGATACCTGATGGAGCTTTTACTGGTGAATTGGCTTTATTTAAAACAGGTGTATACGAAGCTTTTGCAGAAGCTAAAACGGATTGTTATGTTTGGTCTATCAGTCGTTCAGACATCCAGGCTTTATTAGCTCAATATCCCGAAATTGCGTTATATATGCTTTCCACTTTATCAGAAAGATTAAGCTCTTCTGAACAACAGACAGCATGGGCAACGACAGAGACAGTAAAAGATCGTTTGTTTCACTTTCTTACCACTCTCGTTCACTCAAAAGAAAACGATCCAATCGTTGAATTAGATATGGCAAAGAAGGAATTAGCTTCCTATCTAGGTACAACTTCCGAATCTATTAGCCGAGAATTCTCACATTTAATCAAAGAAAATAAAATCGCAGAAGTATCTTGTAGAAAATTTAAATTATTAAACTTTTCTCTCTATTAATGGAAAATCATCCAAAAAAAAGTATCTTTCCGCTTAAATGAACGGAGAGATACTTTTTTGATGACAAGTTTCTTTATTCTGCTTTGATTTCTACTGTTTCTATAAAACTGTTGTGCTGATTCAATACCACCTCTGCAATCCGCTCAACATCTTTTGAAGTTCCACGTAATTCATATTGTTCAATCAGTGGAAACCCAAATCTTTCCGCGTATTGTTTTGCACTTAAACAAAATTGCTTATTAAGATTTCGATTGCCACTTCCAATAATACCGTAACAATAGCGAAAATTTTCGTGAGCCGCTATAAATTCTCCCAAGTTTGTCGTCATGACCTCTTTATCACCATTTTGCACACCATTTCCCCCGCTTAAGTATGTAGGTAAGAAACTCACAAATGGCTCTGTTACTGGAAAGGTGTCTCCCATCAAATCTTTCACATTGATTGACTCTACTTCGATACCTTTGACTTCTGTTAAAAAAGTTGAGAGTTTTTTGACAAAAGCTGCGGTATTCCCACTTAAGCTGATATAAATGATCTTTATTTTTTTATTCATTTAACTACTCCTCCACAATATCTAGCATTCCAATAAAGAAGATAACACGACATGTAGATGCTGTAAACGTATAGAACAACCCCCTCTATTTCTTTTTTTCGTTTTTATTCATTTTTATTCATTTTTCATTCTATTACAACAAGTGATGAAATTCACTTAACCAAATAGCATTCAATCCTTTATTCATCAACAAAATCTTTTTTTATTCTACTTTTTTCACAAACTCCGACTTACTCAAAAGGCATGATCGCTACTTAACTTTCTGAAGTTTCTACTGTATCAACCACTTAAATCATTAACCCATACTTTCTTTTTAACTTTTTACATAAAGATTCGATTCTTGTCCTTATTCTTTACCAAAACTATTTAATTTGTTATAGACAAAAAGCGATACCTTGTATAAAAAGATATCACTTTTTTAGTTTTCGAAAGGTACAGCATATTTTTTCAGTAGCAAAAGTACTGTTAGTTGCATAAAAATCACGATAATCCATAGATATTGAAGTCCCGCTAGTACGTTACCCAACAGTGTGATGGTGATGGCTAGTATGATACAGCTCTTGACAATATTTTGTAATGTTTTTGATTCAAGACATTTTGACTTTAATTCTAGATAAGCAATGCATTTCGAGAATAAATAGAGTGGATAAATGAACACATACAGGTGCACAAATAAAAGTGCCGCTGCTAGTAAATATGTTTCTATGTAAGTAAAAGTAATGTTATCAATTGAAAGATCAAAGATACGGCAAAATAGTAAAACCAGATTTAAAATAAGATAAAACCAGAGTGAATCTTTCATATACAATTCATCAGCTTCATCAGTGTTTTCGATACCTATGCGTAATAATACATAACCGATAAAATTTGTCATAATATAAATCAAACTATAGTCAAATAAGGTGAAATTTAGTTTTAAGAAGAGTAATAAAAAGCCCATTAAAATTAAAACCATCTTTTTTCCTTTCTAATCGTTTCTTATGATCCCAGTCATTGTCCTTAGCTTATTTTAGATTATGCCTAATAGCCGCTAAAAAAGGTACCAACCAATCGTTACCCCTCAAACGAATATACTATGATGATATTTCAATTCTATATATCGTTGATCAATTTATTTCGTAAGTCCCTATTCTAAAGTGTCCGCTTTTCTTTAGTAAAATATTAAGCTACACTTTCCGCTAACACAATTCATTTGTGTACGATTTACTTTTCCCTATACGACTCTTTTATCCCAATTTTGTTGGTCTTTTTATGCTTATGCGTTATTCAAAAAAATAATAAGTCTAAGAAATCAATCAAAAGTCACAATTGTTTAGATTAAACGATTAAGAACTAAACAAAGCCTTTATTTGAATAGTTCCCTGTAGTACTATTATCAATAGATAAGGAGTTGAACAAATGGAATTTCCAGAGAAACTTAAAAAGTTGCGCCTAGAAAAAGGCTACTCTCAAACCGCTTTAGCGAATGAACTTTTCGTAACACGACAAGCGATTTCTAAATGGGAACGTGGTCTCAGCAACCCAGATCATGAAACTTTAAAAAAAATCAGTAAATTATTGGAAGTATCAATAGATACCTTATTAAACAAAGGCCCTCTTTTAAGCAATTATTCAGAACCGGTTTCTTTTACAGAATCGACAGTAAAACCAATGCACGATCAACCCTACATACCTGTAAAGTCACTAGAAGAAAAAACAAGTTTTACAAAGGATACGGATTCTAAATGGCTGATAGCTTTTCGGTCGTTAGGTGCAGATTTTTTTATCATGAGTCTGATTGCTTTAATTCCAGTCGTTATTCATCCAGTTATATTATTGATTTCTTTTCCACTTATGTTACTCGCTTACTATTATAAGAAAAAACGTATTTATTATGTGATTGCTATTATGGGTTCTTTTTTATTCGTTTCCCTTGAAACATATGGCTACTTTGGTGAAAAGTATGGTTGGTTCACTACCTATGAAGTGATTCTATTGGAGGATGAACCTCTCGAAGATCCTGATGATGATCCATTATTAGAGAACGACTTCACACCCTAACTTTAATACTTATTTTATTTTCGTTGATACTCTATACTAACGATCAATATCTTTTATTGAGAAATAATCAATTTATTATCGCTGATCGTCGCAACAAGTTTTCCACTTCTTTCTGAACCGATATAAGGAGTCAACTTAAATTCTAGACGTGCACGTTTTTTTGAACTTTCCCTGATCAATGTTCTTTTGGACGAAGTTCCAGCGAACGCCGAAATAGATGGTTCTGATACTTTAGTGATCAATTGATTTTTCACACTAATTTTGTAGCTTGCTTCCCATAAAAGTGGTAAGGATCCTTTAATTACGTATGTTTTGTTTTGAACCGCTAATGATCGGTTTATTCTGAACGTTTGATCCGATATTGGTTCATCTACTTCAGTAATCGTCACAAATAATTCGCCTCCAGATTCTCTTACAATATTAGCTGATTGTTCTCCACCAGTTGCCATATCGTAAGAAAATTCATCGGCTGTCTCTACAGCCTGACTTGCATAAATGGTATTCCAGCCCATAGCCCAAATTGATGCACCTACCATCACTCTCATTATGTATGCCTCCTTTGATTTTATTATAGCAATATAGCAATTAGAAGAAAGCATTATCTGTTTAACAGGGGGCAACCATTCGTTTCCCCCTTGTGGTTATGGGCTTTTTATCTGTTTAATGATATTATCTTTCTCTCCATTGTCCTTTATTTTTTAGAGCTATTTTAGAATATGCATTCTTTTTTCGTCCTTGTTTTCGTACCTAAATGATGCCTAGTTGACCTTATCAAGAGAATAGCTTACGATTAACTGTAGGTATTCGTTATCTAGAAGACGTATTCAAAACATAGAGGTGAAGTATGGAAAAACAACTAATTTTTTTAGACGTAGATGGTACTTTATGTACATCAGAAGGAACAGTTTCCGAACGCACTAAAGAAGCTATTCAGCGTGCGCATGAAAATGGTCATCAATTTTTTCTTTGTACGGGAAGATCAAAAGCGGAATTGAACGAAGAAGTTTTATCGCTACCAATTTCTGGTATTATCGGTGCAGGTGGTGGTTACTGCGAAGTAGACAGCAAAGTCGTTTTTCACAAAGTTCTCGATAAAGATCGCTTGATCGACCTGGTTTCATTTTTGAAAGATCATCAAGTGGAATATTATTTAGAGTCTAATGATGGCTTATTTGCCAGCACAAATCTAAAAAATCAATTAAACGAAATGACACTGAGAGATAATCCTGATAAAGGTCTAGCGGCACTCGACAGTATTACTTGGTTCACCGACTTACTGATCGAAGACGAAAGTAAAATCGATTATGATCATATCAATAAACTAAGCTTTGTTAATCAAACGATTCCATTCCAAGAGATCTATGATCGTTACAGCAACGCTTTCCAAGTGATCCCCACAACAGTAGCCGCATTTGGAAAAGAAAGTGGCGAAGTCGGCGTTAAAAATATCCATAAACAAACCGCCATTGAGTATGTATTGAACTATTTGAATGAAGATAAAGCACACACAATGGCTTTTGGTGATGGGCATAATGACGTTGAAATGTTTGCGGCTGTTAGATACGGTATTGCGATGGAAAATGCTGGTGACCAATTGCTTGCTGTAGCAGACGAAGTGACGACATCAAATAATAGTGACGGCATTGCTATAGCTTTAGAAAGACATAACTTGATTTAATCCATAAAAAAAGATAACCCGCTGAGGTTATCTTTTTTTACTATTAAAGAATTTTAGCAAGAAAATCTTTTGTTCTTGGATGTTGCGGATTTTGGAAGATCTCATCGGGTGTGCCTTGTTCAACAATATAACCGTCGTCCATGAACAACACACGGTCAGCTACTTCACGAGCGAAGCCCATTTCATGCGTCACTACGACCATCGTCATACCAGACTTAGCTAGTTGATTCATTACATTCAATACTTCTCCTACCATTTCTGGATCGAGTGCCGAAGTCGGTTCATCGAATAACATCACATCAGGATCCATTGCTAGCGCACGAGCTATCGCTACACGTTGCTTTTGTCCCCCAGATAAGCTAGCCGGATAAGCTTCTAACTTATCCCCTAAACCAACTTGTTTAAGGAGTTGCCCCGCTTTTTCCTCTGCCAATTCTTTCTTTGTCCCTTTTGATTGAACCGGTGAAATGGTCAAGTTTTTCTGTACTGTCATATGAGGGAATAAATTGAACTGTTGGAAAACCATACCCATCTTTTGACGTAATTGGTTTAAATCTTGTTCCTTCAACCCTGTTAACGGTGTGCCCTCGAATACAATTTCCCCATCAGTTGGTTCTTCCAATAGATTCAAGCAGCGTAAGAAAGTGGATTTTCCTGAGCCGGAAGGGCCAATGACCACCACGACTTCTCCTTGGTTGATTTCTTCATTGATATCTTTTAATACTTCATTTTTTCCAAACGATTTTTTTAAATGTTTCACACTAATCATGATTCATTCTCCCTTCAAAGTAATTCAATATTTTCGATAACGTAAAGGTTAAGAAGAAGTAAATGATCATTGTTACGAACAATGGTAAAATTCCTTTGAACGATGCAGAACGCACGATTCTTGTCTGGAAAATCAACTCTCCCACGCCGATAACAGATACGATTGATGATTCTTTGATAATCGTAATAAACTCATTTCCTAATGCGGGCCAAATATTTTTCAGTGCTTGTGGGAATAAGATGTAACGCATTGCCTGATTCTTACTCATTCCTAAACTACGTGCTGCTTCTGATTGCCCTGAATCGACAGAATTCAATCCACCACGAATAATTTCACAGATGTAAGCCCCACTGTTCAATGAAACTGCAATAATACCAGCTGTCAAAGCTGGAAGATCGAAGAAGACGCCTACTCCGAAATAGATAAACATAACTTGAATCATCAGTGGCGTACCTCTAACAAATTCAACATAAGAAGATGCAATCAATCGTAACACAATATTTTTTGCTAATCTCATAAGTGACAAGAAGAAACCTAGAACCATCCCTACAAGTACACTGATAACAGAAATCAAAAGCGTCACATACATCCCATCAGCGAAGTATGACCAATAGGTTCCTACAAAACTTTCAGATGTTTCTTCATCACCATCAGTTGATCCAGCCATATATTCCCCGGCTGTTCCTAAATACTCTTCAATCAAGCCATTTTCTAAGATTTCCCCCAAACTATCATTGACAGCTGCTGCTAGAGAATCTTCTCCCATACGCATGGCAATCGCTGATCCTTGGTCTTCTTCATCTAATTCAAAGTCTCCTTCGAATGTATATAACGTATTATCATTTTCTGCATGTGCGACTGCGTTTGGTCCTTGCATAACCACCGCTTCGATCCGATTCGTTTGTAAAGCTAAAATCAAATCGTTGATATTACCCAGTTGCATTAACTCTACATCCGGTATCTGTTGTGCCAGTTGTTCTTGTAAAGAAGCTGTCTGTACACCGACTTTTTGTCCTCGTAGAGAATCGACTGAATCGTAAATGCCTTCATCTTCAGCTCGAACCATAATATTTTGGAATGTTTGATAATAAATATCGGAAAAGTTGACACTCTTACGACGCTCAGCTGTCGGTGTCATACCGGCTACGATCATATCAATATTGCTTGCTTCAAGCGCTGGAATCAAACTATCAAATTCCATATCTCTAATAACGAGTTCTACACCCATATCTTCAGCAATTTTACGCGCTATCGCCATATCCATCCCAACGATTTCTTGTTCACCATCTACTTCCGCATAAAATTCAAATGGTGGAAAATCGGCGCTTGTCCCAATGACTAATTCTCCATTTTCTTTCACACGCTCTAATGAACCATCTTCTGCATGAACCGACTGTGTCGGAATCAGCAGTGTTATTGCCAAAATAAAAAAGGCTATAAATGCTTTAAACGTTTTTTTCATTCTCTTTGTCCCCCTGATACGCTGATCAATGTATTTGTATAATACTTGCATAACTATCGTCACTCATATAGCTGACGTTAAAAAGAATCATACCATCATATAAATAATTATGCAATATAATAAATAATATTTTGTTACTATTATGTAAATTCTATATTTTTATACATTTATATTGCATAAATTTATTTCTTTGGTACATTTCTCATCTTTTGGGAAAACGCCCCTAAATTGAACCCTATTCCTTATTGCAACAAATCTATTTACTCTATTCAGTTTATTGTTAAGGTATATATGTAAACGCAATCATATTTGATAAAGGAGTGTATAAACCATGATGGAAAAACTTCAGCGATTTGGTGGCGCCATGTTCACCCCTGTTCTATTATTTGCCTTCAATGGTATTTTGCTTTCATTCGCGATTGCTATGCAAAGTGAATTAATTTTAGGAACACTAGCTAGTGAAGGAACGTTTTGGAGTAATATTTGGTTCGTTGTTGAATCTGGCGGATGGACTATTTTTAATAACATGGAAATTTTATTTGTTATTGGTCTACCGATTGGATTAGCTAAAAAAGCCAGCGCAAGAGCTGCTCTCGCTTCTTTCGTTGTCTATATGACTTGGAACAACTTCATAGCAGGCATACTAAGCGTATGGGGAAATCAGTTTGGTGTTGACTACTCTCAAGCTGTCGGTGGCATAAGTGGGCTCAAAGAAATTGGGGGCGTCAAAACATTAGATACCAATCTGATAGGTGCCCTAGCCATTGCTGGTCTCACAGTTTGGATCCACAATCGCTATTTTGATAAAAAACTACCTGAATGGTTAGGTGTTTTTCAAGGTACTTCTCTCGTCGTCATTATCGGATTCTTCATTACTTTGATTCTAGCGTTCATTACCGCTTGGATTTGGCCACCTATCCAAGACCTAATCAGCCAAGCTCAAGGCGTAATGGCTAATAGCGGTTCTATCGGTGTCGGCTTATATGTTTTTCTTGAACGGATACTCATCCCCACTGGTCTGCATCACTTTATTTATCAGCCTTTTGAGTATGGTCCAGCAGTTGTTGAAGGCGGTCTTGTTCCCTATTGGATGGCAAATTTAAATGAAATTGCTTCTTCTACTGGTAGTTTAAGAGAAATCATTCCCGAGGCAGGATTCGGTTTGCATAACGTCTCAAAAGTTTTTGCACCAATCGGTATAGGTGCTGCTTTTATTGCTACTGCTAAACCAGAAAATCGCAAAAAAACTTTTGCATTAGTCTTACCTACTGCTTTGACAGCGATTATGGCGGGTATCACTGAACCTTTTGAATTCACTTTTCTTTTCTTAGCACCTCAGCTATTTGCTGTCCATGCTGTTTTAGCAGGTCTTTTGAGTTTCACACTATATTCGTTAGGTGTTTCAGCCGTTATTGGTGGGGGACTGCTATCGAACATTTCTTACTTTATTATTCCAATGGCTTCTAATCACTTGAGTGCCGTTCTCTTATTCTTCGGAGTAGGCTTATTATTCAGTGTTATTTACTTCTTTGTTTTTAGATTTGCTATTACGAAATGGGACATTAAGACACCCGGTCGAGAAACTTCTGGAGAAGCAAAAATGTTTAAAAAAGCAGATTACCGTGAAAAAAAAGCACAAGAAAAAAATTCTAACGATAATCGATCAAGCCATAACGAGAAAAGCACTTCTATAGACCCAAATGCTGAAAAAGCTATTCAATTCTTGGAAGGACTAGGAGGTGCTAACAATATTACAGCAATCAATAATTGTGCTACTCGTTTAAGAGTCAGTGTGGCAGATGAATCACTTGTCGCAGACCCAGATTTCTTTAAACAACACGGCGCACATGGATTAGTAAAAAAAGGAACAGCCCTTCAAGTCATTGTAGGATTGGACGTTCCACAGGTCAGAGACTACTTTGAAAAGGAAGTTGAAAACCAAAAAATAGATTAATCATAAAAAAGGAGTAGAGAATATGTCATTAAAAGAACAATCAATTCTTGTAGCAGGTGGCGGAAGTACTTTTACACCGGGGATCGTGTTAATGTTATTGGAGAATTTAGATAAATTCCCCATTCGACAACTCAAATTCTACGACAATGATGAAGATAGACAGCAACAAATCGCTAACGCCACAGAGGTTATTCTAAAAGAAAGAGCCCCTCATATAAAATTCATTTCTACTACTGATCCTAAAGAAGCTTTTACAGATGTTGATTTTGTTATGGCTCATATACGAGTCGGTAAATATGCCATGCGGGAAAAAGACGAGAAAATCCCCTTGAAATATGGGGTTATTGGTCAAGAAACATGCGGACCGGGCGGCATTGCTTATGGTATGCGTTCTATTGGTGGAGTGTTAGAACTCGTTGATTATATGGAAAAATATTCTCCTGATGCTTGGATGCTAAACTATTCCAATCCAGCAGCAATCGTTGCAGAAGCGACTAGAAAATTACGTCCTGAAAGTAAAATCATCAATATTTGTGATATGCCTGTTGGAATCGAAAATCGGATGAAAGATATTCTTGGACTAGCCTCTAGAAAAGAGATGACTGTTAAATATTATGGATTAAACCACTTCGGATGGTGGACAGATATAAGAGATAAAAACGGGAATGATTTAATGCCTGAATTAAAAAAATGGGTATCTAAAAACGGTTATATCACACCTAAAGAGCTAGATGGAGCTTCCAAAGAAAACGTTGAGCCAAGTTGGTATTATACATTTGGAAAAGCCAAAGAAGTTCAGTGGTTAGATCCAGATACACTGCCTAACACCTATTTAAAATATTACTTCTACCCTCAAGACGAAGTCGCTCATAGCGATCCAGACCATACTCGAGCAAACGAAGTGATGGAACACAGAGAGAAATTAACATTTAATGAATGTAATCGTATTGCCAGTATCCAAACTGCTGAAGATGCAAAACTTGAAGCAGATGAACATGCAACATATATTGTAGATTTAGCTAGAGCAATCGCATATAATTCTAAAGAACGCATGCTTTTGATTGTTCCGAATAAAGGCGCAATCGTCAATTTCGATGATACGGCTATGGTAGAAGTTCCCTGTATAGTAGGGTCTCAGGGTGCAGAACCAATGACTCAAGGCGAAATTCCTCGATTCCAAAAAGGTTTGATGGAGCAGCAAGTCGCTGTTGAAAAATTAGTTGTTGAAGCTTGGGAAGAAGGTTCTTATCAAAAATTATGGCAAGCACTGATCTTATCTAAAACCATGCCTAATGCTCGAATTGCCAAAGAAATCCTCGATGAGTTAATGGAAGTGAATAAAGAATATTGGCCCGTATTATGCTAATAATATAAAACCGATAGAATCCGGACTCATCCATAGCGGATGTGTGCGGATTCTTCTCGTTGAGGAAAAAATCACCTACACTTTTAACTGCTATTTACAAATACAAAATCTTTTTTTTGCATGTTATACTGATGCTTAAAGGAGTGAAGATAATGAATATTGAAGCCTTAATCAATCAGTATTATTCAAGTTTAAACGAAAATGATTTACATATAGCTAATTATATGATGCAACATAAAGAGTCGATCAAAAAGATAACAATTGCTGAATTAGCTAAAGAAACACTCACTTCTAAATCAAGTATCCTTCGGTTAACTAAGAAATTAGGCTTTTCTGGATTCAGCGAATTCAAATATGCGCTTAGAGGAACTTCTCAAGACCAAATCCCCTCTAATCTTTCATTTTTGGGTATGCAAGAAGAAGACTTAAGGGGTACTGCAAAGTTATTTGCTCAGCAGCAAACTAGACCCATTATTGAACACTTTCATAAGGCGAGAATGGTTTATTGCTATGGAACAGGATGGGGGCAAAGAGATGTACTAAAAAATTTCAACCGTAGTCTAACAAATTCAAAGAAATTCCCCGTTATATTAGAATCTTTAAATGAATTCAGAATGGTTGTAAACCGAACGGTTCAACCTGAAGACCTCGTGATTATCGTATCTTTAAGTGGTGATATTTCTCAAGCTGAAGAAGTAACCAGACTACTGTCTGCCAAAAAGATCCCTTTATTATCTATCACCAATTTATCAAATAATACCTTAGCTTCAATGGCTACTTATAATCTTTATTTCCAGAGTACACCGATTCATTTCATGGGAGATGATGAGTATAGTTTATTGCCCATTTTTCAGTTAACAGATTCGTTGAGAAGAGAATACCTAGATTACTTAATAGAATTAAACGACTCCAACTAAAAACGGACTACCTCGTAAAAAGATAGTCCGTTAGTCGTGTTGAATAAAAAGCATACTTAAATTACTTTACATCAACTACAAAACATTCATAAGGTGCTAATGTACATTGTTTGGTATCCACTGTTTGTCTATCATAGTTACTAAATCGAATCGTTGAATCTTTCGCTATTTCCGGTAATTCGATCGTGTTTTCTTCTGTAGAAAGGTTCGCGATGACGAGTAGCTTATTATCATTATATAGACGCTCGTACGCAAATACACTTGGATGGTTTGGAAGCAATAAGTTATATGAACCTTTGACGACCGTCTCATTTTCCTTTCTGTATTGAATCAATTCCTTATACATGTAGAAGACAGAATGCTTATCTGCTACTGCTTGTTCAACATTGATTTCTGTGAAGTTTGGATTTACAGCTAGCCATGGTTTTCCATTTGAAAAGCCACCATTCTCTTGATCGTTCCATTGCATCGGCGTTCTTGCGTTATCTCTTCCTTTATGGTTGATGGCATTGAGTAAGGATTCAGCCGTTTTACCATTCGCTATTTCTTCTTTGTACATGTTGATGCTTTCAATATCGTTGACTTCAGAAATAGCTTTCACTGGTCGGTTCGTCATACCGATTTCTTCGCCTTGATAAATATAAGGTGTGCCCTTCATCAAGTGTAAAAGTACCGCAAAACATTTAGCGCTCTCTATACGAAAGACTTGGTCATTTCCCCACCTTGAAACGATCCTTGGGGTATCATGATTGTTCCAGAACAAACTATTCCAAGCTGTTTTACCAAGTGTGGTCTGCCATTTAGAAAGGACTTGCTTCAGTTCTACTAAATCTAGGTCTTTCAACGCCCACTTACTAATCGGCTCTTGATCTAATGCAATATGTTCGAACTGGAATACCATAGATAGTTCTTCTCGGTCCGATCCAGAATATCGTTCAGCATTCTCAGGCGTTGCACTCCATGTTTCACCCACCGTCATTACGTCGTAATGTCCAAATGTCTCTCGGTTCATTTCTTGCAAAAATTCATGTAGTCTCGGACCATTTCCTGTGATTTTTTCATCCGGCACCTTACCAATCAAATCGATGACATCCATCCTGAACCCACCGATCCCTTTTTCTAGCCAGAAATTCATCATCTTATAGATATCTTGGCGCATCTTTTCATTTTCCCAGTTTAAATCCGGCTGTTTTTTACTGAACAAATGCAAGTAATACTGGTTACTTGTTTCATCGTATGCCCAAGCGGAACCACTAAAAGTTGATTTTAAATCATTTGGCTCTTTACCATTCACTGGATCTCTCCAGATATAATAATCGCGATAAGGAGAATCTTTCCCTTTTATTGCTTCTTGAAACCAATGGTGTTCATCACTTGTGTGATTGACGACCAAATCCATGACGATACGAATGGATCGTGCTTGCGCTTCAGCGATCAATTCATCCATATCCTCCATTGTTCCAAATTCTGGATGAATGGCTACGTAATCACTGATATCATAGCCATTATCATCATTAGGAGATTGATAGACCGGGCTCAACCATATTGCATTGATGCCAAGTTTTTCCAGATAATCGAGTCGCTCAATGATTCCTCTGATATCTCCAATACCATCTCCATTTGAATCGTGGAAACTTCTTGGGTAGATTTGATAAACGACTGCGTTTTGCCACCACTTCACATTTTCACTTCCTTCATCTATTTTCTGCTTTTTCGATCATTATTTTCAAGTCAAGCTCTTTTGTGCTTTCGACAAAGTAGTCCGCAGCTTTCATCGATTCTTTTGATCCTACACCAACAGAAAACATGCCGGCATCATTGATGGCATCGATCCCCGCTTCTGCATCTTCGATACCAATGCATTCTTCAGGTGACAACCCAAGTAGTTCCGCCCCTTTATAGAATATTTCAGGATCTGGTTTCCCTTTTTTTAGACTGTTTGGATCAACAATACCGGTAAATTGCTCCTTCACTTGCAGCTGTTCAAGGATTGTTGGTGCATTTTTACTTGCTGAAGAAACTGATAGTGCTAGGCCGGTTTCCTTTGCCTCAAACAATAATTTTTCCATACCTGGACAAAGATCTGCCGGCGTGATGCTCTCAATGAATACTTTATATTCATCATTTTTTTTAGCAGCAAGCGTCTCCTTTTCTTCCGCTGAGTAACTTTGAGCTTTTCCTCCGCGTTCTAGAATCAATTCTAGTGATTCCATACGGCTAATCCCTTTTAACTGCTCATTGAATGCGCGATCAATATCGATACCGATTTTTTCTGCTAATGATTTCCATGCCAGGTAATGATATTCTGCTGTGTCAGTAATGACACCGTCAAGATCTAAGACTAATCCTTTAATCATATTCTATCCTCCAATCTTTTAAACGGCTTTAATTTGATCTGTATTTTCTTCAATAGCAATCGTTAAAGTATCTTCCAATGTGACGGATTGACCAAACACTTCAAAAGTCAGTGATTCTCCAACTTCTAACTGGAAGGTTACCGCAGATTTTTGTACTGCCACGTTGAGTAACCTTTCTCGATAATTCAATTTAAAATGATAGCCATCCCATTGATCTGGACAATATGGCGCGAATGATAAGGTACCTGTCTGTGTCCGCATCCCTGCAAATCCTTGAACAATAGATAACCAGCCGCCACTCATCGATGTAATGTGTAGACCATCTTCTGTATCATTATTATAATTATCAAGGTCTAGTCTTGCGGTTCTTTCGTACATTTCAAAAGCTTTCTCTTTTTTACCGAGTTCTGATGCTAATATCGAGTGAACAAGCGGTGATAAGGAAGACTCGTGAACCGTCATCGGTTCATAGAAGTTAAAGTTTCGTTCTTTCTCTTCTTGACTGTAGTGGTGGTTCAAGAAATATAGCCCTTGTAGAACATCTGCTTGTTTGATGAATGGTGATCTCAGTATCTTATCCCATGACCAGTTCTGATTAATAGGACGCTCAGAAGGATCCAGACCACTGACTGGTTGTAAATCTTTATCTA
Organism: Marinilactibacillus kalidii; assembly: GCF_017599325.1. Lineage (GTDB taxonomy): Bacteria > Bacillota > Bacilli > Lactobacillales > Carnobacteriaceae_A > Marinilactibacillus > Marinilactibacillus kalidii. The sequence goes on along the minus strand of NZ_JAGFVM010000023.1, from coordinate 24,896 downwards.
AAAATGAGTCGTGTTGAACAAAAATAGCTAATGATTCATCTTTTGGTAGATACATTTTATCGCTGATTTCTTGCCATTTTTGTTGCTCTTCTTTACTGATCTTCAATTCTTGGATTTTATTATCTGTTACTTTTCCTAATGTTTCTAACGTATATTGCAGACACCATTGTGCCATTGTGTTGGTGTACCAGTTATTGCTGACGTTATTCTCATACTCATTAGGCCCTGTAACCCCATGGATCATATACTGTTGTTTTCTTGCAGAATAATGAACGCGGTCTGCCCAGAATCTAGAAATGCCCACGAGTACATCAATTCCTTGATTCAGAAGATAGTCATCGTTTCCTGTGTAAGTTGTATAGTTAAAAATACCATGGGCAATCGCACCATTACGATGAATTTCCTCGAAGGTAATTTCCCATTCGTTGTGACATTCGATCCCAGTGAAAGTTACCATTGGATATAATGCACCTTTGAGTCCTTGTTTCGCTGCATTCTCGTAAGCTTGTTCGAGTTGATTATGACGATAGACGAGTAACTGTCTAAAGGTTTCTTCATTCGTAACCGACAAGTACATTGGTAGAATACAAGCTTCTGTATCCCAGTATGTTGCGCCGCCATATTTTTCACCGGTGAAGCCTTTTGGCCCTACGTTCAAACGAGGATCTTCTCCGTAATAGGTTGAGAATAATTGGAAGATATTAAAGCGGATCCCTTGTTGACTGGCATCATCTCCACTGATTTGAACATCTGCATTATTCCAACGTGTTTCCCATTCAGCTAAGTGATCCCCCAAGACACCCTGCAAGCCTTTATCCATAGCAGATTGGAGGATGTTCGCAGCTTTTTCTACTTGCTGCTCTGCTACTACATCACGGCTCGTTACGACAGCTATATATTTAGTGAGTGTCAGTTGCTCGCCTGCTTTTAATGGATAGAAAAAGCGTTCACCTACATACATGGCTTGTTCTTTTTCAGCATCTTTTGTTGTTGCTTCAGACTGATTACTCATCATCGTCGTTACTGTAAAGCGCTCTGTCCCAAAAAGATTCTCTTTCGTTTTTGTTTTTAAAAATGGAAAAGGTTCATGTCCTTTTTCAAGTTCATTCCAAAATTGTTCTTCGTAGTTACTGTCTTCATTTACAACATTTCCATCCAAGTGCGGAATCAGTGTGAGTTCAGCAGTACCCGTTTGCATTTCTGCTTCGATGTTGACCACCGCTAATTCTGTTGTATGAGCGCTGACGAATCGTGTAAAGCGGAATAAAATCGCAACTTCTTCTTTTTTCCATACAAAAGAGCGTCTCAAAACGCCTTCTTTCATGTCTAATTCCAAGTGGAACTGTTCAACCGTATCAACAGCCAAATCTACTTTGTGTTCATCAACATAGATATCTACTGGAATAAAGTTGGTCGCATTAATCACTTTTCCAAAGTAGTCAGGATAACCGATTTTCCACCACCCAACTTTTGTTTTGTCTGGGAACCATACGCCAGCAATATAGGTTCCAATATGGGTATCGCCAGAATACCCTTCTTCAAAATTCCCTCTTAAACCCATATATCCATTTCCGATGGCTGTAAGACTTTCTTGTAGTCTTTTATTATCGCCTACTGTATCCGACGTTAATTTCCACGGATCAATCCCAAATAATCTCTCCATTTATTCTTTTCACTCCTGTACTCTAGTTTGATCTTTTTCATCATTAAATTGTGTTTTAAAGTAAATCAACAACAACATAATCAATAGACCTGTTGTTTGAATTGTCATCATCCAGATAATATCAAAGCGAATCAAGCCATATAGTAAAGCAAGTATGGTAGGTAAACCTAAACCGTAAAGAATGATTGCTACCGATTCTTTGTATGTCGTAATCGATGTTAAATGGCTCTTTTTCGTCAAGTAGAGGAACACCGCAGATCCTAGCGTTAAAACGATCAGCATAACAAGTGTCATACAAGAAATCACAAAAGTAAGTGCCGCTACGATGTAAACACGATTATTGATTCTCCATTGTCGGTTCATTTCTGCTTTTATTCCTTCTACTGATGCACCTTCTAGTGTGAAGTCTTTCGTGTAGTTGACAGTTAATTCAGGCTGACCGTGTTCTCTGATGGTAAAGAGCGTTGGCTCAAAAACGATGGCAACGTCACTATCTACTAATGGCGCGCCCGCTTGATCGATTACTACCACGCCACCAGCTTTTGTCTGAACGGTCGATTGGTCGATTGCTAACGTTCCATTTTCTATAGGAATCTCGGCAAGTACTTCAGCAGCTCCATCATCGATCAAGCCAAAAGCTTCAGGATAAAACTGCTCCACACCAATCGTATCGGTCTGCGCAAAATTCAGTGAAACGGGTATCGTGATCAATGCGTTTAAGAAAATCAGCATGATCACGATCGTTGGCCAACCAATGGCCTTACGATTAAAGAAAGCACGCTTAGGTGTAAAAATATTCGCAAAATAATTTAATGGAAAACTATCTGTTCTCATACTCATTCCTACTTTTTAGACTCATTTATTTTTATATCTTATCCTTTAGTTCCACCTGCTGTTAATCCAGATACAAAGTGTTTTTGTAGATAGAAGAACAAAATACAGATTGGTAAAGCAATCAAAATAGCGCCAGCAGCGAATAAGGTCACACGCTGTTCTCTTGGATTACTGATAAATGTTTGCAGTCCAATCGCTACCGTATACACTTCTGGTGTTCGAAGCAAGAATCTTGCTAGCATGTATTCTCCGAATGGGCCCATGAATGCCCAAAGTGCCTGAACCGCAATCATTGGCTTAACTAATGGCAGAATAATTTGCCAGAATGATCTTAAATGTCCTGCACCATCTAATTTAGCCGATTCATCTAATTCAAGTGGTACCGTGTCGAAGTACCCCTTCATAAGCCAAGTATTCATAGGTATTCCCCCACCGATATAAATAACCGTTAAGAACCAGTGTGTATTCAATCCGCCTACAAGCAGGGCCATAACGTAGAATGCTGTTAAAGCAGCGGTTGTTGGAACCATTTGAATGATCAAGAAAAACTTGATACTTTGTTTTCTTCCAATAAAACGGTACCGACTATAGGCGTAGCCGGCTAGTGTGATTGCCGCCACTTGAATGATCATCGTCGTTCCTGCCACTTTCAAGGTGTTCAAATACCATGTACCATAAAGCGTATTATTGAATAAGCGAGAAAAATTTGCTAGAGACCAAGGTCCAGTGAAGTTCAAATCGAATGCCATGATATTCCCAGTTCTGAACGCAGAAGTAACTGTGATCAACAGAGGATAGATAATGACGATCGATAGCCCAATCAGATAAGCATAAGAAAAGAGTTTATTCCAGAAACGAGAATTTTTCTGTGTTTTGATTCTTTTTGGTTTATTCATGTTAATCCTCCATTTCAAAAGCACGTGTCCGACTGAAAATAACCATTGAGATCGTAATGACGATTGCAGAAATAATCAGTGTGACGGCTGCTGATATGTTGTATTGCGGCGAGGTTCCGGTCGTTAGTTTATAAATCCATGAAATCAGGATATCTGTCGACCCTGCACCACTTCCTACACTTCCGGGACCGCCTTCATTAAAGAGATAGATCAAGTTGAAGTTATTGAAGTTACCGGTATATTGTGTAATAAAAATGGGTGCTGCAACTGCAAAAATATGCGGCATCGTGATATGTCTAAATTTTTGTATCGCTGTTGCTCCATCAATAACGGATGCTTCATACCAGTCATTTGGTATAGATTGTAAAATACCAGAAGTTAATACATAGATGTACGGATAGCCAACCCATCCTTGAATCATGATGATGGCAATTTTTGTCCAGAAAGGATCTGTTTTCCAAGAAATTGCTGGTATTTCAAGGAATGGAATGATCTGATTGAAAAAAGGAATGACTTGCGTATTGATTGCACCTACGCTCGGGTTAAAAATATTTGAGAAAGTTAGAATCGTGATGAACGCTGGAACTGCCCAAGGTAGCAGCATAATCACTCCGAAGAACCGATTGAAACGAATATGCGGCTGGTTAAGCACTAATGCTGTGAATACACCAATGATCAATTGCAAAGTCGTTGCCGCTAAAGTCCAAATAATCGTCCATGTGAAAACAGCAAAAAATGTATCACGGTAGGCGGTCAGTGTAAAAATACTGCTGAACGTTTCAAATCCTACCCAATCTACTAAATTAGCGGGAGGGATATTTTGAAAATTATAGTTTGTAAAAGCAATAAATATCGTTACCAGCACTGGGAATACAATGGCAAAGATCATAACCAAGTAAGCGGGTATCGTTAATAAGTAAGGAAAGCCATTTTCGAAAACACTAACGGCTGTGTCTTTAACAGTGTAATTGACTGCGTTCGGGCTAATGATTCGCTTCTTCGCCACACGATTAGCATCCATCATAACGGCTGCCATAAAGACAAGATAAATGAGTATAATGAGCACTTGAATCGTACCTTCAATTAACAAGAACAAAGAGTGGTCTTCTCTAGGAACCGTACCTAGTGTAATCAGACCCTGAACTGCGCCGGCACCGAATAGGATTAATTCAATAACGAATGCAGCAAATATAGCAAGAAATAATGCACCTTTTACAAATTGCTTATTATACAGTTGACCGAGTCCAGGTATAACTGAGAGTAGCGTAGCCGTACGGACTTTTTTCTGATCTTTATCAGATAAAAGCGAATGATCATTTTTTTTAGTTTTCAACCGTAACACGTCCTTTCAATGATAAAAACGGCAGAGATCATCCTACTATCTCTGCCGAATCATCTAGTCTTCTAATTAAAATTAATATTTTTGTTCGATGTTTTCTTTGATAATTTGTACAGCATCATTTGCTGCTTCTTCAGCTGTTTTATTTCCAGATCCAGCATCAAACATCATTGATTCAGCGCCTGTCCAAACTTCAGCCATTTCTGGGATATTTGGCATTGGAACGGCATTATTGTATTGTTCGATAACCGCTACAGCCAATTCATCTTCCCCAGCCTCATTGATGGCATTACGCGCATTCTGGTTAGCAGGAATTTCATTTGTGTAGTCTTCGTATAACATCATCATATTTTCTTCGTTCGTTACGAAATCGACGAATGCTGCCGCAGTTTCATAGTTCTCAGTGTAAGAAGGAACTACCCAACCTTTACCGCCAGCAAAAGGCGCATATTCGTTTCCATTAGGTAGGGTAGGGATTGTTGCTACACCCAAGTTCACACCACTATCTCTATAGTTGGCTGCACCCCAAGGCCCGTTGATAACAGCTGCTGCATTTCCTTGAATGAATTGATCATCAATGAAGTCACCAGCACTTGTTACATCAAGCATACCTTCTGGCCATACATCATTAAACCATTGTTGAGCATATTCAATCCCTTCAATTGCTTCAGGTGAATTTAAACCAATATCAGATGTATCTTCTCCGTCCTCACCGAATACATAACCACCGAAGCCAGAAATCAATCCATAAGAATTATAGAAATCGACCCAGTTTGCTAGAAAAGCTGTACTCGTGTCTGCTTGTTCTGAGAAGGCATATTGCTCATCTTCCGTAAGTGCTTCCAATTCACCGAACGTTTCTGGTGCTGTATCCATTAAATCTTTATTATAGAAAAGAACAAGTGACTCGATTACGAATGGTGTACCGTAAACTGTGTCATCTACTGTTACTTGTTGTTTATCTGTTTCATCATATCGACCATCATCAGCAAGGGTCATTTCAGATAAGTGACCTTGTTGACCCATACCACCGATTCGATCATATGGAGATAATAGAACATCTGGAGATAACCCTGCTGGACCATCTAAAGGTACAGCTTCTAATGTATCAAACATATCTCTTTCAGATACAGTGACTTCAACACCGTATTCTTCTTCAAACGCAGGAACGATTGCTTCAACAAATTCTACGTAATCTTCACCAACACCTACTTCGATTGAACCACCGATTTCACCAGTTGCTGCGCCATCGTTTTCTGTTTCACCTTTTGAACCAGAACTGTCATCTGATCCATTTCCACATGCTGCGAGTAAAAGTGCAGCTGAACCTGCCATTGCTAATTTGTAAAATTTTATCATTTATTTTTTCCTCCTCTAGCTTTCTTTGCCTGTCTTCATTTTCAATTATATTTTATTACCAGAGCATTGCAACCGTTTTCTCTTTGTTACCGGTATCAGTATTTTATAACCTTTTATTCTAGTTATTTTCGAACTTGTAAAGTTTATAGGATAAAGAAGCCAATACAATCACATTCTCTGTAAGAATAGACTGTTGTTCCAATAGGTCTCTTCCTTTTCTATTTTTCAACTCCATGATCTCAATCCGTTGCTGTTCCTGAGACCGATTGATTAAAAGATACAGTGCTTGGGTCTTCGTTTTCTTTTTCAAGACCAGTAAATCTTCTTGAACTTTTAAAAACTCAAATTGGTTTCCTGCAAACAAGGCTAGATTGGATCTTCGCAGACTAGCTAGCCGTTTAATGAGTGGTTTAAAATCTGCATTAACCTCATCCGTCCATTGCATCGGTTTCCTATTACTTGGATCTTCTCCACCATCCATACCGATTTCAGTGCCGTAATATAAACAAATGGATCCTGGTAATAAGTACAGCATGATCAAACACAGTGTTGTTCTTTCACGGTCATAGCCAGCGTATTCATATAACCTCGGTGCATCGTGACTATCTAATAACGTCAGCATACCTCGATTAACATTTTCTGAGTATTGTAAAAGTGCCTGTACAAATTGCTCCTGAAATTCAAGTGTAGATAATCGATTCGCTGCGATCCATTCAAGAATCGGCTTTCCTAAAGGATAGTTCATTACGCCATCCAGTTGATCCCCTTGTAACCAAGCATCTGCATGATGCCAGATTTCTCCCACAATGTAACAGTCTGGACGTACAGCTTTCAAACGCGCTCGCAATATTCTTAAAAAGTGATGGTCGATTTCATTGACGACATCCAGTCGCCATCCATCTATTTCATATTCCTCTATCCAGTATAATGCGACTTTTATTAAATAGGCTTGAACGTCTTGATTAAATGTATTTAGCTTTGGCATATTAGGTGTGAAATGTCGATAGTGGTCAACGATTCGAGTACCTTCTTTATTTTCAAGCGGAAATTTTTCGATATAAAACCAGTCTTTATAAAGAGACTGCTCACCATATTTCAGTACATCTTGAAAGAAGACTGAATGGTCTCCAATGTGATTAAATACGCCATCAAGCAAAACGCTTATATTAAGTGCATGTGCTGCATCAACCAGCGCTTTAAAATCTTCTTTAGTTCCAAACCTCGGATCAATTTCCATATAGTTTTCAGTATCATATTTATGTGCTGTTGGACTTTTAAAAATCGGCGTAAGATAAATACCCGAGATACCTAGTTGCTTTAAGTAAGGTAATTTTTCTTTGATACCTTCCAGTGTTCCGCCGTGAAAATCATATTGACCAAACTGTTTTCCACGTCCCCACGAAGGATTTCTAGGATCGTAGAACCGGTCTGGCATGATTTGATACCAGACCGTCTCATTGACCCAACGTGGTGCTTGAAAGACTTCCGATTCGTGCATATAAGGAAACGCAAAGTAACTATTGATATCATTTTCAATAAAGTGATCTTCTGGGGAGAACCAGCCTCTTTCGATATATAATCCACACGCTTTTCCTGACTTCAGTAAGAATCCGTATCGCATCTGGTGGTTTAACGGTTGATGTTCAACCTGCCAGTAGGTGTAGAGAGCTGTTTGATCAATCTTTTTCATTTCTATTTTCTTTTTTTTCCAGTAATAGCCCTTTTCACCCTTTACCCATCCAGCTGGATGATCCGTCACTAATGCGACACGCTCAACATCATGGGCCGTCCGAAGTGTCAGACACATGGTTCGTGCATCTTTCATATAGGCATATGCACTATTTGCTTTATGGTAGACAGCTTGTCGATTCAATCCATTCACCCTTTATTCTCTCGGTTCGGTTTAATTTCTGACTAAGTGGGAGGGAAGAACTTTCATGCGTTTCATTCTTTCTTTTGTTCGTTGACGTTTTTGTTCGGTCCGCATGCGTTTTTCTGCTTCTGTATCTACGTGATAATAAACCACAAAACCATTTTCATGAAGAACGGCTTGATTGTCATAATGAACGGTTGCTGTCTCCAAAGATAATATGGCATCACTCGGGAGCATATCTAAAAAGGCATCGTCTTTATCTTGATTGAAATAAAAAATCAATGATTCATTTCCTAATGTTCGTTTGAATCCAATTAATTGCTCATCATCTCGAACATCATGCCATTCGACTTCTCCATAGGTCAAAATCTTTTGATAGTGTTTTCTAAAAGCAATCAGATTCCTTGTAAAGTCCAACATTTCTTGGTCTTGCAGCGCTTCATCCCATATCATACATTTTCTACAATCAGGATCCATTTCTCCGTAAAGACCGATTTCCGTTCCATAAAAAATACATGGTGTTCCTTTTTGAGCAAACATAAAAGCAAGTGATGATTTAACCAGCTCTTTATCGCCTTTAGCCTTTGTTAATAATCGAGGTGTATCATGCGAGTCTAATAAGTTAAACATGACTTCTGAAGTTTGCTGTCTGTATAACATCATTTGAGCGTTCAAGCCAGATACCATTCTTGATGGTGTGATGATCTTTTTCAAAAAGTAGTTTTCAATATTGTCATTGAACGCGTAGTTCATGACTGCATGAAACTCGTCTCCGTTCAACCATTTTTGTGAAGAATGCCAGATTTCACCAAGAATATAGATATCCTCTTTCACTGCTGTTGTTTCTTTGAAGAATTTTTTCCAAAAGAAATGGTCCACTTCGTTGGCGACATCCAAGCGCCATCCGTCAATATCAAAGGCTTCTATCCAGTATTTTGCAATAGCCAATAGATAGTCTTGTACTTCTTGATTTGCTGTATTCAACTTCGGCATATGTCCTGTAAATGCAAAGGTTTCATAATTAACGCGTCCAACATCTTCCAACTCCTCCGTTGTCAAGTCACCAAGATTATCGACAGGGAAGCTGTGTATATAAAACCAATCTTTATATTTCGATGCTTCCTGATGTTTCAATACATCTTGCCATTGTGGTGAATGCCAGCCTAGATGGTTGAAAACAGCATCCAGCATAATTTTGATGCCTCTTTCGTGTGCTTTCTCCACTAACTCTTTGAAGGTTTCTTTGTCTCCAAATCCAGGATCGACCTCGTAATAGTCGATTGTATCGTATTTATGATTAGAAGAAGCTTTAAAAATAGGACAGAGGTAGATTCCGTTTATCCCTAGGTCTTCTAAATAGTCTAATCGGTTGATTACCCCTCTTAAATCTCCACCATAAAAGTCATCCCGAGAGGGGTTTTCTTTGTCTCCCCACGGTAATGTTCCTTCAGGATCAATGGAGGTATCCCCATTTTCAAAACGATCCGGGAATACTTGATACCAGATTGTATTTTTTACCCATTCAGGTGCTTTAAAGGCATCGATTTCGTGGATATAGGGAATTCTAAAATAAAAACTAGCTTCTTGCAAAAAGGCTTCATCGTAGGGATAAACGCCTTGGTCTGAATAGAATACTTCGATTCCATCTCGACCAGTTACGTGGAATCCATAAGACATCCGATTCGTTTGCTCATGTGTATCAATCAGCCAGTAGTCATGTAAATTCGTACTCGCAACTTTCCGCATTTCCTTCCCATTCTCATACCATTTGTCGTTCTCTATCGTGTACGGATCTCCACTTAATAGTTCAACGTGTGCAACGTCTCCCGCTTGTGTTCTTAGACGGATGTGGAAGTGATCTTTTTCGTATAAATAAGCATACTCACTTTCTGTTCGGTGGTACAGTGCTGCTGTGTTCATTGTATTGACTCCTTTTATAATGTAGTTTTGATCACCAGTGAAGCGAATGGTGATAGTGTAATTGTTTCTTCCTCATAGCTGTATTCTCCAACGCTCACTAAGATATCTTGTTCAGAAAACAATGGTAAGTCGATGTCACTTTCTTGAGGTTCACCGCTTATATTGGATAAAACAATGGCTTGTTCATTTTCATAAACACGTCTATAAGACATGATTGGACTTTTAGAAACTAACATTTCATAGGCTCCATGCGTAAATAACGGTGTCTTTTTCACTTGAATCAACCGCTTGTAAAACGTCAGAATACTTGAAGGATCTACTTCTTGTACAGCAACGTTGTACAGTTTTTCCTGGTTCACGCCACTCCAAGGTTCAACGGTAGAAAACCCAGCAAAGCGTTCATCCGTCCACTGCATGGCGCCTCTACTTGCATTGATACTGATTGAACTTAAATAATTTCGTGCTTCCTCTTTAGAGATTCCTCTATCTAGTAACGTTGCATAAACTTCATGAATACGTTCAATGCGCGTGTTTTCCCAGCGTTTCAATAAAAGATTTTTCATACCGATTTCTTCTCCATTCAGCATGACTGGTACGCCACGTTGTAGATACATCGCTACTGCAAGTGTTTTGGCACTTTCTTCTCTAAATTCTGTTGGGTCACCTAACCGTGAAACTGCTCGCTGCATATCATGATTGTTTAAGTAAAGTGTCATTTCACTGACTTCTCCAACTTTGCGCTGCCATTCATCCATCACTTGTTTGAAAGCTGTAACATTTAACTGACCTTCTTGATTTTCTAATGGAAAACGATCATCTTTTTTCTTTTCATCCATCGGAAAATATTTAAAGGAAACGATGGAGTCGCAAGCTTCTCCCTTTGGAAATGTATAATTGACGGCTCTTTCTGGGTCTGCAGAGGCAGCTTCACCTAAGAGATAGGCATCAGGATGCGATTCCCGGATACACGCAGAAAATTCTCTCAGATAGTCATCTACCCGAGGCAAATTAGCAAAAAATTCTTCCGCACTGACCAGTTGTCCAGGATCTGCATAACGAGCATCTGGATAGCCAACCGCTTTTTCCATATGGATAAAAGCGTCAAGTCTGTATCCATCAACCCCCTTATCAAGCCAAAATTTCGCTACTTTGATCATTTCTTTTCGCACGGCTTCATTCTGCCAATTCAGATCCGGCATCTCTTTATCGAAAAGATGAAAATAGTAAGCCCCTGTTTCTGATTCTTTCTCCCATACGGATCCACCAAAAAAGGATTTCCAATTATTAGGTAATTTACCTTTTTCTGCTTCTTCCTTCCATATGTAATAGTCTCTGTAAGGATTATCTGGTCCTTTTAGTGCTTCTTGAAACCAGTAATGTTTGGAAGAGGTATGATTCAACACAAGATCAAATAAAATTTTGAGTCCTCTTTTGTGTGCTTCATCAATCATTGTCTCAACTAATGCCATCGTGCCGTATTGTGGATCAATTGTGTAATAATCGGATACGTCATAGCCGTTATCCACATGTGGAGAACTAAAAATCGGATTCAACCAGATCGCTGTTACACCTAATTCTTGTATATAATCAAGCCGTTGGATAACGCCTTTCAAATCTCCAATACCATCATAATTGGTATCCAAAAAACTTTTTGGATAAATCTGGTAAATGATTTCTTCGCTATTTATCTCTGTATTTGTCATTCAAAGCCCTCCTTAATGAAGCGGTTTCAATATAATTCTAGCATCTAGCTTGAAAGAAACAAGGTAATCTTCGTTGTTACCGTTAACAGAAAAAACCAACGCTTGTGAGCGTTGGTTTTTCTTTGACTATTTTTAAGAACCGTTAAACCGATGGATCTCTAGTGGTGCCCCCTAGTTTTAATTCCGTTTCAAAAATGGCATTTTCTTGTGGTAGTCCACCTGCATTCACTTTGTTTAATACCAATTGAGCAGCCGCAACACCCATTTCATCAAGTGATTGCTTAAGTGTAGTCAGAAATGGATAAGCGATTTGATCTAAAAAGACCCCATCGTGTCCAATGATGCCATATTCTTCTGGAATTTTTCCACCTCTTTCTTTTAACTCTCTACTGATGCCTAAAGCTAGTCGATCAGAAGCACAGATAAATAAGGTGTTTGGCTCGAAATTTTCCCAATTTTCCTTAATAAAGGTCGCTGCATAACGAGATCGATTTTCGAGTTTAACCACTTGCTGTTTTAAACCGAGACGCGCCATCGCACGTCGATAGCCTTGTTCTCTAGAACGAGCAAAAGGCTCTGCAACATCCATTCCTACAAATATAATCGTTTCGTAATTGAGCATTAGTCCATACTCGACAGCTTTTTCGGTACTTTTTTGATTATCACTGTCTACAAAATCATACCCATGCGTATTCTCTCCAAACAATACCATGGGCTTATCTAGTGTGTTCAGCCATTCATAGTCTGCTTCTCTCATGCCGCAAACAATATAGCCATCAGAATCTCCTATTTTTGTATTTCGTTTTGTAACCAATTGCAGACCATAGGAGTGTTTGTCTAACTCATTGGCGATGCCGACAAGCAACTGCATATAATAAGGCTCAACATAATCCATTTCTTCCAAAATCAATAGTTTTATGATTTGTGTACGATTATTTGCTAATGCTTTGGCCATCACATTGGGTTTATAATTTAATTCTTTCATTGCAGCGTGAACCATTAGTTTCAATTCATCGGTTACTTGTTCAGGGTGATTGATCACTCTGGAAACGGTCATTTTAGAAACATTTGCTTTTTTTGCCACATCACTTAGTGTTGGCAATAAGATCATCTCATTTCTGATAATTCATCGTCGTATGGTTAATCCATTTTTCTTTTTGTCTAAGACTTCGTTTAGTTAATTCTAGCACATCAAAATGAAGGTCGCTATATCTTAAAATATACTTACCCTTTATTATCTGGATAGTTTGCGTAGCAATTTTTCAGGACTGCTTAGGTTTTGGGACCAACTAGTGCGAGAAATAGCCTATGAATCAAAAAAATCATTTATGCGGTTTGTAAACATCGAAAATGCATACGTATAGCTATTTTGGGCAAAAAAAAGAACAGTAAGATTGACTAACCTTACTGTTCCACTAGCCTTTCACGACTAATGCTATCTATTCAAATTTAGATGTCATCTTAAGCCCCAGGGCAATGACATGTTCCATATCGTAGTAACGATACTGCGCCAAGCGTCCAGCAAATGTAACATTCTTTATTTCCTTACTCAACTTCACATATTCTGAGTATAAACGATTGTTTTTTGTATTATTAATTGGATAGTAAGCTTCTTTTTCGCGACTATAGGTATCTGGATATTCTCTGGTAATGACGGTTTGCGCTTGTTTTCCAAAATCAAAATGTTTGTGTTCAATGATTCTTGTATAAGGTGTCTCAGGATCTGTGTAATTCACAACAGCATTCCCTTGATAATTCTCGCAGTCAAGCACGTCGGTTTCAAATCTTAAACTCCGGTACTCCAAATCGCCTAATCTATAGTCAAAAAATTCATCAATTTTTCCTGTATAAATGATTGTATCGTATTCTTCTAAATACTGTTGACGGTTCTCCATAAAATCAGTGTTTAGGTGTACGTTGATCATTTGATGATCTAACATTCTCTCAATAATCTGAGTGTAACCACCTATCGGGATTCCTTGATAACGGTCATTATAATAGTTGTTGTCATACGTCATTCTAACGGGTACTCTTCTTATGATAAACGGGGGTAACTCCGTTGCTTTTTTCATCCATTGCTTTTCCGTATACCCTTTGATCAGCTTTTCGTAAATATCTGTTCCAATCAAGCTGATCGCTTGTTCTTCTAGATTCTCGGGTTTTCCTTGCTTCTCAGTTTTACGTTGTTGATCAATGATATTCTGTGCTTCCAACGGTGTTTTAATATTCCACATTTGCGAGAAAGTATTCATGTTAAAAGGCAAGTTATATATTTCTCCGTAGTAATTAGCAATCGGGCTATTGATATAATGATTAAAGTCTGCAAATTGTTGAATATAGTCCCAGATATACTTCTCATCTGTATGGAAAATATGTGGCCCATACTTGTGGACTTGAATCCCTTTCAGCTCATAGGTATAAATATTTCCACCGATTGTATCGCGCTTTTCAATCACGTCAATCTCGTATCCCTTATTTGCCATTTCATGCGCATAAGTCGCGCCAAACAATCCAGCGCCGACGACTAGTACTTTTTTTTTCATTCTTTATTCCTCACCAACCTATTATTAACCGTAACCTGCTACTTTTCGTACTGTTTTATAGATGATCCTAAAAATCATCTGACCACTTCGACCTTCTAAATTCACGACTCTTTCATAAAAAGACCCTTTTGAGTTGATATATACCTCTTCCGCATGCTCATGCAAGTAGTGCCATAATGCTTGTTTTGCTCTTTTACTTTCAACTGTACCGATACGATTAAACAGTGCACTTGAAATGATGGTTACTACCTCTACATGATGCGCAAGATAAGCTTTGAGTTTTTCAGATTTCGGGTGTGCGCTTTTATACTCATCTATTAATAATTTATTGACTTTGATTTGTTGGTCCAGTCTTTTCATCATCACATGTTCATTAATAGATTGATCTTCTCGTCCAATAGAGTATCGGTAAAGTGGGCGATCCAAATAGTATAGCGTCTCAACGAATTGCAAAGGAACCAAAACAAATAAATTATCAACGTAAAAAGTGTGTTCAGGTAATTGCACACCACTTTCCTTCAGTAAGTCTGTTTTGTATATGACAGAATGCATCAATAAACATTGTCTTTTTTTAAATACACCAATATCATTCCAGTTCAGCATGGTATCTGGCTTAATAACGCCTCTATAGTGCATTTCTTTCTTTATAAGTGTTTTACCTTGTTCATGCACAAAATTGGTAATAAATACATCAACTTCATGATCATTCAGCACTTGTGTCTGTATTTGATTCAAAAGCTCTTTCAATGAAGCTTCATCTAACCAATCATCACTATCTACTACTTTCAAGTATTTTCCAGTTGCTTTGCGAATCCCTGTATTCAGCGCACCACCATGGCCTTTATTTTCCTGATGGATCGCTTTTACTATAGTAGGATATGCCTTAGCGTACGTGTCTGCTATTTCGGCTGTGCGATCAACAGAACCATCGTTAACAATGAGAATTTCGACCGCTTCACCACCAACTAGACAACTTTCGATACATTTTTTCATATACGCACTTGAATTGTAACTAGGGATTATTATAGATAACAACTTCACGAATCATTCACCTTTTCTTTTTGTTTATAACGTCCACAAACGATGCTGTTTATCTCAACATGTTTAGTAGTGATTTAGTCATGCTTTTTCATTATAACAAATTTCATCATCGGATAATTTATAGCTACTTGAATTAAAATATTTATAACGTTAGCTAATGTTTGAGAAATAGTAAGATTCAATCCAAAATCCAAGAAAATATTTGTCGTGTATTGTGGCAGAACGATTGAAATGAATCCAGCCACTACTACTGTCAGTATATACCAATGAAGCGTACTTTTAATAGAATTTTCGGCACCAAATACAAATTTACGTTGTACAATGTAATTGACGATTTGTGCGCCTGTGTATGCAATTAAGAAAGATAAAAAGCCGCCAAAACCACCATTCCCTTCATCATAATGAAAGATAAACCAATGGAAAGAATTGTTCGATAAAGCATCGAATAAAATATTTGTTCCAATCCATAGTAATACAAAATTGGTAATTGTTGCTAAGTTAGATAAGACATTGAATTTTATGAATTCCCACAGATCAGGGTGCTCATCTGCCCATTTTTGGATGGCACTAGTCATTGCTTCGCACCTCTTTTTCAATCTTTCTATTTCGTAAAAAGATACGTGTCAATTTAGTCATTCCTGACCAAAAATGTCCATTGACCATTCTTACGATTTCTGTGACCATTGGTTGTGTGATGGCTCCACCAGTCATTTTTCCCATTGCTCGAAAAGGCATATAGTAGTTGAAATACAAATTTAAATTTGGCTTTTGTTTAGCGATGCTTCTATTCAAGAAAAATGTCAAGATACTGTATGCTCGCCTAGCAGTCCAACCTTTCGCATAATACATCTGAGAAAGGGTATCATTTCGTGTCAGTAATTCATCTTCATCCCATGTTGCTTGTGGAATTTTTCTTCCTAGCAGTTCCTCGAATACCGCATCCGAAACTTGCTTTACATCTGCTTTTTTATACTGTGCCATTATTTCCTGGCTGTATACGTCTGAGGCATTGAGGCCCTTTTTGAAAATGCGCTCTCTTAACTGAATATCCTGACAATTTTCGCCAACGATAATCGTGTATTCACCCTCTTCAATTTCCCATTGATGGGTCTTACTATTATAAAATTGGAAACCATCATCACTCAATGAAATGGCTACTTGTTTAGTTTCCCTTGGCTCAAGTATGACTTTTTTAAAGCCAATCAATTCTTTCGAACTTCTAAAAATGGCTGATTCTACTTTCTCAGCATATACTTGAGCAATCTCTGCACCTTTTATCTTACCTGTATTTGTAAGATCAAACGTTACTTTATTTTCTGATACCTTTAAATTATGATAGCGGAATGTCGTATAAGACAATCCATATCCAAAAGGAAACTGTACTTGAACATCTGCCGTTTCATAGTATCTGTAGCCCACAAATAAGCTTTCTCTGTATTCGCTTGTCCGTTGCTCTCCTGGAAAGTATTCAAAAGAAGGTACATCTTCTAACGTCAGCGGATAGGTTTCGCTTAACTTACCTGATGGCGAGACGTTTCCGGCTAGTAAATCAATAATCGCTTTCCCATGAGATTGCCCCGGAAGATACGTATGCAATACACTTTTCACCTGATGAATCCAAGGCATTTCTATCACAGCTCCACCAAATAAAACGACTACGATATTTTTATTTGCTTTCGCCAATGATTCTATTAAGCTAACTTGATTATCCGGTAATTTTATATCTGTTCGGTCTATCCCTTCAGATTCATAAATTTCTGGCAAGCCAGCAAATACGACAACTGCATCTGCCCCTTTAACACCTTCAATAGCCTCATCAACCAAAGCTTGGTTTGATTGCCCGTCTCTCGTATACCCTTTGAAGTAATGATGATCGCTATTTAAAGCAGCCATTACTGACGTGATACTGGTTGGATTTACTAACGAAGACCCTGCACCTTGATAGCGAGGTTCACTAGCAAATTCTCCCACGATTGCGATATTTTTTTTCATATCTAAGGGTAATACATCATCATCATTTTTCAACAAAACAGCACTTTCAACAGCCGCTTTGTAAGCTAATGCTTCGTGCGCCTTGATCGTTTCGGCTTTAAGCGCTGTTTGATCTGACTGGTTTTTCCCGACTTTCAAGATGATGCTCAATAGTTCATCTACTCGTTGATTGAGTACTTCTTCTGTTAGTTCACCTGATTCTACCGCTTCTTTTAATTCTAACGGTCCAAAGATACCTGTTCCAGGCATTTCCAAATGGCTTCCCATTTTCACGCCGAGTACATGGTCATTACTTCCGCCCCAATCGGTCACAACAGCATTCTCGTAATGCCATTCTCCATACAAAATATCTTGTAAGAGGGTTTGATGTTCATTTGCGTATTCGCCATTCACTTTATTGTAAGAAGTCATCAGAAAGTCAGGGTTTCCTTTTTCAATCGTCTTCTTAAAAGCTGAAAGGTAGATTTCTCTTAGCGCTCGCTCATCAACAACCGAGTCATTACTCATCCTTCTAAGTTCTTGACTATTTACAGCGTAATGCTTAGCACAAGCACTGACATCATTATTTTGTATCCCATTTACATAAGAAGCAGCTAGTTCACCAGTAAGATAGGGATCTTCACTGAAGTATTCAAAATTTCTTCCCCCTAATGGATTTCTTTTGATATTCATCCCTGGACCTAATACAACTTGCACACCTAATTGTTTAGCTTCTTCCCCAATTGCTGAGCCGACTTCTCTTGCTAAGTTTGTATCCCAACTATTTGCAATGGTGGCAGCGGTAGGGAAACAGGTCGCTGGTATACTTGCATTTAATCCTAAGTGGTCAGCACTCCCCATTTGCTTCCTTATTCCATGAGGACCATCCGATAAAGATAGCGAAGGAATAGCTAAACGCGGAATATCATACGTCTCCCAGACACTTTTTCCGGATAGTAAAGAACATTTTTCCATTAGTGTCATTTCATTGATTAATGCTTGATTCTTCATTTTTGTACTCCTTTTAAATCATGCTCTGTACCATTTCTCTCTAGTTAATAATAAAAATGACAGTCAATGACCGTCATTTTTATTGTTTTCTTATTCGCTATCTTTTTGATTACTAGACTTGATTCGTTTCGTTGCCCAGTAAGTGGTCCAAAGGATGAAGATGGCTACTACTGCTGTTGCAGCCCACAACCAATATCTCCAAAGTGGTGTGATTTTAACAACTTCGTCATCTTGCGCAATCCCGTTCATTGCATTACTGTTAACAATCGTATACAAGATAGAATGTGTTGAAGCTCTAAGATTGTTTACAACATTTGCTGTCAAATCTTCGTCATCTATATGCCAAAGTTCAGAATCTGTATTTAACCATAGATTCGTTCCTGCATCTAGTCCAGCTACGATATCTTGATACGCAAAGTTGATAAATGATGCTTGATCTGTTGCAACAAGACCTTCAAATCCCCATTCATTTCTCAATGTTTCTGTCATTAAGCTATAATTTGCCCCAGACCATGTAGTACCAATACGGTTCATACTAGCCATGAATCCATTAGCGTTTCCTTCACGGACAGAAATCTCAAATGGTGCAAAATATAAGTCGCGTAGTGATTGTTCATTTGCAAACATACTACCATTTATTCTGTTTGTATCTGTGTCATTCAAAACAAAATGTTTCGCATGTGTGAATGCACCTTTTTCTTTAGCGCCTCTGATAATTGAAGAGCTCATTTTCCCTGATAAAAGACTATCTTCTGAGAAGTATTCAAAATTTCGTCCTCCAAAAGGTACTCTGTGAAGATTCATACCTGGTGCGTACCATCCAGCAACATTATTTTTAAGAGAATCCTCTCCAACGGCTCTACCCATTTCTTCTACAAGCGTATCATTCCAAGTTGAACCGACGACTACTTGTACAGGGAATGCAGTCGCTTCGATTTCTCCTCCGGCTAGCTCACCAGAAATCCCCGCTGTACCATCACGAATAACGGTTCCCGGTAAGTTGATTGAAGAAATCGGAACGGTTGCATATCCACCCATTCTTACTAACTCTAACATTTCTTCAACAGTTAATTGATCTAACAAAGAGTCCCATAGTGGATCATTGAATTCTAAATCTTTAAGATGTATAGCGGATACTTTGCCTAATTCCTCATCAATCGTTCCTAATGTCGGCATTTCCGTTACTTCTTCTTGAGGTGTACGATCAACTTTTAGATCTTCTAAGAAAGCATCTGATGCTTCAAGTTCTCCACCAGCGTAGACCTCTGGCCATGTCCCTTCCCAATCATTTCTGCTTAGGTAAGTCAGTGACTCATCATATTTTTGCATATCAACAGCTTCAAATTGATTAGTAATAGGGTTAGATGTAGCAACTGAACTTGCATACGTTTCAGAGTCCATTTCATCTATCGTAATCGTTTGAACCATATCTTCATTTCCAGCTTCAGTCATTCCGTCTTCTTCAGTGTAACCTTCTGAAGCTAAGATATTATTCACTGCGTCGTGTGCATTTTCGCCCACTGCAAACTGATAATCGCCAGCATCTACGATATACGTTTCAAATCCATTAGCATCATAGACTTTCATACTTTCTTTGCTGACATTTATAGTAACCGTTGCTGTTTCTTGTGGACTCAATAGTTCTGTTTTAGCATAGCCCACTAGTTCAACGACAGGTTTTTCAATTAGATTTTCTTTATCATAATCTGTATAAGGTGATTGCATGTATAATTGAACAACGTCTTTACCTTCTGTATCTCCATCATTTGTTACTTCAATTTCGAATACATATTCATCATCTTCTTCGGACATTGTATAATCACTATAAGAAAATGCTGAGTAAGACGTACCATAGCCAAATGGATATTGGACTGCTTCTGAGTAATCAAACTCTCCCACATTTTCAACACCTCTGACAAAATCAGCGTATCTTGTCTCATAATAACGATAACCGATATAAATGCCTTCACTGTAAACCATGTAGCCATTTGCACCTTCTACAGAGGTATTTTCAATAGAAAAGTTTCCGTAGTTTACCATTGCTGGCGCGCTCATTACATCATAAGCATACGTATCTGTAAATCTTCCTGAAGGATTTGTTGTTCCATTCAGTACATCTGCGATCGCCAATGTTCCTGTTTGTCCAACTGCGCCTGTCCAAACCACTGCATCTACAGCATCAGACTCTAAAGCCTCTAATTCCATTGGGTTAACGGTATTTAATACCACGATAACAGAATCAAAATTTTCATCAGCTAAATTGATCATATCAATCTCATCTTGATCTAGTTCTAGATAACGTGATCCAGAATCCAATACTTCAGTAGAGATATCTGCGCTTTCTCCTCCAGATCTTCCGATTACGACGACTGCTGCGTCATTGTAATCTTCAAATGAGTCGATCACTTCGTCCGTATACTCACTCGCAGGTACCTCATTTACGGCAAATTCTCCTTCACCATATAAATCAGGTTTAGATTTTCTAAAAGAAGATCCTGGACCATCAGTGTAAAATTCAGTTAATGTAGGATTCGTTTCAAATCCAGATGTATCTAGCGCATCCATGAAAGATACGGCTTTGGATTTATCTACCGAACTCGCGCCTTCTCCACCATAAACAAAATCAACGGAGTTTTGACCGAATATAGAGATGTTTGAACTAGCATCTAAAGGTAATGCCTCATTCTCATTTTTTACTAGAACAATTCCTTCAGAAGCTACCTCTTTAACGACTTCTTCGCTATGTTCGACTTGTGCTTCTTCACTTTCATAATCACTTTCATAGTATTCAGCGCTTTCATTTTCATCCGAACTCGTTATTTTAGTTGTCTCGTGTCCCAATGATGTCGTAATAATTTGCGAATACTTATTTGCATAATAGTAGCCTACAATCAAAGCAATAATTAGTGCAATATTTAAAATATATAAAAGTATTGCGGGTATTTTTTTATTTTTCAATCTGAACCCTCCTATTTTTTAAAAGCCCTTTCACTAATCAAATTAACACGTTCTATCCGACTACTCTATATCTATTACATATTCGGAACCTTCTATTACATTTTTGGTAAGCTTGATTTTAGCAGTGATGGTTTACAAGTCAAAAAAGAACAAGCCTGTATGAATTCTCAGGCTTGTTCTTTCCCCTCTTCTGCAATTCAAATTCACTTTAAGTCAATTAGCTTCTAAAAAAATAGTCATGATTCTATCCTTCTAAAGGAAAAATAATACGCAAATTGAACCAGTTATCCGAAAAATCGATGTGCATATTCCCATCATACTTCTCCACGATGTATTGAATACTTTTGAGCCCAAAACCATGATTATCTTTATCGACTTTTGATGTTTCTGGCAGGGTACCATCTAAAAAGATATCTTCTAAACAATAATTACTCACATTCATTACACCCATTTTTCCTTTTTTAGCTAATTTGAATGTAATGAGCCTTTTTTCTTCATCTTCAATTTTTTCAACATGCTCAATCGCATTGTCTAAAGCATTTCCTACCAAACTACAGATATCCATTACTTCAAATTGATTAATGAGTTTACCATTCGCAATGCAAGTCAAATTGATTTGATTTTCTTTACAATGAATGTTTTTTTGCGTCAACATTGTATCCAGCACAGCATTCCCTGTTTCTATTTTCAGACCAAGTTCTTCAATCGAACGTTTGATTCTAGCAAGATACGTTTCTCGTTTACGAATATTTTGTTCAGACAAAATGACATCGATTTGATGCTTTAAATCATGCGCCTTTCGGTTGATATATTGAGTGTTTTCAGCATACGTTTTATATTGTAAGTACTGATTATTAAATAAATTGTTGATAAGATTGAGTTCTTGTTTATTCAAATTATCTATTTTTACATAGTTATATAAATAAATGATACAGAGTCCGCTAATGTCTACTATCGAACGTATAACGAATACAGCGAGTGTGTTACCAAAATTATAATTAGTATTTGAAAGCAAGAAGCCTGAGTTACTCGTGCCAAATATTGTGATCACTAAAAAGTTAATGATGATTACTTCTTTACTATCAATATATTGTAGAAATTTATGATCTTGCGTATTCTTTTCTATTTTAAATACTTGAAATAATACGATTGAATAAATACACGCACCGAATATAAATACAACAAAACTAGAATCTATCCCTGCAGGATATAATGTAATGCAGTACAGGAGCCAGAATATAGATGCCATAAATTCCGATAGTATGAAAGCCTTGGAAAATAGATATAACCCAATCTTATAATTTACTTTACTTAGCGTTACAATCGTTAAGACCATCCATACGATATTCACTAACATTCCTGGTATCCACAGTATGATTGGAAGTTTACCTGCTAAAGCTTGTAAGAGTATTTGACCTGATCCAAAAGCTAAAATCATTAAAAGTATTCTGAACCATGATGCTTGTCTTTTAGTGATAAATGGCCATATAAAAATGACGCACGAAGCTACTTCGGCAATCGCCGTATAAAAACGTGGAATATCTGGTAATACTTGTTCATTCATCATAAGACAGACTCTCCTAAAAATATGGTGAATCGATCGATAAATGCTTTTTTCCTGGCACGACTGATATCCAATTTCTCATCGTCTATAAATATGGTGTTTTTTTCTACTTTATCAATATGGTTCAAATTCACAATAATTGAATTGGACGATCTAAAAAAGAAGTCATTATCCAATTTAGTTTGGATATTCTTTAAAGTATCTATAATTGTAAATGTTTCATTGATTGTTTTAAACTTTATATAATGACCTTGGCTTTCGATATATTGAATATCACTTAAATTTATCTTTCTTAAATTCCCAGCTATTTTAACGATAATAGACTCAGATTTAACCGTTACTTTTTTAGTGATTTTTTTAAAATGTTCATTAAAAGTAAATGGTTTTAACGGTTTTAATAGAAAATCAGCGGCATCAACTGAATAGCCTTGAATGGCTACTTGTCCATGATTGGTTATAAACACGATAACAACTTCAGAATCTCGTTCTCGTATTTTTTTTGCCGTAGTCATACCATCCATGATTTCCATCTCTACATCGAGGTAGATAATATCATACTTTGCATCAAACTTATCGACCAAAACAACGCCATCTTCATAAAGATCAATGTCTACATGTAAGGATAGATGTCTAGAAGATTCTTCTATATATGCCTTGATTTCTTTTCGCGTATTTGGATTATCTTCTACTACAGCAATTTTCATATTATCCTCCCAATCTGCATACCATATTCTTTTTTTAGATTTCTCAATTTCACTCTAGTGCTCTTCTCTTCATCCTATTTCCTCGATATAGTTTACCATAATCACTATTTAATAAAAACTTTTCCAAAAAGATTGGTGTTTACTGATGTTACTTCTTTCTGCCTTATTTTTTCTGCGATCGTTTTTCAGTTTTCTTTTTCACGTAAATTTCAAGTCTAAGTTAGCCACCTAGTTTCCAAGTATATATCCGCTTAATTGTCAGTTGTTCAATTAGTTATTGTTATTAGAAGAAGTCAGTCGTCATTTGGAAAGCACTAACGTGCTTAGGCTATTTGGAATAAAGAGCGTAGAGCACGAGCAAAACAGTCATGTGGAGTTTTATAGCCAAGTATTTTTCGAGGATAGTCATTCATCCATTGCTGGATTCTCAAGTATTCTGTCTCACTCAATTGACCGATGGCTTTTCCTTTTGGAATAAATCGGCGAATAAACTTATGTTGGTTCTCGCTCGTTCCTCTCTCCCACGAAGCATAAGGATGACTGAAGTACACATCAAGAGTCTCTTGAAGTGCCTTATGAAGGCCGGCAAACTCAGATCCATTATCAGAGGTAATGGTCTTAAATACTTTAGAGAACGTGTCACCGGCTCGATGTCGTAATTGACTGATTGCCTGATCAACGGACTCTTTATCTTTCCCCTTGAGTTTAAGTATGATCTCAAAACGGGTTTGGCGTTCAACTAACGTCAATAAAACCGAATCGGTTTTCGCTTTGTTTCCGACAACGGTATCGATTTCCCAATGGCCAAAGGTCTGTCGATTATCAACTTCTTCAGGCCTCTGTTCAATGGATTGGCCTAAAATCCGCTTATTTATCCTACTTCTATAAGAAGTGTCCTTTGGTTTACGCGACAGTTTTTCAAGTAGATCCATATTCTTGGTTCTCATGATACCTTTGTCAATCCATCCATAAAGGGTCGTTGTACAAGGAATAATAGACGGATCAAATAAGTCGTGTGTCGTAGCAAACCCAACGACTACATCTGGAGACCACTTTTCCCGTAACAGTTTATCATCTGCCCACTCAATAAATGCATCCGAATCAGCCCATTTTGGCCGACGGCCGCAGTTCAATTGAAGCCTATCATAAGCTGCTTGTCCGGCATTAGGATCGTAGTTAGTCGAATAGTAGTCATATACTTTATCGTTTTGCTTTTGACGTTTAAGTTGAGTAATCGTTCCACGATGAATCTCGCTATTAATCGTTTGTGGGACACGTCCCAGAGCTTTTGCAATCCCGCGATTGGAGTAGTTCTCGGTCTTTAAAATAGCGATTTGAGATCGTTCTGAATAAGATAAGTGTTTTCCCTTACGTGCTGTTGTGTTATTGTTAGAGTGCGTCATGTGAATTCATCCTGTCTATTGAGAGTTAGTGGTATAACTTCAATATAACATGAAATTCGCATGGCGTTTTTTTATGGGTTAGCCTAAGTGGCTAACTTCATTATAAAATCCAGC